>DJGZ01000063.1 GCA_002433025.1 Bacteroidales bacterium UBA5833
GCACATCATATAATGAACTACCCCGCCAGTAATATTTTCAAGAAAAATCCCTTCCAACTCTTTGATATGTCAGAAATTATCCGTTATTTTGCACCCCTGTTCTAAAAATCACAGTTTTAACTACTTAATTTAATTTTTATGCCAACAAAAATGAGATTACAACGTCATGGTAAGAAGGGCAGGCCTTTTTATCACATTGTAATTGCGGACGGTCGTGCACCCCGGGATGGAAGATTCATCGAAAAGATTGGCACGTATAATCCAGTTGCGAAACCTGCCGAGATTGATCTCAATTTCGAAAAAGCTTACGACTGGTTTGTTAAAGGAGCTGACCCCACCCCTACCGTGAAGGCTATCCTGAGCGAAAAGGGCGTTCTGCTCTACAACCACCTGATGAAAGGCGTTGCAAAAGGCGCATTTACAAAGGAAGTTGCCGAAGTTCGTTTCAACGAATGGAAAGAATCCAAGGAAAACAAAACCAGCAGTGCTGTAAAAGCCATTGAACTGAGCGAGAAAGAAGCTTCCAAGAAGCGTCTGGAAGCCGAAGCCAGGGTTAACGAAGCCCGCGCTGAAGCCATCGCCAAAAAACGCATGCAGGAAGCTCAGGCTGCTGCCGGCGAAACCGAAGAAGCCGCTGCCGAAGCCGCCGAAGAACCTGCAGCAGAAGCTGCCGAAGAAACCGCTGCCGAGTAATTCCGGCCATTTCCGGGACTATGGAAGGGTATTTCTATCTGGGCAGAATTCTCAAACTTTTTGCTTCCAAAGGATCCCTTCTGGTCAATATAGATGCAGACAACCCGGAAGACTACATAAATCTGGAATCAGTTTTCGTTCGCATGAATGAACAACTGATTCCATTTTTTATTACCGATATCCAGCTCCGGCACAACAACAACGCGGTATTCACCTTTTTGGATATCGACTCGACTGAACAGGCTTCCATCCTTACCGGCTGCGAACTTTACCTGCCGCTTGAAATTCTGCCCCCCCTCTCAGGCAACCGCTTTTACTACCACGAGATCAAAGGTTGGCGCGTCCTTGATGAAGCATTCGGCGATACCGGCGTCGTACAGGAAGTGCTTGAATACCCCCACCAGGCCATACTGCGCATCATGCGTGGCGAAAAAGAAATCCTCGTCCCCGTCAGCGACGACATCATTACCGGTGTCGACCGTGACAACCGCATCCTCAGCATAAGGGCACCGGAAGGACTGATAGAGATGTACCTGGAATAATCCTGACAAAAGCCTGCATTTCTCTTCCGGATTACCGGATATTTATCAATCCGCACTTCAAACAATCTTTACTTCTGCTCACCACGGGCACTGATAGTTTTGCAGGCTTAGTTCTGTATAGCGGCAAAACCATAACTAACTAACTATCAAATCTTATTAATGCAAATCGACACAATTTGCAGCAGTAAAAGTTACTGAATACTTATTTAACTCCGCATTACATCTGATAGCACAAGTAAATATTGCTTTTATTTTAATATCTTTGATTGAGTAAATATAATTCTATACGTTTATTCAAATCCGTTATGAAGCAAATACAGTTAATTCTGATCAGTCTTATCATGATCCAGATTCCGGTTACCGGACAAATACCCTGGTCGCGCGTCACCCCGGTTCCCCAGGAAAACACCATCAACGACATTGCACGGATTCCGGGCTACGGCCGGCTGATGGCCGTGGGATCGGGTGCTACCGTAATGCGTTCTGACGATGGTGGAATCAATTGGACAATTATGCTTAATCCCGCCGGAATGAATAATTCTTACACGGGGAAAGGCATACGTTTCATTGATGAAACTACCGGATTTATAAACGGGAGCAGGGAAACCATCTTAAAAACCACCGATGCGGGAGATTCCTGGTCATTAAAATATCAGGGAAACACCATGTATGAAACACAATACGTCAACCATCTGCAGTTCATTAACGACTCCGTCGGATTTGCATGCGGTGAAAACGGACTGCTGTTAAAAAGCGACGACAATGGCGAAACATGGATCCCTGTTGAAAGCGGTACAACGGCGGGGCTCAAAAAAATCATTTTTCCCGACAGTTTAAATGGCTTCATTTACTCTGGAATAAATGGGTTAAAAACCTATGACGGAGGAAACACATGGACCTGGGACACCATCTTTCGCGACCTGCCGGTAAACCGGGTTGACGACTGCATATTTACAAATGACTCCACAGGATTTGTATTTGTATATTCAAGCCAGCCAGACTACGACAGTTACATTTATAAAACTACAGATGCCGGCAACACCTGGACTCAGGTTTATGACGATCCGGGTAATGCTTATACGGGAAAATTCGCCTTTTTTAATGAGCAGCAGGGCATGATCGCCTGTGCCACCTGGATGTATCAGACAAAAATACTGCTGACCGATGACGCCGGCGAAACCTGGAATGAGATAGCGCAGCCATGGCTTCCATGGTACTCAACCAATGCATTTACATGTACCGGAGAAACCTCTGCTATTGCAGCAGGAAATAACGGAATTATCTATCATTCATCTAACGGCGGGCAAAGCTGGGAAGCCGGATACGAGCGGATTTTTACAGGAGCAATCTACAAGGCACAGTTTACGGATCCCCTTACGGGATTTGTTCTTGCCGACACCGGGAGCGGCGGGGTGGCAAGCATCAGCCTTTTAACAACAAGCGACGGGGGCAGCACATGGGCAAATATCTTCCAAAACAGCTGGTCAGCAACCCTGGATTTCCACTTTATCAGCAATTCAACGGGCTATCTCTTCACAGAGCAGTTCAGCGATACAATGTCTGTCTTTAAAACCACCGATGGGGGCGAGACCTGGACCATTTGTCCGGGCAACCTCACCTTTTTCATCGATCAAAAAGACATTTTATTCTATGATGAAGCAACAGGAATCGTCACCGGAGATTTTGAGGTATATAAAACCACCGATGGCGGACAGAACTGGGCCAGTATTGCTCCGGGAAACGGGATATTCAATAAAATTGCGTTCCGGTCAGCAGAAGAAATTCTGATCACCGGTTCATACAACAATCAGGCAGCACTCTTCCAGTCCATTGACGGCGGAGACAGCTGGACCATCCGGACCGTAGAAGAGGCTGATTTTGCCGGCGGGATTGCCTTACCGGGCGATGAAACGATAGTGGTCACCTGCGGGACCAAAATCATGAAGTCGGATGACAATGGCACTACCTGGTGGCAAGCGGCGACCGGGGCAACTCCCATCGAATATAAAGCCCTGTTCTTCCCCTCTTTGCTTACCGGGTATGCCATGGGCGAAGGCCCGTTCAGCACCATCGAAAAAACCACCGACGGCGGAAACACCTGGTTTCCTTTGAACACAAATACCTCATCCGCCCTGAATGCCGCCTGGTTTTCGGACGATGACAACGGATTTGTCTTCGGGGAGAGGGGGCTGATGATAGAAACTTCAACCGGAGGGGTGACGACTGCAAACCTCCTGGTAACCGACAAAAACTCAGCCTTGTTTACCATCTCCCCCAATCCGGTTTCCGGTGGCTTCATTCTCAGGGCAAGACCGGGAAGCAATCTTCAATATCCTGTTACACTCTCCATTACAGGTATAACAGGAAGCCTTATCCGGCAGCAAATCATCCCTGATCCGGGCCAGCCTGCATATGTTTCAACGGACATGCTAAAACCGGGTATTTACCTTGTGACCATTCACACCAAAAACGGAACGCAGGAGACACACAAACTTGTGAAACTTTAAGCGGTGCGCTAATAGCAGGCTGTGTTCCGCTGAAATCCGTTGGCCGGATAATACGTATCTTTGCCGCCATGGCATTCCGTTTTAAACAATTCAGCGTTGAGGACACTGCATGTACCATGAAGGTGGGTACCGACTCCGTATTGCTCGGCGCCTGGACCGCGGTAAACGGCAGCAGCAAGATTCTGGATATTGGCACCGGTTGCGGCATCCTCGCACTGATGGCGGCTCAGCGGAGTTCAGCGGGTATTATCGGGATTGACATTGACGCAGCTTCGGTTAAGGCTGCCCACGGCAACTTCAGCCGTTCACCATGGAGCGGCAGGCTCACGGCATTCAACCTGAGTCTGCAGGACTTCTGCACAAAAAATCCCCTGCAGTTTGACCACATCCTTACCAATCCGCCTTTTTTTGTCAATTCGCTGAAAGCCCCCCTGCCTTCGCGCAACAGGGCCAGGCACAACGATGAACTGCCTTTTCCGGAGCTGGCAGAATGCTGCCAACAGTTGCTGAAGCTTGAAGGTAAATTAAGCCTGGTGCTGCCCGTTAAGGAAGCTGAGCTGTTCCTGGAGATTGCCAGGGAAAATGGATTTTACCTCAACCGGACACTGGAAATCCGGCCGTACACCCACCGCCCCGCTAACCGCATGTTAATGGAATTCGGGAAAAAACCGGACACTGAAACTACAACCGACTGGCTGGGTATTCGCGGAGAGGAAAATTATTATACCCTTGAATACAGGAAACTTACCAAAGATTTCTACCTCGATTTTTAATAAACGGGCACTGTTTTTGATCGGTTTTAGAAAACTCTTTTCATGAAAAAGCTCCTTATCGCATTTCTGTTCACGATTTCAGTGGTAAGCTTTGTAAACGCACAGAAGATTTTCTCCTGCGAAAACCGTTACGATGCTGATTTTAAGGTATATGTAGTTAAAAATCGTTACGATGCCGATCTGCTCGTGTTTAAGGTTTCAAACCGGTACGATGTTGACACCGATGGCCGCTGGTATTTTGTGGAGAACCGCTACGATGCCGATAAAAAAATCTGGTTTGCCGAAAACCGCTACGATGCCGACCTGCTGATCTTCATCGTCGAAAACCGCTATGATGCAGGCTGGAGAAACCGGAGCAAGATGCACCTGGTTTTTTGATTGCGGATTTCGGATTGTGGATTTAAATATAAAAGGACGGGGAATACTGCGAAGGGACGGGGGACGCTGAAAAGGGACGGGGGACACTGAAAAAGGACGAGGGACGAGTGTTTTTGCATTAACACCCGTATTTATAAGTATCTGAAAAGGAGGCAAGAAGAAGTCCAATAAGGAATATCCCGCGTTAAATTTTCAAGGTCTGATGCAAAATTTCTAAAGTATTGATTTTTAATCATATAATCAATACATTATATTGATAATGTCAGAAACTTCTAAATTTCTGTTTCAATTCATCCTTCAGCCAGACCCTTATGCGATTTCAATTCCTAAAGCCTGTAATCCCTTAACCTTAACCTTAACCTCAACCTCAACCTCAACCTTAACCTTAACCTTAACCTAAAACTGCGGCTGCTGTCCCTGCCGTCTCGATTCGCGGCTCAGGCGTTCGTTGAAGACATAGATCAGTCTGAAAGAAAACAGTCCGTTGTATTGATCGCGGATATTTGGACGCCCTGTTTTGGAATCTATGATTTCGCGGGTGGCGATGGGGCGGAGGGAATAGGCATAACGGGCATTGAAACGCAGGCGCTCGAACACCCTGAACCGGATATCGAGCAGGAGGTTGAGGTCGCTGCTCCTGTAAATGCCACTTTCGAGGGTGGTGGCGGGCATCTCGTATCCGTTGCGCTGCTCCCATACTTTCACCAGGCGGCCCCACGACATACCAGCCCCGAATGTTACTATTTCTTTATCCGTAAAATGAAGCAGGACAGGAACCTCCAGATAATTCAGCCGCAGATCGTAAGAACCATCGAGAGAATCAAGGTACTTGACACGCTGATGGGCGCCTTTTTCGCTGTAAATATTTTCGATACTCACCGACCATTTGTTGTTGAATGGCACAATGGCCGACAAACCGGCATTCAGTCCGAAGTTTTTGTAGCCATATACCTCGTCGCCATCAACCTGAGTGGCGTTCAGTCCGACGATAGCCGCTCCCATAATCCGCTGTCCGTAACCGGTATGTGCCGAAATTACGGCAATAAACAACAATACCCCTGCAATTCGCTTTATCATATTACATTAAACAAAAACTTCAAATCAAACGGAATCCCACCTTTTTTCGTATAAACATCGTTTAACTTACCACCATTATCAGGCACCCTGGTGATGCATCTTTTCTACACCTGACAGGTTGAAATAAAACCTGTTAGGTGAATCCTACTTCATATTTACAACCTCAACCTTAGCCTTAGCCTTAACCTTAACCTCTACCCTACCACATCCTTCATCGACAAAGAAATCCTCTTCCTTGCCACATCCACTTCCATCACCTTAACACGTACCTTTTGGGTCAGTTTTACCACTTCATTCGGGTCGCGCACAAAGCGGTTAGCCATCTGGCTTACGTGGACCAGCCCGTCCTGATGAACGCCTATATCCACAAAGGCGCCGAAAGCCGTGATGTTTGTTATAATCCCGTTTAAAACCATCCCGGGTTTCAGGTCCTCAATAGAGTTGATGCTGTTATCGAACTCAAAAAGATCGAATTGCTCACGCGGGTCGCGGCCGGGCTTGGCCAGTTCCTGCAGAATGTCATTAATGGTAGGCAAACCAGCTGATTGGGTAACAAATTGCTCCGGCCTGATTTTCTTCCTCAGTTCTTCCTGCTCCATCAGGTCCTTAACAGTGCACCCAAGACTATCGGCCATTCGCTGCACGATATCATAGCTTTCAGGATGTACAGCGCTGCGGTCGAGGGGATTTTCGGCATCGCGTATCCGCAGAAAGCCGGCGGCCTGTTCAAAAGCTTTATCTCCAAATCGTTTCACCTTCATCAGCTCCTGTCTTGAACGGAAGGCTCCGTTTTTGTTGCGGTGTTCCACAATATTGCCGGCAATTGAAGGCCCAAGCCCTGAAACATAACTCAGCAATTGCTTGCTGGCCGTATTCAGCTCCACCCCAACCTGGTTCACGCAACTTACCACGGTATCCTCAAGACTGTGCTGCAGAGACTGTTGATTTACATCATGCTGATACTGTCCAACTCCAATGGATTTCGGATCAATCTTCACCAGTTCGGCCAGGGGGTCCATCAATCTTCTGCCAATGGAAACTGCACCTCTTACGGTTACATCATACTCCGGAAACTCCTCGCGGGCAACAGCCGAGGCTGAATACACGGATGCGCCGCTCTCATTTACCATTATTGAAACCAGGGGCCTGTCGAAGGGAATTTTCCTGATGAAGTTTTCCGTTTCCCTCCCGGCAGTACCATTACCGATTGCAATCGCTTCGACGCCGTAAGCCGAAACCAGATTCTTCACCTTGGCAACCGCTTCACGAACTTCGCTTTGTGGCGGATGCGGATAGATGGTTTCGTTGTGCAGCAGACGACCCTGCCGGTCGAGGCAAACAAGTTTGCATCCGGTTCTGAATCCGGGGTCAACTGCCAGCACATTCTTTTGTCCCAGCGGAGCTGCCAGCAGCAGTTGCCTCAGGTTGCCTGCAAAAACCTTAATGGCTTCATCGTCGGCCTTTTGTTTGGCCAATTGTCGCATTTCCGTTTCCATCGAAGGCTGCAGCAATCGTTTATAGGCGTCTTTCACAGCCATCTCCACCTGATGTGCCGCTTCGTTATCGCCTTTCAGAAATATCCTGTTGAGGCGCGCAATCGCCTTTTCTTCGGCGGGCTCCACGTCAAGCCTCAAAAAACCCTCCTCTTCGCCCCTGAACATTGCCAGAATGCGGTGGGAAGGCGCCCTGAGAATCTGCTCAGTGGTATCATAATAATTCTGGTAGTGGATGCCTTCAAGTTCCTTTCCTTTAACCGGTCGTGACGAAATCATGGCCTCCCGGGTAAACAGGTTACGCACCTGTTCCCTTGCCGGAAGACTTTCGTTGACCCATTCGGCAATGATATCCCTGGCGCCTGCGAGGGCTTCTTCGGCACTGTTTACAGATTTCTCCGGATCAATAAAAGCTTCCGCTTTTTCTTCAGGATCAACCGGATTTTGCGCCATAAGAATCTTTGCAAGGGGTTCAAGTCCTTTTTCCCTGGCAATGGTCGCGCGGGTTTTGCGCTTGGGCTTATAGGGAAGGTAAAGATCTTCGAGCGCAGTGAGTGTTGTGGCTTCCCGGATCTGCTTTTCAAGCTCCGGCGTCAAGTTTTCCTGCTCCTGAACCGACCCGAGAATATACTCCCGGCGCTTCTCAAGCTCCACAAGCTGCAGGTGACGGTCGCGAATGGCCGCGAGTTGCACTTCATCCAGACTGCCGGTCATTTCCTTACGGTAACGGGCCATAAACGGGATGGTTGCCCCGCCTTCCATCAGCTTGATGGTATTGAACACCTGCCAGGGCTGAAGATTCAGCTCCCGGGCAATCATCTCTGCAAATTGATTATTCTGATCTGTCATCATTACTTCGTTTTCTTCCAAACAATTTTTCCTGAAATCCCTCCATATAGCGGCATTCTAAGTTTTTTTCGGAGGCAGCAATTACCTTGTTCCGGTTATCATCAGGTTTGGGGCACGCTTGTTCACTGCTATCCTGAAAGTGTTTGTGTTGCTGAATACTTCGGCAAAACGGTCCTTCAACGCCGAAGTTTCTGTCTCCAGCCGCTGAGAACCGGCAAATTTATTGAAAACTACCCGTCCGCCCGGCGTCAGTAACCGATGCAGGTTCCGGATAAAAGTTTCGGTTTCAAATTGCGGCGGCACAAGGCGATCCAGGTAGATATCCACAACTATCAGTTTAAAATTCAGGACACAGTTCTCAACAAAATTAAAGGCATCATCCCGGATGATTTCAAGTGCCGGCAGCCGCCCGATGTTGAAATGCTCCTGTGCAGCCCTCAGCACCGCCCTATCAAGTTCAATACCGGTAATCGGATTATTAAAACCCAGCTCTTCACGTAGGATTACGGCCACACTTCCCGCACCAAAGCCAAGAATCAGCACCTCATCTCCGGGAATCAGTTCAGGCGGGTCGAGGTGAAAATACCTTCTGAATGCATCGTGCAAAGGCCCGTATGAATAGTTAACATTTTCAGCATTCAGCTGATAACGGCCGTTCACAAGGGCGACCTCAATCACAGGATTTACATCGCCGGTATATTGCTCAATGATCTGCCCCCCGGCAAAACTGGATAAATATCTGAAGGCATCACGGCTGATTTTCACAATGGATAGAGCTTTTTGCAAAGATAAAAAAGCCGGCGTGAACCGGCCCCTGCATTTTGACAGCATTTCTCGTATCTTACAGCTGCTGAATGATCAGCTTCCGGATAATCACCGCATCGCCGCAGCTTAGCTTCAGATAGTACAGACCCGGACTGCAATTACGTAACGACAGGGTTGACTCAAAACGTTCTCCCTGTACGAAAGCCGCATCACGGCGGTAAATGCGCCTGCCCGGCACATCGAACACCTCAAACAATCCGTCTCCGTACAGCCCTTCGACAGCAAGGTTGAACAGACCATCGCCTGACGGAATGGGATATACCTGCAGCCTGTTGTCACTGCCCATTTCCTCTATTCCATAACTGCAATTCTGGAATGTGAAATAAATCGTTATCCGGGCATTATTGGAACATCCAGTCAACGGATCGTCAACTTCAACATCATACTCCTGAATATCAAAACTGATCCCTGAAGTTTTAACATCTATGGTCTGCGTAACGGCACCATTGCTCCATAAGTAAGCTGATCCCGGATTTCCTGCATTCAGGGTAATGGTATCATACACGCAGACACCGATCTCGACCGGACTGATATACTGAATCCTAGGGTCATTGGCTGGCGGGAGGTTTATAGAAGGCAAAGGATTTACCCTGACCCTGACACTGCCCGAAGTGGAATTGAAACCGTCATAAACTTCAACAGAATAAACCGTTTCGACCAGAGGCTCCACAACAGGGTTGGGATCGTTCGAGGTAAATCCCGGCGGATTGGAAGTCCATGAATAGGACTCATACAGCCCTGACCCACCGCCCGGAAGCGCCTGCACCTGGGTACTTTCGCCACGGCATATTACAGAGTCTACTGCTGTAGGGTTCACATGAAGTGGCCCTCCTTCAACAATTACAAGTGTTTGTGAGCCTGAGGCACATCCGTTCTGATCAGTAACTTCAAGGGTAAAACTCTGACTTACATAAAGGTTTAAAGTAGGGGTAATCGGCATGGTCGGGGCCAGGACCATATCGGCCGGGCTCCACTGGAAAGTATAAGGACTTGAACCTCCGGTAACGGAAGAAATCAGCATGGCGCTGGTGCCATGAGGTATAATCTGATTATTACCGGCAGAAACTACCGGTAAAGGATGTATGGTCACAACTACGGTGCGGTTGACTGACGATTCACCATCATTTACCGTCACTGTATAAGTAGTAGTTTGCTGAGGAGCAACCGTCGGATTTGACAAAGATGAATTGAATCCGGGGGGATTCGAAGACCATGAGTAGGTATATTGACCAGTCCCGCCATAAGCAATCACCGTCAACTGTGTCTGATCTCCAAGGCAGACTGCGGGAGGGCTGGCATAAGCATTGCAACTCAGCACCCCGCCTTCAACGGTAATCAGCACCTGGTCCTGCCCCGCACAACCTGTCTGATTGTCGGTTACTGTCAAAGTAAATGTTGTTGTCGTGTTCATGACAACCGTGGTTGGCTGCAACACATTGGGGTTCAGCAGCAAGGCGGCAGGCTCCCAGTGACAGGTATAACTTCCGGAAACTCCGGCAACGCTGGCCGGGATAGTATAAGATGTCCCTTCCGGGATCCCGGTATCCGGCCCGGCATTGACTTCAGGATTCGGATTCACCGTGAGGAATATGGAGTCTGTTGCCGTACATCCCCATTCATTGGCTACGGTGCACCTGTACCAACCTGTGGCATCTGCAAACAGGGTCTGCGAAACCGACCCGTCATGCCAGAGGTATGAGCTGTACAGCCCGGGATCCAGATAGAAGGCCTCACTTGCACAGATTGTTGTATCATTTCCGAGTGAAACCGAAGTTCCGGGATTTATCCTGATAAACCGCATAACCGTTTTCGACTGGCCATAGAGGTAGACAACCAGCCCTACGCCGTACAGACCGGGGCCGGAAAATGTGTAGGAGGGATTCATCACCGTTGAGGTTGACCCGTTGGGGAAGGTCCACTTCAGCGAATCCGGTGTATCGGAAGCGCTGGCGTAAAACTGGATCACATTGCCGTCGCATGCCGGTTCATCCCAGTAAAAGTCGACTGTCAGGTAGAAAAATGACTGGATAAAAGGCGGAAGGCCATACCTGCATTGCCTGCCTGCAAGATTAACGGCATTTTCAACAAAATCGCAGGCTACGCCCAATGTATTTGGTTGATTAATTCTTGAAAGGTAGGATGACCCATTCCTGGCAATATAAAGGCGGTTATCAGGCCCCAACTGCAAAGCACCAATGGGATCAGAACCTTGTCCAACAGAAGCCACTACTGTTCTTGAGTTAAGAATGGCAGTGGGATCGCCGGAGGAGAGATCATACTGATGAATCTTCCTGTTTGCTTTCCACTCACCAATATACAACCTTGAACTGTTAGGAGAGAACTCAACGCCGTAAGGCCCGCCCGGGTCCATACCCCCGGGATTGGTATAGGTATTATCAGTAACCAAATGGGTAATGACCCCGGTAGAATTATCGAAATTATAGATACCCACACTGTATGCGGTATTGTTGGCTGCAGCTATCTTGCTTCCGTCGGGCGACACTTTCAGGTAACCCTTCGACGCCTGACCAATATTGCCTACCAACGGGGGGCCGGTTGTACTGATCACCGGCGTGGTATTCACGCCGTCCCAGGTGATACGATAAGCATAAAAGTCGGAATTTCCCCACTTCTTGGTGATCACCCAGAAAGTCTGTCCATCGGCATGTCCGACAGCTGTAACCTTTTCACAGGCAAGCGGCACCAGTGAAATATTCTTTTCGGTGGTCACCACATCGCCCAATCCTCCGTTGAGCGACATATCAACCTTAGTATAGCACAGACCATAGGCTAGGCCGTTATCGGCAGCATCAACCGTAAAAATATAATATTCTGTGCTGCTGCCGGGTTTTGGCACAATTATACCGGACTGAGTACTGGAAGAGTGCCCCCAAAGCCCGGATCCATTAGGCATCAGGGTGTGGTCTCTCGTATAGGCAAAGCGTCCGTCGGTATAAAACTCCAGCGTGCCATTTGAAGTGGAAATGGACGAGCAACCCTCTCCTGTATTCAGGGCGCCATTGGTGATGGCAACCGGAGGACCCATAGCAAAACTAAGCCCGGCATATTGGCCAAAGTACCAGTAATTGGCCTGCTTCTGAGCATTGACTGCTAAAAATGAGGTGAGCAATGCAAGGGATAGTATGAAATTTTTATAGTTCATCCGACAGTTGTTTTTGTACCTCTCCTATACAAATGTAAATATTTTTAAAACATGCAATAAAATTCTCCTGCAAAACTGACTGTTTATATGCTGAAATCAGGCAAAATGAAGAAGTAGCAAGCCTGGCATTCATGCTACCTGCATCCCGCATTCAATGAAGTGAGACATTTTTAAGGCGTAAAAAAAAGTGCTGATATCCGTATAAGTTTACAGAGAGTTTTCAGGGGTACTAAAGACACATCAGTATACTGATCAAATGACCCAGGCCCTCCCGGAACTTACAACCGGGAAAGGGATAAACTCAGGAAGAAAAAAGCCGGACAAAGCCGGCCTTACTTCTTATAAAACTGCAGAAGACCTATCGGAACAGCATAACGCTGCCTTTGTATTTAACCTTACCAATGGATGAGACATTCCCGATCACATTAAATGTCATATACCAGGCATACAAGCCTGCAGGTGCAAGTTCTCCGTTATAAGTACCATCCCAGCGGTCAGCAAAGTTATTGGATTCCCACACCTTCTGTCCCCAACGGTTGTGAAGAACAAGCGTATAATCAGAAATTCCGTCGCTTGGTCCCAGGGGTCTGAAGTAATCATTCAGTCCGTCGCCATTGGGCGAAAATGCAGTTGGCAAAGAAATATCCAGTGCAATTACCCTCAGACTGTCAGAATTCCGGCAACAGTTAATGTCAATGTATTCCGCTACATACATTCCGGGGTCAGTTACATTGAAATATCGGCCATCACTCCCGTCCTGCCAGAGGTATGAATACATATCCGCACCGGCATCAAGCGGAATGGTCGAACCGGGGAAGATATACAGACTGTCAGGAAGGAAACTTTTAGGTGGCAGGTTATTGATTATCACCTGTGAGGTAGTTGAAAATGATTGTCCGCCGAAAGTTTCGGTAAGTGTAACATTGTAGGTTCCGGGGCCACTGAAAACATGCACCGGATTAAGCCCGGTTCCGGGGGTGGTATTACCGGGGTCGCCGAAATCCCAGGTCGCCTGAGTAATATTGGAGGTATTCAGTATGGTAAACAGGGTTTCATCCCCGTCGCATTTAGTGTCGTAGTCAAATGGCGGAACATCAAAGAAACTTTGAATAAATGTGGGCAGGCCATTCTGTGCGCGTTTACCGCCAAGTGAGAATCCGGACTCATTGTAATTGCAGTGCAATCCCGGGCGGTTGGGGTTTTCAATTACTCCCAGAATATCACGCTGATAGCGGGTTACATATATTTTACCATCACGTCCCAATTGCAGTGCTGACACATCAGCTTCGAGCGGAGCGACATTAATCTCTGTCCTCATATTGCCATTGGAAAGATCATACTGATAAAGATGATTATCCCGGCCGGTACTCAGATTAACCACAGTAACATAAAGTTTGCTACCGTCCGGCGAAAACTCAACATAATAAGGGCGAGTTGTGCCAGAGGTATCTTCTTCCATAAAGGTCATGGCCAACCCGTTGCTGACAGCTCCAGTTGAATTATTAAAAGAAAACACTTCAACGACGCCTTTACCGAAGGAAGCATATGCCAGTTTATCACCTTTCGGGCTTATCTTTATGGCTCCTACACTATGCCTTGCGTTATAGTTATCACTCAGTACTGAGCCGGCATTGCTCACTACCGGAGTTGTACTTACCCCTTCATTTGTGACCTCAAATGCAAAAAAACTATTATTGCCGAGGCCGTGGGTAACCACCCAGTAGCCTTTCCCATCAGCCTTTTTCACGCCTGATATCATTTCGGCCGACTTTGGCAACAGGTTAATATCCCGGTCAGCGGTTACCGCTCCCGCTCCGTTGCCCAGGGTTAGGTCAACCCTTGTATAATTGAAACCCTTGGTTGTTCCGAAAGCGGCAGGATACTGGATGTCGGTGGTAAAAACATAGAGCATCTGAGGGGTTCCGGGATTCTGCACAATCAGCGAGGATTGTGTTGAACCCAGGTCTCCGGCAAGATTAGGGCCGAAATTAATCAGGTTATGATTGCCGTTCCAGACCCTGATACCATCAGAATAGAGCAAAAGATTTCCATCCTCATCAGAATAAACGGCTGTACCTTTTCCGACAGGCAGGTTATTGTTCGGCAGATTATTCAGTGAAACACCGGCATCGGTAAACCGCAATCCGGCATTCTGAAAGAAAAACCAGTTATCAGCCTGCCGGGGCGGTACGTAGGAACATCTGTTAACGGCACGGCTTTGGGCCAACATCATCATCGGGAGACCGACAATAAGTAACAGCAGAGTAATCGGCAGATTTCTTTTCATTAAGGTATTCATCATTTAGTTCCGGCAAGCTTCAGAAAACCAAACAGTTTCTTTGAATCAGACTTTACCAGGAAGCAGTAAGTTATTATTGAATGATCAGTTTCTTAAAAATTACAGCCTCATTGTTGGTTAGCTTCAGGTAATAGATTCCGGCTGTACCCCTGTTGAGCAGCAGCGATGAACTGAAGTCACTTCCCGGTAAAAGAGAAACTTCCTCACCATAAACCATCTTCCCTTGTGCTGTATAAACTTCAATCAGCGTTGAACCTTTCAATCCCCTGATTATGTAGTTGAAAACGCCTTCATCTGAAGGATTCGGATATACAAGCAGCCTGTTATCGGATTCCCTTTCATCTATGCCATAACTGCAATTCTGAAATGTGAAATAAGCAGTTATCCCGGCAGTGTTGGCACATCCCGTTTGGGAATTGGTGACTGTAACCTGGAATTGTTGAACATCAAAACTGATGCCTGATGTTTTTATATCGATGGTTTGGCCAACAGCGCCGTTGCTCCACAAATAAGAGGAACCCGGATTGCCGGCATCGAGGGTTATGGTATCATAGACGCATGCGCCGATTTCAACCGGGCTGATCACCAGCACCCTCGGGTCGTCAGGGACAAGGCTGATCTGCGGAAGCTGGTTTACAGTAACAATCACACTTCCTTCGGTGGTATTATAACCATCATCCACAACTACTGTATAGGTGGTTGTAATAGTCGGATTCACAAGAGGCTCCGCTTCGGAGGAGGTAAATCCCGGAGGGTCGGATGTCCATGAATAAGATTCATAAACGTTGGATCCACCGCCCGGAATCGCCCTGAGGAGGGTTGACCCATTGCGGCAGATAACCGGATTATCCGCCACAGGATTCACCTGAAGGGGTCCTCCTTCGATGGTAACGACAGTCTGCCCTGTTGAAACACATCCTTTACTATCGGTTACCTGCATGGTAAAGTTCTGTGAGGCGTAGAGATTCTGCGTAGGAGTTACCCACATGGCGGGCGCAACAACAAGATTTGCCGGACTCCATTGATAGGTGTATGGTGAAGTACCCCCAGTGACCTGCGAAGTAAGCATGGTGCTGGTACCGTGGGGTATAGTCTGGTTGGGGCCTGCATTGGGCACAGGCAAGGGATTGACTATTACCTGGACCTGCACCTGGAAGGTATTGAAGCCATCGTAAACCGACAGATAATAAGTGGTGGTAACAACCGGATTTACAGTAACATCCTCAAGGCTTGAGTTGAAGCCGGGGGGATTGGATGTCCAGGTAAAGGTGTAATTACCGGAACCGCCTGAGATCATCGCATTGAGCAGGGTACTTCCTCCTACACAAATCTCAGCGGGATTGGCCTGAACAATGCCAGCCAAAGGTCCGCCCGTGATGTTTACCGTCATATTGTCAGATTTCTGACAGGCGTTTCCATTGTCGGTAGCGGTGAGGGTAAAGTCAGTTGTAGCTGCGAGCAGCACGGTGGTTGGTGTCAGCGCCGCGGGGTTGTCAACCTTATCGGCAGGAACCCACTGATATGTATGACTCCCTGAACCACCTGAAGCGGTGCCATTCAGTTGGGTATTGGTTCCGTAAGCGATTGTTTTATCAGGCCCGGCACTCACATTTGGCGTCGGATAGATGGATACCGGCTGGGTAATGGATTTTTCACATCCGTTGTTACCGGTAACGGTAAGCCCGACATTGTAAAAACCGGCACTACTATAGGTATGCTGTGGATTCTGAAGGTTAGAAGTATTTCCGTCTCCGAATGCCCAGGTCCAGGAAGAAATTCCTCCGACAGGAACCGTAGTTTGATCGGTGAATTGTGTTTGTTGCTGGGTACAGGGATTTGAAGTGGTAAAAGCCGGAACCGGTTTGGGTCTTACGGTTATCACAGCCTGACCGGTTGCGGTGCCCGAACAGGCGTTATTCTGCACTGAAGTAAGTGTATAGGTGGTGGTTTGGGTAGGATAAACCCAGAAAGAATGTGAAGTTTGCCAGAAGTTGATCACGGTCGGGATTCCACCAAAACCATTTGTCATGGTAACCCTGAATGGACCCACGCTGGTTGCATTAATAGTGAGCAAAGCGGAATCACCTTCACAGATGCTTGTTGTGCCGCTCAGAGTGGCAGTAGGCGGATCGTACACGAAAACTTCCGTATTGGTAGGCTCGCTGGTGATTCCATTATAGGTGATGGTCAGTGAGTAAATCCCCCCGTTATTGTGGGTAATTCCATTGATGGTGGGATTCTGCTGGTTGCTGATAAACCCGGCCGGACCTGTCCACTGATAGGCTGCCCCCGGCACACTGGCTGCATTCAGCTGCAGCGTGCCCCCGACACAAACCGGAGAATTGCTGGTGGCCGGAGGAGGCAGAATGGTACAATCGGTGGTACCGGAGCCGCTCTGCTGTTGAAAAGTAATATCACAGGGCTGATTACTGAAATTCGTGATTATCAGGATGTAGTACTCTCCAGTCTGGCCATTCGGGATATTGGCCGTTTCAGTATGAGCCGGCAAATAGCTGCAGTCTACAACCTTGTTGCCGGTGAGCCCTCCATTGGTATTGGTCATGGGGCAGGGAGTAATCGGATCAGTGAAAGGGCCCCATAAACAGAAGTCAATGTCCCGCGAAGGGGTACTGTACATAAAAATACCTATGGGGCCGGGGTTTTCTATCTTAAGATGATACCAGGCCGGATTGGGCCTTGTAGTTAGACAATTGTAATTAGGCCCTGCCTGCGCCTGGGTATTTGTTCCGGCAGGGAATGTATAGATAGTTCCGGTACAAAAAGGCATGGACTTATGACACGAATCGTTCTCAGTATCACGCTGTCCTGTAAGGGCATAGTATTCAAGCCATTCGCCATGCTTCGATCCAAGCCGGAGTATCATGGCTGTCTGTGCGTCCTTGTCAAGTTCCTTATCCAGCGTGCAGGCATTGCCCATGATACCGGAAACTGCAGATTCAATCCGGTTGAAACTGTTTACAAGCGGATAAATATAAACGATCCCGGTTTCCTCTGAAATTACTACTTTGGCATCGGTCAGTGAATGAAATTCGCTTACCATTACCATACGTTCAAAATAAGAATAATCCATTAAATCAATGCGCAGGTACTGATCTTCGGCACCACGGTTGATAACCTGCTGAGCGTTTACACAGTTCAGGAAAATAAATAATCCCGCTAAAAGCATACCTGTTTTGGTCAGTGTAACTTTCAGTTTGGCAATTGTTTTCATGCTTTTTTACGTTTTCAATCAATACTGAATATTGACAACCATCTTTCCGGGAAAAATCAGGAAATCTCAGGCTAATGACCGGTAAAACAGCAGATGAATAATTTGCCTTCAGGTAATTCTATACCTGATGCAGCAGTTTTTCTGACTAGTAACAAATCCCCGGAACAAAACCCCTCCAATAAATAATGGCAATCAATGCAGTCCCAAAATTATAAATTTATTAATAAGTAACGAACATTACAATGAATTTATTAAAAATTTTTCAACCCGGGCCAGGATATTACCGGCAAAAAAGTGGTGTGCAGAGAAACCGGCAACACATTTTGTCATCAGTTCTATAATTGAAAAAGCAGCCTGATTTGCGCGATCTCAATAGACAACATATTAACAGAGAGCGTCGAATCAATGACCTATAATGGTTTATAACAACAGCACAGGCGCAATGGCTTAAAGCAATCAATCACCGGACTGCTGTTTCAATTGCCTCATCTGAAACGGCAAAACTGATCGCGAATGAAGGCGTTTGACTGATATTTCCGGTATTTGCCGTGGTCGAATGAGCCATTTTTATCCTGTCGGATGATACTCCTTTGGATATCAGATAGCTTTTAACAGCCCGGGCCCTCTCCTCTTCAATCGCTGAAATCTTTGACCCGAGATATGCCCGGCCTGACAGTTGAACCGACATTTCCTGCACAGAAAAGAGGGCTACACCGACGCCTGTCTGTGATCCCAGCCAAGCTGTAAAAAGCGAATCCCGGTTTGCCAGTTGCCTGATTTGCAAATCATCTTCAGGAGACAAACTGTCGTTCAGCCCGAGCCCCAGGAATTTCTGCTTTGCCAAATAGATGGCGAGGAACTCCGTTTCCGCCTCCCGGCTGTTACTCCCTGTAAAATAAACGCTCAGTTCAGGCTTATTTGCCATCACTTCAGCAATCCTGCCGAGTGTAACCAGGTTATTCCGGTCAGGTTGCCGCTGAAGCAACCCCATCCTCATTTCACGATAATCATCTTCTGATCCTCCGAACAAATCAGCCACAAGGCGGTAAGGCGCAACTGCGGCCTTGATCGCAAGGTTTTTCAATACCCGGAGCAGTGCCTTTCCCCAGCGATAATCAGGATCATCCAGATCGCCCTCAACGGGAACCGACAACCTGATATTCCCTTCAAGATCCTTTAAAACAGATATGGCCAGCCGGACGGGAATATTTATTGCAGTATTGTTCTGAATCTTTTTCCCGGCTACCACCTTTTCGATGAACAATCTGTTTTCACTTTTCAATTTGTGATCCCTGATATTAATTTCATTTTCAAAAGTAAGATCCCCGTCGATAAATGGCGTGGCGACATAATATACGGAATATGGATTGATGTCGGACAACCTGATGCCTTTAATACTGTAGTTCATTTCCATTTCCGAATATCCATCCGGGTTGATACTGAGACTACCGCTGAAACTTCCTGTCCGGTTAAGCTTCGATCTCATTACCACGTTAATCCGCTCACCTGAGGAATTCAGGTTTTCCGATAAAATAGAAAGGGAGTCCAGCTCATACTGAAATTTATCTTCGAGGGTATAATCAGTATAAACAACCCTGCCGTTGGTGATCAGCACTTTGTCGGCCTTGTAATTGCTGACTTTATACTGGCTTGTGAGTAAGTGAACATAATCGGCAATCATCCTGAACAGATTGGCATAATCCTCCACAGGCACCCCTCCCGCATTCACTGAATCAACCTCTTCAGTGGCTATCAGCATGCGGTCGAAATTAATTCCGTCATCATAAACGGCAAATTTTACATAAGGCCTGTCAATGCTCAGGGCACCAAAATGATATACATTGCCGGCCGGGTTGATTGAATCAGCATTTATATGCAGGCTTCCTACTGATGCGATCACCTCTCCCGAAGTATCAGCCACCGAGAAATCCCTAAGAATAAAATCCCCCGAGACGGCAATATCAGCAGGGTAGCCTGCATTCCCGCCAAGCCGCAGGTCAGCACTGACAAAACCTTCAAGGGATTTAACAAGCAGGTAATCCTGCAGGTACGGATAAAGATGGGTTAGGTTAAAATCGGTAATCCCGGCTTTCAGATTATATAAAGAGGTCACCTGATTAAAAAGGAAATCTGCAGTAAGATCTCCCCCCTGATTGAATGCGCATGTCGCGGAAATACTGATTTGGGGGTTGGCAGAAGAGATCACCGGGCAGGTTGCATTCAAATGTTCAACTGAAATATTCACCAGCGGTGATACCCCTTTATATATCAATGTGTTATTTCTGATTTCAATACTCCTGACTTCAAAGGCCACCGGTGTTCCTCCTGCCGGTTGCTCAACTGTATCGCTTGTACCAAACCGGAGTAGCAGGTCGTCAAAATTGAATGATTCACCATTCTGTAATACCTGAATAACGGCGTTCTCAATCAAAACATCTTCAATAATATTCCTGCCGGTAATAAATGACAACAAGTCTGTGTTGATCCGGATGTTGCCGACCGTTACAAATAAACCCTGATCATCTGCTTCATAAAACTTCAGTTGCTTTATGCCTACCTTTCCGTTCAGCAGGTTTATACCGAGCCTGTCCATTTCGATCTTTCTGCCGGTCCATTCCCTGCTGTTCTTTTCAATAATATATTCAGTAACCGGAGAGATAAAGATAAGCAGGGTCAGCATAATTCCTCCTATAATTGCCAAAAGGAGCACTGAGTACCTTATGAATCTTTTCATCCTGATCATCAATCAACGTGCACAGTAAAAAAAACAAGCAGAATGCCTTCAGAGAATATAAAAACCTTTAGCGATCAGCGTAATTTAGTTATAATCACCTTTTTCACAATTACACCAGCATCCGAGCCTGCTTTCAGAAGGTATAATCCTTCGGGGAGCTGACCAACGCCAAAACAGGCCGGATCAATACTCCCGCCTGCAAAATCATGTGCAGCAACAAGTCTGCCCCGAATATCGTACAACCGGAGCTGCAGATCTCCTGATGCTACCGGTAACACTCTGATGCATAAAGTTTCCCGGGCCGGATTGGGAAATACAACAATATCATTAAAATCTGTCTTTTCGTCAATCCCATATGAGCAATTTATGAAGTTAAACAGCACATTGACCTCCGCTCTTGAAAAACACCCTGTAGAAATGTCAGTGACAACAACCCATAATTGTCTGAAATCAAAAGTAATGCCCGATGTCCATAGTTGAATACTGTTGCCGGTGGAACCATCGGACCAGAGAAACGAGACCGCACCTGGCGGCAACGAAATACTGATGGTATCGAAAACACAGGCCAGAATGGTATTTTCCTGATGTGGCACCCCGGGGGCAATAAGGTTAATTGCCGGCAAGTTGAAAACTGCTACGGGGACTATTCTTTCAATCAACGACATTCCGTCTCCGACTTCGAGCCGGTATACCGTGGAAACCAGGGGCGAAACATTCACTTCGGGCTGTTCTGAAATAAGGGTATTCCCATCGTACCACCGGTAGTAATAGCCACTCTGAATTCCACCAAAGGGCAAGGCAAGCAGCGTGGCTGAAGAGCCAAGGCATATGGTATCGGGATTGGCAACCGGAGATGCGCCAAGCATACCACCCTGCACAATTACGCTGACCTGATCGGGAGGGCTTGAACATCCGCGGTGATCGGTGACTGTAAGAGAAAAAAGATTGCTTGTATACAGTGGGACGGTCACAGGATTAGCCACATATGGGTTAGCAAGCGAATCAGCCGGGGACCAGGAAAAACTGTAATTACCCGGGGGCGAGGCGCTACCCTGAAGTTGGGCACTGCTGCCTGTCTGCAGAAAAATATCATCCCCCGCACTTGCTGCAGGTAGTGGCCATACCTCAACACTTATCAGGGCAGAAACGGAGGAATTCACGTCGGAGACTACCACTTCATAAATGGTACTCACATCAGGCATTACATAAGGATACTGAAGGTTACTGAATAGCACACCGTTAACCAGCCAGTTGTATTGATACCCTGAACCTGCACCACCCAAAGCCTGAACAGAGAGAGTGGTTCCCGCTCCGGCGCAGAATGCCGGCGGGTCAGCATAGGCAGATACTGTAAGGGGACTGCCTGCAACTTCAATCCAGACGTCATCGCTGGCAGCGCAACCATTTACCGCGTCGGTGGATGTTAATGTAAAAAGCACAGTTGTCTGGAGAGGCAGGGTTTCAGGCCGCATCACATCCGGATTGAGCAGCAGCGAAGCAGGTTCCCAGTGACAGACCACCGGATTGCCCCCTCCCTGAACACTGCCTTTCAGAATAACTGATGCACCAAAGATCACCGTAGTGTCATTCCCTGCGTTTGCCTGGGGCCTGGGGGCAATTTCAATCTGCAAAGCAGGTGAAAATGGGCCGGTACCGCAATTATTGATAACGGCCACCCTGAGATTCGCTATGCCGGAGAATGCCGGATCCCAACTCACTGAAACCGCATTACCACTGCCTGTAACCACTCCGGCACCGGCAGGATCAATGGTCCAGCTATAGCCGGAAGCATTCAGCACAACCTGTGTGGCGTAATTGCCAGAAGCGCCTCCTGAGCAGAAAAACTCCGGACCAAAAGGCTGCATTGCCTGCGATGGCAACGGACTTACTTCTATCCCAAGCGGGTCAGACCATACAGATGAACCACATTCATTCACACCCCTGACAGCCAGCTGGGCCGTGCCGGAAAACAAAGCAGACCATGACAAGGTGATTTGCTGTCCCTGACCAACAACCATTCCGGCAGATGATGGCAGCAGAGCCCATTCGTAATGGTCGGCAAAAGCAGAACCCGAAGTGAAGTAAGTTGTAAGCCCCCCCCCCTGGCATAGAGCTACAGGGCCGACCGGTGTTCCCGTTTCCTTAGGTAAAGGATTAACATTTACCTGCAAAGGAGGAGATCCCTGACCGGTTCCGCAATCATTAACGCCTCTTACCTGAATGTATGCCGTTCCTATAAAATTATCCGTCCAATTGACCATGGCAGATGTTCCGCTACCCTGAATGGTTCCGGCCGACGCCGGGGACATTGCCCAAAGGTAGCTGGTAGTGTTTGCAAGTGCGGTTGTACTGTAAACTGTATTGGCAGGATTTTCGCACAAGGCTGTCGGCCCCTGTACCGGGGCACCGGTCGGAGGCACTGAATAGACCTGCACCGTAGTGGTATATGTAACCTGAGGGCAGGCAGCAGAAGGAGGAATAGTATTGGTAACCTGGTAAGTCCCCTGTGCAGAAGCCGCCAGATTAATCTCCCCGGTGAAAATACTTGCAAATACTAGCCCTGGCGGCACAGCAGAAAAAGTGCCGGCCGAAGAGCCAGGAGCGAAAACAGGAACGGGATTGCTGGCTGTGACACAATAACCTGGTTGCGGATACCCGAATGTGGCAGATGGTGAGGTAACTACCGTTAACGTAATACTTGCCGTATCAGGACAGGAACCTGTTGTGATGTGCGTAATGGTATAGGATCCGGGATTGCTTGCACCCAGGTTTATGTTACCTGTTGAAGCATTGATCGACAAACCGGGCGGTGTAGCATAATAAATACCCCCGGGAAAAGGCGTGGAAGGATTGCCCGAGAACCCGCTCTGACATAAAGTGGAGGATCCGTAGCTGAAACCCGCGTTATCCTGGGGAATAACAGTAACCGTAACATTGTCGGAATAAACCTGTCCTCCGCAAAGATTTACAACAGCGGTATACACCGTGGTAACTGAAGGTGTTACAATAAGCTCCGGCCCGTAACCAACGATGGTACCGCCGGGATATCCTCCGGTATACCATTTAATCCCGCTGGGGACAAAACGGGTACTTTCATTTGTGACTACCCATTGCGTTGAATTACGGTTTGTTGCCGTAAAGGCGGTATTTCCATTGCTGTTATGGACTCCCTGAGTAGCTGTTCCACCCGCCCAGGTGAGGCAGTTTGGCTTGTTGGTGAGATGATTCTCGATAATACTGCTCTGTTCGTTAAGGACTATCTGAAAAGACCCACGGGTTGAGGTACAACTGAACATCGGACATTCGTACCAGTAAACTACCAGTTTACGATTTGGGGCAGTTCCTATGGTTTTATAAAAAACATAAGGTGGCCCATAAGATGAGTTCACACCCGGATGCCAGTCCTGCCAGGGTGCCATGATACAGTTCTTAGGCACCGTACTGCCGGTGCTCGGAATGGGGGCGGAGGTATATGTTGTCCAGGATGAATTATAGGTAAATCCGACCCAACCGTTGGAACCAATGTAGAATTGGGTATAATACTGGTTGAAAAAGCAGAACTGAAACCCGATATTAAAAGGTCCGGCAATCTGGTCATCCTGGTTTCCGCCAAAGGTCACCGGTGTCCCGCCGGAATATGTCTCCGGCTGATAGGGATAGACTTCAAAAGTATAGCTATCGGTACCATAACCTCCTGTAGCAACAGCAAATAAGTTTACCGTTTCACCCTGGCAAATGGTAATATCCGGCCCGGCATTAATCTGTGATTTTACCTGAAAATCAAAACAAAAAACCAGCGCCACCAAAAGAAATAAACTCCGGCTAATTCGCATTAATCACCCATTTAAGTTATAAAGACTCAATCTTCAGGCTCAAAATCCTCAAGATTTTGCACTATGCCATTGATAATAATCTGCCGGATCCCGATGAACAACAGGATTTTCTTAACGTAAGCGGCATCAGTAGGGTGAGTGAAGTGCAGCGTAAAACAATGAAATTCAGAAGATGGCCGATCAACAGCCATTGTAAAGGTTTCAGGCATCAATGCTGCCTGGCTGATAACAGGTTCTATATCAGGAAAATCTGAGCTCTTTATCAAAAATACTGTTTTAAAGGAACCGTTCACCTGCTGTAAAAAATCCTCCGCGTCTGCAAACCGGGCAATGAAACCTTCCTGAGCCATTATTGCATGGCCTGTGGAAAAATACACCAATACGAATAAAAGCAACAGCTTAAATCCGGCAGGGCTCAGGATTTTCATAATATACAAAGTTAGTGAACAATCAGTTTTGTAACAACAGTCCCACTATGTGAAGTAATCCGCAGGAAATAGTTTCCGGGGAGATACTCCGACAAGTCGAGCATAGTCCGGTGAATCCCTTGCAGGGTTTTATTGATTCCGGTATGTAATACCATTCTGCCACTCAGGTCAGTCATGGTTATATCAAAGAAGCCTGCCGGCCCGTCCAGCGCTATGGAAACATTTCTGCGGGCCGGGTTGGGATAAACAATGATAAAATCTTCCGGTTTCAGGCTCTCAATACCATAGGAGCATGCTGTGAAAGTAAATGCAACCCCGGCAGAGCCATGGTTGATACATCCGGTAATTGGATCGGTAACCCGCACCGAATGTTCCTGAAAGTCAAAACTTATTCCGGAAGTCTTCGTTTCAAGAAACCTTTCTGTAGATCCATTACTCCATAGGTACTGGGCCCCGGCATTTCCCGCATCCAGGATAAGGGTATCGTAAACACAAACCTGAATGTACCCTCCCTGAATATAATACTCAGGCTTAATCAGGTTTACTTCCGGAAGCGGATTAACGTTAACTGTTACCTGGCTTTCTATTGTATTAAAAAGATCATTCAATACCAATGTGTAGGTTGTGGTTCCGGAAGGAGTGAGCTGAACGGTTTCACCGGCAGAGATTTCCGTATCGCCAATTTTCCAGCTGTAAAAATAATGCGGATAATTGCCGCCGCTGGGTAATGCGATCAGGCGTACAGTGTCACCAATGCAGATGACTGCGGGAACTGCCTGAGGCACGACTGCCAGGGGGCCTCCAACAACAGTAACCATCATGTGGTCCTCTTCGCTCACACAACCGTTTGCATCAGTAACAACCAGGCTGAATAGTGTAGTGTTATTAAGCTTTCTCGTCACAGGGCTTTGTATGGCAGGATTCCACAGCGAATCTGCCGGTTGCCACTGGTAAGCGAAAGGAGGCATTCCTATCCCGGCACTCCCCTGCAATTGAGTAAAAGTTCCGTGATTGATCTGGATATCGGCCCCGGCATCTGCAACCGGCAAAGGATTAACCACAACGGTAACCTGTGAGGAAACCGGATTGAAGCCATCGTCCACAATAACGGTGTATGTCGTTGTTTGAACCGGCTCCACTACCGGATTCTGGAGTGTTGAGGACCAGCCGTCCGGTGCACTCCACTCGTATGTGTAAGGCTGCTGGACATTGCCGCCGAATGCATTTACCTCGAGCATGGTGGAACCACCATAACAGATCTCATCAGGACTGGCAGAAGCTGAAGCAGCAAGTGCATCGCCGACAAATAATGTAGCAGCAGGCGACATGGAGAGTGGAGGGCAGTCGCCACTAACCACACACCTGAACTGATATTGTCCGAGTTCAAATGTAGCCGGATTGATGGTCAATGTGTTTGTCCTTGTCCCGGAATAAGGGGCCGCTTCGGCAAGGTACTGCCAGAAGGCTGTCGTATTGGGCCGGAACTGCCACCTGAAACTGGTATCTCCAACCGTTTCAACATGAAAGACAGCCGTTCCGCCAATGGGCACCATCTGATCTTCGGGACCGGCCAGAACCGCGGGAAGCGGATCAAGTTCAACAGTGAAAGTCTTACCATGTTGTATAGAATTATTTGAGCACAGGTCAACTACATTTCCGATCAAACGGAGTTCATATTCTCCGTTTTCGTACATGGGTGGATAAAATTCGATGGTAAAGAATTTCTCCTGCTCACCACCGGCCTGACAACCTGCCCCGTTGACGCTGGTTACCGTGTGTTCTGTTCCATCCGGACCAACAAGCAGAAAATCAGAAGGATTCACTGAAAGACAACGCAGGTTTTCGGTAAAACCAAAATACAATGAAGTGGCTCCGGCACAACCGATTTCGTTATCAACAAAAGCAATGGTTGCCGGAACATTATCATAGATTCCTGCAGTTGATGCGCCAAAATCGAGGGTATAACCCGCCGATGAGGATGCCGTCCAGTTACTGATGCAAAGCACATAAGTATCACCAGCCTCTACCGGCAAGTCTGCATTCCATTTGTTTGTAGGGCCACCACCGTTGCAATTTGAATTTCCACCATTAGGACTGCTGATCCCCGTTGCTCCATGATATCCTGCCCCACCTGCTGCATTGCAGCTTTCCTGCATGAAAATCGCATTGTTATATATATCACTGCACTCCATGTCGTTCAGGTTAAACACTGCCCAGTCGTAGTCGTCATTGACATTCACCGGAGTTATTACAAAGCGCAGCAATCCGGATGTCTGAACAGATATCACATACCAGATGGTATTGGTTTCACCATCCATGCAACTGCGCGGACAACTCTGATTCGGATTGATTTCATTAGGATAATTGCCTGAGCCAAGCGGCACAAGAGGCTGATCATAAAAACCGGTGCAGACCGGAATGGCCCCCAGGCAATCCTGAATGGTGGGAACCTGCGACCAGGTGTAACCGGAATAAGTCATTACAAAAACAATCATTAAAAAGATTCCGGGTTTGGTTCCCCTGCAGGAAAAGTAGTTCATGGCAAGAAATATTTCCGTTATAAATACCCGCTTTATAACGATTTAACAAGAAGGAATGACAACGATTAAATGACACATAAAATCAGCGCACAGGCAAATTTAATAATATTATAACCCGCAATCAGGAGTTTATTAAAAAAATAAAAATTTACTGCTTTCCATACCACCTGCTAAGGCTGAACAAAGTTTTCGGGTAACCGGAAATGTACAATTCAAAAAAAATGTGTTTTTTTGTGTACGCTTGCGTCTGTAATGACGTTATAATTCTGTCAACATAAATTGATTATGCACAAAAATCAATATTGTAAACAGCTGTATTGCATAATATTACTTGCCATTCCGCTGGTTTTTTCGAGTTGCATCAAAGAAGAAAACAACACCTTTAATTACCTCCCGGAAGCCCGCTATACAGTGAATCCGTCAAGGGGAGATTCCAATACACAGTTTTTCTTTGATGCTTCGGGGGTCTCCGATGCAGAAGACCCTGTAAGTAGTTTGGAGATCTGCTGGGACTGGGATAATGACGGGGTTTATGACACTGAATTCACAACAGAAAAGACATCCATCCATCAATATAATTCCACAGGGGTTTATTTCCCGCTGATGCTGGTACGTGATACAAAAGGCATGAAAGACTCCATAAGGCATATGATTGTTGTGGTCAGCGACCTGTCGAACCAGCCGCCGTCAATGCCTTCCTATATCACACCGCCAAACTGGCAATCGTGGATGGAGCCGGAGGTGATTTTCAAGTGGACATGCAGCGATCCCGAAAACGATGAGATAACCTTTGACCTCTGGACCGGCCGCAGCGCTGAGGCCATGTTTCCGGCAGCAACCGGAATCACGGAATTCAGTATGGAGAACGGACAAAAGGTTTATCAAACCACCCGTGCAGGTTTTGAGCTTAAAAAAACCTACTACTGGCAGATTTACGCCCGCGATGTCGCCGGAAATTATACCCCGGGGCACATCTGGCGCTTTACAACCCGCCCTGAGTAATGCAAGGAAGAAGATCTTCTGTACTGATCATGCTGATGCTGCTTCTTGCAGAATACCCCTCTTTTGCCAGCGAATTCACCATCAGTGGTTGCATCGTGGGAACCGGAAACTCCGGAATTTACCTTTACCGCTTTTACGGTGATCTTGAAATTAAGACCGACTCTGCAAAAACAACTTCCGAAGGATGCTTTACCTTTCACCTCGATGAATCTCAGCCTCCGGGTCAATACCGCTTAATATTCAATGGCAACCGGTTTCTCGACCTTATTTTCAATCATGGGGATATCCGTTTCTCAACTACGCTGGACCACCTTATAGACAGTATCCGGTTCACCGTTTCTGAAGAAAACGACCTGTACTACAGATATCTTAAATTCAGGTCAAAAAGCAGATACCGTATCCGGCAACTGCAAAAGCAACTTCAGTCCTTACCTGACGATAACCCACAGTACAGAAGCACAAGACAGGAAATAATGAGCCTGGTGAAGCAGGAGAATGACTTTACCAGCGAACTTCTCAAAGGGCGGGAGAATTACTTTGCAGCCAGGCTGATTCACATCGACCGTGAACCTCTGCCTGACCCTGCATGGCCGAAAGAGTTCCGCAACCGTTATGTTTTCAGCCGGTTTCTTGGCTATCTGGATTATAGCGACACCCTGCTGCTGTATACCAATGCCTTATCAGCCGAAATCATCTCTTACCTCTCTGTGGTTACTGCCCTCTGGCCCGACCCCGACAGCACAGCGTACGGGTTCAGGCTCGCTGCTTTTAACCTGCTGGCAGCCTCAGGTAATTCGGAGAAAATGCTCAGTTTCATAAAGAGTTATCTTATCCGGGGCTTTACCCGTCTGGGCTACATCCGCCTGGCCGAAGAACTTGACACCATAAGTTACAGAGACGATTGCTTTGCCGGAGCATTCACGCCATTTACCTCATCGGATAAAGAAATGCTGACCGGAAAAAAATTTCCTGTCTTCAGCAAGATTAAAGGATGCATGAAACAACAAACGGATGGAAATACCGAAGGCTTTCTTATCATTCTTTCAGTGCCCGGCTGTATATGGGATGAAATATTGAGGCACAACGTTTTACAGTCCCTGAGCATATCTTCCTACAGCAAATACATGGCGGTTACCATAGCAACTGAAGCTACATCTGTAATCCCTGTCCATGAAACGGAAAATATTTGCATTCCGGGTAAAAAGGAATATGCAAAAATTCATCGTTTCGCAGGGCGCCATCATGCTCCCCTGCTGATTGTAACGGATTCGGAAGGAACCATTGTAAAGACGGCCGGTTCGTGGGCCGCTCTGATTAAAGTCAGTGAATTATAATTCCCAGCCTGAAGCCAGAATATCCACGATGTGAATGGTTTTAAGCGGAATTTTGTGTTTGCTGATGTACCCCTGCATGTGCATCAGACAGGAACTGTCGGTGGATACTATATATTCAGCCCCGGTTTTCAGCGCCATTTCTACCTTATGGGCCGCCATAGCTGCAGAAACGGGCTCATTTTTCACGGAAAACATACCCCCAAATCCGCAACAGGTCTCCTTCTCCTCCATTTCAACCAGTTTAAGCCCGCGCACATGTCTGAGCAGTATTTCCGGCTCATTTTTAAGGCCATATTCACGGAGTGCGGCACAGCTGCTATGCCAGGTAACGACATGATTAAAGGTTGCACCGGTATCTTTTACATTCAGAATATTGACAAGAAAATCCGTGATTTCATAGATGTTCTTTTTAAGTGCGCGGTATTCATTATGTAAGGCGGAATTGTAAAACATTTCGTCATAATAATTCCTCACCATACCCACACAGGAGGCCGAAGGGGCTACAACATGGCTGCAATCCTTAAAATCACGGATAAACTTCTCGCCCATAGCCTTTGCATGATCCCAGAACCCGCTGTTGAAGGCAATCTGACCGCAACAGGTCTGATTCTTGTTATATCGGACTGTAACTCCTGCCTTTTCAAGCACTTTAACCATGCTGAAACCTGTTTCAGGGTAAAGCTGATCGATAAAGCAGGGAATAAATATATCCACAACCATAGTTTAGCGAAAAATTTTAACAAACCTACGCTATATTTGCGGAAGAAACAACCGGTAAGAAAAAAACCGGTTACTTTTTCCGATTCCTGAATGCTGTAACTAATGCATTGATAAATTGATAACGAAAGACATGAAACCTGGTTTTATTTACACCATAATCCTGCTTATCAAACTCCTGACCGGGGTGGCAATCAAAGCACAGGAGGCTCCAGCGCCTGATCCTTCATTATGGGATACCATTTTATCGAAACACCAGGTCGAAGGCACCTTCGTATTATATTCAACGGCAAGGGACGAATACTACACATGGAATAAAGAAAGGGCTGAAACCAGGTATCTGCCTGCATCCACTTTTAAAATTCCCAACACCCTGATCGGGCTTCAGACAGGAGCCATCAAGCGTGCAGATGAAGTTTTCGACTGGAACGGCACAGACTATGGCTATGATGCATGGAACCGCGACCTTAGCATCAGGGAAGCGTTCAGGTTATCCGCAGTCTGGGTTTATCAGGAAGTTGCCCGCCGTGTCGGCAGGGTGGCAATGGATTCGCTTTTGCAGCTTTGCCGTTACGGGAACATGAAGACAGGCCCTCATATCGACCGCTTCTGGCTTGAAGGGGATGTGGCCATCTCGGCCTACGAACAAATTGAATTCCTCCATAAGCTATGGAACCGTCAATTGCCATTTGACGTAAATTATCAGCAAATGGTCAAAGAGATCATGCTTGCCGAAACATCAGGAAACAGCAGATTGCATGCAAAGACAGGCTGGGCTGCCCGTATACAAAAACAAGTAGGGTGGTATGTCGGGTTCGTTGAAACGCCCGGTGACACCTGGATATTTGCACTGAATATCGACATTAAGAAACCTGAAGATGTAGATGCAAGGATATCTATCAGCAGGCAAATTCTCAATAAAGAAGGAATTTTCCCTTATTTCAAATAAATCAGCACGACTCCAGGACAAATCCTGCATCTTTCAGGTGGCCCCAGAATGCAGGATAGGATTTTGAAACCACTTCCGGACAGTCGATGATCAAAGGACCGGACTTTACACTCAACATCGCAAAAGCCATGGCAATGCGGTGGTCGGCAAAGGAGGAAATCACAGCCGGCTCCTTTCTAACCCTGCCGGGAAGTAACACCATCCGGTCACGTGCAGGTGCTAAGGTACGGTATCCCAGACGAGTAAGGCCTTCAAGCATTGCTTCAATGCGGTCACTCTCCTTAATGCGCAGGGTAGAAAGCCCTGTAAATTCAGCTCCGTACCCTCTCCCGGCACAGGCGGCCGCCATAGCAGGAAACAGATCGGGAGTTTCTGTAAAGTCGATGCAGATTTCCGCTGATCCGCCCGGCTGATGCTGCAGGATGAGCTTATCTCCGCTCCAGCGTGAGTTCACCCCGGCATTCCTGAACATATCTGCCACTGCCCGGTCGCCCTGAGCTGAACCGGGCTTCAGGCCTGAAAGTGTGATGTTGCTCCCGGGCTTCATTGCCGCAAGGGCATACCAGAATGCCGCAGCCGACCAGTCAGCCTCTATGCCGGTATTAACAAGCTGATATTTTCCGGGATGAACACGGATGAAAGGCAGGTCTGTCTCAACATTGATGCCATGTTCCCGCATAAGCCCTGTGGTAAGCTGAATATATGGAAATGAAACGGTTTCACCTTCAAGTATTATTTCAAGGCCTTGTTTCATGGCGGGAGCAATCATTATAAGGGCTGAGATAAACTGACTGCTTATGGAAGAATCAATCCTGATGCTGCCTCCATTCAAACTACCACCGCTTATTTTTACCGGAGGAAATCCCGGGCTGCCCTGATATTCAATATTGACGCCAAGTTTTGTGAGAGCATCCACCAGCGGCCCGACCGGACGCAGCAACATACGCGGCGATCCAGTAAGCAGGCGGGTTCCGGGAGTTACCGCCAACAGCGCGGCCATAAACCTGAAAACGGTACCGGCATCGCCTGCATCAAATACATTGCTATCGGGCAGTGTAATCAATTGCCGGATCAGAGAATGCATGATTCTTGTGTCATCGCAATCCGGTTCATCACAGTAAATACTGCCATCTGCAAGAAAACGGATAACCAATAAACGGTTGGCTATACTTTTCGACAGCGGAAGTTTAACCGAAAGTGGCCGGATGACTTCCGGCGGGACAACCCGTAACATTCATCAAATGAATTTAATCTGTCAGCCGCCCGAAATCGGTGAAACGGAAAAGACTTTCCCGGATAATCGCAGGCTCGCACTGCTGACCTTCCACCGCATGCCCTATGTCGCGAAGCAGGGTAAGCATGGTCCGTCCCTTCTGGTTTTTCTTATCGTAATTAGTAATTTCTACCAGTTCATCAATGGCGGTTGTCGGAATCTTATAATGGTTGAAGTTCAGCAGGATCTGCCGTACCAGCTCATCACGGCCGGAATGGCTTAATCCGGTAATACGATAAGAAATATACGCTTCACATATCATCCCCATCGCGACAGCTTCACCATGGGTAAGCGGTGATTTATCGTTGCGCAATGACCAGGTTTCGAAGGCATGCCCAAGGGTGTGGCCGAAGTTAAGTAAGCGTCGGGAGCCTTGCTCAAGCGGGTCTCGGTTTACAATTTCCGCTTTAATCCTGATAGCTTCAAGAATATGGTCATCCCAACCGGAAACTACGGCCATGGGAATCCTGATCAGCCTTTTCCAGAAGTCGGCATCAGCAATCAGGGCATGCTTCAGCATTTCGGCATAGCCCGACAATAGCTGACGGTGCGGCAAAGTGCCCAGAAAGCCCGACCAGACATAAACAGCTACAGGAGGCGCAAAGAGACCGATCTGGTTTTTGAGTGAATACAGATCTACCCCGGTTTTTCCTCCCAGCGAAGCATCAATCATAGACATCAGGGTAGTGGGAATATTTACATATTCCATTCCCCTGTGAAAAACAGATGCCGCAAACCCTCCCAGATCACTCACCATACCGCCGCCAAGATTGATAAGCAACGATTTCCTGTTAGCACCGGCAACCGCCATCTGATTCCATACCTGCTCGCAGGTTGCAAGGGTCTTGTGATCCTCTCCGGCCGGAATTACAATTTTGTATGCCCTTTCCATCTGAGGCACTATACCGGCAAGCAATGGGTAGCAATGTTTGTCAGTATTCTCATCGGCAAGTATAAAAATAGATTCCTTGTTCGCGAAAAGCGTTGTCAGGTTGTAACGCAATTCTTCAAGGGCCGGTTGTCCGACATATACCGGACTACCTGCAATCTTAAATGTCTGCATCTTCTTTGCCATAATGCAAACATACAGCAACTTTCCTGAAATTACCAGAAAAAATCACATTTGACTGTTAAAATTCCGGATAACTGAAAGCGTTTCCTGTATTACATTATTGCGGATTATTTTATCCGTGTCCCATCGTATACTTCCAATTTATCAGGTATGCCAGTATGACAGAAACCAGTATTTTTATAAATTCATTATCAACTGGTTAATCTACTGATAATTTTCCAATTCTTAAATCATTGTTGTCCGGGGAAATTATTATAATTTGTCCGGCATGATTTATAGGTGTTGGTTTCAGAAGATTGTAACAGCATACAACTTACTTTTAAATAATTCGCCACTAAGCGATGCACTGAGCCTTTCGAAGTGGCACAAAGGCACCAGGTTGCACAAAACCTGCCCCGATTTATCAGGATTTATTTTTCTCATTTAGTACTACTTAGTGTCTTCGTGTCTTTGTGGCAAATTCTTCCTGTATTTTATCCGGTGAATGGTGATTCTTAAATCAGCGCGGGCTTCGCAATATCATAAAATCTGCGGATATTAAAATTTTTAATTTTTTCAGGCTTTCCGGCACTTTTTATCCGGTCAATTAAGTATTTTTGGAATTCAATATTTCGAAGCTGTCATCAACATGGAATTGAACTTTAACAATACTGAAACAGCTTTCAGAAGCAAGTCAAACAGGGACCTCAATCGTGCCCTATGGCTCTTCAGGTCACTGGCCAGCCCCCGGCTGGTCAAAACCGCCACATGGATGACCAATGTGGCACTCAGGCTGAAGTTACCTGTAAACTGGCTGATCAAACCAACCATCTACCGTCATTTTGTGGGAGGGGAAACCCTTGAAGAATGCGCAGGAACAGTCGCCCGGCATAAAGAATTCGGCGTCGGCTCTGTTTTGGATTATTCCGTTGAAGGTAGCCACGACGACAAAAGCATTCAGGAAACCCTGCTCGAAACCCTTAAATCGATCAGAAATGCCGCCGGAGAGTCAGGCATTCCCTTCGCTGTTTTCAAGCCAACCGCTTTCGCTGTCCCCGAATTGTTCGATAATGCAGAACCCGGCCGCCCCCTTGAGGGACAAATGGAAAATGAGTATTACCGTTTCCGGTCAAGGGTTAACGTACTTTGCAACGAAGCCTTCAAACTTGACGTCCCGCTGATGATTGATGCGGAAGACAGTTGGTACCAGCACCTCGTTGACGATACAACCGAAGAAATGATGCGTCGCTATAACCGGGAGAAGGCGATTGTTTTCAACACCCTGCAGATGTACCGCCATGACAGGATACAGTTTTTAAAGGACAGCATTGTTAACGCCAGGGAAGGCAACTATTTTCTCGGGGTAAAACTGGTCAGGGGCGCCTATATGGAAAAGGAACGCGAAAGGGCGAAAGCAAAAGGTTACCCCTCCCCCATCTGCCCTGACAAAGGCGCCACTGATGCCGCGTTCGACGAAGCCCTCAGGATATCACTCGACAACAGCGACATCGTCAGCGTGTTCTGCGGCTCGCACAACGAAACCAGCAACCTGCTGATGGCTCAGGAAATCCTGAAAAGAGAACTCCCCCTGAACGACAACCGTTTCTGGTTTGCTCAACTCTATGGCATGAGCGACCATATCAGCTTTAACCTGGCAAACAGCGGATTCAACGTGGCAAAATATGTGCCTTACGGCCCTGTGAAAAATGTAATGCCATACCTTTTCAGAAGGGCCGAAGAAAATACAAGTATTGCCGGACAAACCGGCAGGGAACTGAAGCTTTTGAAAACCGAAATCAGGCGAAGGAAAAATAACCACTGATCTGCATCCGGCCTCACCGGTTCATCCTCTCTTTTCGCTGACCCGCCCATCCATTTTCCGCTTTCACCGATTTCCTGAGTGCCGTTACCGGATAACCCCATATTTTTGAGGCTGTAACCAATCATAATACCGGCAGCCATGAAAAAATTCCACACCTTCACGTGCATCGCAATCATTATCGCCATCGCATTAATAGCTGCTTTCCTGATGTAATATGCACTGAAATTATTTACCTGACAGGCCTTGATTAATCGGGGTTAAACTGCCGTTTTTTTTCAAATACTAAAAAATTGTTAAACAATCCCCTCCATTACAACAAGCCAGACGATTCCTGCGTTATAGTTGCTGAAACTACTGAAATAACAAGTCTCACCTAAAATTACTGTGCCATGCTGGAATATTCAAAAACCATCCTACAAAAGGTCAGTTTCAACAGGGATCTGTTTAAGAAAGAACTGAATAAAGCAATCAGGTTTCTTAAGCGGGAAGAGATTGTTTTGCTGCAGATATGGTGTATAGTCAGTTTTAACGACAAATATGCCGATATCATCCGGGAAGTTTTCCGGAATATTACTCGTTAATATTCAACCACTACTGCAAGAAACCGGCAAAACCGCCGGTTTTTTATTTGACCGGAATTTATACGGAAACAGACAATAATATCTTATGCGCTTCAAATTTGTCCCATTGCCATCAGCGTTCATTAGCATATTATCAATGCCTTACGATGATTCAGTTCAAACAAACCGGACCGAAAAATCAGTTGAATGCAGAATGTATTCAGAAATATCTCCGATTATTAAACTTACATCCTATATTTGCCACTGATCAAACCATATTTAAATGAATGATTATCAGGAATGGCACAATGCAGCTGTTGCGGATAAAGTGATCGGGAACCTGAAAAAAAATCAGTTCGAAGCCTGCTATTTCGGCACATCAGCGGAAGCATCAGATTATATCTGCAACCGGATAAAGCAAGGGATGAAAGTGGCTTTTGGCGGTTCAATGACAATAAGAACACTTGGGCTGCGTGAGAAAGCCTCAGCATTGGGTGCCACACTGATTGACCACAGCAAACCAGGCCTCAGCGAAGCAGAAAGACTGGAAGAAATGCGCAGAGAACTGACTGCCGATCTCTTTCTGTGCAGTACCAATGCACTTACCATCAATGGAGAGCTGCTTAATGTTGACGGTTATGGAAACCGCGTGGCAGCAATGATTTTCGGGCCCGGGCAGGTGTTGGTGGTAGCCGGTATCAATAAGATTGTCAGGGACGAGCAGGCTGCATTTGAAAGGCTGAAGAGTACCGCCGGGCCAATGAATATGAAACGACTTGGAAGGAACACGCCCTGCACTTCAGATGGCATCTGCCATAACTGCAACTCTGAGGAACGGGGTTGCAGAGCGTATACCATAATCCGGAAACAACCGGCGCAAACCCCAACCACAGTAATCATCATCGGAGAAAATCTTGGTATGTGAAATTGCCTGATCCGTTCATTACTGCATATTATCATTTAAGCAACCATAAACAAGAGATATGGAAACAAAACAAACCGGATGGACAATTATTTTTGTATTCGCTATTACCCTGTTCACATTTATCCTCTTTAGCATATTGATGCCTCCTCAGGGTGAAGGCGGGGTTTTAATTTTAGCATTCTCACCTGTTCTGTTAATTGTTATGCTTTTATTTTATCAGCTTACTGTTAAGGTAGACCGGGAGACCATTAAAATCCGCTTTGGAATCGGCCTGATCCGGAAAAGCTGGAAACTATCAGCCATTGAAAGCGCCGCACCGGTCAGGAACAGTTTTTTCCATGGCTGGGGAATACATTACACACTGAATACAGCGGTTTACAATGTCAGCGGGTTCAGCGCGGTGGAACTTAGTTTCAGGCATAGTAAACGCAAAGTAAGGATAGGGACATCGGAGCCGGAAAGACTGGCAGGTTATATCAACCGGTTACTGGAAAAAGACGGGAGGATTTGAGAATCTTTCCAAAAAACAATGAAAAAGTAAAAAAAGTTGTTATCTTTAAATTTGCTTGCTTACATTTGACCCGATTAATATGTTATTGTCATGGAATTAACACCTTTAAATGCCATATCGCCCGTTGACGGACGTTACAGGAAACAGGTTGAAGTGCTGGCCTATTTCTTTTCAGAAGCGGCCCTGATAAACTATCGTGTATTTGTTGAGGTTGAATATTTTATCGCCCTCTGCGAACTTCCTCTGCCCCAGTTGAACGGCGTAACCAAAACCGATTTTGAAAAACTCAGGGCGCTCTGCCGCGATTTTACTTTTCAGGATGCTGCGGAGGTAAAGGAAATCGAAAGCATTACCAACCATGATGTGAAAGCGGTGGAATATTACCTGAAGAAGAAATTCGACAAAATGGGATTGGGCAAATACAAGGAATTCCTGCATTTCGGCCTTACTTCACAGGACATTAACAATACTGCCGGCCCTTTCGCCCTTAAACTGGCCATCGACGAGGTAATCCTGCCCGCCTATGAAGACCTGGCTACCAAACTCGCCCAAAAAGCAAAACTCTGGAAAAATGTACCCATGCTTGCCCGCACCCATGGCCAGCCTGCCACCCCGACCACGGTCGGAAAAGAACTGTATGTTTTCACCGACAGGCTGAAACAACAGATCAAACTGCTGAAAGCGGTGCCTTTCAGCGTAAAGTTCGGAGGCGCTACCGGCGGGCTGAATGCCCACTATGCAGCCTACCCTGAAACCGACTGGGTATCATTTGCCGAGAACTTTACCCGACAGCATCTTGGCATGGAGCGTCAGAAAGTAACCACCCAGATTGAGCATTACGACAACATGGCCGCCCTGTTCGACGCCATGAAACGCATCAACATAATACTGACCGACCTTTGCCGCGATATCTGGGCCTATGTTTCCATGGATTACTTCAGGCAGAAAATCAAAGCCGGGGAAGTCGGCTCATCGGCTATGCCGCACAAGGTCAATCCCATTGATTTCGAAAATGCAGAAGGTAATCTCGGCGTTGCCAATGCGCTGCTTGAGCACCTTTCATCAAAGCTTCCCGTGTCAAGGCTGCAGCGCGACCTAACCGATTCCACGGTAACCCGCAACATCGGTGTTCCTGTTGCCCATACCATTATTGCCGTGAAATCAATTGCCAAAGGTTTGGGAAAACTGCTGCTCAACGAAGAAAAGATCACCGCTGATCTCGAATGCAACTGGGCTGTTGTTTCCGAAGCCATACAAACCATTCTCCGACGCGAAGGCTATCCTAAACCTTATGAAGCCCTGAAAGAACTTACCCGCACGAATACCCGCGTAACACACGAACTTATCAGTGAGTTTATCGACGGGCTGCATGTGAGCGATAAAGTCAAAAAAGAGCTGAAAGCCATCAGCCCTCAGACCTACCTGGGTAAATTCACGATATAGATTTTTGCCCGGGCTTTATTACAAGAGAAGTCTCTGACGGCTATCATCTAAAAGCTACCGGGATACAAAAACTTCCCGCTGAAAAAATTCAGGTTACTCCATCATACTTATCGCTAATCGGCCGGTGTAATAATACCTGCACTGTTGATGCTGTTGTTGTATGCGATAATATAGTCCAGGAATTCGACATATCCATTCCCGTCTATATCTTCCGACGAATACCCTGAGGCGCCGTTTACATTCCGGTTATAAATGGAGATTACATCAATAAATTCGATATAGCCATCCTGCGTTACCTCACCGGAGTAGAATCCCCACAATGAACCATCTCCGTTCAGATCTTTCTGATTTGCACCGTAAGCCTGACCGGCCGAATTTGCAAAGTTATAATAAGCGGTATTTTCAATGAAACTAACCGGGCTTGCGCTGACAGTTTCAATACTATTACGATGCCTGACCGACAGATAATAATTTCCGTCGTAAGCAGAAGGGATTGTCAGGGTAGCATTCCCGTTTGCATACAAAAGAACCTCAGGGACAGACAAAATAGTATTTTCATAATTTTCACCATCATGAAAATCAACTGTAATCTGGTCGGTAATTGTTGCATCCCAGATGGCATTTCCATTTGCGTCAAACGCGGGGTTCATCATTCCGCTACCGTCATAAAGCCCTTCAAGCAATAAAGTAAGTGTTAATGTCCTTACCGGTATTATCAGTGTACTGATATAAATGCTACGCGACTGAACAGCAGCATTGTTCAAACAATAATACTGCCCGGCCAGGACATCGGATACCGGATTAAGAAAAGTGAGAATTAATGAATTAGCACCTGAAAATCCCGGGTTACCGATCAGATTGCCTTGTGGCCCCCACCAGGCCAGCCCCGAACCTGTAAAATTGGCATCCAGCCTGACTGTCCCTGCAATTGACCTGCCGTTAATCAGCACAATATGCTGATCTGTTGTTCCATCCAGAATGGTCAGGTAGTTTGCCCAGGTACCATTGTTATATATATCGCCAAGCACAGTGATGGTTAATAAATATACATTATTCATGATTATTCCGTTGTTGTGGATATCACCCTGCACTTGTATTCCATAAGAGTTTACACCCCTGTTTTTTATCATTCCTTCATTCACAATGCCCCCTGAAAAATTAACACCAATCCCAGCCTGAAATACCCCGTGTAAAGTTACATCGGACAGAAAAGCAGTATTTTGACAATAAGCGCCCAGTGACCTGAAATGCAGGTCAGTACCCGAAACAGATGCATCAAGAATACAACCATTCAGCACAGAAAGACAACCGCCGTCAGGCAAGGTAACCAGACATCCGTTCAGATCAATATTCGTTCCGTCAAAAGTAAGATCAGTGGTTGCAATAATGTAACCGGCAGCGCTGTTATTTACAAGGTTTTCGCCTTCAAATTCACGGGAGAATGCAAACAAATGGGCCGATGTTCCGGTTAACGTGGTTGTCTTGTTCATCCAGTTCCCATTGTTGTTTATATTGCCTGAAATATTCAGGATAAAATCGTAAACATTGTTCCGGATTGACCCGTTGTTGATCAGATTTCCGTTAATGGTCAACTGAAAAGCATTGTTTGGCCTGTTCTGAAGGGTTCCGTTATTGATCACACTATTTTTGAAATTATTGTTATTCCCGTAAATCATTATCACGCCATAAAGCTCTGTCTGAGGAGCGTCAATAATCTGGTTATAGATAAAGTTACCGCCTCCGGCAGTTATTTTCAGGGCGGGCGGGGCTGTTTTGTATAAGGCTCCCGGGTTCAGATAACCTCCGTTCATGACAAGGGAATTCCCTGTTGTAAACTCAAGCGTATCAGAATTCAGGGTGATGATGGTATTTGTAAAACTCAGGTTCGAAGTGGCCTGCAATCTTCCATTTGCATTGACTCTCTCAAAAGAATACCCGCCAAATGGTTGCGACATGGAAACCAACTGATTGACAGCCCCGTTCATGACGGTTGAACGGTTTGTCCATACGCCGTTGTTGGCCAGATTACCGGAAATATTCAGATACAGATCGTAAACATTGTTATGTATGGTACCGTTGTTGGTCACACTCCCGTTAATGGTTAAAATATAGGAGTTGTTCGGATAGTTCTGCAGGGTTCCGTTATTGATAATGCTTGTTTTAAAGTTGTGAGAACTACCATAAACCGTTATGGTTCCATATAACTCAGTTTCAGGAGCATCAATTCTAAGGTTTTGAAGGTAAGTGCCATCTCCTGCCGTAATTCTCAGGGCCGGCAAAGCCGTTTTAATGAGTACGCCGGGCATTATACATCCTCCCGACAAGGTAATGCCGGCGCCAGTCGCAAACTGCAAGGTATCGTTATTCAGATTAATAATGGTATTGTTAAAGGCGAGATCAGTAGCTGCAATCAGTCTGCCTGCGCCTGCCGCTCTTGAAAAGGCCTGACCGGCAAAAGGCTGGGTCATTGAAATCAGCTGGTTTGAATTACCGTTGAGAATCGTTCCGTAATTGTTCCACACCCCGTTGTTGGTCAGGTTTCCCGATATATTAACATAAAAATCATAAACATTGTTGGCAACAGTGCCATTGTTGGTAAAATTACCCGGCACATGCAATGTATATGAATTGTTATGATAATTACGTAATGTCCCATTGTTGATAACATCTGATTTCAGAAATACACCGCTTCCGTAAATAATCAATGATCCAGCAAGTTGCAGCTGAGGAGCATCAACAACCAGATTATAAAAATATGTTTCATTGCCGTTATTCATTGACAAGGCATGCATGGATGATTTGTATACGACCCCTGACAGAATTCTGCCTCCGTTCAGTGTGATGGAAGTGCCTGTTGTAAACTCAAGCGTATCTCCGTTCAACTGGATTTCAGTTCCTTCGAAATCAAGCGATGAGGTTGCCTGAATCCGTCCTGCGTCATTGGTCCTTATCAATTCGGCCCCTGAAAATACCTGAGTCATCGACAACTCCTGGTTAACCGTTCCGGATAAAATGGTACGGAAGTTTTCCCAGTTGGCATTGTTGGCAACATTCCCAGTAATATTCAGGATGAGCGAAAACACATTATTCTGCAGCGTCCCGTTATTTGTGAAATTTCCGGGCACGAAAAGGGTATAGGTATTGCCTGGATAATTTCTGAGTGTACCGTAATTGATAAAATTATTCCTGAAATAATTACTGCTGCCATTGATTAAAAGGGATCCATAAAATTCAGTCTGCGGAGAGGAAAGCGTAAGACTTGACGCATAGGTTCCGTTGCCCGCTGTAATTTTCAATGCAGGTAACGACGACTTATAGATTATTGCATTTGAAAGATTGCCGCCATCAATCATTAACTGACTGTTTCCGGTAAATTCAAGTGTATCATTTAGAAAATTTATATTGGTCCCGGTGAAACTCAGGTCAGAGATGGCTATAACCCTGCCGTTTTGTGTACTTTTCGTGAAATTCGCCAAAGAAAAAGGTTGCCCGGAAGATATCTGTTGGTTTCCCGACCCGCTGAAATTAAGAGAGGTATTTGACATGACGCCATCATTGGCTATACTTCCATAAACGTTCAGCAGGAATCCAAATCCGGCGTTGTTTGAAATAACCCCGTTGTTTATGAGGCTACCGTAAACATTGAGTGTATACGTATTGCTTGTATGATTCCGCAAAATACCACCGGAATTTACCTGAATACTGTTACATGAATTTCCGTTCACACTCACCTCAGAGTCAATGATAACATCATCGGAGGCTGTCGGAACAACTCCTCCAATCCAGGTAGATGGAACACTCCATACCCCTCCACCGGGCGCGGAAACAATCTGAGCTTCTGCTAAAACAGGCATTAATACACTTAGCACGAGGGCTGCAACCGGGATCAATCCAAATTTTTTGAAAAGACTTTTCATGACATTTTGAGTTTAAAATTTCTTCTGAGAAAAAAATATTCAGGAATCTATATTCAGTAAACCAGGAATCACAAAAGGTTACCAGCTCGAAAACAATCGTTACCGGCTAGTTCAATTACCATGAAAATCTTAAAAACCAACTATTTACTTTCAGTACAATAACGCTGTTGGATCAAATGCTTGCAGATAAAAAGCCGAAAGAGATCGGAGATATGGAGAAAACAGAGCGGGACAGGAGTGGTTGCCGGTCAATAGGCTTCTGCTTCAATGCCAACAGGGGTTTCGCTGGAATTATTAAAAAATGAACAACTAAGCCGTTAAAATAAATATATCTGTCCGCAGCCATTCCAGTGACAACACTTCAGAACCTGCAGGCAACTGATTTATTTTTAACACCTTAAGAAAACTAAATATAAGAAAAAATCCCGTTGAATCAGCCTTGTGAATGAACCTTTAAGGTAATTTTAATACGCTGAATCGTCTTACAATTTCAGTGATACAAAAGCGCTGTAAAAGATGATGATAAAATAAAGCGGAGTCCATGCGTTCGTTATATGCCTTATCTGTAGTTCGGCAACTTATGCGCTTCCCGCCAACACCTCCCTTCAACCAGCATGAAATAGGTGCCTGATGGCAGATTGCTGACATGTTGCATCTAAGAATTACCGGGTGAACGATCCGGGTACTTTCTGTTCAGATAAAGCTAATGTCAGCGCATAGGTTATTCCTGTTGCTTAGGGGATACCCCGATGCTCAAACTGCCTTCACTGCCCATTAAAAAGACGGAGTACTTTCCATTGTCGGCCGTAATGGAACCTCCCTTATCACCCATTTTCATGGTAACTGTTTCAAATCCCTTTTTCTTTAAATCGGCATCGTACCTATCAATGAAATCATACTCAACATTTTCGTAGATAACATTCCACGACTTGGCTCCATCAATGATACTTGTCGTTACAGCTTTTACTTTTCCGTAGGTGAACTCGGGAACTTCGTCAGGTATTTCACCGGGCCAGGAATTGGCTTTCCCGTCAAACTCAACAGTATTACCGCCCTGGGTGATCACAGTTTTTCCGGCGCCGGGATCCACATTGGCTTTGCTGCCTGTTTCGTTTTCAATGGCATTCTCCAACAACTTTTCGCTGGATTTTTTCGATTTGTCCTGACAGGAAACAATAAAACAGCCAGAAATAAGGATTGCAGAAAACAACCCGGTTCTGTTAATTCTTTTTGTTGCTTTCATAACAAAAAAGTTAAGTGGATAATTGGAAAATTAGTGATAAAATAAAAAAAGTCAGCTGTCATAAAAGAGGATTCATGAAATCAGACCATCCGCATAACTGATCCAGTGTGTCGGGTAAGGTACCCGGCAATAAAAGCATCACTGAATGATAAAGTTCGAAGCCTGTGACGGATTTTAGGATTTTCTGTTTCATGGTTAACTTCTTTCTCGCCACAAGTTGTGCCAATCCCGATAAATCGGGACATGTTGTGGTTAATTATCATATCTTTATAATCCTCTTCACAATCGTTTGATTTTCAATCCTTGTCCGAAGGAAATAGATACCGGCCGGCAGGTGGCTGATATTGAGTTCAATTTGTCGGGTGCCGGGTTCCGGATTATCGGATTTTACAACCTGCCCGAGAAGATCGGTAACCTTGCAACTTTGAAATTCAACGCCGGATTTCAAACATTGAACTTTGAAACTCCCATGGGTTGGATTCGGGAACAGCCCGATATCCGGCAGAATCAACGCTTCTGAACCTAAACTCCCGACAGGGGTAAAGTCCACCATGACCAATCCCGTTGAGTCGGAGCCATCGCGGATATCAAACTGCATGATTTCTGCAGGATCCGTATGATCCCAGACATTAAAGCGGGCAAAAAGTAACGGATACTGTTCGCTGATGGCCTCAACATACAAATCATAATTTCCGTTACCGGTAATTACATTCAGGCCGGGACAGGTATCCTGCCCGCCACCAAGATCAATGGGATTTCTGAGTACCCGGATCCCGGAACCAGCGTTGTCTTTGATGACATTACCATGAACAGGGCCGGCCAGACCATCCAGGATCATTCCATCTCCTCTGCAGTCTTTAATGATGTTGTGATGAACATCCTCAGCGCCCTTGCTATAGAAACCAGTATAAGATTTTTCGATTTCATTGTTGGCAAACTCCACTGTCCCTGCCTTACTGTAATATCCCATGTTCCCCCCTGTTATCCTGTTCCCGGCTACATACCCCCATCCGGAATAATTGAAAATTCCGCAAGTGCTTTCAGATGGATCAGGGGCAGCTGATTGTACTTCATCAATGATGATAGTGTTGTTCATGACATGCATCGGAGCTCCTGCGCTGGTTCTGATCCCTGAAACATTTCCCGTACAGGTAATGGTATTGTTCCTGATAGTGACAGACCTGCTTTTTGCAATGATCCCGGCCTTATAATCCTCATCGATAAATGCCGGGGAGTTTTCGTCGGAATTGATGGTATTGTTTTCAATAAATTCATCTTCAGTGAGATCGTAATTTCCACCGCTTTGATCCACAATTGCACCATTAAATATCCGGTTATTTGAAATGGTGGTTTTATTCGCAGCCGATTTGTCAAAAATACCGTATTGGATCTCGTTGTTATCGATCAGATAGGTATATCCGGCTCCGGATTTGATTTGAATATAACCGCAACTGTTACCGGTAACGGCTATTTCCGAAATACCTGCACCATGCCTGAACTCAATACTACCTTCTGTTCCTGTAGAATTATTTTCGATTATGAATCCATAATTAGCACCTAATAATGAATCAGGGGGAGGGATTCCAGCTGCACAACCTATCTCAATATACTCTGTTGAGCAGTTGCGTATTATGTTCCTGTCGGTGAAAGGGCCGGTATGGGCTCCCCTGATAAAATAAAACTCATCAAACCTGAGCTTTTCAAGACCGGTTGAAAGATTGCTGTCCTCCCGGTCAACCACAATCCCCTGAATGATCGTTTGACCGGCACCTTCACCCATCAGACTTACCCCAGCTTTGAGAAACAAGGTATGTGGATTCCCTGACCAGGAATCATCGGGAATGTATGTTCCCTGTTTGATCATCACCTGCCAACCTGGAGATGCTGCATTGATGCCTTCCTTTATAGTGTTGAACGGATGTTCCTGTGTCCCGTCTTCAATGCCGGTGTTGTTGGAGGCAGCAACGTAGATGGTTTGCTGACCAAATGAAAAATGGAATACGAAAAACGGAAAAAGTAAAATGGGGATGAGTTTTTTCATGACTTATTTTTTTTTACCACAACAGGCACATAGGGCACCCAGATTTCACAATAGAATTATATGTGCCTTCTATGTGCCTTACTGTGCCTATCCCTATAAATCGGGACATATTGTGGTTAATTATTATAACTTTATAATCTTCTTCACCATCGTTTGGCTATCAAAGCAAAACCGTACAATATATATCCCGGAAGAGAGATGGCTGATATCCAGTTCTGAAGTTCCGGAATTTCGGAACTCCGGAACCCGGGCTTCCAGAATCCTGCCAAAGAAATCGACAATCTCCATAACCGCCGGCAGCCGGCTGCCGGTTGAAAACTGAAAACTGAAAACTCCCCGGGTGGGATTGGGAAACATTATGATCTCCGGCAACGGATGTTCACTTACACCATATGACAATAGCGGCATATACAACACCAGCGCTCTCGCCGGATCATCGTTTGCATCATAAATATCATATTGACCGACTTCTGCTTCAGTACTGTGAGACCACACGTTATTCTGTGCCCAGATGGTGTCAACAAAACCGGAAAGAGTTTCCACGTAAAGGTCATAACCGTCGTTATCTTTGATGACGTTAAATCCTGTACCGGGTTCATCCAATCGCCCCATGGGACAGTTTCCTCTTGTGCGGATACCGTGTCCGCCGTTGTACCTGACGATATTGTAATTCAGTCTGATGGAATTTGTATCAGCATATTCAGACTTGTAATCAAGGATCATCCCGTCTCCGATACAGTACTCCACCCTGTTACTATCGACATCTCCCGAAACTGACTGCAGATATAAACCATAATGCGCCCCATCAATCTCATTTTCATTAAATCCATGCGAAGCGATGGCCGATAAGTATACCCCATAGGCGCCGCCGCTGATCCTGTTGCCTTTCATCCCTCCGAATGATGTCGATCGCACATGGATAGCGCAAACAGATAACGTATCTCCATCTAAAGGCAAGCCGGAGGGTTCAAAATACGGGAGGGTGATGGTATTGTCCTCAAAATAGCCACCGGCTGTAGTTTTAAACCGGATGGCTGCTACCGAGCCATCGGTGTGGATTTCATTTTCTCTGATGACGATATCCCCGGCGGTAGCCTGAAAATGTATACCACCGTTTTTAAAGTTATTATTCCCGATAATTGATTCAGACAATGCCACATATTTGGCCGAAAGCGAACCGTTCTGGATATCATTCTCCGTGAACCGCAGGCCGCTGTGTGAGACCGCTCTTAACCGGATCCCGCCTCCAATCGTGTTACCGGATATCACATCAGGGTATGAGGCTGTCGATAGCACGATCAGGCTGTCGGATACAGTATTGTTTTGGATGAAGATGGTATCGGATTTTGCAGTTGTGATTACGCTCAGGCTTCCTGCCACCTGGTTCCCTTCAAGCCTTATTAAGCCCTGGGAAGAGGTGCTGCTGATCCACAGTCCACCGCCGGTTTCACAATTTATGACCTCCCGCCTTGCCGCACAGGCAGCGCTTCCAATGTGAATGCTATCATCAACGGAGCAGTTCTTTAATAATATTCGACCGGTTTCGCTAACCGATGGGGTGTGATCATTCAGAACTTGCAATCCGCAGTCTTCAATAATCAAAGGGGTCACCGAATAACCGCTGTCATTGTGTATAACGTTCCGGCACCAAAGATTCCTGATGAGCACAGGCATAGAGTCAAGCTTTGAGGATAGTATAAAAATTCCCTGAACCAGGGTAGAAGCAGCAGATGTTCCGGCGATGGAAACACATTTCTCAACCAGCAATGTGTCTTCAGGATAGTTACCAGAAACTATCGAGATAGAATCACCGTTCTGTGACAACTGCAATCCTTCAACAATGGTATTAAAGGGATTTGCCTGTGTGCCGTTCTCGTTGCCTGTATTGTTGGAAACATCGACGTAGATGATTTGCTGCGCAAATGAAAAATGAAAAGCGCAGAACGCTAAATGCAAAATAAGGATGAATCTTTTCATGGCTTGTTTTTTTTCACCACAACAGGCATATAGATTACACAATAAAATTCTATGTGCCTTCTATGTGTCTACTGTGTCAATGCGGTTAATTATCGTAACTTTATAATCTTCTTCACAATCGTTTGATTTTCAAAACACAACCGCACGAAAAAGATTCCTTTCCTTAACCCGGATGCTTCATACATTACCTTGTGTTCGCCGGGTAATTGCACCTCATTTACAAGGATTGCTGCATTCCGACCGGTTATATCATCGATGACAAGCTGCACATGCCCTGGTTCTTTCAAATGATACTGAATTGTTGTTGAGCCGGAAAAGGGATTCGGAAAAAGCCTGAGCTGTAGATCATCAGGATCGTGATCCTCAACCGACAGGGCTGTTTGCCATCTGGCGATGTATTTGGCTGTTTTATTTCCTGCCTTGGTAAACCGGCCACCGGCATAAAGGTTATTTCCGTCGGCATACAGTGCTTTCACCCATTGATTGGTGCCACTTCCAAGCGACGACCACTGACTGCCATCCCACATGGCGATGTTGTTGACATTCAGCCCTCCTGCCTGTGTAAAACTTCCGCCGGCAAATAATTTATCACCAATAACTGCAAGTGTATACACCGGCCCGCTTGTTCCACTGCCCAGGGGAGACCATTGCGAGCCATCCCATCTGGCTATATTATTGACGCTCACGCTCCCTGCAACAGTAAATCCGCCGGCAACATACAGATCGTTTCCAATCAGGGCAAGGCTGGTCACAACACCATCACCGCCACTGACGCCTCCTCCCAAAGCCGACCAGGATGAACCATCCCATTTGGCAATACTGCTAGCATCCACGGTTCCTGCCCTGGAGAATTTGCCCCCGACATACACATCATTATCATCTGTTTCAATAGCAAACACATCCGGTGTGTAATAATCTGACAGCCATAAGCCACCACCTACAGCATGAAACTGAGTCCCATCCCACCGGGCTATTCCATAAAGATCTATCCCGGCGGTAGCGATCATTCCCCCTCCCAGATAAAGTGCATCTCCGGCTGAAGCCAGACAGTCAACCTGGTAATCTATCACACTGCCGGGCTGAACCCATTCAGTACCGTTCCACTTCGCGAAATGCTTCATAGCCTGCCCGTTCGATTTGTAAAAGATGCCACCGGCATAAAGCGCTGCATTGAAGAATTCCATGGCAAAAACGGCATTCTGATCAAATCCGTGGCCTATGGGCGACCAGCTTACCCCGTCCCATTGGGCAATGCGGTTGATATTGTTACCGCCGGCTTTGGTAAATTCACCCCCGGCGTATAAAATGCCGTCTTTTTTCACAAAACAATTGACGTCGGCGTTCATGCCCGAAGTGCCAAATGATTCATCCCAGTTTTCATCTCCTGAAATCGGGCTTGCCTGATTTTGCGGGCAGACGTTGAGGCAAATGGACATCAAAATAGTCTGCACAACAGCGATCATTGCAAATAAATTTGTCTTCATAGCCTGATGATTTTTTTCACAATTATTTGGTTTTCAGACTCTATTCTAACGAAGTAGATTCCAGGGGGGAAGTGTGTGATGTCCATCAGAATGCTGGCGGCACCCCGTTCAGATTTGAGTTTTTCCCGGATTTTCCCTGTGGGATCAACGATCTCAACCTGACAATCCGGATATAGGATATTGGATAATAAAATCTGAAATTCCCCCTGTGTCGGGTTTGGCATTATTTCAGCACTTATCCGGCCGGGTTCATCAAATCCCTGTGCCTCCTGCTGCGACCAGGAATAATAATCCCGGGTGCTGAGCACAAACTGCTGCACATGTACGATCCATTTATGATACGAATCGCTGTGCCGCCTGTTCAATGAATCGAATGTATAAAGGTGCATGTCTACCCCTTTCCAGGATGCTGATCCGGCATCCCATTGCGATAGCGCATCTTCGACAAGCAGGGTATCCTGAATATATTCATATGCACGTATATAGCCAGGCTCCCATTCACCAAAGTCATTACCGCTGTATCCGGTGTTTCTCAACATTCTGTTAAACGCATTATAGGTCATTTCAGCTTTTATACTCGGCATCCATGTGACGGTATCTTCGCCAATGCGGTAATATTCATACAGGGCCATATTCCCGGCTTCATCCCAGGCCCAATGATCCTTCTCCAGTGGAATCCACTCTTCGATTGATTCCTCGTATTTCCAATACCACGACTGAATTTTGCTATGGTGTTCATCCCAGGTGGGTTCTTCCTTTACCATATAGTACCACAGTTGTGTATTGTGATTATAAAAGAGCCTGGTTTTCAGAATCATATCGCCGGTTGTATTGTACTCATAGTCATACCTTAATTTAGGATAAAAAACTCCTGTTCCATCTTCCTCTTCCCATTCGGTCACCCGTTCCGGAAGTCCCTCAGGATTATATTCATATAAAATGTATGATGTTGAATCCCAATGCTGTCCCAGGTTATTCCATTCGAAATTCACTTCATTCGTCAGCCTTTGCTGATTATCATAGTAATTCAATATTCTTCGATAATTTATCCAGTCGAAAAGGGAAAGACTCCAGCCATCGAAGTATGATTCGGAAACATTGCCTTGGGCATCAAATACATATCTTTCCCTGAAAAGGCCTTTGTAAGCCATGGTTTCGTTTTCCCAAAACAATACTGCCCACATGGTCTGCCGGTCCTGACCATCATACTGCCATTTTTCAATGCGGTATGGCACCCAAAGATTCAGGGCCTGTTCCCTGACGAATTCCTCTTTCTGTATGGTTCGCTTTTGCTCATCATACCGATAGGTTGTCCGGTAAGAGAGAATTGAATCGCTGATGCCGGAAAATTTCCAGGTAATCACCGAATCGAGCACTTCGGTTTGCGGATTCTCCCGCCACATCTGACCCCATATGGTAAGGGGTAACAAAATAAGCGCGGCCATCGCAATTGTAATTGAGCTTTTCATGACCTGAATTATTTCTGAAGGACAATTTCTCCTGAAAAAAGCTGGTTACCGGCAATTACCCTGCAGATATACATTCCGCCGGCCAGAAACCCTGGCTCCCAAAAAATCCGGTTGTTCCCGGCCTGACAGAAACCATGGTTTGCCTGATATACCGTTCGCCCCTGCAAATCAGTAACACAAACGGTTACATCTGCTGAGGAATTCAGTTCAAAATCGAAAAATGCGATGTCGTTTGCCGGATTGGGTGAAATCTGCAAAGGCCGGGGAGTGTCTTTTTTTCCATAGAACGGAAAGTCATCAATCCCCAGCGGGGGCAATGGCAGCTTGGTCAGTTCACCACCTTTTCTATACAGGATGATATTTGCATTCAATCCGCTGCCGCCTGAAATCCGGCCTTCGCCGACAGCCACATAACCTCCGCCTGTCAGCGGCTGAGCATCGAAAACATAACCCCTGGTCGGCATATATACATTCCCCGGAGACCAGGCAGCGGTATCAGCCGAGATGAAGTTTCCATCCGGATCATAAACCGCCACGTAAATCATTTCCTGTGAGCCGAAACCATTGCGGCTGAGGAGGTAATTACCATCGGCATTCCGGGCGATGGAGCTGAAACCGCCATTCTGGTTCGTATGCGGCATTTTCTCCCAGAGCAGGGTTCCACCCGCATCCAGTTTGGCCAGGTACTCACTGTTCATGTAGTATCCCGCAAGCAGAAATGAACCGTCATCCTGTTCGATGATATCCCCTCCCGTATCCCAGTAATCTGTGAAGTACTCTTTTGTCCATAAAGTATCCCCGTTCTGGTCGAAACGGATCACATACATATTGGTGATATAGCCAACCGATAGTGCATTCCCTTTGGTTCCGGCAAATATGTATCCACCATCTGCGGTGGTATGTACCTCTCCCACCTCATCGCGACGGTTGCCGCCATATCTTCTGGTCCACAGACTGTCGCCCTGCGCGTTGATTTTCATAAACCACAGGTCGCCTGAACCATCGTATTTCGTTGTTTTACCGGCAATGAAGCAGCCCCCGTCAGTGGCTTCTGTGATGGAGATGCCTTCTTCATCGGTTTCATAACCGTATGTTTTTTCCCATTCTTTGTTGCCGTTCTGATCAGTTTTAATAAGATAAAGATCTTTGCCACCGTTGCCGGAAGATTTGGTAAATCCGGTCAGCAGAAAGCCCTGATCGGGGCATTGTACAAAGTCGAAGGCCCGGTCCTCCTGGTTTCCGCCATAACTTCTGGTCCACAAGGTATCGCCATTGATATCCGTTTTGATAAGCCTCATGTCAAAGGTGCTGTTGGTGCCTGAGGAGCCCTGATACCCTGCAATGACAATATTTTTATCCGGTGTTTCCATAACGGCATACCCGCAACCGGCAGTTCCGTAACCTTCGAGGTTGTAATACCCATCAGAATTCCGCGGTGGATCGAGCTTCCATACATAAATGTCGTGCAGACGATTCGCTTTGTAATCATAACCGGTAAGGTAGAGATAACCCTCTTCGTCCGCTGTAATGGCATAGGCAACATCCATGTCGATGGCAGGACCGATGTATCGCATCACCCACAGATCGCGGCCGGTTTTATGGTGCAGGCTGATCATGTTGGCTTCGGCCAGCAATCCGCAACTGTAAGCCGCCACATGTACATTGGTGTCGGGCGTCTGCACTATGGAGAAACCCATGTCGAAGGTCCCGTAAAGCCCTTCATAGCGGTAAAACCATTCGGCTGTGCCTTGCCGGTTAACCTTCATCACGGCCACGTCAAGATCGGTATCCACCTGAGCATCGCGGCCGGCAGCACGACCCACGACATAGATGTTATCATCTATTCCGTAAAGCATTTCATAGCAGGTTTCTCCAAATACCGGTTCCGGGCCCGGCCCGTCAATGTTGCAGTTCCACTGGAATTCACCTGCAGCATTGAGGCAGATGGCGCCGATATCGGAGCCGATCACACAACTTGCATAGATGCGCCCGTCATTGCCGAAGACCAGATCGGTAGCAACACTGTAGCCTACGCCAAAGGAGGGATGGGTATATTTCCAGTTCAGGTTTCCCAGGGCCGTCAAACTGACTATGACCAGTTGCTTTTCACTGGAATTATAGGTGTACCCGGCCGCATATACGTTGCCGTCAATCCCGGTTACAACGGAACTGGCCATATCGTCACACAATGAATACGGGCATGCCCCGTCGAACCAGTAAATCCATTCCTGCGCACCGGTGGTTGAGTTGATGGCAGTTACCAGAAAGTCGTAGTTGGCTTCCCCGGCTGCATATACCAACCCATTGCCGCCATATTGCACAGAATAAGCATTACTGGCATAATTACCGGTGTTATCGTAAATGTAATCCCAGCGGAAACTGCCACCGGGAGTCAGGCTGAAAACAAGGTACTTTTTATTGCCTACTGCATTTTCCGAAGACCCACAGATATAGAGATTTCCATCGGTACCATAATGTATTTCTGACACCTCCGCTACCTTGTCCTGCTCTCCTTCATACACATATATCCACTGCCGGGTTCCCGCCTTATCCAATGCGATGACAACAATGTCGTGGTCTAAGTCATTGTACTCCACGCCGGCCACATAGACAAAACCATCGTCTCCACAGACGATATCATGTCCAATTTCGCTTTTTCCGGTATTGTAGTTAAAATACCATTTATGGTCCTGGCTGTAGGCGCTGAGGCCAAGCAACAGGATAATCAAGAGGCTGACGACAATTTTCATATTTATCTTTTTTAAGTTTTACCCAATTCAGTCTGTAAGAGTATTACCCTAAACCTGAATAAAAGGATTATACCCTGATGATTTTTCTTACCATTACCTTATCGCCCGAAATAACCCTGATAAAATAGATTCCCGGAGATAAATGGCCTCCACTTAGGAATATCCGGGCAGAACCGGGACCTTTGTTTCCGGAAACAGGCACGGAAATCACCCTGCCTGTATTGTCAAGTAACTGAATAGTCAGCGAAGTTTCTTTATTCAGTTCGTAAAAAATTGACAATTCATCGTGAAAAGGATTCGGGGCCGGGATTACAGTAATCTGATCAAATGGTTCATTTTTTCCGGAAACACCTGTATAACCGCCGTTGGAAGTGTGCAGCAGCATCCCACCATTTCCAACCAGGAAGCCGTTTTCTTCGTCAAAAAAGCAAACAGCATTCTGATTCTGATGCGTGCCAATATAAACCTGGTTCCAGGTTGTTCCTCCATCAGTGGTCCGCAGCATATAGCCTTCGCTTCCGCTGATCCAGCCTGTATTTGCATCAATAAAATGTATATGGGTGTATTCTTTGAAATACCCCACCTGAGATACAGTCCATGTTTCACCACCGTCTGTAGTCCGGTAAATCTTACTATGGCCCGACACAGCAAACCCATTCAGGTTATCCAAAAAACAGATATCCGCAAACTGTTCACCGGTTTCGGAATGCTTTTCCACCCAGGTGTTTCCACCATCGGATGATTTCAGAATTTTACCCCAGCTTGTCCCGGCAATCATGTTGCTTTCGTCGAAAACATGAGCACACATGAAATGGTAGGTTTGCGGGCAGGGGATTACACTCCATGAGACCCCTTTATTGATGGTTTTTGCCAGGTAGCCATTGGTGCCGAAAACAAAACCGGTCTGTTCACTGATAAACTTCAGGCTCATCAGGTTGGCAGTGGTTCCCAGATTGACCTGATTCCAGGTTTCGCCACCGTCGGTCGTTCTGAAGCAGCCTCCATAACCACCGGCTACCAGAATTTCCTGCGGTGTAAAGTGCCGGATACCGTAAATAATCATAGTGAAATCAGGGATAGAATGAAGTTCCCAGGTTTCACCACCATCGGTAGTCCTGAAATAGCTGCCCCAGTCACCGCCCACCAACCCATACTGCTGCTGGTAAAAGTCAATGGAGAAGAAATCGTTGCATGAATTATCGGAAATATAGTTCCATGTGAGTCCGCCGTTGGTAGTTCTCATCATCCTGCCATAATTGCCGCACATCCAACCGGTGTTGTCATCCGAAAAACTGATGTTGTACCAGCATCCTGTCTGCTCCTGCCCGATATGAATCTGCCAGGTGGTTCCCCCATTGGATGTGCTGATGAAGTTTTCGCCACCACCTATGGCAAATCCGGTTGTGGCATTGACAAAATGCAGGCTGAAGAGGTTCGACCCGGTGTAATGGGGAAGCTCTGCCCAGGTATTGCCACCATCGGTGGTTTTAATAACTGTACCGGAATAACCGCAAGCGAACCCCAACGATTCATCAAGAAACTGTATGTCCCGCAGCATTTTAGTTACCCCTGAGGCCTGCGGGGTCCAGGTGGAGCCTCCGTTGGTGGTTTTAAGGATGGTGCCATTGTTACCGGCGATCCAGCCGGTTTGCGCATCGGTAAAAAAAACGGCAAACAGCAGATTGGAAGTTCCGGAAGCCTGCTGAGTCCAGGTTTGACCTGAATCGGTGGATTTGAGGATAACGCCGCCTGATCCGCAGACGTAGGCAGTGACAGCATCCGCGTAAAAAACTGCCCAGAGATCGGAGGAGGTTCCCGAACTGACCATCGTCCAGCTTCTTCCGGCATTCTCTGTATTGATGATGGCTCCCCTTTCCCCGACTGCTGTTCCGGCTTCAGTGTTTCTGAAACTCAATCCAAACAAAAACTCGGAAATGGGTGTGAAAGGCATTTCCCAGCTCTGTCCCTGATTTTCTGTTCTGAGAATGGTTCCACAGGCCCCGACTGCTACATAGGTTTGCCCGTCAATGGCCTGCCCAGCGAAGAGTCCGTTACCCTGTGGAAGAGGGTTTTGCCATTGCCAGGGATTCTGTGCCCTGACATTGAATATCAATAAAATAATTACAAAGGAAGTTAAGATTGCTTTTTTCATTTCGACAGCATTAATAACCAAAAACACTTTTTACATCCGAAAAAAATCAATTTGCATTTACAGACGGAAGTTCTCAAATCAACTATGAAATTTCACTCTCCATCCATTTCAAACTCAGTTATATTTCACATTTTCAATATTTTCCAGGCTGATGTACAATCATTAAACCACCCTTTCAGGAAATAAATACCTGATGGCAGTTTTGAAGCATCGTAATTAAATCTGTGTTCACCTGAAGACCGGTCACAATCCATCAGGGTGCACATCTCTTTGCCGGTAAAGTCATAAAGTTTCAGCACAACATGGGCTTTTTCAGGCTGATGCCAGCTGATGGTGGTACCCTGTGTAAAAGGATTAGGATAGTTCCGAAGCATAAGGGAGTTTCCCTGTTCATTCAAAACACCCGGATCCTTTACTCCAACCGTTGAATTTTCGTTATATCCGATCAGGTATATGGTTCCCAGGCTTCCGGTTTCAGTGCAATGGATATTGAGCTGAGCGGTAAAAACACTGCCGGCAGGCACGAACTGCACTGAAACTTCCCAGGCTTCGCCGGGAGCTACGGTTTGAATTCCCCCACCCGATATCAGTGAAAATGAATCAGCACCTGCTCCGGTGATGTCAGCGCCCTCAAACTGCCAGTTCGTTGTTCCATTATTCATGCAACTTACCTGGTGAACATCGTCATTCAGGTAAAAAAGCTGATAATTGGCATAATTGGTAAATGATCCCCTGTTGATGATATCCCCCTGCACATAAAGAGCAAATGATTCATTCTGAGTTGGTTCATTCCTGATTAAGCCATTATTCTCAATATTTCCGAAGTTGTAAAGACTATATGTGTAAGAGCCGCCGCCGTAAACCTGTGACTGAAGCGTATCGGTAACCAATAAATTGCCATAAAACCTGTTACCATCATCAATCACCACTATTCCACGGATTTCTGTATTTCCGGATGCGGAAATATTGCTTAGGGTGGCATTTTTGATAATGGCGGAGTTTACCCTGCCATTGTAAAGATGCCCGGAAATATCGATTTCATAATGGTTCATCTCCAGGGTTGATCGCAAAAGATTGTAATTACCTGCAATTTTAAGATCGCTGGTGGCAACGACCATGCTGACGGAATCAACATCCGTGAAATTTGTCTGAAAGACTTTCCCGGGTAGTTGGTGAATCTGCTGTTGCTGAGTACCGGAAAATTTGGTATAAGCATTCTCCCAAACTCCATGATTGTCAATGTCTCCGGTAATTTCAAGAGACAGCAGGTCACCATCGTTTACATTGCGGATTAATCCGTAATTAGTAATATCTCCCTGAACCTGAAGCGTATAAGTAATACTTCCTCCGCCATATTCGATGGATTGAAGGGTGTCGTTAACAATTACATAGTCGTGGAAAATATTATTGTTTTCGATGGTGACAACTCCATTTACTGATAATCCTCCCATACTTGTGATGTTGTTCAGGAAACCATTGTTCAGGTTGGCATTTTCAATGGCTCCGTTATAAAGCCACCCGTAAATTGTAAGTATATTCCCTGCCATGATCAGATGTGCCCCGTTCAGATTAAGATCATTCATTATCGTGATATTGCTTTGTGCAACAATATCACTTTCAGGGTTAAGGTCGCTGAAGTAACTGTCGAAAAACCTGTCGTTACCCTGAGTAATATGCTGTGTTTCATCACCTGCTAACTTTACATATTTGCACGACCAGTGCCTGTTGTTTATAATATCACCGGTAATAAGGATTTCAAGATCATCATCATTCAATGGTGCTTTTGTATCCATATTATCCATAATCACCCCATTATTTAACAGATTTCCATTAATCCTTAGTTTATAGATGCCATACCCACCTCCATAAACATTGGCCATCAGGGTATCCGTTACTGTAATGTTTCCATTGAATTTCAGGGTATCCGAAACATCATACCCAACCTTAAATGTTCCCAGAATTTCGAAATCACCCGTAAGGGTCCCGCTGTTAACCAGGCAATGACGCATTTCAAGGGAGTGATTGCCAACATTGAATATATGGCCGTTCAGCATAAGGTGACTCCGGTTATAATAGCCGTCAGAGTACCAGTCACAGGTAAAAACCAGGTCGGTGAGGGCGGTAATGCCGGTACTGCTAGTGACGATAATTTTACTCCCGAAGGTCATTCCTTCAAGCAGGCTCAGGTTATGATTTCCTGAATTTGTCAGCTCCGTTTCAACCGGCATCCAAAGGTTGTTATTGGTGATATCCCCATAAACAAACATCTTCAGAGCATCCTCTCCGCCATTCTCAACGATGCCATTATTGACAGCGCTTCCATGTACATAAACCGGGAAAATTCCATTTCCACCTCCATACCCTCCATTGCGGAGCGAACCTGACGAAGTGATTGTAAGATTGTTGCAGTGAACAGGCAGAATGGTATAACCACTTGTATAAGCCTGAACTACAGGCCCGTTGATGATTACATCATCGTTTTCACCGGGAACAGTCAGACCAATCCAGGTGTTGGGATCGTGCCATAAACCGCCAAATGTTGTTGACTGAACCTGAGAATAAGCACTTACTGACACGACAGAAAGAATGAATGCGAAAAGTAGATTTTTTTTCATGTTACGGTTTTTTAATTTTTAGTTTAAATGATCTTTTTCCGGGTTATAAAGAAAGTTTTAAAGACTGCGAGAAACCAAAGGCTACCTCTTCCTGACCTCCGAACGCTTAAAGCCTTTTACCCTTAAATCCGCATCATTATTAGGGTTATAACTGTTGTTGTCGTGGTATATCACATCACCCTGAGCATTCTCCCAGCGGAAATTCCATTCATTGGTTCCCCGTTCAATTTCGCCACTGAAAGGGTTTACATAATCCTCCTGTCCGGTGAGTGTGAGGTACATATCGTTGTTGATTTCTGAATTGGTCAGGGCACGGTGTTCGGTGATCTCCCGGTCAATGCGGGCAATGTCGCGCTGGGTTTGCAGGGCGATGTTGCTGTTCACCTGCTGGCTGCGGATTTCACGGGTAATCCATTCGGGATTGAGCTTTACCGACTGGCCGATGGTGGCAAACACAGGTGCCAGCTCTTCGAAAAGCGGTTTTTCGGCCCTTACATACCAGGTTTCCTTATTGCTCCACAAACCACCGCCCAGCTGACCCCAGTCCTCGATGGCACATACCATCTTTTCAAGATATGGAATACCGTTTTCGGAGTACTCAAGATTCGCGATGGCTGCCTGGTAATTGAACCGGTAACCACCAAGCATAAGCGATGACATTTTCCCATACTCTTCAGCCAGATTGGGGAGCTGTTGAACACCTGTAACCTTAATGTTCTGAGCATGAGGATGGGCAAACGGAATGGCAATTTCCCTGATAAAATCGACAGGTGTCATCATACGCATTACCATCATCCCGTTGTAGTTGCTGCCATCCGGGAACATGGGAGCAGCCAGGCTCTTCTCCGGATAGCGGTGTATATCGAAAAAGCGGGTGTCGGGCAGCCACCCCATGCCGGCTTTCTGATCGGGCGACGAGAGCTTCATATACAGCTTGGCTTCAATGGCATTGCCGGCGCCGCCCGCGGCATTGGGATCAACCCGCGTTATCCCGCCTGTAATACTCCAATCTTTCGGCAGCAGAAACGTAAAGGCATTTTCGTTGGGTTCGCTGTTGCGATAAAAAATTACCGGATGACCTTCTCCACCGCTTATAAGCTCCCCTCCATCTTTTTTGTCCGGGTTAAAACCTGAATTGCAGGCAATGAGGGCAAGCAAAGCAGGAATAACTGCTGGTAATGGCATGAGTTTCATAATTGAGAATGTTGTTCCGGGGGGCCGTTGCTATTGAGTCTACGATGTGGACGTAGTCATTACAAATTTACAACGCGTTTTGCAATATACTCATTAATAGCACCTTACAATATCCTTCAGAGCACCCTACAAAAACACTCAAAACAGTAGAAGTGGCAGAAGCAACTTGAGGCAAGGATTTTCGATTCTCAGTTCTGAATCATAGCGGTCTCAACTCCGCAACATGGCATGATGGCCTTGACTCCGCAACATGGAAAGGTGGTCTCGTGCCGATGGCCATCGGTACCCCTCGACCACCACAGAAAATCCCGGCTAAATAATAAAACCGGTGTTCAGGCGAAGCCCGGTGGTCGAGCGGAGTCCGGTGGTCGAGCGGAGCCGAGACCATCCGGAAACACCTGAGAGCAACTCATGTAAAAGATCAGATCAAAGCGATAAAGTTGGTAAGGTTCTGTTCATGAGGCACGCCAAGTTTTTTGCGGATACGGGTGCGGGCGACTTCGATACTCTTGATGGACTGACCGGTGAGAGAAGACACCTCCCGGGTATTCATATCGAGGCGGATAAAAGAGCAAAGGCGACGTTCTGCCGGGGTAAGATCAGGGTAATTCCTGATCAGCCTGGCCTGAAAACCCGGATGAACTTCATTGAACTGGACTTCAAACTCTTTCCATGCATTGGGGGCCAGTTCCTGCTTCAATTGAACCTGAAGATGCTGAACAGATGCTTCTGACACATCCGTTTTTTTCAGCTCATCCAGTTCTCCGATCAGCTTCTCCAAAAGTTGGTTTTTTTGATTAATAAAAATAGTTTTTGCAGTCAGTTCACGCTCTTTGGCAGAAAGATCTTCGCTTAACCGGCCTATTTTTTCTTCACTTTGCCGTCGGATTACCCCGGTTTCACGTTTTGCTTCATTTTTCCGTTTATAGATCAGCCAAATCAGCGCAATACCCAATAAAAGACTTATTCCCAGCAGTAACAAAATGATGTTTTTCGTGCGGATTGCCTGTTTTTGAAGGAGGCTGTTCTGACTCAACGCCTCGTTCTCCTTTTTCAGTTCGCTCCGTGCGAAACCGGCTTCAATTTCCTCAATAGTCCTGTATTTTTCTGCCGTATAGATGCTGTCCTTCAAAGCGGCGGCACTTTTCAGGCAAGTATATGCCTTATCGGAATTACCGGCTTTTTCATAGCAGGCTGCCAGGCAGAGGCTGGCATCCAGTCTTCCTTTGAGCGAACCGGTCGCCGCAGCAATTTTCATTGCTTTGTCAGCCATTTCAATTGCTTCCCTAACAGAATTGAGGTTTATCAATGTATAGGACAGTTCGGTCAGAGCTTCGGCCAGTTCGGGCATTGCGCCTATCTCTTCAAAGAGATTCACTGATTTGCGGAAAAATGCCGAAGCAATTATAAAATCATTCTTTACTATATGCAATTTGCCAAAAAGCATGTTACACGAACCCAAAAACGATTTATCACCCGATTTTTCCGCCAGCCTAAGGGCATCCTCGAGAAAAAGACCGGCGTTTTCATAATCCTTAAGTTCGGTGTAGGCCCCTGCCATATTTTTATACCTGATTATCAAACGGTACTCATCATTGAGATTTTGTGCCATTTTCAGCGATTGGCTGTAATATTCCAGTGCCCTGAACGGGTTGTGGTTGTCGCTGTATAGGTTACCAATATTGTTTAAACAATCAGAAACCGCTGCTACATCATTTATTTTACGAAAAACCTCAATGGCTTTTTCATAAGATTCCATGGCTTTGGCAAAATCGCCGGTTTTGCGGTGCACATTCCCCAGGTTGTTGTGGCAGATGGCTTCTTCGTAAGTCATTCCCGTATTCCGTGCTTTCAGCAACGCTTTATTATATAACTCAACAGCATCTTTATAATTCCCGCGCAACTTCTGAACAATCCCCATACCTGCCAGGCACCAGAACTGACCTGAATCATCATTCAACTTCTCATATCCCGAAAGGGAAAGACGGTAATACTCCATGGAATTGCCGAACTGGCTTTGCTCCAGGTAAACCTCTGCAATATAGAAATAGCATTCAGCAACAAGCAACTTATCCCCGCTTGCTTCAGCTTCCCGCAAGGCCAACCTGAAAAGCTCCATGGAAACAGCATATTCAAGACGGTTGTAATGTACAAGACCCAGCCCAAGCCTGGCTTTGATCAGTTTTCGTTTTACCGCCTTTACCAATGCCTTGCTGCCGCCTCCGCTGAGACATTTTTCGGCAGCTTGAATGGCTGTGTTATAGAGTTGAATAGCTTCATCATCCCGGGCATCTCCTGCTTTAGCCAGAACAGAAGAAATCAGTGCAGTATCATACGGCATTTCAACACCTTGCGACTGTACACCAGCGGGAAAAAGCCAGGACAGACAAAACAGAAGCCGGCTGATTATTCTTAAACGGCTCATAAGGTTTTACGAAATCCGAAATAAAGATAATGAGTTTTCTATAACTTGTCAACTTACATGATGATCGATTTCATACATACCCTGCTACCCCGGTTTCTGTTAGGGCCTCTAACCCGGGCAGGCAGGCCCCAGGCGCGAATTCCACTCAACGTTACATTATGATTGACATCAGAACGAACCTTGACAAATTCACGATTCAGCGTCCCGCCTTCTATTTCCTTGAATAATTGTAAAAATATAACAGACTGCCGGCTTCATTATCCAAAGACAGTATTTAATCAGGTACTAAAGATTTGTTTCAGAACGCTTCCCCGCATTCGATTTGCCATAGATTTTTGAAACATACTTACCTGCATAATACGCCAGTATCAGCGGCAGCCATAAATGACGGATAAAAAAACTGCAATTATCCAATTGTTTGTCGGTATTCAACAGTAAAATATAAATTCCGAAGGATAGCAGGATAAATGCCATATCCAGCATGCGAGATATTTTCATTGAATTTCTATTGTAAATCAGAATAAAAATCAGATTTCAGTGAAATGCCGCGATCAGCAGTTCAATATCCTTGTGGGGCAGGTGAAAATATTCACTGATATAACGATTGGTAGAAATGCCGTTGTAAAGATAAACCCCGTTCCTGACCCCGGTATCGGTTCTCAGTATATTGTTAATACCGCCTTCGTCTCCGACCTTCAGCATGATGGGCGCCAGCAGGTTGCTGAGCGCGCGTGATGCGGTCCGGGGCACCCTGGAGGCAATGTTGGGTACGCAGTAATGAGTGACGCCGTATTTTTCGAATACAGGATTTTTGTGGTTGGTAATCACCGAAGTCTCAAAGCAACCACCCTGGTCAATGCTGACATCAATGATAATAGCTCCGGCCTTCATCTGTTGCACCATCTCTTCGGTAACACACACGGGCGATAGCCCTCCCTGCGGCCTCACGGCGCCAATGGCGACATCGGCGGTCTTCAGGGCTTCTTCTATCGGCCGGGGCTGCAGTACACTTGTATATATCCTCGTTCCCAGGTTATTCTGAAGCCTGCGCAACCTGTACACAGAGCTATCGAATACTTTTACCAACGCCCCCATACCCATGGCAGCCCGGGCGGCAAACTCCCCTACTGTACCAGCGCCCAGAATTACCACCTCCGTAGGTGAAATTCCGCTCAATCCGCCGAACATCAATCCCCTGCCGTAGTCGGGATGACTCAGGTATTCGGCAGCAATCAGAATGGAAGTATTTCCGGCAATTTCCGACATGGCCCTGATTACCGGGAAATTCCCGTCACGGTCCTTCATGTATTCATAAGCAAGCGCAGTAACTTTTTTGGCTGCCAGTTGCCTGAAATGAGCTTCGGTTAATCCGGCCAGATTCAGCGATGACAGCAGTACCTGTTTACCCCTGAGCATTTCAATTTCCTGGGTAGTCGGCGGTGCCACTTTAATGATCACATCGCACTGGAATATCATTGCGCTCTCATAAACAATCTCCGCTCCGGCTTCGCTGTATTCGTTGTCGGGATAGTGCGAAGCTGCGCCGGCATTGTTTTCTACAAGAACCCGGTGACCCGATTTCACCAGTTGGCTCACGGCATCGGGCACCAGTGAGATCCGGTTCTCAAGCCAGGCGGTTTCTTTGGGAATGCCAATGGTTAAACGGCAAGCCTTATTGGGAACCTCAAGCCTTTCTTCCTGTGGCATCAGTCCTGTAGTGTGAGAAGGAAACATAATAAAGTCCTGCTGCTGCTCTTCCATTTTTACCACCGTCTGAATTTCATGCTAAGATACAAAAAACAAAAACAACTTAACAAACCCCATGCATGTGCTCCGCAATCCATCAGCACCCACAGGGATTGCTGCAGATGCACTATTATTTATCTGGTAAAAATAAAGGCCCTGTCTTCACTTCCTTCATCCACAGCAATTTCAACCTTAACGGCCCCGGCCGGAATTAGCATCCCCGCGAGTTCGGGCCATTCGATAAAGCAGTAATCCCCGCTGAAAAAGTAATCCTCATATCCAATGTCGAGTAATTCCTCAGGTTTCCGCAACCGATAAAGGTCAAAATGAAAAACAGGCTTTCCGCTGCCGGTACGATACTCATTAACAATTGAGAATGTCGGACTGCTTACGTTGTCTATTACTCCTAATTGCCGGCATACAGCCTGTATAAAGGTTGTCTTTCCGGCTCCCATAGGACCTGTAACGGCAAATACCTTTTCAACCGGAAAAATGGTCAGCATTTGCTCCGCAATTTGATCAAGTTCGTGCACACTGCCGCAACGCAACTGAAGTGCCGGCGTTTTTTCTGAATAAATCATCTGCATCCCGGATATAAAAATGCAAAAATAAGAAGAACTGCCTCAAGCCTGGCTGATTAAAGCCGTGGAAGCACACTCTTTTTTATCAAAGCACCGGTTTACCTCCCTATTTTGCTTTCAGGGTCACAAAGGGTATCATCATTTCCTCCATCGAGATCCCGCCATGCTGGAAGGTATTCCGGTAGTAGTTTACATAATAATTGAAGTTATTGGGATAGGCAAAGAAATCGGCATTCCTGCAGAAAACATAATTAGAGCTGACGTTTGTCCGCGGAAGGTAAATATCCGCAGGATTTTTCACTTCAAATACCTCTTTGCGGTTATAACTAAGGCTGCGTCCGGTTTTGTAGCGCAGGTTTGTATTGGTCGCCTTGTCGCCCACAATTTTTACAGGGGCATCCACCTTTACCGAGCCGTGATCGGTAGTAATCACCAGGGGGATCTTCTTATCGGCCAGAAAACGGATGATGTCGTAAAGCGGGGAGTGTTCGAACCACGAAACCGTAATGGAACGATATGCGGCCTCATCGTCAGCCAGTTCTCGGATCACTTCCATCTCGGTGCGGGCGTGCGAAAGCATATCCACAAAATTGTAGACAATTGCATTCAACTTGTTGCCTGTAAGGTTCGGGAGCGTTTCTACCAGTTTACGCCCGGCGGAGAGGTTCAGTATCTTGTGGTACGAATACCTGACATCCTTTCCATAGCGCTTCAGTTGCTCGCCCAGCAGTTCACCTTCAAATTGATTCTTGGTGCCTTCATCGTCTTCGTTTACCCAGTAGCGGGGATATTTCTTTTCGATCTCAGTGGGGAGAAGCCCGGCAAACAGGGCATTCCTTGCATATTGCGTGGTGGTGGGAAGTATGCTGTAATAAATCTCATCGCGCTCAACCCGGTAAAGTTCACTGATGATCGGCTGAAGGATCTTCCACTGATCATAGCGAAGGTTATCGATCAGAATGAAGAACAGCGAAGAGGTTTCATCCAGCAGGGGAATCAGTTTGTCACGGATCAGTGTATGCGACATCACAGGGCGGTCGGGGTTCTTACCGTTCACCCAATCGGTATAGTTATTCTCGACAAAGCGGCTGAATACCTGACCGGCCTCTTCCTTCTGCATTTTTAGCACATCCATTATGCCGCTGTCGTTCGACTGCCCCAGCTCAAGTTCCCAGTAAACCAGTTTGCGGTAAACCTCCGGCCATTCACTATGGGTTAAGCGGTTACTTATCTCCATACCGATATTCCGGAACTGTTGCTGATAGCTGAAAGTAGTCTTCTCGCTGATAAGCTTCTTGTTTTCAAGGTTCTTTTTAAGACTTAGCAGTATCTGCTTGGGATTCACCGGCTTGATAAGATAATCGGATATTTTGGAGCCTATGGCATCTTCCATGATCGTCTCTTCCTCACTCTTGGTGATCATGACTACCGGAAGGTCGGGAAACAGGTTTTTTACCCGGATCAGAGTCTCAATCCCGGAAAGTCCGGGCATCTGCTCATCCAGGAAGACAATATCGAAAGGCCTGGTTTTCAATATTTCAATTGCTTCCACGCCATTGTTTGAGGTAAACACTTCATAACCCTTATCCCTGAGGAACATGATGTGTGGTTTCAGCAGGTCGATCTCGTCGTCGGCCCAGAGTATTGTTACATTTTCCATACTAAATCAAGTGAAGGAGTTCGTTTATGCCTGAAGGGGAAATAAATTCCGTAATTTTGTATCATCCGGAACAGATACAGGAATAATGCCGGAATCCGGTTTTTAGTATCCGGGGCGCAACAAATTAACAATTTTTGCAATTACAAAGATAGGCCAAAACGTGAACCAGGCTGCCCGCAACAAGAGAAAAATCGTGAATGATCCGGTGCACGGTTTCGTAACAATATGCTCCGAGTTGTTATTTGATCTGATTGAACATCCTGTTTTTCAGCGCTTAAGAAGGATCAGGCAGCTCGGGATGACTTCCTACGTTTATCCGGGCGCCCTGCACACCCGCTTTCATCATGCCATTGGCGCCATGCACCTGATGCAGGAAACCATCGATACCCTCAGGCTCAAAGGATTTGAAATCACACGTGAAGAAGCAGAAGCCACCCTGGCAGCCATACTACTTCATGATATCGGTCACGGACCGTATTCACATGCACTTGAGCACAGCATTGTGTCGGGCATGGGCCATGAAGAACTGTCGCTGTTGCTGATGCACAGGCTTAACAGGGAGTTTCAGGGCCGGCTCGGCATGGCCATTGAGGTATTTACCAACAATTACCCCAAACACTTCCTGCACCAGCTGGTATCAAGTCAACTCGACATGGACCGCCTCGATTACCTCAAACGCGACAGTTTTTATACGGGTGTTTCGGAAGGGGTAATCAACACTGACCGCATCATCAAGATGCTTACCGTGCACAACGATGAACTGATGATAGAGGACAAAGGCATCTATTCCATCGAAAAGTTCATCGTTGCCCGCAGGCTGATGTACTGGCAGGTCTATTATCATAAAACTGTTGTATCGGCCGAGAATATGCTGATAAATCTTCTGAAACGTGCCAAATTTCTTGCCGAATCGGGCGAAAAAATCTTTTCCACCCCTGCGCTGGAGCTGTTCCTGCAACACCGGTTCAGCCGCGAAGACTTTGCAGTTGATGAAAACCTGGTGGAGAAATTCGCCCTGCTCGACGATTATGATATCTTTTCAGCCATCAAGGTGTGGATGGAACACTCCGATTTTCTGCTGTCCATGCTCAGCCGTTCATTGGTAAACCGTCAACTTTTCCGGGCCGAATTCAGCGATCATCCAATGAATGAAGTCCGGGTCGGAGCTTTACGAAACGCCATACAGCGCAAATGGCCGCAGGCAGGTCCAGGAGCTGAAGCTTATCTGCTTACTACAGGCACCATCACCAACAACGCGTATATACCCGAGCACGACAAAATCTACCTGCTTTACCGCGATGGCAAGGTGAGCGATATCGCCGAAGCCTCAGATCAGTTAAACATTTCTGTACTTACCAGCGCCGTGTCAAAGCATTTTATTATCTATCCGAAAACCATCCCTGAATTTTGATGTTTATTCTGTCCGGTTTATCGCGATATTTTAATAACTTGCGTGGCTTTTTAAAAAAGGTGCATTTTTGAATATCTGCCTGTAAAACAATTTTTTAACTCAAATTGCAAGTGCCCATTGAGCGCTTGCATAAATCCGGATAAATGAAGTTTACTGTCCAAGAAATTGCCGACCTGATCAAGGGAACTGTTGATGGTGACCCGAAAACAGAAATCTATAAACTTTCTAAAATTGAACAGGGAGAGCCCGGATCAATTTCCTTCCTCGGCAACCCCAAATACACGCATTACATATACCAAACCAGGGCTTCTGCTGTTATTGTCAACCACGATTTTGAGCCTGAACAAACAATAAACTGCTCCCTTATACGGGTCGAAAATGCCTACAATGCATTTGCCATGATGCTGGAAGCATACAATAACCTGAACCGGGAAAAATCAGGCATCTCAAAATATGCAGCCATTGCAGAGAACGCTGAGACGGGGGACAACTGCTTTATCGGAGATTTCGTGAGCGTTGGCGAACACGTGAAAATCGGAAGCAACGTTAAGATTTATTCCAATACCAGCATCGGCGACAATGTGGTAATCGGCGACAATACCATCCTGAATGCCGGGGTGAAGATATACAATGATTGTCATATCGGAAATAACTGTACCCTGCATTCAGGGGTCGTAATCGGCGCCGACGGATTTGGTTTTGCGCCGCAAAGCGATAATCATTATGCAAAAGTGGCACAGATCGGGAACGTAATCCTTGAGGATAATGTGGAAATAGGTGCAAATACCACCATCGACAGGGCGACACTGGGCTCCACAATTATCCGTAAAGGAGTAAAACTGGACAACCTGATTCAGATAGCCCACAATGTGGAAATTGGCGAAAACACTGTGATTGCTGCACAAACCGGGATTGCCGGCTCCACCCGCATCGGCAGAAACTGCATGATAGCCGGTCAGGTCGGTATCATCGGCCACCTGGAGATTGGAAATAATGTAAAAATCGCGGCGCAATCCGGAATTTCCACCAACGTTCCTGACGGAGCAATAGTAATGGGCAGTCCGGCTTTCGAAATTTCTAACTACCGGAAAGCCTACGTTTACTTCAGGAGCCTTCCGAAACTGGCCGACCGTATTTCTGTCCTTGAGAAGAAATTTAAGGGGGAACAATAGCTTTATCAGCTAAGCTTTAGATTTATTATATTGTTTTTCAGCGCATTAAATATACGCTGATCAAATGAAAAATGTAGTAACTTTGCCAGCCCTATGTCAGAAAAACAGAAAACCCTAAAAGAGGCTGTGACCATCTCAGGAGCAGGCCTTCATACAGGCAGGGAAGTCAACCTGACCTTCAGACCAGCCCCGGAAAATCACGGATTTAAATTTCGCCGTACCGATCTGCCCGGCCAACCGGTGATCGATGCCGATGCCGACCTGGTAACCGATACTTCCCGCGGCACAACCATTGAGCATAACGGAGTCAGAGTCAGCACGATCGAGCATGCTCTTGCTGCACTCACCGGTATGGACCTTGACAATATCCTGATAGATCTTGACTGCCCCGAAACCCCCATCCTGGACGGGAGTTCAAAATTTTACATTGAGGGCATCAAAAAAGCCGGGGTTGTTGAGCAGAACGCAGAAAGGCAGTATTTCAGGATCAATGAGGTACTAAGGTATTCAGATCCTGAGAAAAAAACTGAACTACTCATCCTTCCCGATGACACATATAAGGTGTCCGTAATGATTGACTACGACACCAAAGTACTTGGCACACAAAACGCCCATCTCAGCCACCTGAATGATTTCGCCGAAGAAATCAGCCCGTGCCGGACATTTGTCTTTCTGCACGAACTTGAATTGCTGATCCAGAACAACCTGATCAAAGGGGGCGACCTCAGCAACGCCATTGTGTTTGTTAACCGCCTCATCAGTCAGGAGGAGCTTGACCGCCTGGCAAAATTCTTCAACAAACCTCGCGTAGAGGTTTTAAAAGAAGGCATACTCAACAACCTGGAACTTTATTTCAACAATGAACCGGCCAGGCATAAATTGCTGGACGTTGTCGGTGACCTTTCCCTGGTAGGAACCCGCATCAAGGGACATGTGATTGCAAGCAGGCCCGGCCACCTGGCCAATACGCACTTTGCCCGCATCATCAAACAGCACATCAAGCACGAAACCTCGCAACCGCAGCAGCCAAAGTTTGACCCTGGCAAACCGCCGTTGTACGACATCAACGACATCAAGCGGTTGCTGCCCCACAGGCCTCCGTTTTTGCTGGTCGATAAAATACTCGAGATGAGCGACCATGATGTCACCGGACTGAAAAATGTAACCATGAATGAAGGCTTCTTCGTCGGGCACTTCCCTGATGAACCGGTTATGCCCGGCGTGCTGATCATTGAAGCCATGGCTCAGGCAGGGGGGATTTTTGTACTTAGCTCAGTTCCGGATCCGGAGAATTATATTACCTATTTCATGAAAATAGACAATGTGCGTTTCAGGCAGAAAGTAGTTCCGGGCGACACCCTGATCTTCCACCTCGAACTGATGTCGCCTTTCCGCAGAGGGATCAGCCACATGCGCGGGGTTGCCTATGTCGGGAATAAAATTGTTGCCGAAGCTGAGCTGATGGCCCAAATCACTAAAAAAACCGTATCCTGATATGAATCAACCTTTAGCATACGTCCACCCCCAGGCTAAAGTTGCCAAAAATGCCGTAATTGAGCCCTTTGTCAATATCGAAAAAAACGTTGAAATAGGTGAAGGCACGTGGATTGGATCCAATGTCACTATTATGGAAGGTGCACGCATTGGGAAGAATTGCAAAATATTCCCGGGTGCCGTTATTTCCGCTATTCCACAGGACCTTAAATTCGACGGGGAAGATACCATTGTCAGGATAGGTGACAATACCGTTATCCGCGAGTTTGTCACCATCAACCGCGGCACCAAGGCCAATTGGGAAACTGTAGTTGGCAACAACTGCCTGTTGATGGCCTATGTGCATGTAGCACACGACTGCATTGTGGGCAACAATGTAATTCTTGCCAACGCAGCCACCCTGGCCGGACATATCACCATTGACGATTATGCCATTATCGGCGGATTGAGTGCTGTGCATCAGTTCGTCAATATCGGCGCCCATGTGATGATTTCAGGTGGCTCGCTTGTCCGTAAAGATGTTCCGCCATTTACAAAGGCGGCCCGCGAACCTCTTTCTTATGTCGGAATCAATTCAATCGGTCTTCGTCGCAGGGGGTTTTCCGCGGAAAAAATCAATGAGATTCAGGATATCTACCGTTACATTTACCTGCGCGGCAACAATGTAAGCCAGGCTTTGGAATACATTGAAGCAAATCTGCCTGCCACTTCCGAACGCGATGAAATCATCTCTTTCATCTCCAGATCAAGCAGGGGAATTATGAAAGGTTATGCCAAACAGGCATAAGTTTACTGAAGCGACTTCCGGCAAAATTCCTGATTCCGGCTCTTTGCCTTTAATAACTATGAATGCCCTTTTCGCACCATGCTGAACATTACGCTCGAAAACGCCGGTAAGCAATATAACCATACCTGGATCTTTTCAGATCTCAACGCCACGCTCGCTTCAGGGCAACCGACGGCTATTCTGGGGGCCAACGGTTCCGGAAAATCCACTTTACTCCAGATGATTGCCTCAGCAATAATGCCCAGCAGTGGCACAGTCAGCTATTCCCTTAATGGCAACATCATCAGGGCTGAACAAGCCTTCAGGCTGATGTCGATTGCTGCGCCTTATATGGAACTGATCGAGGATTTTACCCTTACCGAAATGATCTGTTTCCACCGCAGGCTTAAACCCCTGATGCGAAACATGACAACTGCTGAATTGATCAGGATAATGCAACTGGAAGAAAACGCAGGCAAGCCCATCCGTTACTTTTCGTCGGGAATGAAGCAGCGGGTAAAACTTGCCCTGGCTATCATGAGCGATACACCGGCGCTGCTGCTCGACGAACCGGTATCAAACCTCGATCAGAAAGCAGTTGAGTGGTTCCGCGGACTTATCGGTTCATTCGGAGGTGAGCGTTTAATTGTAATCAGTTCGAATTCTGTTGCTGCAGAACATGATTTCTGCACCAATACAATCAGGATGGAGGATTACAAAAGCCGGGCGCACGCGGAACCTGCTCCAATGTTCCTTTGAAGCAACACCTCCCGTTTCCCCGGGCAAATCCTTATTTGATGTGCTGGATATATTATGGAGGCTTTGGCAATTAAAAGAAGCCACCAAAGCGCGGAAGCACAATCCCGATGGCCATCAGGACACACAAAAGAATTTATCACAGTTTATACAAAACCTGAAAAACTGAATAGCTGATTGCAGTTACTGCACCATATTATAAAGAAACCGGACCCGGCTTGCAAGTAAACGCTTTTATGATTTACTTCAATCATAAAATATAGTATCGGAAAAAGGAAGAATATAAATCACATTTTCAGGCTAAAATTTCAAAAGCAAAAATTAATCCTGTTATCAGCATGAATAATGACCGAATGTACTATTTGAGAATGAAGCTATCTGTGAGATAAATTCAAGTAAAAAATCAGATTTATCATATTGTTATACAGTCAATTACATCAAATTATGGTGGTCTGAATCTGATCGGCATTAGTTTTGAGAATATTTGCAGGGGTATACTCAAGTTAGTCATCAAACTTTTTATAAGAATCCTGGATCTCTTTTCCTGCAATAAATCAGTGCTTCCGTGCTTCTGTGGCAAAAAAATAAACAGCACATCAAATAATGAATTACCCGTTTTCCCTTCCCCTGATCCCAAATTGTATGAAAACAGTTTGGGAAAACTGTTATAAAAAACATTACCTTTGCGCACGAAAAAAAAATTAAGTATCAGATTTTATGGCAACTACCGCTGACTTTAAGAATGGCTTATGCATCGAATTTAATGGTGAATTATACTCTCTTGTAGAATTTCAGCATGTAAAACCCGGCAAAGGGGCTGCATTTGTCCGCACCAAACTGAGAAACCTCAAAACCGGAAAAGTAATCCCCAACACTTTCAGTGCAGGGGTTAAGATTGATGTAGCCCGTGTTGAACGCAGGCCTTATCAGTTCCTCTACAAGGATGACTCAGGGTATAACTTTATGCACAATGAAACATTTGAACAGGTTTCCATTGAAGAAGCCCTGATCAGCGCTCCACAGTTTCTGAAGGAAGGGCAATCGGTTGAGATCATGTTTCACGCCGAAACTGAAACTCCGCTCAGCTGTGATCTCCCCCCGTTTGTTGAACTGACCGTAACCTACACTGAACCCGGATTGCGCGGCGACACAGCCACCAATACCCTGAAGCAGGCAACCGTTGATACCGGTGCTGTTGTCAATGTTCCTCTCTTCATCAACGAGGGAGAGCGCATAAAGGTTGATACCCGCACAGGCGATTATTCGGAAAGGGTTAAATCCTAAAATTCAGAAAAATTAAGGAACCGGGCAACTCAATAAGCCCGGTTTTTTTACAAAAGCCAATAGCAAAACAATGCAACTTGACCCATCACTGACACTGCAGACTGTTGCCGGACTCATCGGGGCAGAATTTCTGGGTTCCCCTGATTTTTTGATAACCGGTCTTAATGAGATTCACATGGTACAACCCGGTGATCTTACATTTGTTGACCACCCCAAGTATTACGATAAAGCGCTTCATTCAAAAGCGACCACCATTATCATTAACAAAGAAGTAACTTGCCCGCAAGGCAAGGCGCTGATATTTCACGATGACCCCTTTGGTGCCTATGTTTCGCTGGTGAAAAAGTTCAGGCCTTTCGAAAAAGCAGTTGCCGCCATCAGCCCTTCCGCAAAAATCGGAGAAGGCACAGTAATTCAGCCCAATGCCTTCGTCGGGAATCATGTGGTGATCGGCAAAAACTGCATTATCCATTCTAATGTCAGTATTTATGACCATGTAGTGATCGGGGATAATGTAATTATCCATTCAGGAAGTGTGATTGGTGCTGATGCATATTACTTCCAGCGAAAACCGGCCGGATACCGGAAATTTGAATCATGTGGCCGGGTCGTCATCAGCGACAATGTGGAAGTTGGAGCGCTCTGCGCCATTGATATAGGCGTTTCCGGAGATACTTTTGTTGGCAAGGGCACGAAGTTCGACAACCATGTTCAGGTTGGCCATGACAGTTATATCGGCAGCAACTGCCTGATCGGTTCGCATTGTGCCATAGCAGGGGTTACCCGGATCGAAGACGATGTAATACTCTGGGGAAAAGTCGCTATTAATAAAGACCTTGTAATCGGTAAAGGAGCCATCATTCTGGCAACATCAGCCGTTGACAAGAACCTGGAAGGCGGTAAGACCTATTTTGGGGTTCCTGCCGATGATGCCCGCAAAAAGTGGCGCGAACTGGCCGCCCTCAGGCAGTTGCCCGCAATCCTCACTGCTGCAAACCTCAGCGGAATAGAACAGCAATAAAAGAAAACCTTCCCTGAAACGGGATGTACCTGCATTTGACTCTTATTCCCGGCAGTTCAACAACTGCTGCATGAAAGGTTGTTCCCTTTAATTCATTGAGGTGATCAACCGGCACCAGTCGTTCCGGTCTTTCAGGGCAAACCGCAGCATACGGCCGTCTGTAGTCCTGAGATCTAGTCCCCTCGGAATAATCATCAGTGTGTTATAGAAGAGCACCTCACTGATCTCTTTGGGCAGAATTTCAAAATCATCAGCCGCCGTGGTATCCCCGGTTGATTTGAAATATATCCGCTGATTCGTAATAATTAATTTCCCGCGCGACTCCTTTACTCCTGATGTATGCAGGGTATTGCCAGCCTTTATAACTACTTCGTTGGCTTTCAGATTTATCTTCATTATTCCCTCGGTTTAAACTTGATGTTAGTGTTGCAAAACGTGTGCCACATAAGTATTACATTGTTTTTCAATATTTTACCTCTTATGGTAATTCAAAATCACCACATATTGTCCACTGGTGTACAGCCTTTGTCCGGAAACAGACGATACATCGGCACCCGCAATTGTTTTTAAGACGCCGGAGCGCATAAAAGGTTACGTCAGGAATAAGAATTAAGCCGGAAAATTAAGTGAAATCGCCAACTAACTGTGGTCTTTTGTCATTGAAGTGTCCACCCTTTCAGTATCCTTGTGGTAGATATCCATTGCAACGATCATAGCCATAAAGCCCCAGAAGGGCACGGAAGCCTTATCTGTATCCAGAAAATTATTCAGGAATCCATGAATAAAATAGGTTACGAGAGCAAGCACAGAAACAAGGCTGTAAAGACGGATCTCTCGGTTTCTGGCCTTTCGGTACACCCTGATACCTGTATAAATTGCAGCAATTCCAATCCATAGGATATTTAGTAACCCCGGAATGCCCTGCTCTGAAAGCGGCCCGATATACTCACTATGGGCATTGCCAAGGTCGCCCGCGTTGGTACTGATTATGGTGCGCTCTTTTGAGCGCTGGAAAGGAGCATAAATAAACTGGTATGTACCTGGCCCCCATCCGAAAACCGGTCGTTCTTCGAACATCCTTATGGCAGATTGCCAACGGTTGATACGCTCAAGATTGGAAGCATCAGAGGAGATATTGTAGATTGACTGAACGTGCTCTATAAAATTGGCCGACGAATCCTGTTTGTTCTTCTCCAACGCATATAAAATCTCCGTTTTAAACATATAAAAAGATGCTATCAGGATCACTAGCCCGGTAAAAATCCACCTGAACCTGATTTTATATACAACAAGTACTGCAACACCGGCTGAGGCCGCAAGGCTCACCCAGGCAGCGCGGCTGAAAGACAGGTAAAGGGCGCCCAGAAGTATCAGGGATACTATGGCTGCATAGAGCCTGTAGGTCTTTGATCGTTCATAATTGAAAATAAAACCCACAAAAACAGGCACAAAAAAGGCCAGAATGGCCCCATAGGCAGTATGGTCGTTGTAGAAGGGCTTCATTACCCAGTGGCCCTGCTTTTCAGCAAATCCATAGGAAGAATGATGAACTGTAGTATAGATAATCACTACAATCAGGGCAGCGACATATAACCATTTAAACCGTGAGATATTTTTGACATCCTTGAAAAGCAAAATACCAAGAAAGTAGAAAGGCACAACAAACCAAAGCCTGGCAGCCAGGAATTTGAATGAAACCAAGGGTATCTCACTGGTTATACTGGTAATCAGCAGCCATGCAAGGCTGAAAAAAACAGCAATGGTGAGCGGATGAGTAAGTATTCTTCTGTCGTACTGGCCGTTAAAAAGCGTTTTAAAAATAAAGAGAATCAGTACACCTACCATCAGTGGTTCTGATGGTAAAGAAATACCAATTCCAAGTTCACTGTCGGCAATGTTGACAGCAAGCGGAGTTACAAGGACAATAAGCAGCAGGAGCTTATCCAGCCAGAAAAGGTACATTAATGCAACCACAATGGCAACCGGAATGGCAATACCCCAGTAAAACTCCTTTGCCAGTAGCATGGAGTTCAGCAGGATAAACAATCCGCTGAGAAGGTAAAACCATCTTAATTTAGGGTCAGCCGGCGCCTTGAGCATGATAATGTGTAAAAAATGCTGATTCAGGCATTAATCAGGTCTTTCATCTCCTGATTAATCCTTTTGTTTTCAATAACGGAAATCACAACAATTGAGAAAAACAGAGCGGCAGCTACCGAATAAAGAACGATAAGCCAGCGTACCGGGGAAGATTTCTTATCAGCAATCACCGGGGGAGTGACCACATTGGTAAAGGTGAATACTTTATCCGCATCATATACAGCCCGGTCATAAACCAGTTCAAACTCAGAATAAATCCTGAGGATATCATTGCGTCGCTGGGTAAGAATCGCCATTTGACCGGCTTTGTTTTCAAAGTTCTCTTTAAGGCGAAGAACATCCTTCATATTGATATTGGTGCTGTTTGAACCATCAACTGTCCTGAGGAAACCTCGGGTAATTTCCCTTGCCTGAGCTTCATAATCAATCAGTTCATAATTCTGGCGGAGGTCAGCAAGGGCTTTTTCAACACTGTCGAGTTGCGCCTTTTTCTCCTGAAGGGTTCTTCCCATGCTGCTCACCACCTCGGCATATTTATCGCGATGGATTTTGCGGATTTTAAGGTTACAGAAATCAATGATTGCCAGCACCATATCCCGTGCCACCTCCGGGTCTGTATCCATTACCACAATCTCAATTGATTCATATTGTGTTTTACTGATCTTTACATTTTTATTGTAAAGATACTGCATCGTAGACTGATAGTATTTATAAGAACTGTCGATGCGGTAATGTTCAGCCAGATTGAATTTCCGGATAATACTGTCTCTGATATCCTGGGATTGAAGCCACTGCAGCATCTGCTCACTTTCGCTCTCGTCGGAATATGGTGCTATATTTGAAGGATAGACCAATGCATAGGATTTGTATTTCGGTTTAATAAAGAAAGAACCCGAAAATACAGCTGCGAGCAATGCCGCAACAACCGCTATGGAAAGGAGATGCCACTTCCACCTGAAAAAAATCTTCATCATGTGGATGTTACTGAAATAGTTCTCCGTGGTGGGCCTGATGTTGTCCATTATATTGAAATTAAAGCTTATTTTTTTGAACTGGAGTTTTTTTTTACAATACTGAGTACAGGCATTTTTTCAATGGTGATGATCACAATCACCGATATCAGGAATGCAGCCAGAGTCGAAACGAGAACGATAATCCACCGGACAGGGTATGACTTCTTTTCAGCTTTGTAAGCAGACTCCACGACAAATTTTTGCGGCAGGGTTTCCGTTGCATCTACTTTAGCCTCTTCATATCTTGCTTTGAGATAGCTCAACTGCTTTTTCTCATGTTCAAGCATGTCGCGTAAGGAAACATAAGCCCCGCCATACTTTGCAAGAAGGCTCAGCTTATTTTCAAGCGATGCTATTCCCCTGTCATTCCCCCTGGCTATTTCTATGGCAAGTTGCTGATTAAACATTTCCGATTGAGACTCATAATCATAAACCCCCATTTCACGTATCACCCGCAATGAATCCTCCATTCCGGCAATCTCATCGCGAAGTTTAAAGTACTCCTGCTCCACAATGGCAAAACCTTTCATTGCACGCTCGCGTTGCATCGAATTCTTGGTAGAATCAAGCAGTTCAGAAATCGCATTGGCTATATCGGCAGCCATTTGAGGGTCACGGTCGAGCACCGATATCCTGACAGCCATAAATTCTGTCCTTCTGAAAGTAATGTTGCTCTCGTATTGTCTGTGAAGCTCTGTGTTTTTATATTTTGATCTTGGATTAATTTTGTAATGCTTCATCAGGTCAAACTTTTCAATTACCTTATCACGGATTTTGCTTGAACTGAGAATCTGAAGCATCTGTTCTGTCTGCTCATCTTCACCGAACTCAAGAATATCGGTTTTCGCAGCAGGCTGATCGGTAAGCAATGCCCTGGAAACGGAATTGCTGGATACAGGAAAAAGCACAACTGTTGAGCGGTATAGCGGCGTTATGAAAAGGCTGGATGAAAAAACAGCAGCCAGAACTGCAGCACTTAAACTTATGATTATCAGGTGTTTACGCCAGGAGAAAAGGAACATTCCGAGGCTTGTGGAATCAAAATCCCTGATTTCTGATAGCTTATTCTCCGACATAATGGAATGTTGGTTCGTTTTAGGCTGTCAAAGATATGGAAAAAACAATCAGTTATATCCAATAAACATGGTATAAAACTAAAGTAAATTAACAGGGTCCGGGGTTATTCGTTCTTTGATGTGCCGGAGTTAAAGATGAACTTAGTATTCCGGAGTGTAGTATTAAAAAATTTTCACTAAAAGGGGTAATGTGTTATATAATCTTCTCTGTGTTGCTCTGTGATGCCCCGGTGAAATCTGTGCAACTGGTTATTAAACAAGGATCCGGAAAATCACATTTTGAGGGATAAACCTTTAACCTGTGTTAAATTTTTTTTTCTTACAAATATTTGGTTTTCTATTTACTGACAGCATTTACGATGGCATGAAGCCAGCGCAGCATTTAACGAATAGCCCAGGATCTGTGTTGAAAGCAAATTTAACCGGGAAAAGCGCTGAGGCAAGCCTAATCTTGTCGGGAAGCGACCAGTTTGAAGAAATGCCTTACGTTGAAAAGCCCCAGGAATAAAGCAAGGATAAAAGAGACGCCCAACATAAGGGTAAAGGATTTTATCCAGTGCATTGACAGCCCTGAAGTTATACGGCTGATCAGGATAACGCCGGCAACAAAAGCCAACAAGGTAATGAGATAACGTGGATTAAACCGGAATCTGAATAAAATAACGGCCAGAATTACCTGACTGGCAGCCATCAGCAACTGTGTAACAAGACTAGCCCAGGCAGCGCCCAAAGCCCCATACCAGGGAATTAGAATAAGGTTAAGCCCCACATTAAGCAGCATGCCACCTGCAGCTACCAGATTGAGGTGCTTCAGGCTACCGTTGGCAGTAAGCAGCGTACCGAATACATAAGTGGTAGAGTAACCGATAAAACAGCCCATCAACACCCCGAATACTGTAGCAGAGTTGGAAATATAATGATCGTAGAGCAAATCCATGATGGGATAGCTGTAATACCATGATCCGGCAGACACAATAACGGAAAGTACAAAAAGAAGGGTAAAACTAAGTCTGGCAAGGTTTTCAACTTTCATGCCGGATTTAAGCTGACGGGCAAAAAGAGGCAATAAAAGCACAGAAACCAGGTAAGCAATATTGTTGGCTGCATCCAGCAGGCGATAGCCGTGGGCATAAACCCCAACCTGAATTTTGCCTTCCTCTCCCGGAATCAACTTCTGCAATAAAACAGAATCAAAACGGTTGTAGAATGTCATCAGCAAAACCAGCACGGCGAAGGGAAGGCTTTGTTTGATGATCATCACAAAAAAAGGCACGTTCCAGTTGAGACGTGTAAAAGACGCTTTGCGAATGACTACCAGCAAAGCAACCAGCGCCGTTATAATATATGACAACGTTTGTGCATAGACAAACCACTCGATGCGCATAGGTTGGCTGGAGATATTTCCCCACAGCAGGATGCTGCAGAAGATAATCATAAGAATGCGGTCGAGCACCGAAAGTACGCTGTCTGTCTTAAAAAAGAGCAAAGCAGAAACGTTGGAGCGCAGGTAAAGGATAAACGAGATAAGAAACTGGTTTAATCCCAGCAGGGCAAGCATCCATAAACCTGTTCCGCGAAAGCCCCAGATCAGACCAATTGAAAATGTTACCACAAAATACACAACGGCTAACATGAACTTCATGGCCAGAATTCCTGAAAAATGCTTGTTCAGCAGGTGGGTATTCTGTGCAATATTCCGGTTGTTGAAATTGGTAATTCCGAAATCGAGAAGTATATTGAAAAGAAACGAGAAATTGAGGATGGTAAAATAGAATCCGAAATCTTCAGCACCAACCACATTCTGCACAGTCCTGTCGATGCCGAAAATCCAGAAAGGTTTGATCAGCAGGTTAAGGAATAACAGAAAACCCAGATTGGTAAGAAATTTACGCTGCATACAGGAATCTGAACATCAAGCGGGCAATACTTCACCGGCGGGGAATGTAACTGAAAACCTCTTCCGGTAAGCGATTATGTGTTAAATTTGCGCAAAAATATCATTATTCTTGTAATATTCACTACAGGTGACTGAATAAAAGCCTCATCAATACCAAATTGTTTTGAAGATCGCTGTCAATACCAGATTGCTGTTACATGGAAAACTCGAAGGAATCGGGTGGTTCAGCTATGAGAACCTCAAAAGAATCACAACCGGCCATCCCGAACACCAGTTCTATTTTCTTTTCGATCGTCCTTACCACAGGGATTTTATTTTCAGTGACAACGTCATCCCCCTGGTAGCCGGCCCTCCTGCGCGTCATCCTGTGCTTTATTATATCTGGTTCGAATTTACCGTTCGCCGTCTGCTCAAAAAAATCGGAGCCGACCTTTTCCTTTCCCCTGACGGCTATCTTTCACTGGGGTCAAAGATACCTTCCATTGCCGTATTCCACGACCTGAATTTCGAGCACTACCCCGGCGACCTTCCCCTGGCAGAACGCTGGTATTACAGAACCTTTTTCAGAAAATATGCTGCGAAAGCGGCCAGAATAGCAACAGTTTCCGGATTTTCGAAGGCAGACATCACAAAGCAATACGGTACGGATCCCGAAAAAATTGATGTGGTTTATAATGGGGCGAACGAAGAGTATCTTCCCGTGGATGAATCTGTTAAATCAGAAACCAGAAAAAAGTACACCGGTGGCCGCCCCTATTTCTTTTTCGTTGGCTCCATGCATCCGCGTAAAAACCTGGTCAATCTTTTCAGGGCTTTTGATCTATACAGAAAAACCGACAACCGGAACACAGTGCTCCTGCTTGCCGGTGCAAAAAAATGGTGGACAGGAGAGATTGCTTCTGTTTATGAAAACATGGAATTCAAAGACGATGTAATCTTTTCGGGCAGACTGGAAACAAGTGAAATGCGCGATGTGATGGGTTCTGCCATAGCGCTTACCTACGTCAGCTATTTTGAAGGGTTCGGCATACCCATCGTGGAAGCTTTCCGCTGCGGAACCCCGGTAATCACATCCAACATCACTTCCATGCCTGAAGTTGGCGGAGAAGCTGCCCTTTATGCTGATCCTTTTAAACCGGGCGAAATTGCTGATGCCATGATTAAAATTGCAAACGATGACACCCTCCGTGAGCATCTGATCAAAGCCGGAGCTGAAAGGGCCGGTATATTCACCTGGGATCAATCAGCCCTGAGGCTATGGCAAACTATAGAAAAAGTACTTGCAACTCAGACAGATTTCTCAGCGCGCTTGTAGGTGCACAGGCTTACAAGCCAAACAGCGGCGAATGCAAGTACAAAGGAAGCAAACCGTACGCTGATTGCCTGATCGAGGAAAGCAATTTCAGACCATATTATTGTGGAGAGCGAGCCCGTTAACATACCGGCAAGCACTCCCTGCCAGGTTGTCTTTCGCCATTTAAGCAACAGCAGCAGCGCCGGGCCAAACGAAGCCCCCAGACCCGACCATGCATAGGAAACCATGGCAAAAATCAATTTTTGAGATGTTACCGCAATGGCAAATGCTGCAAGACCGACCACCAGAGTCACAATCCGGCTGAGGTTGACCATAGCTCTGGAGCTGATGTTGATATTCAATATGTTATGAAACAAATCTTCCGACACCACAGAAGATATCACCAGCAACTGCCCGTCGGCAGTTGACATCATGGCAGCGATGGCTGCAGAAATCAGAATACCGGCGACCCAGGCCGGCAACAGGTTGTTGGCAAGTTGAGGCATCACCTTTTCAACATCATCGAAAGCCCCATGACCATACAATGCCAACCCCACCAAACCAATCACGAAAGCTCCCGCAAAGGCGGGAATTGCCCAGAAAAATGCAATGCGACGGCTTTTTTTCATTCTGGCAGGATCTTTAAGTGACATAAATTTAGTCAGCAGGTGTGGCTGCCCCATATATCCGAAAGCCCAGCTCAGTCCACCGATGATAGTAGCCACCGCAGCCCAGCCCGCTTTACCTCCTGTTATGCTCAGGTAAGTACCTCCTGCAGCATCCAGCGTTGATCCCAGCGAGTGTCCCCCGGCTGACACTTCGAGCAATCCTGCAAGCGGGAGTAACACCAGTGCCCCGAACATCAGCAGGGCCTGGATGAAGTCAGTCCATACCACTGCGTGAAACCCGCCCAACATCGTATAAAGAATAATTACTGCGGCTCCTAAAACCATTCCGGTAAAGGGGTCGATGCCAAACGTCACATTGAGCACCTTTCCGGCTCCGTTAAACTGCGCTGCCAGGTAGAATGTAAAAAAGAAAATTATGATCAGCATGGCGGTGAACCTGATCGACAGCCCTCCCCTGCTGAACTGCTTTGAAAAAACATCAGGCAGGGTAATGGCATCAAATCGCTCCGATTGCCGCCGGATGTCCTCTGCCACCGCAAACCAATAAAAGAAAATGCCGATCAGGCAACCGAGGGCAGTCCAAACCTCCACAACCCCCAAAGCCAGCGCTGCACCAGGCAGCCCAAGCAGCAGCCAGGCCGATTCTCCCGACGAACGCTCGGAGAGTGCTACCACCCATGAGTTCATCTTCCTGCCGCCGAGAAAATAGTCGGCATTCGACTCATTGCGGCGATACGTGTATATTCCTATGCACATCATAGCAATGAGGTAAACAATGAAACCAATCAGGGTAATGCTCATAAATGCCTGAAAATTGATAAAACGATTAATAGGATATGCTAATATACGGCAATATGATAAAACCGCTCAACCATCCGGTGCTTTTATCATTGTTGAATATCAGAATATTTTCTATAACATGCAGATCAGCAGCGTGAGATTAATGGAATACGACAAAACTCCGGAGCCGGCCGGAAGTGCAATAATGGAAAACGAATAATTAAGATGAGCGCCCAGGATCGGCCCGGAAGCCGTCCGCGAATTAAAAAATCTAAAGAATATTAACTTCAGGCTCCAGCATTACGTTAAATCTTCCTTGAACCGATTCAATAATTCTCTTTGACAAATCCAGTATCTGCATTCCGGAAGCCTTGCCATAATTGACGAGCACCAGGGCCTGCCGTTCATGCACCCCTGCATCGCCTTCCCGGTAACCTTTCCATCCGCATTGTTCAATCAGCCAGCCTGCAGCCAGTTTAACGCCATGTTCACCCGGATATGCGGGTATGGAGGGATTTTCACTTTTCAGTTTTTCAAAATGCGCATGACTCACCACAGGATTTTTGAAAAAACTTCCGGCATTTCCAATCACCTCCGGATCCGGCAGTTTGCTGCGCCTGATATTGCACACGGCCTGCGCTATTGCCTTTACCGAAGGCATTTCTCTCATTGCTTCAAGTTCTGCCGCGATGGCACCGTATGCGGTATTCAGTAACGGCCGCTTTCTCAGGCGAAATGTTACCGATAGAATCAGGTATTGTCCTTTTAACTCATTTTTGAAAATGCTGTTCCGGTATCCGAAACCACAATCATCAGCAAAAAACTCACGAAATTCTCCCGTGCGCAGCGAAACGGCATCCAGCATATAAAAGGTATCTTTCAGCTCAACCCCGTATGCGCCGATGTTCTGAATAGGGCTGCTGCCGACATTGCCGGGAATCAGGCTCAGGTTCTCAAGCCCGCCGAAATTATGCCTTACACAGTATTGTACAAAATCATCCCAGTTCTCTCCGGCCATCCCGCGCACGTAAACAAATTCCTCATCCTGATCAATAACCTCAATGCCTTTGGTTGCGATCCCGACCACCATTCCGTCAAAATCTCCGGTAAACAATATATTGCTGCCTCCGCCCAGAAACAGCAAGGGTGTGCCGGCCTGATGAATCATCCTGAGCAATGCCGGAAGCTCACTTTCATCCGTCAGTTTCGTGAATATAGCCGCCTTTACATCCATACCGAATGTATTGAAGGGCCTCAGGCTGTAGTTGAATTTCTGTTCCGGAACCGGATGTGTTATCATGGGGACAAAGTTAAGGAGATCATTCCGACATTCAGGGTGCATTCAACAAATTATTTACCGGCCGGTGTAATCTGACCGGTTGCATTTAACCATAAAAACGGAAGGATAAAAATATCTGATAAACCCGGATCAGGCATTTGGCAATGCTTAAGCGATTACATGTTTGTATTCAGCTCATTTCCGATTCCGCCGGCTTACTGCAAATCAGATGGCATGCCGTAGCAGTGATTCCAAAAATTCAGGTATTTTTGCATCCACCAAATTACCTGACCACCTGCCTTGAAGAAAGTCATTGTTACCGTTACCAATGATTTAAGCACCGACCAGCGCGTTGATAAGTCATGCCGCACGCTTTGCGACCTGGGCTTTAGCGTTTTGCTCGTTGGACGCAGGTTACCGGGCAGCCTTGAGTTGACCGGTCGTCCATACGCTACAAAGCGGATGAAGTTATTATTCAGGAGGGGGCCGCTCTTTTATGCTGAATACAACATCAGGCTGCTTTGGTTGCTGATCACTCACCGTTGCCATTTAATTGTTTCCAACGACCTCGACACCCTTCCAGCCGGCTTTCTGGTGCACAGGCTGAAGCGGGTACCCCTGGTTTACGACAGCCACGAATTCTACACCGGGACACCCGAGTTGGTTGACCGGCCTTTTGTTCAGGGAATATGGGAAAGCATTGAAGCGTTTGTTTTCCCCAGACTCACAGATATTATTACCGTTAATGGCAGTATCGCCAGGTTATATGAAGAAAAATATCATAAAAAGCTGCATGTGGTAAGGAACATTCCCCGACGCCTGAAGGAGGGGAAAAGCTATAGCCGGGCAGAGCTCGGCTTACCTGAGGACAGGAAAATAATTCTGTTGCAGGGAGCGGGCATCAATATTCAGCGGGGTGCGGAAGAGGCAATTGAGGCGGTGGGGCAATGCGGGGACACCCTCCTGCTCATTATCGGCAGCGGTGATGTGATTGGAAAACTCAAAGAAAAAGCAGAACAGCCTGAATTCAGAGACAGGGTAATGTTCCTGCCAAAGATGCCGTATGAGGAAATGATGCGTTATACAAGACTGGCAGATATTGGGCTGACCCTGGACAAAGACACCAATATCAATTATCGTTTCAGTTTGCCTAACAAGCTTTTTGACTATATTCACGCCCGCATTCCCGTGCTGGCTTCGCGTTTGCCTGAGATTGCCGCCATTGTTGAGGGTTATGACATCGGGATGATTACTGATAGTCATGATCCGGAACAGATTGCAAAAAAATTCAGAGAGATGCTCGACCATCCTGAACGTACAATCAGGTGGAAAAATAATCTGGACAAAGCAGCCGAAGCGCTTTGCTGGGAAAAAGAAGAACTTATTCTGAAAGAAGTCTATCAAAAATATGTCTGACCAACACCTGCATATTGTTTCATTCGATGTGCCTTTTCCGCCCAACTACGGTGGAGTAATCGACGTCTTTTATAAAATCATGGCGCTGCACAATTACGGCATCCGTCTGCACCTGCATATCTTTGAATACCCCGGGCGCGACCGGGCAACTGAACTGGAAGCATTCTGTGAAGAAGTACACTATTATTCAAGGAAAACCGGAATAGGGTCCGCATTCAGTCCTATACCCTATATCGTGAAGAGCCGCCGCTCTGAATCATTGGTGCGCAATCTTCTGAAAGACAATTACCCGGTGCTCTTCGAGGGTATGCATTCATGCTATTATCTTGACGACCCGCGGCTCAGGAACCGCAAGTTGATATATCGCGAGAGCAACATCGAACATGAATATTACATAAACCTCTTTTCCGCGGAGCACAACCTGGCAAAAAAAGCCTATTTCCTTGCAGAAAGTTTGAAACTGAGGTTTTTTCAACGCAAACTGAAGCATGCCGGCCTGATGCTTGTGGTATCAGAATGTGATACCGATTACCTTAAAAAAGTGTTTCCCGGGAAAGATATCCGGTTTCTGCCAAGTTTTCATGCCAATGATGCCTTTAATATTGAAGCAGGTAGCGGAGATTACGCACTCTATCACGGAAATATTGAAGTACCTGAAAATGAGGCAGCCGTAGAATTCCTTATCAGAAAGGTTTTTGCCGGCAGCAATCACCGCCTCATCATAGCCGGAATGAATCCGCAGAAAAGGATTTTTGATCTTGCGCAACCTTACAGCAACATCAGTATTATTGCAAATCCAGACGATGAAAGGCTTTTTTCCCTGATTCGCAATGCCCATGTAAATGTGCTGGTCACCTTTCAGGCTACAGGCTTAAAACTTAAATTACTGAACACCCTGTACAATGGCAGGCATTGCCTTGTGAATCCTTTAATGCTCAACGGAACCGGGCTTGAGCCATTGTGCACAATTGCTGAAACAGCGGAAGATTTCAGAAAAAAACTGGACGACCTGAAGGATGTCCCCTTCTCACTATCTGCAGCGGAAAAAAGGCACGAATTACTCAACCGCAAATTTTCAAATTCAGGCAATGCTGCCCGGCTGGCCGAAGCCGTTTTCGGAAGTTAAAACTTTACCTGCTTCACATTTCAGGGTGCGTGTGGGAAATTTCTCCATCAGTGCATAATTATGGGTCGCCATCAGCACTGCACGCCCCGAATGGCTGATTTCAAAAAGCAGAGTCATAATTCCTTCCGAAGTTTCAGGATCCAGGTTGCCGGTAGGCTCATCTGCCAGGATCAACTCGGGGTCGTTAAGCAATGCACGGGCAATCGCAACACGCTGCTGTTCCCCTCCCGATAACTGATGGGGCATCTTGAATCCTTTGGTTTTCAGCCCTACCTTCTCGAGTACATCTTTGATCCTTTCATCCGCAGCCTCTTTATCTTTCCAACCTGTTGCCTTCAGTACAAACACCAGATTGTCATTTACACTGCGATCGGAAAGCAACTGAAAATCCTGGAAAACAATCCCTATTTTCCGGCGCAGGTATGGCACTTCCTTCTGCTTGATATTCCTGAGATTATACCCGACTACTTCAGCTTCTCCTTCATTCACGGGCAAATCAGCATACAGTGTTTTTAAAAGACTGCTCTTTCCGGTTCCTGTTTTGCCGATCAGATACACAAACTCCCCTTTGCCGATGGAAAGGGTAACCTCAGACAACACAAGGATATTGCGCTGGTAAACGCTCAGGTTGTTCAGTTCAATAATGGTATCAAGTGCCATGCATCAGTGCTTTGTGTGCAAAGATAGGGCTACTTTTTAAACGAAAGGAGGATTTTTACAAATAATACAGGACGAAGTTGCCTGAACAAATGATAAGGATTCCTGCTAACAAATACTGCTACCCGGATGCTTGTTTTCAACCGGGTGGATTATTAAAAGCAACATAAATACACCTGCATATGTTCGACATGAAATTCCCAATGCAGTCATTTTATTCCGGCAGGAATACAACCGCAGCTGAATTCACAAGCCTTTCTTATCTGGCATATACCTGTCGATCATGGCAAGAAATGTATCGCGCTTCAAAGGCTTACTCACATAATCAACACACCCGCAGTCAAGCGCTTTTTGCCGGTCCTCCTCAAAGGCATAGGCAGTGAGGGCGACTACCGGCAATTCGTTTCTGATTTCCAGAATCTGCCGGGTTGCATCATACCCATCCAGCAGGGGCATCTTGATATCCATCAGCACCAGGGAAATATTCGGGTTTTCTCTGCATTGCATTACTGCCTCCTCCCCGTTGAGTGCCCTGATAAGCTTTACCTGTCTGCCTGCCAGCAACTTATTCAGGTAGTAATAACTGATATCATCATCCTCAGCAACAAGAATCAGATTACCGGCAGGCGGCTCCGCGACTGAATCATGCATTTTTTCATGCGCGGTATGACCTTCGTCAGCCGGCAGGTAAGGCAATGTAAAAATAAAAACAGAACCTTTTCCCACTTCCGATTCCACGGTGATATCCCCGCCCATCATTCCGGCATAAGCTTTACAAATTGACAAACCGAGGCCGGAACCTTCATAATCGCGTGAATAAGAAACATCTGCCTGAACAAAACGCTCAAATATACTCTGCAGCCTGTCGGCAGGAATGCCCTTTCCGGTATCGGAAATACGGAATTCAAGCATGGAATCATCCACCAGCCAGTAACTCAGTTTTACTGAACCCCGGCGGGTGAACTTGAGGGCATTTTTGATAAGATTTGTAAGGATTGACTCAAGCTTGACATGATCTGAATTCACCCAGGTCTGCTCATCATTCAGTTTCTGCTCAACAGAGAAAACTAACCCTTTCTCATCAGCCTCAAACCTGAAAAATTTATACAACCTGTCAATCAACTGGTTGACATTTGTACGTGTATGATTTACAACAGCCTGCCCTGACTCAATTTTAGAAATATCGATGATATCATTGATGGTACTCAACAAGCGTTCGCCGCTCGATTTTACAATACCGATATACTCGGACCGGAGTTCACTTTCGAGGTCAGGTTCCTGTAGAAGGTCCATGAATCCGATTATACCGTTCATAGGCGTCCTGATTTCATGACTCATATTTGCCAGAAAAGCCGATTTCAGCCTGTCGCTTTCTTCTGCTTTTTCCTTAGCGGCTTTCAACTCAGAAATCATCCTTTTTTGGGCAGTTATATCTTCAAGAATGATTACATAATGACTGATCTGTTGCTCCTTGTCAAAAACCGGGGATATTACGGCATTTTCCCAGAAAGTCCCGCCATTTCTGCGATGCTCAGGATACTCGCCGCTCCATTCCTTGCCGGCACCAACAGCAGCCCACACTTCCTCAACTATTTGACGGTCTCCTGTCTTACGGTTAAGCAAAGACGGAACAAATCCGATGAGTTCTTCGGAATCCAGACCCGACATCTGCAGATACTTTGGATTGACAAATTCAATAATGCCATGAGGGTTTGTAATAATTATCCCTACAGGGCTTTGCTCTATTGAACGGATTAACAGATTAACCCGCTGCTCGGCGAATTTTTTAGCTGAAACATCATGTACAATAGAATGCAAAAAAACTTTACCCGAAATCACAATGCTGCTGCTGAAAACCTCCACATCACTGAAGGAACCATCCTTATGACGATGGCGGAACTCAAAATGGTTTTGTTTCCTGTTACGGACATTCTCCATCTCAACCTTTAGCTTATCAGCCGGCAACGTATTTATATCGGCAATATTCATACCGGTCAATTCCTTGTAGGTCCATCCGTAATAAGCAGTGGCCGAAGCATTTGCATCGACAATCTGACCAGAGGCAGCATCTATCAGTAATTTAACCGCGGAATGATTTTCAAAAAGTACGCGAAACTTTTCTTCACTTCTCTGAAGTGCCTGCTCAGCCAGTTTTCGTTCGGTGATATCATCGACCATCACATGCCTAGCCCTTATACCATTATAAGTGACGAGATGCGACACAATTACAACCCATATAACTTCGCCATTCTTCTTTAAATGCTTCCACTCCCCGGCATGATTCAACTCAAAACTGGTCTCGGAAATACTCTTAATAAGGCGTTCATGTTCATCATCAGGCCTGATATCCATTATGGTCATTGAAAGAAACTCATCATGGCTGTAACCGTATTTTTCAATGGCTGCATCATTAACCTCAAGAAACCTGAGACTTTCCAGGGCATAAATCCACATTGGCTGTGGATTTTCGACAAACATGCGGCGGTATCTCGCTTCACTCGATTCAAGGGCGGCTTGATAATTACGCTGTTGGGACTGATCGTGAAAAACAAGCACGGCACCCGTCACGCTGCCTGATTCATCCCTGATAGGCGCCCCGCTGTCGGCTATAGGAATCCTTTTCCCATCCTTTGAAATCAGGTTGGTATGGTTTGCCAGGCCAACTACAATACCCGAAGACAGCACTTTAATAACCGGGTTCGGAACTTCCTCATCCGTATCTTCACTTGCAATACGGAATACCTCTGTTATGCTGCGGTTAATTGCATCTGATTCCTTCCAGCCCGTCAGCGATTCAGCAACAGGGTTCATATTCTGTATCATACCCGCCTTATCGGTTATGATGACACCATCCCCGATGCTGTAGATGGTAGTCCTGAATTCTTCGCGGGCCTGAAGTAATGAAGCAAGCACCCTGCGCTGCCGCTCCGCATTATACAACCAGAAAACCGCACCCAGAAACAAGCCCACCAGAACCAGCAGAATTAAAACCAGGACGATTTCCTCGCGGAGGCCTGAATAAAGCTCATCCTTATCAATCTTTGTGATCAGGTACCATGACGTTCCTTCAACAGGGCACAAATAAGCATAAATTTCGATTCCGCGATAGTCCGTAATTTCAATAATCCCTTTAAAACCATCAGTAGCCAACGCTTCATTTCCTTTCAAATCAGGCAAGGGTATTCTTTTTCTTAGAGCGGCCCCATCCTCGAAGCGCAGGTTACTTAACACCAACACCTGATCCCCTTCCTTCATTAGAAGCACCGATTCGGAAGATCTACCCGGTGAAGGATAGAAAGACAGCAACGGATATAAATAATCATAAGGGTCAATGCTCAACACGATCGCACTCTGCAACTCCCCTTCAGGCAAAGCCAGCGGTGCAATAAAATCTATCCTGGGGGCATTGTTTACAGGACTCAGATAAAGACCGGTACATATAACCATCTTTTCACGTACAGCCTCTTTGATAAAACCAACCAAAGCAGTGCCCGGCCCGGAAGAATCCGCGCTTGTGGATAAACGCAGATTACCTTCAACATCAGTAAGGAAAATTTCACTGTATCCGTGTTCGGTCTTCAGGTCATTCAGAAAGGTAATCAGATCAGCGCCGGAAGCCTCATCTCCGGAACTGATGCTTTTCAAATATACCGCATGGAGAAAAGTATTGGCCGATATTGCGGCAGCATCATTAATTTCATCCAGGTACCATTCTGTAATGCCGTTTCGCTTCAATTCAGCAATAGAAACCAGCTCATTTCCAATTTTTTTCTTAACCGATGCGATTCCATTACGGATATAGAAAATTGCCGCAACTATCAGCATCATGAAAATCAGCCCGATTGCCAGAATAAAAACAGATTTACCGCGATCCGGAAATAATTTTCTTTGCCTGAGATTTTTCATAGACAGAACCAGACTGAAGGAATGGAAAAATTTTATAAACTGATAAAAAACAACCCTTTAAGCCAAAACGCTAAATCTATAATTTCCTGCCGCTGTTCCGCAAATTACCGGAAAAACTCCTGCCACTTTCCTCACAGGCTAAAGTAAAATAAAAAATGATTCCACACAAGCGGCATAATATATATGGCTGCCAAAACAGTGGTTGCAAACAAATCTGCACCATGAAGGCTGCTTATACAAGCCAGCATTTAACCGGACAATTTGCGCTGAAAGAATGTGAATGGCTCCTCTATCAGTTTTCCGGAGCTTCCAGAATCTGTTTTAGTCTGGTCAGGCCGTTTTCAAAGTCAGGAGCCAGCATACCTTCCATATTCATAAAGAGCAACATCAGGTTCATGGGATAATTCATCCTGCCGCTGAAGCCCCATTTAACAAGCGTTGTATGCTCTCCTGTACTTTCACAGATCATGTATGTGTAGGCAGTGCTTTCAAACGGCTCTTTAAATCTCAACTCATAATCTATCCGGTCACCTTCAGTTATTCCTGTGATTTCCTGCTCACCTTTACCAACCCGTTTATCATCACTTTCCCACGCTGATACAAAGCCAACGGTTCCGTCTGCACCGCTGAATTCTTTCTTCATATCAGGGTCAATTTGCGACCATACGCTGTAATTGTCCTGATTTTTCAGGTATCTGACATAATCAAAAACTTCCGGTTTTGGTTTATTTACAGTAATTTCACGTTCAAGCGAATACTCTTTTTTAACAAAAGCCGCCACAATCAGCATCAGGGCAACCAATGCAAGAATCAACAGAAGAATACGTTTCAGGGTTTTCATAAGGGTTGGCTTTGGTGAATGAATAATAAGTGATTGGCGTTTCCGCTAACCGGCTAACAAATTTAATTGATCTGACCATTTGTTTTACGATGCATAACCGTAATCGTTTTATGAACATGCGATGTTTACAAAAACTGTTTTAAACTTTTGCTGAATCCCGAAAATTCCTGTACGTTTGGGGTCTTCAAAACTCAGCCTCCCACGATGAATCAGCAATTCGACCCCAGGGAAAACTACAGAAAGACCATGGAAGCGGCCGGTTATGTACTCCGCAGCGAAGCAACCCAGGAAACCTATGATACCATTGGCTTTATGTCAGGGCTGGAGGTGCACCAGCAGTTAAAGACCAGAGAAAAACTATTCTGCCACTGCCCTGCCGGCATCTACCAGAAACCCGATGTATTTGACGCGGAAGTAATCCGGCACATGCGCCCCACCCTTAGCGAGTTGGGCGAATATGACGGGACGGCGCTGATGGAGTTTAAAACCCGCAAGAACATCATCTACAGGTTAAAGAACGAAACTACCTGCACCTACGAAGTAGATGACACCCCGCCCTTTCCGGTAAACCGTGAAGCGTTGGATATAGCTATTGAAATCTCGTTATTGTCGAAACTCAATATTGTCGGTGAAGTACACATTACCCGCAAACAGTATCTCGACGGAAGTATTCCTACAGGTTTCCAGCGGACTGCCATCATTGGTGTGGAGGGGGAGATTCCTTTAAAAAAGAAAAAAGTCAGGCTGATTCAGCTTAGTCTTGAGGAAGACTCCTGCCGGGAGGTATCCGACATCGGCCATACCCGGATTTACCGTACCGACCGTTTGGGCATGCCCCTGATCGAAACGGTTACTTATCCTGATATGTTGAATCCTGACGAGGTAAAAGAGGCCTGCGATTATATCCGTTTTCTGAACCGCAGTACCGGAAAGGTAAGAACCGGCATAGGCGCCGGGCGTCAGGATGTGAATGTCAGTTGCCGCGGCGGGCACAGGGTCGAAATCAAAGGTGTTGCCCATACCCGCTGGATACCCGAACTCACGCACAACGAGTGCTTCAGGCAGTGGTCACTGCTTCTGCTCCGCGACCGCTTGCTTGAAGATATCCCGGATCATAAAAACTGGAAAACGAGGCATGCAGAAATTGATTTTCACGATTTTAAGTTCAGTTATGCGCCGCTCGATGAAACAAAAATCCGTAAACATAAAATCATTGCCATAAACCTTCCTGGTTTCAGGGGCGCTTTATCGCACTTTACCCAGCCGGATAAAATGTTCGCCGACGAACTCACCGACCGCCTGAAGGTAATTGCCTGTCTGGAGAAACCAAATATGACCCACTCCGAAGCCTTTGAGCAGGTTGTTGCTGAAAAAGACTGGGAATCCATCCGCAGGATGCTGAAAGTCAATGGTCAGGACGCCCAGTTAATCATATGGGGACCGGAAGAAGATATGGCCACAGCCATCGAAACCGTGGAAGAACGCTGCAAAATGGCATTCGAAGGCATCCCCGGCGAAACCAGGAAATCGTTTGAGGACGGTACCACCATTTTCGAAAGGGTGTTGCCGGGCGCCGACAGGATGTATCCCGATACCGACAGCGCACCCATCCCGCTCGAAGATGCCCATATTGAAAAACTCGGCAAAAATCTCCCCCAGGAAGTTATCGACCGCTATCACATCATGAAAGACTGGGGTATTCCGGAAGATACTTACACTTATATATTCAAGAAAGACATCTTCCCCCTGATTGAAAAGATTATCAATGAACTTGGTTATAAACCTTCGTTCGTAGGAACACTTTTCGGACATAAACTTAAATATGTGGAAGGCCACGCCAAACCTACAGCTGAATTCTCATACAAGGTCATTTACGGTTTGCTTAAGTTTATTAAAGATAAAGGGATGTCGCCCGAAATCGCCTGGCTGATGTTGCCCCATGTGTATGAATATCCGAAACTCGATTTTGAATCGGTGCTCACCAGTATCAAATACAAGAGAGTCAGCAAAGAAGAACTGCTGGGCAGCCTGCCATTCCTTAAATCGAAATTTTCAGAAATCCGGCATACGCAGCGCGAAGGCATAGAAAAAGACTGGATCATGGGTCAGTTAAGAAAACTGGCGATCGGGAATATCCCGCTGGCCGAACTGGCAGAGAAACTCAGGAAAAGCAAATAAATGGGAGTTCCCGGAAACTCATTAAAACTCTTAAAGAAACAAAAAACAATGGCCGACGATATTTTCCAGGGATATAAGGGAGCTGCCCTTGAGATGCTCAAAAAATTCAATGTCAGGGTTTGGGGGCAGGCAGAAGTCACAACCACACGCGGGTTGTTTAAAGGAACGGTACTTCCGCGTGCCGAAAACGACGACGACAAGCATATTGTCATGAAGATTGCAACCGGCTATAACGTGGGGATCGATATTTCGACAATCACCGGTATGAAGGAAACCGGGTATAAAAAAGCAAACTATAAAATTCCGGAAAAGGAGTTTCCTTATACACAGGGGCTGCCGAAAGTTAAACTGATAGGCACCGGCGGCACCATTGCTTCGCGGCTCGACTACCGCACGGGGGCTGTTATCCCGGCGTTTTCGCCCGGAGAGCTGTATGGTGCGGTGCCGGAACTGGCTCAGATCTGCAACCTCACAACCGAAAAAGTCTTCGCGGTTTTCAGCGAAAATATGGCCCCTGACAACTACCGGAAACTGGCCGTTGCCATTGGTAAAGAAATTGAAAACGGAGTGGAAGGTATCGTAATCGGTCATGGAACTGACACCCTGCATCACACTGCCGCTGCATTGACCTATATGGTTCAGGATTCGCCGGTCCCCATTGTGCTGGTAGGATCTCAGCGGTCGTCGGACAGGCCCAGTTCAGATGCCGCCCTCAACCTTATGCACGCCTGTACCGCGGCCGGGCATGGCGATATTGCCGAAGTAATGGTTTGCATGTTCGGCCCGACCAGCGACGAGTACGGATTTCTCCACCGCGGCACCAGGGTAAGAAAAATGCACTCATCCTACCGCTCCACCTTCCGCACCCTGGGCGATACCCCGCTGGCTACCGTTACCCGCAAGGGTGTCTTCCCCATCAAAAAAGATTACAACCCCCGCCGGAAAGATAAAAAGGTTACCATCCTCCCTTATTTTGAAGAAAAGGTGGCCATTGTTTACTACTATCCCAACATGCAGCCCGATATCATTGACTCACTGGTCGAAAACGGATATAAGGGCATCGTGATCGCCGGTACCGGGTTGGGACATGTGAACAAACCATTGTACCCTGCCATCGAAAGGGCACATGCCGCCGGCGTACATATGTATATGACCGTGCAGACACTCTGGGGCTATGCCCATATGTTTGTATATGATACAGGCCGCGACCTGATGGCCAAAGGTATTGTGCCGGCAGGTAATATGCTTCCCGAAGCCGCTTACATTAAACTGGGCTGGGTACTTGGCCAGACCAGCGACCCGGAAGAGGTCAGGCGGATGATGCTTACCCCCGTTAAGGATGAAATCACCCCAAGGGAACCTTACAACGGATACCTTGTTTATCAGGGTGGCGTGCCTGAAGTGGAGGAATTTATCCGTAGAGTTCACAAGTAAGTATCCGGCTCCGGATCATCATGCGTTGCTTCTGCCATTCAGCAGGCAAAAGGCTTTTAAACCGCTGACATATAATGCCTTCAGGGGTATTGATTATTGTCGTACCTTTGCATGCCTTGAAAATCCATGAATTATTTTGTCATTTCCCTGATGAAAAAAAGCCTTCTCATCCTGCTCCTAACTCTGATTGCGCTTGTTTCAGGCGCTCAGGACACCATTACCATAATGCATTACAACCTGCTGAATTACGGTAATTATACTTCATATTGCACCTCATCCAACAACAACCACGAACAAAAGGATACCTACCTCAGAACCATCACGGGTCATGTGAATCCGGACATTTTCACCGTAAATGAAATCAGCCAATATGAATTTTATCACAACCGGATACTCACAGAGGTACTGAACGTATCAGGAAAGGACTATTACCGGAAAGCTGCGATCACTAATATTGCTGACTCGTATATTATTAACGGCCTTTTCTACGATTCGCGAAAGCTGGTATTGTATTCACAGGCAGTGATGCAGTCTTACGTCAGGGACATCAACCTTTACAGGCTGTATTTCCGGAGCCCTTCACTGGCGAAGGGCGATACGGTTTTTATCAACTGTATTGTCGCGCATCTGAAGGCCAGTTCCGGCAGTTCGAATGAGGAGGCAAGGGCGGTTATGACCAATTCGGTGATGAACTGGCTGAAAACCAATATGATGCCGGGCAATTTTTTGATAATGGGCGATTTCAATGTTTATACTTCTTCGGAGCAGGCTTATCAGAACCTGGTCAACCCGCCCGCATCAAACCAGGGCTTCAGATTCTACGATCCGGTTGATAAACCCGGAGACTGGAACAATAATTTTTCCTTTGCCGCCTGGCATACCCAGTCGGTATCATCTTCGGGCAATGGTTGCCAGGCCAGTGGCGGCATGGACGACCGTTTCGACTTTATCCTTGCTTCGGCTGGTATCATGCAGGGGAACAAAGGGGCCAGGTATATTCCGGAATCCTACAAGGCGCTCGGACAGGACGGAAAACACTTTAACCGTTCAATAAATGATTCCCCGCAGAATACCAGCGTACCATCCGGTGTATTGTCGGCACTTGCAGTAATGTCGGACCACCTTCCGGTAATCATGAAATTAAAAATCGACAGCGGCCCGACGGGCGGGATAACTGGCCCGGATGTATTTAAAAACGCCTTTGTTTACAGGGGCGACGACAGGATGAATTACCTCTGTATCTATTCGGACAGAAGCATAACAGTTGAAACCGGCATTTATGACCTCGCCGGAAACCTGAAATCCACCGGCATTTATCCGCTCTGCGGCGGAAGGAATGATATACTGATTGAAACTGACCGGCTCATGCCTGGCTTTTACCTGCTGAACATCCGTGATAAATCAGGGAATGACGCTACGATAAAACTGGCTCTTTAATTTCCGAATGCAATCCTTTTGACAACGGGCTCCTGGCTGCTTCAGCTGCCAGTTGAAGATAACGGGCTGCCCTTTCGCGGGCGGTCCCGAATTCAGGCAATTTGCGCTTTCCGTAGGCGACCATCCTTGCCTGAAGCACAGGATCATGATACAACAATAAAATTTTCTCTGCAATATCTCTGGCATCCAACGGATTGAAATACACTGCCGCTTCACCGCACACATTACGGGCAAAGGAAAGATCGGAGGTAAGTATAGGTAAGCCCATTTTCATTGCTTCGGGATAAGAAGCAGAAAAACAGTCGAGCAGCGAAGGCAGAAACATAAAATCGCATTGCCTGTACAGATGGGGACAATCCTCCACATTGATGCGATCGGTAAAATGAACGGATTTCCTGTTTGATGGCTGCAGGCCATCGAATTGCTCTTTCCTGATGGTAAGAATAAATTTTACCCGCAGATCCGGCTCCAGAGCCTTCAATTCATCAATCACCCTGTTGATGATTTCCAGGTTTTTATAACGGTGGTTGGCTGAAATGGTAACCAGCCTCAGTTCCCCCTTCAGCCGTTCAGGCAGCTTAATTCTGTCGGACCACTGGGCCGGATGATTATAAATATTACTATATGTGTTGTGAACCTGAAAGATGCGCTTCTCATCAATTTTAAAAATGCTGATAAGGCGTTGCCGCACTTCTTCTGTTTCCACGACAAGATAATCCACATAGCGGGTAAAAAGCCATTCTTTCACAAGATTGACGAAATTACGCTTTAATAATTCAACCTTACTGATCACATTGAAGTAGGGCGAATCCCGGTAAACAAAGAAAGGGATGGCAAAACCCGCGATATGGGGGGCAGAAGGTTTCCAGAAAGTTGGCCCGAAAACAGTAAAAACCACATCCGGCTTGATCACACGTTCCAGCAGCTTCAGTCTGCTCAGCCGGCGATAGCTTAACCAGCGCTTCTTCAGCCCCCCCGGCTCTCCTGAAAAAGCCAGAAAAGAATAAAAACTGAAGTTATCTGGGAAACCCTTGCCGGAAATCTGGCTTTCAACCTCGGCTGATAAAAAAATATGGTACTCGTTGCCGGGGAAATATACCAACTCATTGATAAATGAGATGGCCACCTGCAACATCCCCCCCACATGAACATTCGATGCATTAATGATGAGTTTCATGTTGATCTGATAACTTAATTTTAACTAATCAGCGGGGTTTGAATATTTTACTTTTAGCTATAACCTTAATGATTGAGCAATCATATTCAAGCATTAAAACTAAAAATACCGGGTTTAATATGCCGAACCCGGATTCCCAAAATTTTGGCCTCTATAAAGATATGAAATATATAAGTATTTGGTGCAGGCAATCCCAACGAAATGATAAAATAAATCATTTTGCCCGGGGAAATTATTATAATTTGACCGGAATGCTTTATGGGTGCTGGTTACAGAAGATTGTAACAGCATACAACTTGCTTTTAAATATTTAGCCACTATTCAGTGTACTGAACCTGCCGAAGCGGCACAAAGGTACCATGTTCACCAAAACCTGTTTTTCTCATTTAGTTATTCTTAGTGGCTTTGTGGCAAATTCTTTCTTCATTTTATCCGGACAATGGTGAAAATAAATAACTCAGGTCAAAATAAAAAGGTTTCACCTGAATAGGACTCCGGCCTTCAGGGTAATCCTGTTATAATGGGTAACTGTTTTTCTGCTGTAATTACCGCTCCGGTCATAGCCGGGGGATGTCCGCGACAATTCCTGATAGCGGTATCCAATGCCTATCAGAAAGGCACTTCTTTCCCCGACAGAAATCTTTAATCCTGCCTCCGGATTAAGAAGCACTCCCCCGTAATTCCTTCCCTGACTCCCATTCTGGTATGAGTCCGGATTCTTTGAAAGGGGAAACGCATAACCACTCCTCAACGACAGGTAAGGGGTCAAAACATCCGGCTTCATGAAAAATAATAATTCTGCAAAAACAGGCAAAACACTCCATCCGAAGTATTCATATCCCAGTCCGGCCCCTGTAAAAAAATTTTGATTCCAATGATACCCATTGACCATGGTCATGGAGAGATATGGGACAAAGCCGTCAGCTCCCTCGCCAAAAAGCAGGGAGCCACTGCTCAGATTATAATAGCCGTTGCGTTTATCGGATGACCGCTGGCAGAAGCCCAGAATATTGACACTATCCACCTCCCCTATGGAAAATAGCCAGGATCCGCAATCATTATCTATTCTGACCCCCCGGAGGCTATCGCAATAAATCAGGTTTCCGGTAAGCACTGATCCCGATTTCAGGAAAATAACATCCTGCCTCCTGTTCTGGGCCGAAGCGCCACCCGGCAATAACAACCCAGCATACAAGCATATAAATGTAACCCTGCAGATACGATTGAGATCAGACATCAGGCATTTTTTAAGGAACATACACCGGAATATGACTGATAAGAACGAGGTTGTTCAGGTCGGAATAGTTATACTGATATAATCCACCGGAGCCGATAAGCATCAGCAGTCCATTGTAAGGTATAACATCATAGGTTCTAATATCCGGGAAATGGGCCAGCTGGTTCAGGTGAATATTCATGGGGTCTGTGGCATCGTATACCTTCAGCCCTGCATCCCCGTCACAGATAAACAGAATGTGATTATCTATTCCAAGCCCGTGAGGATTGAACATGGGATAAGATTTTACAAGAAAGGGATGCGCGAGCGAAGAAATATCCACCACATCAAGCTGGTTGGTAAATCCGTTGCACTGCGTGCCGGAACGGAGGGTAACATAAGCATAGTTCCCTTCTATAACGACCGGATCACACGAATTAATATGCTCAAAAACGGAAACAAAAGCCGGCGCGGCAGGATTGGAAAGGCTATACACCATCATCCCTGTGGTTGTCCCGAGAAACAGATGATTGTTATATGGAAAAATGGTCTCTACCTGCCTGTCGAGTAAAATTTCAGGATTCATGGTAATGCCAGGTGTGGGATTGATGCTGAACACTTTCAGGGAACTGTTGTGAACCGCGTAAAGGAAATTGTTATTCAGCGTAAACCTGGCCATGGAACCTGCCAGCCCTGTGCCGGAAGAAGCTATGGCAACCTCATTGGACCCCAGGGTAGGAACGCCCATGTTATCAAAATACAGCGTCTCATTGCGATAGGTGTTCCCTTTTTCCACCAATTCGGTAACCTCTTTGGTCTCCCAACCAACTACAATCCCTTTTTCCCAGTCAAGGCCATACACAGGGTAGGTGTAATCAAAAACAGGCAGTACATTCGGAAAGGCATCTTCAACCCGGTCGATCTCCACCGGATTCATCGGATCCGAAATATCAATTGCTACCAGATCAATGAAACTGTCTGCATAAAGGATGTTTCCCTTTATAGCGATATCATAGTTTCCCGGAATTTCAAGGAATGTGGAAATCACAGGATTAGCCGGATCGCTGTTGTCCACTACATGCACCCCTTTGCTTATCTCGTTAATAAACAAATAATTATCCTTAAAATAGATTTTACCCGGTTGTTCCATCTGCCGGGGATCCGATCGCTTTACCGACGCGCGGAACTCATCAAAGCCCATATATACGGGTACATTGGCGGTGTAAGTAACTTCCTCAAAAGTTTTATCCTGACAAGCATTAAATAACACTGACGCAGGCAGAATTAAAAGTACAGCAGACAGAATGAATTTCAGCGTTTTCATGATTCCGGAATTTTGAATTTCTGTTAATAGATGCCCCTTCGGCGCCATGGTTGCATCCGCAGGCAAGATAAAACCGGTTAACGGATTTTAATGCGGATTCCTGCTTGAAATGAAGGCCAGGCAATCCTTGCACTCCTGATATTATATGGCTGTGATTTGTTCATAAAAAAGCATTGCATACCAGCCATTCCGTAGATCGACATTGTCCCTGAGAATTTCAGTTCCCCTCCCAGACCGGTAAGCGATGAAATCTGGAAACCGCTGATGCTTTCATGCCTGTTTGCTGATTCATTCAGAAGTCCTGAATGGTAAGTCGAGGATGTAACGCGGCTTGAAATGCCTTTTTCAAAAATAAAGGATTGCGATGCAAAAAATCCGGCACGTCGTCCGTCAATTACATTAAACCGCAAGCCAAGCGGCACGCCGAGATAGGTGAGTTCATTCCGGTATTCGCGGTAAGCCGAGTTTAGCTCGGTAGTTCTGATCAGGTAGCCCAGCCGTGAATATACCAGTCCGCTTTCTGCAGCCCATCTCCGCGCGAACGGTTTACTTATAATCAGCCCAAGGATAAACGGTGCCTGATGCTCAGTACTTTCTACTTCATCAAAATAGGATGTTTCTGCAGCCAGTCCGGAGGAAACGGCATCAAGGCTGTAATTGCCCCTGTTCGATTCCAGTGAATAATCCTGCTGCGTGAGCTCTATCGCGGGATTTGTACCGTATTGCAGGGCCAGTAACCAGCCATTGTCCGGAACATTTTCGTTTGACGGCGCCTGAGGTAAGTTATTTTCCTTTATCACAGGAGTATTCCCGGCGATAACCGGCACTACTTCGGCGATTTCTGTTTCCGCTGCATAAACTGCTTCATCACCCTGAATTTCGGAAAGCGTTTCCGGCCTGTCATGCACCAGAGCGGCATCGGCCTCCCGGATTACTTCGGCAGCCAATGTTTCAGCTGTCAATGCAGCTTGCTGAGGCAGAGGTGCGGAAATCCGCTTTTTCCCTGAATACTGCATGGCAATCCGGACCTGAGTAATAGCGGGCTCTGCATCTGACAAGCTACCATCCGTCGCTTTACCCGAAGAACCCGAAAGAGAATCTTCCGGATTGGAAACCAGATTCTGTTCTGAAAGCATGACATTTCCGGAATGCGGCACCGGAACGATCAGTTTGTAACCGATGCCGATCAACAGCAACAGGGTGGCAGCAACCAGGGTATGTCTCAAAAGAATAAACCGCCTGCGGCGATGCATGCCCGCACGGATGCGATCCCACATGAGTTCAGGCGGTGCGGCTTCAAACTGCGACAGCTGTCTGCCCGCCTGCTCTCTCAGATTATCCTTTATTCTTTTCATTTTGGCAATATATTTAACTTTTTAAGCGCTGCTGCAGCCAGGCCCTTGCCCTAGCATACTGCGATTTGGATGTTCCTTCGCTGATTCCGAGCAATTGCCCGATTTCTTTATGTGAATGGTTTTCAACGGCATAAAGATTAAACACAGCCCTGAATCCTGCCGGCATTTCCTGTATCAGCCTGACCAGCACATCAGTATCAGGAATATCTTCCACATCTTCCACCTGATCGCTTACCTGAAGGTCGTCGTCCAATGGCGAAGCATAACGGAAAACGTCCTTCTTCCTGAGTATTTCGAGCGAGGTATTTACCATAATCCTTCGCATCCAGCCCTCGAAAGAACCTTCCATCCTGAAGCTTTTCAGGCGGGTAAAAACCCTGATAAACCCTTCCTGCAAGAAATCCTCAGCCATCCCCTGATCGGCGGCATAACGAAGACATACCCCGAACATCTTCCGGGCATACGTATTATACAAGCGCTTCTGGGCATGCACATCGCCTTTGAGGCAATCCTTCAGGAGTTGCTGTTCATCCATCAATTGTTCAGAAGCGCTGTTAAGTCCGGATCAAATCTGAGATGCATCATACACGCAATGGTTGCATGCTAAATTAGTTAAATGTTTGCAATCTGCCCGGCCGCAGAAGTCATCAACCTTCGCATGGCAGTATGATTGACTGACAAAATAATCAGATTCAAACCCGATCGTCCAAAACATCAATAAAGTTTGAACCTTTCAATCAGCCGACATAATAATCACCTAAATTTGCCGCTGTCATTACAGAACCGGAGTTTTATTCCGGTTTTACGGTGAACCGGCAATCATTATATACCCAATCCATGAATGCAGAAATCATTACCATAGGCGACGAACTGCTTATCGGGCAGGTTGTTGACACCAATTCCGCATGGATGGCGGAACAGCTGAACCTTATCGGAATCAGGGTAGTGCAGATCACGAGCATATCTGACCAGCGGAAGCACATTCTTACCACGCTGAAAGAAGCTTCATCGCGTGCTGACATCATTCTTATTTCGGGAGGCCTGGGCCCAACGCGCGATGATATCACGAAAACCACCCTTTGCGAATACTTTAACACAAAACCGGTGTTCAACCAGGATGCTTATGAGAATATCGTCCGGCTTTTCGGTTCACGCGGATTCGTGATCACTCCGCTTAACTGCGCCCAGGCGGAAGTACCGGAAAGCTGCACCCCGCTGCTGAATGTTAACGGCACAGCTCCCGGCATGTGGTTTGAAAAAGATGGAATCATCTATGTTTCAATGCCCGGCGTGCCATTTGAGATGAAAGGCCTGATGACTACCCATGTGCTGCCGCGGCTTTCGAAACTCAGCTCAACAGGCATCGTGCACCGGACAATCCTGACGCAGGGAGTTGGAGAATCATTCCTTGCTGCTAAGATTGAAGACTGGGAAACCGCGCTGCCTGATTATATCAAGCTGGCTTACCTTCCGCAACCAGGTATCGTAAGGCTCAGGCTGACAGCTTCAGGCCCTGACAGGACACTGCTTGAAAAAGAAATAAATGAAAGGGTAACAAAACTATACGGCCTGATCCCGGAATATATTTTTGGCGAAGGCGACGAAACGCTTGAAATGGTCGTAAGCAAGCTTTTGAAAGCCCATGGCTTCACCCTCGCCACTGCCGAAAGCTGTACGGGAGGTTACATTGCCCACCTGATTACCAGCATCCCCGGAAGTTCCGCGTTTTTCAAGGGCTCGGTAGTTGCTTATGCCAATGAGATCAAGGAACATCTGCTTGGTGTAACACCCGACACCCTTGCCAGGTATGGAGCCGTCAGCCAGGAAACGGTTTTTGAAATGGCCGCCGGTATCATCCGGCATCTTAAAGTTGACTGTGCCGTCGCTGTTTCAGGAATCGCCGGCCCTGACGGAGGGACACCCGACAAACAGGTAGGAACTACATGGATTTCAGTACTTTCGCCAAAAGGCGCTGAAACAAAAATGTTTACATTCGGTGAGCACCGGGGCCGCAATATCAGAAGGGCAGCCCTGGCAGCATTGGATATGCTGAGAAAACAACTCAGTATCTGATTACCCAAAACCGGCCGCGCAAATTATGAAAAATCCTGTTTAAGATTGCATATCTTATTTCTTTTCAACCTGTTGTCATCGATAAGGACACAGAACAATCAACCATCTGGTTTATAAAATAATTTAATAACTATACAGGTAGATTGAAATAATTTTATTATTTCCGGGCATCCATTTCAATTTGTAAAGAATAGTTTTGCACATTTGTTGCCACGATAAACATCCTAAACCCTAATCCATGAGAAAAATTTTTGCCCTTGCCTTATTGGCCTTATTTGGCATATTCAACCTCTCCGCACAGATGTTGGTCAGCACGGACCCTATGCCCAGAAATGCCATTCTTGAAGAATTTACAGGCATTCATTGCACTTATTGTCCTGATGGACATGCCATTGCACAGTCTATACTCGATAATAATCCCGGAAGGGCCTTTGTGATAGCCCTCCATCAGGGTTCATTTGCATCGCCTTCGGCGGGGGAGCCGGATTACCGCACAGCGTTCGGAGATGCGATTGCCGGGCAGACCGGGCTTACCGGATATCCTTCCGGAACTGTTAACCGGCATGTTTTCAGCGGGAGCAATACCGCACTCAACCGCGGTGCCTGGGCCGGCGCCTGTGATCAGATCATGCAGGAAATTTCACCTGTAAATATCGGAATTTCATCGGAGTACGAAGCGTCCACCAGGCTGCTGACAGTGAACATTGAATTATACTACACTTCCAATTCTGCATCTCCGAGTAACTTTATCAACATCGCCCTTATTCAGGACAGCATCTACGGGCCACAAACCGGAGGAGGAGCAGGCAGCAATTACCGCCATATGCATATGCTGCGCCACCTGATCACCGGTCAATGGGGGGATGAGGTCACCACCACAAGTGCCGGAACCCTCATAAACCGGACCTACACATACAATGTACCTGATGCCTATAACAATATTCCGGCGATTGTCGGAAACATGAAGGTTGTTGCTTTTGTGACTGAAGCTCACCAGGAGGTTATTACCGGTGATGAAGTCGATGCAATCGGAGGAACGAACCTTTATATCGGAAATATTACATCATCCGAACCTTATATACAGCGGGGTTATATGAATTCCGAAAGCAATTTCAGCATTGAAGCAAACAGCAATATTGAAGGAAGTCATGCTTTTGAATTCAGGCTCGAAGCCGAGAATGCCCAGAATGACTGGCAGGTTTCATACCTGATTGACGGGGAAGAATATACCGCAACAACCGTCGTCAACCTTACAAAGGGCACACCAAAACCGGTAATAGTAAGGATTATCCCCGGAGAGACACCCGGATTCCCTGGATATGTATTGAAAATGAAATCTGTGGACAATCCTTCTGCACCTGAAAAGCAATACAGGGTAATGCTGATTTCGGGTGTTAGCGACCTGCTTGTTAACGGAACGGGTGGTCCTGAAACCACCCTCCATCAGGATGCGTACATCGACGGGTTCATCGCCGCAGGCATCACAGGTTATGCTGTTACAAACGCCAATGCGATGCGTGATATGATCAACGCAAATGCCCATCAGGATGTTTTCACCTGCTGGCTCAACATTGCCTGGACCTTCCCTGCCCTGACCGACAGCCAGGCTGAAGCCGTAATGGATTTCATGGATGCCGGACACAATGTTTTCATTGCGGGACAGGACATCGGCTGGGACATTATGAGCGGGCAAGACGGGTCGAACGGCACTCCGGTAACTCAGAACTTTTACACCAACTATTTGAACGCCATCTATATATCCGATGGATCAAGCACGAATAACAAGCTGACTGCCAATACCGCTGATCCGGTTTTCGGTGGGGTTGCCCAGAGCAACATTGTGGATGTTTATGGCGGCAATATGTATCCCGATGAAATCAATGCCGGACCTGGCGCCGATATTATTTTCAATTACACGACCACAGCCAAACATGCGGCGATTAAATATGAGGCATTGAATTACCGCTCGGTTTATTTTGGCATTGGCCTTGAAATGGTTAGTAATGCGGATATAAGAAACGAAATTATCAGCCTGAGCCGGCAATGGCTATCAGATGAAATGGTTGGAGTGGAGTACACGCAGGCCATTCAAACCCTGATGAATGAGCAGAACTTTCCCAATCCCGCTTATGACCACACCTGGATAAAAACCAATGAAGCGGCAAAAGGCGGAATCATTGAAATATATAACATGAATGGCAGCAGGGTGATCAGTCAGGCTACCGGCAACTCCCTGCTGAACCGCATCGACCTGAGCGGGCTGCCAGCCGGACTTTACACCTACAGGATCATTGCCGGAAACAAGACTTCCGGAACAAGGAAACTTGCTGTAATCCGGTAAGGATCAACCTTGCAGAAACCGGCTCTGACCTATTTCTGAATCAGGAATAAAACCCGTTATCCCGGGGATACCCAAATCTCCGGATAACGGGTTTTTGCTTTCAGGCAATTCATCCACTTAACTCACTTACCTGAACTGTGTAAACATGTATCAGAACAATCCCACTTTCAATGAAAGTCCGCCGTTAAAACCGTCAAATTCACCGGACACGAAATCACCCGAATCAAAGGAAGAAACAATTCGGTAACTTACACCCATGCCCATCCTCAGCCAGCGGGCCACATTCACTTCAATTTCAACACCGGGCTCGGCAATCAGAAAAGCTTCCGCATCGTCAATAAAAAAATCATCATAATCATACGGGTGATAAATACCTGAAACCCTGTTGCGGGCAATACCTCCGGCTCCCAGCAATACAGGGAATGACAAATGCACGGGACGCTTCGGGAAAAGAATCGGCTCTATCAGCAAACCTCCGTACCCGCCGGCATAATTATACTTCCCGGTAGTGCCTGCTTCGCCGCGGAAAGGCTCTGAAACAAAACCCTTCCCTGAAAATCCTACTGCAAGACTATGATTGGCTATCAGCGCAACCGAAGCGCCTGCATTTACAGCATCATAACCATCGATCCGGGAATATCCGGTTGTAAATCCGAAATAAAACCCGATGTGGCTTCCCGGCCCCGTCAGTGTCTGTATTTCATTGCGGTTCCTCCTTTGCTTATCATGCATTTTCGCTTCTGATGATTCATCATTCCGTTTACCGAATAAATGCAGGGTATCCTGTGCGTTGGTGAACCGGGCGGAAAAAATAACTGCAATCAGCATTATTAAGAATTTTCCATTCATTGTCAGTTTGTTTTAAAGATTTATAATTTGATGTTAAAATTCATTACTTATTCATTTTCAGCAATGCCTGCAAATGATTTTTGAAAATAACTTCCTACTCTGAGCAGCACATCCTTAGTTTAATCAGCATGGCTAATGTCCGGAATTACATGGTCTCCTCCCGACCCCGAACCGGTGAATTACCCGGGATCAATACCTGATCACCTTCCCTGAACCGCTGATGTGAGAGATTACTCCCGGATTACCAATGTAGTAAACGCAACCGCTGCCAGATATCCAGGCTTCAAGGGCATCAGCAACAGAAACAATGACATTGCCGCTTCCGGAGATATTTGCATCGCAGTTTAACAGATCGCATCCCGGTGCCCTGATTTCGCCCGAGCCTGAAACACGCAGATAGCCAATCCCGGCCTGCCCGCCTACGGACATAATGCCTGAGCCTGACACCGCTGCTTCTATGCTTTCGGCAATAAAACCGCATTCAATGCTGCCTGAACCGGAAAGTTCAATATCTGCATGTTCACAGACGAATGTACCGCTTTCCAGGTGCCCTGAACCGGAGAGATGAATACTGCTCAGCCCGGGCGTAGTGATATACACTTCAACCGTAAAATGCTCACGTATGTTGTAACCGTTCCTGAATTCCACCACGAGCCGGTTTCCTGAAACAAATGTTTCCACATAAGGCAGCACATTGGATTCGCCCTTTACTTCAACAGCGGGTACATCACCCGGAATAATATACACCCTGAAGTTGCCTTTGGAAACAACACCGGTAAAGGAGCTGCTCCCGCGGGTTTCAGAAATAAGATCGTAATTCCCTTCAATTCTTTCGCGCATGCAGGCAGTGGATGCAAGAAGAATTAAAACCAGGAACGCAGGCAGACCGGCTTTCGACCGGGAAAATTCCAGAAACGCCTTTACTTTTTTCATGATCTGTAGCTTTTGATAAATGAATGACAACAAAATTTATGAAGGGTTGGAAGCAGCGGAAATTTAATTCTTCAGCGGGCCAGAACAGGCTAAAACTATGGCCTCCGACTGATCAGAGCCGGCAATCAGACAGGGTAAACCACCAGGAAAAGACGCTATTTATTCAGCAGGGTCAGCGAACCCGCTTTCATCAGCAGGGTGACCTGTGAACTGCCGGCATGTCCGATTTCAGCACGGGCTTTTACAGTTCCGGTGGCCGCATTGACGACTTCTCTTTTAAACTGATTGTCAATAGGCCCGGGCATGTTCAGGGTCGTTTTGGGATCATAATTCAGGTCGATGGAATACGCGGCCTGGCTGTTGAATGTACATACCAGATCAGTATACTCAGACCTGACATAAACATGTCTGAAGTTTTTCGAAATGCCGTTCAGCTTCAGATCGCCGTAACGGGTATTCATGGTACATCCGGATTCCAGTGTGCTGATACGGATGCGCGAGAAAGATGCATCTCCGTCGAGAGAAGAACAGTACCTGATGTTGATTTTATCCCTGACAGAATTAATTTCGAGGTTTGTAACTTTATCTATATCAAGATTTGACGATCTGCTGTTGAGTGAAAGGTTCGTCACCTGCTGAACCGAAACGTCAGAATAATTGATTTCAAACTGCCCGTGAACGGCTTCCTGTATGGTTGCGGATCCAAATTCAAGCTTAAGTTTGAAGGTTCCTGCAAAATCCCTGGCCTGGAGGTCTCCGTTCGAAAGATTAATATCTGTGTTTTGCTTATGGCTTCCCAGGTAAATATTCCCGAATTTATTCTCAATTTTAACCGGACTTGCTGCCGGAAGATAAACTGTGTAGTTGATCTGAAGGTTGTTTCCGGCATTGATAACCTTGCCGGCATAGGTAACAACATCTTTCCAGAAAGTGGCGCTGTTATCGTTAAAAACTGTGCGGGCACTGATAAAACCGGCCGCTGACACCATTTCGCAGTCGATGGACGACAATATTCTGTTTACCCTGGCCTGTTGCTTCGACTGAGCGGTGATGCTGACTTCAAATCTGACTGAATCTTTTTCCCAGACCAAAACATTTACATTGCCATACTTATTGAAAACCTGAACCTGCGTGCCGGGTTTCAGCCGGAAACTCTTGTTCTCCCTTTTAGTTTCGGAGAACATTTGCGCCTGTGCCACCTGCGAAAAGCAAAGCATGCCGCCCAACATCAAAACTCCGAAAAACAGTTTCTTTATCATGATTCAATTTCCTTTTAACAAATACCAACAGTTTCTTTTGATTTACAACTCCTTACCGGATTCAGTTTCATTGTTTGATTCTTTATCCGTCTGCCTGAGTTCCAACAGCATCTCATCCAGAATTTCGAGCTTTACCCGGTAAGACAGGATGATGGCCTCTATCACTTTTGCATCGGCATTGCTTTCAGCCAGGTCAGTCCGCAATTCCGCCTTACGCTGGTCCATCGCCCTGAACTCCGCTCTCAGGTCTTCAATGATCTCAGGATGATCCTTTGCATAGATTGCAAGTTCCTGTTCACGGCTTTGGATTTTGGATGTGTAATAGGCTTCGGCATCCGAGAGTTCATCTATGACATAATTCATCCCGTTAAACGCCTGCCTGTCTGCATCCTTGATCTGCATCCGGTTATCACGTACATCGTTCAGCATCCATGCTGCAGCAAAAATAAGCACTGCAGCCGCTGACCTCCAGGCAATGACACGCAACTTTTTCAATCTGCCTGAGCGGATTGGTAAAACCCTCTCTTCAATTACATCCCATGAAGCAGGAGGTGCCTCGAGGGAGTCAAACTCCCCTGCATGCTCCCGAACAAATCTTTCCAGGTTATCCTTTTTCATAACATTATTATTTTCAGGAAGCAGGCATTCCGCGTAAAATATCCCTTACCATCTGCCTGGCCCGCATAAACTGCGTTTTGGAAGTTGATTCAGATATCCTCAGAATTTCTGCAATCTCCGTATGATCATATCCCTCGATCAGGTAAAGTGAGAAAATCATCCTTGCCCCCTGCGGCAACTGATTCATAGCCTGTTTCACCCTTTCAACGCTTAGCCGGAGCTCCTCTTCATCAGGCGTATCATCCTGAGGCAAGGGATCGGGAACCTCCTCATCCACAAAAACAATTCTGCGCTTTTCAAGGGCATTGATACACTTGTTCACGACTATTCTTTTAAGCCAGGCCCCGAAAGCCGATTCGAACCTGAATGAGTCAAGACGGTTGAATGCTTCAATAAAACCTTCCTGCAGCATATCCCTGGCATCTTCAGCATTATTCATCATACGCAGACAAAGGTTATACATAGCCCTGGAATAAGCGCTGTACAGGTCATTGTACGCTTTCCGGTTGCCGGCCATACATGCCTCAACGAGATGTCTGTGTATATCGTAGTTTTGCTGGTTCAAACTATCCGGATACTGTTTTTATCAGACTAATGACAGAGAAATAATTTAAAGGTTGTAATGAAAGGATAAATTTAGGAATATTTATGGTGCTCTTCATTGCTGACCAGACAAATGACTCATTCAAACCTATCTCCGAACCGGCTGAACTTAATCCGCAACGATTTGTTTCATATTACCTTAAGGTAAATCCTTGTTATGCAAAGCAATCAAAATTCACAAAAGCATACACAACTGTATTTGTTCCTCTCTGCCATTTTCCTGACCAATGCGTTGGTTGCCGAATTTGCCGGGGTGAAGATATTCTCTCTCGAAAAGCTTTTGGGGCTAATGCCCGCTCAGCTTCCTTTTTTCGGCGGGCAAAAACTCGATTTCAACCTGAGTGTAGGTGTTGTGATCTGGCCGTTGGTTTTTATTGTTTCTGACCTGATCAACGAGTACTTTGGTCGCGAAGGCGTGCGAAAAATCAGTTTTATCACCGCCGGGATGATTGCCTGGGGTTTTATAATTGTATTGGCAGGCACAGAGGTTCCTCCGGCGGATTTCTGGCAGGAACTTAACAACACCGACCCCTCAGGTAACCCGTTTGATATCAACTTTGCCTATACCAGTATTTTCAGGGCGGGGATGGGCATCATCATCGGTTCCCTGACAGCCTTTCTTGTCAGCCAGTTGATCGATGCCTATGCTTTTCATTACCTGAAAGCCCTTACCGGCAGTAAAAAACTCTGGTTGCGGGCAACCGGCTCTACCGTGATTTCGCAGCTGATCGACAGTTTTGTAATCCTTTTCATTGCCTTTTACCTGCTTGGAAACTGGAGTATGCAGCAGGTACTGCAGGTGGGACTGGTTCAATACACCTACAAGGTTTCACTGGCAATCCTGCTTACGCCCCTGATCTATCTGGCTCACTGGCTGATCGACGGATATCTCGAAGCCCGGGGAGAAATGTAAATGCGATGTGAGCTATTATTATAGAATTATCTGAATCTGAAGCATTAGTCACAGAAAATAAGGTAAGATAATTATAATATATCGGGTAATATGGTAAAAAATATAACATACTGAATATCAGGTCAAATCTGCTTGAGCACCCGACAGGAAAGCTCAGCCGGATAAATTATCAGTACTTCAGCCTTTCACCTGCACAACAGGTTATATTATAATTTTTATTCAATCCCCCGTTTCAGCAAAAAAAATATCTGGTTATTTTTAATATAAACTTCTGTAACTTTGAGTAGTCTCTAAGACTTTATAAGATAACTCCCGCTCTGTAACACAGCAGGGTACTTGTCGTGATATATAAACATAACAATGAAAAAAATCCTTTTTGCCATTTCAATCTTAATATTGAGTGTTGAAACCGGCTATGCACAAACAAATGTTTACCATCCGTTTCCCGATTCTGCCATCTGGAGAGTGGACTATTATTATAACTATGCTTTTCAGCATCCATGCTATGTCAGGTATTATTTCCAGTACTTTGTTCAAGGCGACACCCTTATAAATTCAGGCATTTATAAAAAAATATACAGATCTTCCGTTCAGGTAGACACCGTGTCATGCAATTCTCCAATGAATCCTCCGACAGTTCCTGTTTCGGGTTATGTCGGGGCATTGAAGGATGATCCTCAAGCCAATAAAACATTTTTTGTTTTCCCTGATTCAACGGTTGATTCTTTGCTTTATGATTATAATCTCGGGGTGGGCGATACGTTGAATGGTGTTATATCCCATTTCTTTGTCTATGATTTTGACCTGGTGGTTATATCAACCGACTCGGTTTTAATAAACGGACAATACAGAAAAAAATGGAATTGTGACATGATCGGACATAATATCTACCCCTATATCATTGAGGGTATCGGGTCCAACTTTGGTTTGATAGAGCCTGTTTATTCATATGCTATTGATTTTACTGACAGGTATCTGGTCTGTGTCAGGGATGGCTCCGTTACATACTTTGTTTCAGATTATCCGTCAATAGCAGGCTGTGAACTTTTACTTAACAGCGGGCCTGAGATCAGGTTAACCGGAAAACCAAATGTTTTCCCGAATCCATTTTCATACAAAACGACCCTCAGATCAGATTTTAACCTCTCCGGCGCAACGCTGACGATCATCAACTCATCCGGGCAACAGATGAAAATAATAAAGAATTTCAATGGCAGGGAAATTGATCTTTATCGCGATAATTTACCTTCCGGGATTTATCTGCTGATACTGGAAAGTGAACACAATATCATTGCAACAGAGAAACTGGCAATTGTTGATTAATACAATTATCCCCATAAAAACAAAAGATAGATTTAAAACAATAATATTAAAAAAAACGCATACTTTACCTATAAATATTCGAATTTAAAAAGCATTTCCTCCCCCTGCCTATCAGCGATAAGAACCATCCTTCCGTGCTGTTCTGCGGGATCCACGCTCGGGATCATTATAAATAAGGGGCAGGTATCGCTGACAGAAGGAGAATCCGGCCTTTTTAACCACTATGCGTATGGCTGCCTTTACGGGCAAAAGAGGGGTTATTCGTTAAATGATGTGCTGGTTTTTCCCATCGGGATTGCTATCAGGTCATTAAATACCAAATATTTATCAGAAAAAAATAATCATTACGGGTTAGGTTTATCCCTTAAAATGTATCTCTGAATCCTTGTAAAATAAATAATTACACAGAGCTCACCGAGGTATCGCGGAGTAACACAGAGAAGAATACAACCCTATTTGAATCTCTGTGCCTTCTCTGTGTATCTCTGTGCATCTCTGTGAAACTATTTTACAAATACACTGCAAATTACTAAGTACATCTTTAACTCCGGTACATCAAATAACGAATTACCCCAAAAGAGATCTAAGTTTGTGAATGTTTCAACGCGGCTCACACATCACCTGCCAGGAAATGATTGAAGACCGGAACAATACACCTGCAAGGTTTCATTGTTTATTTTACTTACCCCAACTAATTTACCTTGCTCATAGGGCGATTGACAGGTGTCTGACTTCCGGTAATGCAGGCTTAGCCCCTGCTGCTTTATTCCTATCTTTGCAAAAAAAGAGGATATGCCCCGGAAAAACCGGAAACAGGAAGAGATTATTCACGATTCGCATGAGCGGAGCAAGAAATATGGGGTCACACGCGATCAGCAATACCCGTCGCTATTGCTTACCGAAAGTGAAAAAGCAGTGCTGCTCAGTGATAATGATGACCTGATCAGGGTTGCTGGTCCATTCCTGGACATGCTCTACAATTTTCTGGAAGGATCCGGTTTTATCATATTGCTGACCGATAAAAACGGGTGTATACTCAGCATAACCGGTGATCCTGAGCCTGTTGCCGCTGCTGCCGGATTGAATATGGCAGTGGGCGCGTTTATGAATGAAAAAAGCATAGGCACCAATGCCATGGGAACCGCGCTGAGTGAAAATTCTCCCGTTCAGGTATCCGCCTCCGAGCATTTTATAACCGCGTATCACCGTTGGACCTGTTCCGCCGCTCCGGTGCATGATGATGCCGGGAATATCATCGGTACGGTTAACCTTACCGGAGGCCGCGAACTTGTTCATCCGCACACCCTCGGCCTGGTGGTTGCAGCCGTTACTGCCATCGAAAACCAGCTGAAAAACCTGAAAAATGAATACCGGATCAAGGAATCAGCCAGGTACATCAGCCAGGTTATGGACTCATTATCCCTGGCAGTAATGTCAGTAAGTGATACAGGGTTCATTACTTCTGCCAACAAAATGGCTCATAAATTACTGAAGTATCCGAATGGTATGCTTTCAGGAAAGAAAATCAGTAGCTGTCTTCCCGATTATGAAAAATTGCTTGAAGCCATTCATGAGCCAGGCATTATGCTTGATGAGGACACCCAGATCATTACTTCGTCCGGCACTGAATCTTTCAGCCTGAATGCCTACCCGATTACCCGGCCTGACGGGAAAATTGAAGGCATGGTCATCAGTTTCAGGGAGATGAAAAGGGTTTACAAAACTGTGAATAAATACACGGGTATGCATGCCCGGTATACCTTTGAAGACCTGATCGGTGAAAGTGATGAGCTCAGACGGGTAACGGAATATGCAAAAACGGTAGCCGACAGTCCGTCAACCGTGCTGATCACAGGGGAAAGCGGCACCGGCAAGGAAGTGATTGCCCAATCCATGCATAACCACAGCGCCAGGGCATCAAATGGTTTTGTAGCCCTCAACTGCGGCGCCATCCCCGCCACCCTGATCGAAAGTGAGCTGTTTGGCTACGACGAAGGGGCGTTCACAGGAGCTTTCAAGGGCGGAAGACCGGGAAAATTCGAGCTGGCTAACGGAGGCACACTGTTTCTGGACGAAATCGGCGAAATGCCGCCCGACATGCAGGTGAAATTGCTCAGAACATTGCAGGAGGGTGTAATCACCCGTGTTGGAGGAAGCAGACAAATTCCGGTTGATGTCCGGATTATCGCAGCAACAAATAAAAATCTGAAAGAAGAAATTGAAAAAGGCACATTCCGGAGCGACCTCTTTTACCGGCTGAGTGTCATCCCGATCCATCTGCCCGCCCTGCGGGAGCGCAGAGAGGATATACCACTGCTGATCAGCTATTTCCTGAACCTGAAGTCTGTAAAACTGAAAAAGAGCACTCCGGAAATCAGCAAGGATTTGTTTATCAGGCTCACCGGTTACCACTGGCCCGGTAATATCAGGGAGCTGGAGAATTTCATTGAAAAATATGTTAATCTTGGTGGTGACCTTTCCTTCGACCCTGAATCATTTTCGACCGGAAAACAGCGCGCATCAGAGGATGCAGCCGGCAATGGCAAGTCCGGAGAAACTATCCTCAACCTGGCTGAAGCTGAGAAACAAACCATTCTGGCCGCACTCGGGGCAACTGAAAGTAACATCAGCCAGACTGCCAGATTACTGGGTATCAGCCGGAACGCACTTTACGAAAAAATGAAGCGCCACGGCATCAGTTGAATTCCGGCTTACTGCATCCTGATGCACAGTCAGGAAACCAGCTCCTTTTAAGAATTCTTCAAATAATTCCTCCGGGGGGGCATGACCACGCTCCGCCTGTCACTTAGCGGAATCCGCTTCTCAGAGATTTACTGAATCTCAGATTCAGATTCCGGGCCGGAAAGAAGTATTTCGCTGTTTACCTGCACTTTACACAGTATTTAGAAGAAATATAAATTATGTGAAATTTCCACCTATAATGTCCGGAATTTCTACTTTTAGCGCAAAAACAATCAATCCATGCGCGTTGCACGAATTCAAAAAGCAGAAAAGCCTGTCAATGGTGAAGTTCCTGACCTGAACCTGCTGAACCCGCTTATAGAGAAATACAAAGGACGCAAGGGGAATATGATCCCCCTGCTTCAGGGAGCCCAGAACATTTATGGTTATATCCCCAAGCAGGCCTTTGAAAAAATTTCAGCGGATACAGGTTTAAGCCTCAGCGAGATGTATGGCGTGGCAACATTCTATGCACAGTTCAGGCTGAAACCCGTCGGAAAACACATTATAAAGGTTTGTCACGGGACAGCCTGCCATGTTCAGAATGCCAATTCCATTACCGATGCCATTCAGGATTCCTTAAAAATAAAGGATACAGAAACAACCGAAGACGGTCTGTTTACGCTCGAATCCGTAGCCTGTCTCGGATGTTGCTCCCTGGCGCCGGTGATGATGATCGGTGAAGACACCTTCGGAAAACTCACCGGGAAAGACGCGGTGAAGATTATCAAGGAAATCAGGTTAAAGGAAAACCGGCAGGAAGAAAAATAAACCACTGGATTCATATTGCTTTACATCACGATATATGAGTAAAACACAGGTAATTGTAGGATTGGGCAGTTGCGGCATCGCAGCCGGGGCCGGCAAGACCTACAACAAAATCAAGGCATTGAAAGAAGCCGAAAATCTGGACTTCGAATTGAAGAAAACCAGTTGCGTAGGCATGTGCTACCGCGAGCCACTGGTTGAAATCGTGGACAGCACAGGGACGTACCTTTATGGCGAGATTGATGAGGACAGGGTATTTGAGATTATCGACAAGCATATTGTCCAGGGAAGTCCGGTAAAAGAATATGTTGTACAGTCGGATCTTTTTAAAACGCCTGAAAATGAATTTCTTGACGAACAGGTAAAAATAGTGCTGCGTAATTGCGGACATATGGACCCCGAGAGCATTGAGGAATACCAGGCCCGTCAGGGATATGCCGCCATCCGCAAAATTGCCGGAGAGCAGATTTCAGGGGCGGATGTAATCCAGAAGGTGCTTGATTCCGGAATCAGGGGCCGCGGTGGCGGAGGGTTTCCCACCGGCATGAAATGGCGGTTCGCCGCCGGCAATCCTTCCGATGAAAAATTCATCATCTGTAATGCCGACGAAGGCGATCCGGGAGCCTTTATGGACCGTTCCGTATTGGAAGGGGACCCGCATTCCGTGCTCGAAGGCATGATTATCGGCGCTTATGCCATCGGCGCCACCGAAGGTGTCATTTATTGCAGGGCGGAGTATCCGCTGGCCATCAAGCGGCTCAACATCGCCCTTGACCAGGCCCGCGAACATGGCTACCTGGGTAAAAACATCCTTGGAATCAAAGGATTTAACTTCGACATACACATCAAAGAAGGGGCGGGCGCTTTTGTCTGCGGTGAGGAAACTGCCCTGATTGCATCGGTGGAAGGCGAGCGCGGGATGCCCCGGAAACGCCCTCCTTTCCCGGCTGCTTCAGGATTGTGGCGCAAGCCCACCAACATCAACAATGTTGAGACTTACGCCAATATCCCCTGGATCATCCTCAACGGTCCGGAAGCCTATGCAAAATACGGCACCGAAAAAAGCAAGGGCACCAAGGTGTTTGCCCTCGCAGGAAAAATCAGGCGTTCAGGCCTCGTTGAAGTCCCGATGGGCATCACCATCAGGGATGTAATCTTTAAGCTGGGCGGGGGAATCAAGGATAACAAAAAATTCAAGGCCGTTCAGATGGGAGGTCCCTCAGGCGGGTGTATTCCCGAATACCTGGCAGACACCATCGTGGATTACGATTCGGTGAATGCCACAGGCGCCATCATGGGATCCGGCGGTATGGTCGTGATGGATGAAACCACCTGCATGATTGATGTGGCCAAGTTCTTCCTTGATTTTACCCAGAAGGAAAGTTGCGGAAAATGCACTTTCTGCCGTATAGGAACGAAACGCATGCTTGAAATCCTGAACCGCATCACCGAAGGAGAAGGCAGGGATGGTGACATCGAACTGCTTGAAGAACTTGCCTACCAGATCAAAGACACTTCGCTTTGCGGACTCGGACAGACAGCTCCGAACCCCGTGCTCACCACCATCCGTTATTTCCGCGATGAATATGAAGCACATATTTATCACAAAAAATGTCCTGCCAAGGTCTGCAAGAAATTGCTGACGTATGAGGTAGATCCGGAAAAATGCACCGGATGCACGGTTTGTGCCAAAAACTGCCCGACCCATGCCATCGATGGTGACAGGAAGCAGATTCATTTCATCCGCCAGGATGCCTGTATCCGATGCGGCGAGTGCTTCTCGAGATGTAAATTCGACGCCATCAAAATCTACTGAACCGGCTATTTTTAATAAAAGCAAGAGAATCCAATGAAGAATAAAGTCAATATCATTATAAACGATCAGTTGGCAAAGGGTTACGAAGGTGAAACCATACTTTCCGCAGCCCGCAGGCTGGGCATTGAAATTCCAACCCTTTGCGACGATCCCCGGCTTGAGCCTTTTACATCCTGCTATGTTTGCGTGGTAGAGGTTGACGGGATGCGTGGCATGCAGCCATCCTGTTCCACACGCATCGCCGAAGGCATGAAGATCAGCACCCACAGCGAAAAGGTGCTGAAGGCGCGAAAAACAGCCCTGGAGCTGATGCTCAGCAACCATTATGCCGACTGCACTGGTCCATGTAAACAAACATGTCCGGCAGGCGTGGATGTTCAGGGCTATATATCACTGATAGAAAAGGGATTATATAATGATGCCATAGCAGTTATCAAGGAAACAAACCCGCTGCCGGCCATCTGCGGACGCGTATGTGTGCGCCCCTGCGAAGTAGCCTGCCGCCGCAACCTGCTCGACGAGGGTGCGCCCGTTGGCATTGACTACCTGAAAAGGTTTGCTTCCGACATCGACCTCGATTCACCAAATAAATTCAAACCGCACATTCATCCCGACACCGGAAAACGCGTTGCCGTTATCGGTGCAGGGCCGGGCGGACTTTCAGCAGCATTTTTCCTGAGAAAAGAAGGACATGCGGTGGATATTTATGAGGCCAGCCCCGCTCCCGGCGGGTGGCTCAGGTATGGCATCCCCGAATACCGCCTTCCCAACGACCTGCTCCAGCGTGAAGTGGATAATATCACTGAAATGGGCGTGAATATTCACTATAATAAACGGCTTGGTGATAACATCAGCCACAAGGACCTCAAGCTAAAATACAACGCAACCATACTTGCCATCGGCTCTCAGAAAGGCACCGGGATAGGTTGTGAAGGCGATGATGCAGACGGCGTATTTGCCGGCACCGATTTTCTGAAAGCGCTGGAGTTAAACAAATCCGACAAACCGGATTTCACCGGGAAAACCGTGGTAGTTGTCGGAGGCGGCAATACTGCCATGGACTGCTGCCGCACTTCGCGCCGGCTCGGAGCTTCAAAAGTTTATGTAATATACCGCCGCACCGAAAAGGAGATGCCGGCCAATCCGATCGAGATCCACGAATCAAAGCTGGAAGGCGTAGAGTATATGTTCCTGACGCTGCCGCTGAAAGTTAAAAAAGATGAAAAGGGTCACATTAAAGGAATGATCTGCATCCGTATGGAGCTGGGCGAACCAGACGCTTCGGGCAGACGCAGACCGGTACCTGTCCCCGACAGCGAATTTGAGATTGACGTGGATATCGCCCTGGCGGCGATCGGTCAGAAAACCGATATACATTTCCTGAATGACATCAATTCGAATGAAACCACGGGTCAGCTTGCTGCAAACAAGTGGGGAGATCTTGATGCCGATAAAAACACCCTTCAGACGGGCATCCCTTCAATGTTTGCTGCAGGCGACGGGGTTACCGGCCCGGCTACCCTGATACAGGCCATTGCCCAGGCCCGGATAGCGGCGCTGAGTTGTCATCAGTACCTTACCGGTCAGCCGGTGAAGCCGCGCAAAAAAGAGTTTATCAGCAAACGGGAAAATTTCAGAGAGCAAACTCCGGCTGATTTTGCCGGAAAGTTCGCTCGTCAGCTCAGGCATGAAATGCCGGTGCTGGATCCTGATCAGCGCAATAACTTTAAGGAAGTTGAGTTGGGTTATGAAAACGAAACGGTTGCCAGGCAGGAAGCTGCCCGTTGCCTCGAGTGCGGCTGCACCGCCTATTTTGACTGCGATCTGAAAAAATATTCCACTGAATACGAGGCGGAACAAAAGCACTTCGAAGGTGAACATCGCGAGTATGAGGTGGATTTCAGACATCCGTACATTGAAATTGACAACAACAAGTGCATACTCTGCGCCCGATGCGTGAGAATCTGCCACGAGGTAGTCGGCGCCAACGCCCTGGGCCTTGTAAACCGGGGATTCGACACCTTTGTGGCACCAAGCATGGGCAATTCGCTGAGCGATACTCAATGTGAATCATGCGGGCTTTGCCTTTCCACATGCCCTACCGGCGCCCTCTCCGAAAATAAACTCTTCAAACCCGGACCGGTAAAGACAGAAAGTTTCAGCACCATCTGTAACTACTGTTCGGTCGGATGCACCCTCGAAATCCATCACCGCAACGGTTTTGTGATGGAAGTAAAAGGAAAGGAGGGCCTTGTAAACCAGGACGGGAACATCTGCAGGTACGGAAAATTTGGCTATCAGCACCTGAATGATAAAAGCCGGCTTACCGTTCCGATGCTGAAAAAAAATGGGAAACATGTGCCCATTGAATGGGACGAGGCATTTGAAATCCTGGAGGCAAAGATCAGGTCATCTGTGCCGGGGGAATCTGCATTTTTTGCCGGGGCCCGCCTTACCAATGAGGAACAATACCTGGTGCAGAAACTGGCGCGCGCTGGTGCAAAAACCAACAACATCGGAAGTTTCCATTACCTGGGTCGAGGCACAGGGTATACAAAGCTTACAAAAGCCAACCTGCCTTTCCCCGAGCTTACTGAATCGAGCCGCGTTTACCTGCTGGGAGCAGAAGTGAGCAGTGACAATGCCGTTGCCGGTTTTATGATCTGGAATAACCGGAAGATGAAAGGTATTCCGGTGGAGGTAATCACTGCGCTTGACAAAAGTACTTCGGAGCATAAAGCCGATAATATTATCAGGATAAAATCCTATTACCACTTCGTGAAAGCAGTGAACCATTATCTGCTTACACATAAACTGGAGAATCAACTCTTTATAAGAGACCTGATCGATAATTTCGAGGAGTACAAAACCCATACGCTGCATGAATCATTTTCAGATCTGGCAAAGGCATCGGGTGTTGACCGCGAAGAAACCATCATCCGGTTTGCGGTAGATTACAACAATGAAAAAGCGGCGGTTATTGTTTTTTCCGAAAAGGAGTTATCAGGCCGTACCTGTTCCGAAATCTTCAACCTTGCCTGCATCACCGGCAAACACGGGAAAACCGGCAGCGGACTGATGCTGCTGAAAGAAAAAAACAACAGCCATGGCCTGCACGACATGGGCGTAATGTCAAACCTGGGGCCCGGAGCCTGCGACTGGGAGGACCCCATTCTCAGACAAACCTTTGAACACAGCTGGAACTGCGGGGAACTGCCATCGGGAAACGGTTGCACCCTGCATGATATGCGCAGTGGCAAATACAAAAACCTGTTTATATTCGGCGAAGATCCTGCGGGATGCGCCATAAATCAGGACGAAGTCAGGAATTGGTTTTCCAAAGCCGGATTCGTAATGGTGCAGGATTATTTCATGACCGAGACGGCAAAAATGGCTGACCTTGTATTACCTGCTTCCCTACCCTGGGAGACAGGTGGCACCTTTACCAACAGTCAGAAGGTGATCCAGAAAATCGACAAGGCTTCAGAACCTGTGATACAATGCGAAGGCTGGAAACAAACCGATATGTTGCTATCGCGGCTGGGCCTGGGTACTTTCGAAACGGTTGACGACATCATTTTCGAAGTCGCTTCGCTGCTGCCAAAGTATTGCACCAGCAGTAAACTACGGTTCAGGATAACGGAAGAGGACAACTTTAACCCTATGTTCAGGCATGGGTGTGATGCTGTGAACAGAAGATTCGACCTGGAATTTGAGAAGGCATTTTCAGAATCATAATGCCTGATCGTATTGATGGAATATTTTCAGCCAGTAAACGGCAGCATTAAGGTATTATAAATTTTCCGGATAATCCGGCACCGTTCTCATAACGGAGCATGAAAAGGTATATTCCCTTGATAACCGGCTTTCGGGTGAGCGCGATGCGTCTTTGATCAAATATATAACTATCAATGCTTTTGCCGGAAATATCCAGGATTGACACTTCGCCTTTGCGTCCCGGCGGGTTTTCAACGGATAATTCAGCACCCTGATCTGAATAAAGGATGGTATAACCCTGATCACCTGCAGGTATGAATTCAACCTCCAGAGCGGTAGTATAACCCGTATTTCCAAGTTCAAGGCGATAGTAATTCCTGGTGTTCGGAACAGGCAGACTGTCGGTAAAAGTAAAAGTGACAGAAGTTTCAGGGTTGCCGCAGATACCCGGGATTTCGCCTATCTCGTTGAAAATTATTCCATCTTGCGAGCGCTCAATCCGGACTCCTTCGCACAGACTTCCGCTCCGGAAAGTCCATCGAAGGAAGACCGAATTACCCAGCTGATAACCTGAGAAATCCTGAAGTAACGGATGTGGCTGGGCCCTGCCCGCGGAAGGAAGAACCAGCAAAGCAATTATCACCAGAGGCATCAGGTATTTAACAGGAAAAATCATTTTTCAGCATGTTGTCCATACTGAAATAACAATAAGGCATTCCCATTGTTTAAAGCATCACGGCATTCAACCGGAGGTAACGCTATTACCGCTGAAACAGTTCAAACCTGAGTTGCCTGATGATATTGATGGCTTGGTCAAGCATATTTTCAGTAAAATCGAGGTGAGTGACAAGTCTAACCGATTGCCTGTCGAAATCAATTGAAAGCACGCCTTCTTCCGCCAGTTTGCCTGAAACCATTGAAGCGGTGAGCGGTTCCTTCACCCTGAAGATTACAATGTTTGTATCCACAGGCAGCACTTCACTCACCCATTGGAGTTGATGAAGAGCTTCTCCGAGTTGGCGGGCCCGCCGGTGGTCCTCCTTCAGACGATCAACATGATGGTCAAGCGCATAAATACCGGCAGCGGCCAGATATCCGGCCTGACGCATACCGCCACCAAACACCTTTCTTACACGTCTTGCCCTGCGGATAAATTCATCATCACCCAGCAACACCGAACCTACCGGAGCACCCAAACCCTTGGAAAGGCAAACGGAGATGCTGTCGAACAATGCACCGCAATCCTGTGCAGACTGCCCGGTAACAGCCAGGGCATTAAAAATCCGGGCACCGTCAAGGTGATATTTGAGTCCATTGTTCCGGCATACTTCTCCTATTGCAGCAAGTTCCTGATTGTCGTAAACAGCGCCGCCGCCTTTATTCATGGTGTTCTCGACCTCCACCATAGCCGTGCGCGGACGATGCAGGTCATCGGGGTTGATATGATCCAATACATCCTGCGCGGTAATCATTCCGCGTTCACCCTCCAACAGACAAACCGAAAGCCCGGAGTTCGACATCAATCCGCCTGCTTCATAGTAATAAACGTGTGAAAGCTTGTGCAGAATCACCTCTTCACCTGGCCGGGCATTTACCCGGGCGGCAATCTGGTTGGTCATGGTACCCGAGGGACAAAAAAGCCCGGCTTCCTTCCCGAAAAGAGCGGCCGCTTTTGCTTCAAGGGCAGCAACGGTAGGGTCTTCCCCGAAAACATCATCCCCGACCGGGGCCGAAAACATGGCATCAAGCATACCCGGAGTGGGACGGGTAACGGTATCGCTCCGCAAATCAATTTTCATTATCTTGAAATTTTCCTGCAAAGGTAAGGGTTGTGAGGATTCCTCACGTCCGGATTAATCCCGGATTCCGACCTAAATTAAATAATTAAAGGAAGATTAAAAGTAAAAGACCTGTCCGGCACAGCGCCCGCCAGGTCTTCCTCCAGTATGTATTGCTCAAACCAGGATAGCAAATTTCTAACTGACTGTTCTTATCTGTCAGGCTACGGGTTCAACAACAAATAGTACATCGTTCTTGGCAACGGCATCACCGGGATTGAATTTAATCCCAGAAATAATTCCGTCGGATGTGGCCTTAATGTTGTTCATCATCTTCATAGCCTCAATCACCGCAACGGTTTCTCCTGATTTAACCTGCTCGCCGTTTTTCTTTTTAAACTCTACCAGCATACCGGGAATAGGGGCTACCAGTGCGCCTGTGCTGATAGTGGCCTGCTTTTCTTTTTCCCTTTTTGGCTTGCGTAACTGGCGGGATGTGGTTTTAAATTCAGGAATAGCAACAGTAAACCGCTCACCGTCAACGTAAACCTCGAGTTCATTCAGGTTTTTGGCATCCTTTTTCTGCGCAAGCTCCCCGCGCAGGGCGGCAGACACCAGTTCCTGTTCACGCTTCACATCCTCCATGGTTTTGGGCTTTACATCGTCAGGCGGGGTTTCCATGCCATATTTCCATTTCAGGAACCGCTTGCCGGTTACGGGATAAAGGGCTACGATCAGTTTATCATCAATATCCCTGGCAAGGCCTTCAGCTTCTACTGACACACCAGGCATTTCAGGCTCAATTACACTACCTGGCCTGCAGTCGATGTGCTGCTCACCACGGGGATAATCCTTCAGCGCCCGGGCACGCAGTTCATCACTGATCGGACGGGTGGTAGCGCCGTAAAGTCCGTAGCACAAATCCTTTACCTGCTCGGTAATCCGCGCATATTCACCTTCATAGGAATCGAAAAGCACATTGTTGACCGTTTGCACGCCGACAATCTGGCTGGTAGGGGTCACCAGGGGAATCTGCCCCAGGTCTTTGCGCACCTTGGGCAACAACCTGAAAACATCCTCCAACTTATCCAGCGCATTCATCTGTTTGAGCTGGTTCACCAGATTTGACAGCATACCACCCGGGGTCTGGTGCATAATCACATCAGTATCAATGATGGAATATTTAGGATTGTTGTCAAGGTGCCTGTATTTGGGAATAAACTCCTCCATTTTCGAGCTGATCTGCGATAGCTTTCTGATATCCAGCCCGGTGTCGCGGCTGGTCCCCAGCAGCGAAATCACCAGCGGCTCAATGGCTGCATGGGAAGTCCGGTAGGCGTAAGGAGACATACAGGTGTCCACAATATCCACTCCGGCCTCTATGGCTTTAAAGATGGCCAGATCACCCATGCCTGATGTAAAGTGCGTATGCAGGTTGATGGGAAGATCTGTGATCTTTTTGAGTTCCCTCACCAGGTTATAGATATCGTAAGGTGCGATCAGTCCCGCCATATCCTTGATGCAGATGGAATCAACGCCGAACTCCATCAATTCTCTGGCCTTGTTGATATAGTAATCAATGTTGTAGATTTCACCGCCGAGCCTCGGCTCGGTGAGGGTGTAGCAAATGGTACCCTGGAAGTGCCTGTTGTTGCGTTTCACCACCTTTGCGGCAGTTTCGAAGTTTCTGTAATCGTTCAGGGCGTCGAAGCAGCGGAAGATATCCATTCCGTTGTCGCAGGCGCGCTGCACAAAAGCCTCCACCACATCATCGGCATAATTGCGGTAACCCACCACGTTCTGGCCGCGCAGCAGCATAAAGAACGGGGTTTTAGGCATGTACTTCTTCAGCACCCGCAGTCTTTCCCAGGGGTCTTCGTTCAGGTAGCGGTGCATGGTGTCGAATGTTGCCCCGCCCCAGGTTTCAATGGCATGAAAGCCAACCTCATCCATCATCTCGGCAACGGGAATCATATCTTCGGTGCGGCCGCGGGTCGCAAACAATGACTGGTGCCCGTCCCTGAGGCTGACATCCTGAATCTTCACAGGATTAGAAACAGCCGGACGATTAGCGTCATAATTCATGGGAGTCATCTCCAAAACCCCGTGTTTATCATAAGTTCTCATGATTTTTATCGTTTTAAGTTATTATTTCATTCTCGACATTCTGCCTTTCAGCTGCAGGATCTCCCTTCCGTTCATGGCCATTTTAAGGCCCATACGCGCCCATTCATTTACGCATACCTGCACATGCTCCTGTTGTTGCTGTTTAAGGTAGCAGCCAACTGCCACGGCAGCCGCTTTCATTTTCAGTTCCTTCCTTGTCATTTTCCGGATTATTGAGGAATGTTACCATGTTTTTTCGGCGGAAGGGCTTCCGTTTTTGTGGCCATAATTTCCAGGCCGTCAATCAGTCGCTGCCGGGTTTCGGATGGAAGGATTACTTCATCGATATACCCACGCTGTGCGGCGATGTAAGGAACATTGAACCGCTCTTCATATTCCGCAATCTTTTCGCGGGTCTTCGCTTCCTTGTCATCGGCCTCCCTGATCTCTTTGCGGTACCCCGACAGCACTTCCACCGCGCCTTTGGCGCCCATCACGGCAATTTCGGCAGTGGGCCATGCAAACACCATATCCGCCCCAAGCTGCCGGGCGCTCATCGCCAGGTAAGCGCCTCCGTAATCCTTGCGGATAACCACGGTAAATTTTGGTACCGTTGCTTCGGAATAGCTCCACAGCAGCTTGGCGCCATGCCTGATGATGCCCCCCACTCCTGGTGCACCCCGGGCAGGTAACCCGGAACATCCACAAAAGTGATGATGGGGATATTGAAAGCATCGCAGGTACGGATAAAACGGCTGATTTTGTCGGAGGCATCGATATCGAGACACCCTGCCGACACCATAGGCTGATTGGCAATAATGCCCACCGAACGGTTGTTGAGGCGTGCGAAACCAACGATGCAATTTTCGGCGAAGTGTTCGTGCACTTCATAAAACTCTCCCGCATCCACCACCTCGTGAATAATGGCCTTCATATCGTAAGGCACCTTTGGGTCATCGGGAATAATGACATCCAGTTCAGGGCAGGGCCGGGCAGGATCATCCCCCATTTCGATCCGCGGCGCCTGGCTCATATTGTTATCCGGCAGGTAATCAAGCAACTCGCGGATACGTTCTATGGTATCTTCATCGCTATCGCAGGCAAAATGGGCATTTCCGCTTTTTGAGTTGTGCACCATGGCACCGCCCAACTCCTCAAAAGTGGTCTCTTCACCGGTAACGGTTTTTATTACATAAGGGCTGGTTATAAACATGTGACTTGTTTTCCTGACCATGAAAACAAAGTCGGTCATGGCCGGAGAATACACAGCGCCGCCGGCACAAGGGCCCATAATGGCAGAAATCTGCGGGATAACGCCGGATGCCCGTGAGTTCCTGAAAAAAATCTCTCCGTATCCCTTAAGGGCATCCACCCCTTCTTCAACCCGGGCGCCGCCCGAATCGTTCAGTCCGACCACCGGCACCCCCGATTTGAGTGCAAGATCCATCACCTTGCAGATCTTTGCAGCATGCATCTCGCCCAACGAACCCCCACTGGAGGTAAAGTCCTGCGAAAATGCAAATACGGGCCGGCCATTGACCAATCCGTGACCGGTAATCACCCCGTCGGAAACTATCTCCACCTTTTCCATTCCGAAATTGACAGAACGGTGCGAAACGAAAGTATCTAGTTCTCTGAATGTACCCTCATCGAACAACATTTCTATGCGTTCGCGGGCAGTGAGTTTTCCCTTCTCATGCTGCTTTTCGACCCTTTCACGGCCTCCCATGGCAGCGGCTTTCTCCCTTTTGGCCTTTAACAGGGCCAGCTTTTCTGAAACCTTCATGTATATGTTGATTTTGTTAATGAATACTATTTGCTTTCAACCATTGCCTCTACCTGAACACCTGCGCGTGCATTAAAGAGTTTGCGGGCCACCTCCGGCGAACTGATGCCTGCCGGCCCCGAAAGGCAACCGCCCTCACAGGCCATCACCTCAATCATATTGTAGTCAGACCGTCCGGCAGCAATCCGCCTTAGTCCGGCTATGTTTTTCTTATTCAATCCATTGACAACCAATGGCTTCATTGGTTCCCCATGATAATTGGCCATTACAGCGCTCAACACGCCCGAACTTGCCGCAAAAATCCTTTCCGGGATTACCTCTCCCAACTCTTCCTGGTCAAAATCCTGAAAATCAACGTTCATGGCAATCATCAGCGAACCCAGTTCCTCGAAAGTCATCACGAAATCCACGCCTTCGTATTTACGGGCTTCAGCCTGTTTGGCCACGCAGGGACCAATAAAGACCACTGTGGCATCGGGATATTTCTCCCTCACCAGAGCTGCTGTATAGCGCATCGGCGACCATGTCGCCGAAACCGAAGGTTTTAGTTGCGGAAGGTGCTTTTCCGTCATTTCCACCCAGGCCGGGCAGCAGGAAGTTGTCATAAAAGGCTTCCCCGACTCCAGGGTTTCGGCCAGTTCCTGCGCTTCGTGCTTCGCAGTCAGGGTGGCACCTGCGGCTACTTCATACACACCGGTGAAACCAAGCTTCATTACAGCCTGCGCCACAGCGGGATAGTTAACCCTGAACTGTCCGCAAACAGCCGGTGCGAGCATGGCAATCACCGGTTTATCGGCCTTAGCGATGCGGTGCAGCACCTGTATCAGTTGTGAACGGTACATAATGGCACCAAAAGGACATGCCACCATGCATTTACCACAGTGAATACACTTATCGTAATCAATTTCCTCAATACCTTGTTCGTTGCGGTAGATGGCTTTCACGGGACAGGATTCCTCGCAGGGGATGGGCACGTAGATAATGGCATGATACGGGCAGGCATCCTGGCAAAGACCACACCCCACACATTTTGAAGGATCGATTTTTGCCTGCCCGTTCTCCATGGCAATGGCCTGCTTGGGGCATGTAACCATGCAATGGGAAGCCAGGCAGCCCCGGCACAGGTTTGAAACGGTATAATTGCTTTTAACACAGGACGTGCAGGCTTCATCTACCACCGTCAGCACCCCGTTTCCATGGTCTGTGCCTGCAAGCGATCGAAGGGCGTAACTGTAAAGGGTTTCCAGTTCATCGGTTTCATCGGCTACATTGAAACCAAGCAATGCCATGATTCTGTAGCGGATAATGGCCCTGGCTTTGTGAATGCAGCAGCGTGAGTTGTGGGCTGCGGTGTTGCGCGGGGCCATATCGAGGGGGATGCGGTCAATTTCGTCGAGCCGCCCCTGGGTGTACAGCCTGCAAAGCCGGGTGATAATCTCCCTGCGAATAAGGGTTGCATTATTGGTTTGCGCCATGCGACAGTTCCTCCCTTACTTTAGCAATTACTTTCTGAATATTTGCTTCGGCAATCAGCGTCTGATTTACCATAACAAACGGAGGTTTGCCAAACTCCGCCTTGTGACAGAATCCCGGGCAGTTCATACCTTCTACCCTCACCTTGTTTCGGATCTCTTCAGGAAGATGCTCTCCCAGCATTTCGAAAGCCGCCCCTCCCATGATAAAACAAAGTGTTCCAAAGCAAATCTTTATTTCAACCATCCCGTCCATTTTTGTTTCAGATAAAGTCCAGATGAACCTCTTTCAGATACTTATCTTCAAGCAACCGCTTGATTTTTTTCACAACATTCCGTCTGATTTCCAGCTCAACAGGCAAACTTGGATCCTGGTGAGCTTCATTGATGCGGGTACCGGCCAACAGGTAAATCTGATCGTTGTTAAGCAATAGCCTCAGCAGCGCCGAAGCGGCATCTCTGCCTTTTACAGGCAGGGAGACACCCTCTTCAAGCCGGGCTGAAACGCGGCCAAGTGTAAGCACCCCCTCCGTCACCAGATCTACTCCCTTCATGCGTGAAACCGGAGGAATACCGTCAGACATGGTTTCAAGACTTACTTCTACTTCTCGGCTGGTTTCACGGGCGACAATCTCTGCAGTAGTACCTCCGCAAAGCACCTTCTGCCCTGAAAACGATTCCACAATCTTTGCGAGCCGGTGGTCGTCGGTATTGTGGTATGGCGGTCCTGAGCAAAGCAGCAGGCGGCGCGGTCTCCTGAAATAGATGACAACGCAGGAAGTATCATCATTGGCGGAGTATATGTCGTTGGCATGTGCCCGCTCCACCATCCTTCCCGACAGATCGGAAGCTGAAATCCCCGGCTCCTGCTGCAGCACATGGCATACCCATTCCCCTATTGCTGCCACATCCCAGCCAAAGGGATACATGAAAGTACCTATTCCGGATTGGCTTACTCCATCACTCAGCAAAATAACCCGGTCCTCCCGTTTCGCCTGAAAAGTACTGCAGGCAAGTTCGCGCATCCGGCTTGCCCTGCGATTTATCAATAGCTTTGATTCATTTGTTTTCAAAATCTTACGGTCTCTGATCACCAATGGGGCAGGATTATCGAAATTAACAATGCGGGTTTCACCATCGGCATCGCTGTCAACAATGGTAAACGTCGCATAACTGATTTTCCTGTCCTTGTCTACCGGAAGGGTATCCAGGATAGTACGGGCCGTGCGCTCAGGCGGATATCTTTCCATGGTGAAATTGATCCCCATGGTGGCAGTAAGCGTGGCCAGCACGTTGGCTCTTACGCCGCTTCCCAACCCGTCGCTCAGCACGGTGATGATACGGTTCTCTTCCTGAATCTTACGCGAAAGAAACACATCCCCGCAGATGGCTTCCCCCTTTTTACAGAGCTGCCTAGATGCAATTTCTATGTAAAACTCACTGCCGTTCATCGTTCAGACTTTTTCCTGATCAGTAACCAGGGCATTCAACATTGCTTCGGTACGGGCTGCATTTTCACCAAGCAGAAAAGCCACTTTCTGCACAGTGCCCATATTTTCGCGCACCACTTGCCTGATGCGGCGAACTACCTGCTCCTGCATCACTTCGGGCTGGTGCAGGTCCTGTATAATACCGCAAACAATCCGGTGCCGCTGAATGGTGAAAACGGAAAGGTTCATCAGCCTCCCTTTTTCATCTATATTTTTGTCAATCAAATCATTACCTGATGAGAGCACATTCAGAAATACCTTATGGCTGCTGACCATTTTCCTGAGGTCGGCGCCCTGAAGTCCCGGCCTCACATCCCAGAGGGCAGGCAGATCGTTGCCGGCCAGCTCAGCGAAAGCTTTGTTGCTTTCGATCACATGCAGACTGTCATCAACCAGCACCACCCCGTAAGGCATGCGCTGCAGCAGCACACTGGCCTTATCGGCCGCTACCCGCCGCATATAGGAAACACACATCTGCCGCTCTGCCATACCACTGATCATAGCGATGGCAAAATCACGACAACTGTTGTATCCGCAACCTCCGCAGTTCAGCTCGTCGGCTTTGGAGGTTTTACCAACGGTACGCAACGCTTCCTGAATGACGGATTCACTGTAATCGGGGCTTCGCACCGGCTGACTGACAGTACAGAAAGCCGAGCGTATGCCTGGAAAATCAACAGAAAAACCTGTTTTGTGAATTCCTGTTGTCCGCGCTTTACGATACTGTTCTATCTGCAGATTCTTGACGATGGTTCCCTTCTGCGAAGTGATTCCGGGGCCATTGATGCATCCTCCGTCACATACCAGCAGTTCAAGAAAAAGTTTGATATTACTCTGAAGTGCAGAAACCCCGTCAAGAGCTGCTTTAATATTCTCCATTCCGGAGATATGCATATAGCTGACATCCGGCATACTGGCAGCACGTCTGAGGGTTGTGGTCATCCCGCCGTCGAGCGGATATAAGGCACCGTCGGCGGCACTAAAGGGTACAAACTCTGCCGGCCCGTTCATCCTGACGAGGCCCGGCAGGATTCCCTCCTCCTCAAACCATGCCCTCAGATCTTTAAATGTCAGCGCGGCATCGATCAGAGAGTTGAAATCATCGGATTCATTCTTTTTTGCAACACAAGGTCCGATAAAAACCACACGGATATCTTCTCCAAACCATTGGCGGAGCATCGCTGCATGAGCCATAAGCGGGGAATGCAGCCCCACAATGCATGAGGTGAGTTCCGGCCTGTACTTACGGATGTACTCCACAGCCGAGGGACATGCGGAGCTGATAAATATTCCGGATGCTGACTGCTGCAGCAAGCAGGATGTTTCAGCAGTGACCCGTTCGGCGCCCAGGGCAGTTTCCGAAACACCTGCAAAACCAAGCATCCCCAAACCGGCTATTAACTCATTTACTGGATAGGCGGCAAACTCAGCCACAAAAGAAGGTGCCAGGGATACATATACCGGCTTATCGCGCCTGAGCATTCTCTTTACACGAGACACATCATCGCGAACCTTTTTGGCGCCTGAAGGACAGATGAGGGTGCAACGGCCGCAAAAAATGCAGAGATCGCGCACAATGGAAGCCCTGTCAGATTCTATTCTGATCGCTTTTACGGGACATTCCCTGATGCACTTGTAGCAATCCTGGCAATTGTTTGTTTCGGTATACACCGGTTGCATCCTGTCCATTTCACTTTCATTTTTCAGGCATGAACGCCGCTGATGGCAGTTTTAAGAATATTGATCACATTGGCCGGATGCACATCCTGATACACATGGTCGTTAATGATGAGCACGGGCCCTTTGTTGCACAAACCGGAACACAACTGGCCTTTGAAGTTAACTTCAGCCTCCAGTTTCCTTTCATTCAGCCATGCTTTGACAAGTTCAAGGCTCACCCTGTTTCCTCTCGAATAACAAGAGCTTCCCATGCAGATTGTGATTTGGATTTTCGGATTCATATCAGGATGGTTTTAGGTATTGACTCAGTGAAACGTGTGGGTTTTCATCCGGTTGATAATGCGTTCATAGGCGGCAGCAATATCCTGTCCGGGACGGGTTTGCTCAACAAAAATCCCGGGCCCTAGATCAATGGTATCGGCTGTAAAATTCCAGATGGCTTTCATGCCGGCACCGGCCAGCAGATCGGCTACATGGGAAGCCTCGCCGGCCGGAGTGGCTATGATTCCCAGACTGACATGCATGCGTGCCGCCAGCGGGATGATCTTATCGGGCGACATCACCCTGATGGAACCGATCCGGCTGCCGATTTTCCGGTAGTCGGTATCAAAAGCTGCCACAATCTTCAAGCTGGTTTGTCCCAGATTTTCCTTCAGCAACAGGGATGTACCCAGTTTCCCGGCTCCGACTAGAAAGGATTCCGTTTCGTTGTAGTAACCAAGGATCTGCTCCAAAGCTGTCATCAGTGAGGAGATATGCACAGCTTTCTGGCCCGCTAGCATAAGCCCGTGGCACATCAGGTCCTCTTCAACCTGCGCACCCTTTATCCCGGTTTCTGTTGCAATTGAATCTACAGACAGATCAATCCTGCCCCTTAACCGCATCAGTCTGAGATATGACAAATAAAGCCCATACCTCCTGATCTCATTTATTTCGAGGTTCCCTGAAACAGGGTAAAGTCCGCGGCCGGAGTCGTCTGCTCCGCTGCCTGAAAATGACGCTGTGGAAACAAATTCCGTCCTATGCAAGGAAAAACTTCCTGAATTTGAGCTTTTGTATTCCATACCATTTACATTTTAAGCCTGTTTAGAAACCGGTTCACCCAGGCCAATGCCCGGGATGCCTCTGAGTTTGACAGTTTCTGCAGTATCTTTCGCTGACGAAACACTGATGCTTGAACGGCTGATCGCATGTTGAAAATCAACCTGACGGGCATCAAACTCGGGGCCCTCCAGGGCTACATCCATCGACTCGCCGCCCACATCCAGCCTGAACCCGTTGAGGCCGGTTGCAGATAGTAACTCAACAAAACCGGCAGTCGCCGGAAATCCATGATTCAGGGCAAAGTCTGCCACCTGCTTCATCATCTTTAACGGACCAAATGTGGTAATCAGGTCATAACCCTTCACCTGGTCGGTGGGAAGTAATCCGAGCATCTGAGTAACCGGACCATGGAATCCGACACTACCGTCGTCGGTGGCCAGATAAACATTCCGGCAAATTTTTTCAAACTGCTCCCTGAAGAGCAGGGAAGCTTTCGTTGGGGCTGTAAGTAGAACATCGGTTTTAACTCCGATATTATTCAGCCATTCTATCTGCATCAAAGCTGAAGCCACACCCAAACCTCCGGCGACAAACAGGAGTTTCGAGTTCACCAACTCCCGGTCGTTGCAATCGGCCAGCAACGAGGGCCTGCCGAGAGGGCCTGTCAACCCGTCGAAAATAAAAATCTCAGGGTTGTTAACCATTAATGCAGTAGCCTCATCTACAGCCTGCACCAGTAATCCAATGGTTCCTGCCTGATGATTAATCTTCATTACCGGAAGGGAAACGCTGCGGCTTCCGGCAGTTGGTTTAACAGTCACAAACTGGCCCGGCAGCATTGCCGAAGCTATACGCGGCGCAAAAACTTCAATGAGGGAAATATCTTTAGCGGGGCTTATTCTGCTGACGACGGTGAACATAGTTTTCTGATTTTCAGACAAAAAGCCGGCAGGAGGCAGGGCCTCCTGCCGGCAGTAAACACACAAAAGAGAAATTAAAGCTGTATTTTAATCAGAGGCTTACTTTATTTCCATAGAAAGCAGCCGTGTATAGGGTCTTGAATTCTTTCACCCCGGTTTCGCGGGGATTGCATCCCGTGCAGGCATCTGATACGGCATTGGCTGAAATCCGGTCAACGTTACCCAGGAACATTTCTTCAGCAACCCCATACTCACGCAAACTTTGGGGGATGTTTAACTGATCATTCAAACCGGTGCAGAAATCGCGGAAAGCATCTGTCAGTTCATCCGTGGTGCTGCCTGGAAGACCGATAGAACGGGCAATTTCGGCGTAGCGGTCGGCACAAACTTTTCGGTTGTAATCAATTACTACCGGCAGGTATATTGCGTTCAGACATCCGTGCGGGATATGAAAAACTGCTCCCGATTTGTGGGCCATGCTGTGCACAATCCCGAGCAATGCATTCGAAAAAGCCATCCCGGCAAGGCACTGTGCGATATGCATCTTATCCCGGGCCTCTTTGTCACCATGATATGATTTTACAAGATTATCTTTAATCATCCGAATGGCCTTCAGTGCGAGCGGGTCGGAGAAATCAGAACGGTTGACGGCAACATAAGCCTCCGTGGCATGAGCCAGTGCATCCATTCCGGTGTGGGCGGTCAGTTCCTTTGGCATGGTATAAGCCAGGGCCGGATCGACGATTGCTACATCAGGAGTTATTTCAAAATCGGCGAGTGGATATTTGATCTGGGTCTTATAATCCGTAATTACCGAAAAAGCGGTTACTTCCGTGGCTGTTCCACTGGTTGAAGGAATGGCTGCAAAACGTGCCTTGTTGCGCAAAACCGGGATATTGAATGGTTTCGCAATTTCTTCAAAAGTAGCTTCGGGATGCTCATAAAAAACCCACATGGCCTTGGCAGCATCAATGGGCGAACCGCCACCGATCGACACAATCCAGTCGGGTTTAAAGCGCCTCATGGCTTCAGCTCCCCGCATTACCGTTTCCACAGAGGGATCCGGCTCTACTCCTTCAAAAACAAGCGTTTCCATTCCGGCTTCCTGAAGATAGGTTTCAACCTTGTTCAGAAATCCGAATTTCTTCATCGATCCGCCGCCAACAACGATGATGGCGCGGGTGCCTTTCAGGTTTCTTAGTTCTGCGAGTGCGTTTTCTCCGAAGTAGAGATCGCGGGGGAGCGTGAATCGTGCCATGACTTTTTTTTTCTTAATTAAACTTAGGTCACACCCTCATTTCCAATTGCCGTGCCAAAATTTACATCTGATTGCTATACAGCTTATTACAAATGTTATCCGTTTCACGCTACTGTTAATTGATTAACAATTGTCATCTTTTTGAGCAACCGAATTGTCCTGATTCATGACAATGTCCTGATTCATTACATACTCATTTGAATAATTCATCCATATCGGGAGGGAATTATGACTATTTTTGAATCATGCATTAACCGGGCATCAACCATGAAAAAAAACCTGAGTCTCCTGATTGTTTTACTCATTGCATTTAAACTGACCGGAGCGCAAAGCGTGGACATATACCGTCAGACAGCCCTTAATTTTTTCCAGGAAAGACTGGTTTTACACCAGTATAAAGGCATGGGCGCTCCTGAGATCAAAAATTATATCCAGGTTTCGCATGAAGGCCGCGCGATAGCCCACGCTTTTAATTTTTCAGGTGGTGGTTTTGTGCTGGTTTCGGCCTCCGAAAATACTTTTCCGGTTCTGGGCTACAGTCTGGAGGGTACATTTACCGGAACAGGCCTTCCTGAAGCCCTTAAGGCATGGATCAGATATTACGGCAGACAAATCGGAGCAGTTGCAAATCAGCCTTTTCCTGCCGAAGAAGTTCAGCTTGCCAGGAGTCGTTACAAAAAAGAGGTAACAGAAATTACGGGTAGTTCAGGCCGTGTTGCTGAACCTTTGCTGCGCACCTTGTGGGACCAGGGGAACTATTACAACGGAATGTGCCCGACTGACCCTGACGGGCCCGGAGGCCGATGTTATGCCGGTTGCGTTGCCACGGCAGTCGGGCAGCTGATGTTTTACCACCGCTGGCCGGAGCAGGGAAGCGGAGAATACAGCTATACACATCCTGATTATGGTGTTCAGTACGCCAATTTCGGTGAAAGCACCTACAACTGGAACGGCATGGAAACATCGCTGAGCGGACCAAACTCCCACATTGCCCTTCTGCTTTACCACCTGGGCATTTCCTTTGATATGGATTATGGCCCGAACGGATCCGGTATGTGGAACCACAGCGCAGCCAATTCGATGAGAAACTATTTTAAATATGGGCCACAGACGCAATACATTTTCAGGGATACCACTACCATGAACTGGGACAGTATTCTGATTGCCAACCTCGACGCACGCAAGCCCCTCTACTATGCCGGATGGGAAGGCGTCGGATCGCAAAACGGCCATGCTTTCGTCTGCGACGGTTACGCCCCAGATAATTTTTACCATTTCAACTGGGGATGGAGCGGCTCCTATGACGGTTACTTCCTGCTTTCCGCGCTGACACCGGGAGGCAGCAACTTCAATTTCGCACAGGAAGTCATCAAAGACATTTACCCGGACACCACGCAATACAATTATCCGTCATTTTGCACCGGCGACGACACATTGAATTATATCTCAGGGACCTTTTCCGATGGAAGCAATATAATCGATTATCCGGGCGGATCTGTTTGCCAATGGCTGATTCAGCCGGATGAACCGGACTACGATTCCATAAGCGGAATTCAGCTCAGTTTTCCCTTGCTCGATCTGGCGCAAAATGACCGGATACTGATTTTCAGCGGGAACGATACCACTGCTTCACCCATCGCCGAACTTACAGGAGATGAATCTCCCGGGATTATTGAAATCAATGCACCTTCGGCAACCGTTGTTTTCGATGCACCTGCAGGTAATGCCGGCGGATTCCTTGCTTCCTATAAAAGTGCACTGCCGGTATATTGTTCGGGAACCACCAATTACAACCAGTCCTCGGGTATGTTTGATGACGGAAGCGGCAATAAAAACTATGTAAATAACAGCCTCTGCAAATGGCGGATCGTCCCGACCGATTTGTTGCCTGTTACCATTACATTTGACAATTTCAGCACGGAATACGGCAAGGATATCCTGAAAATTTATGACCTCGGAAATCAAAGCCTTGTAGCTTCGTTATCAGGCGACACCATCCCGGAGCCCATCACCCTGAACAGCGGAAAATTCTATCTTGTCTTCAATACCGACGGGTCAGGAACTGCTCCCGGCTGGACAATCAGATGGAATCCGGAAGGCAGTACGGGGATTTTCAACGATATCAGGAAAGAATTTGCAATCCATCCTAACCCTGCCGGTGATTACCTGGCCCTGAGATGCATCAGCAGTCCGGTTACCGGATCAGCAAGTATTTACAACTCTGCGGGCAGGTTACTGATGCAAAAGCAGCTGACTCAAAATATCACGGGAGAGGCCACCTTGAATATTTCGCAACTTGGGCCCGGATTTTACCTGTTGAAAGTAGAAACCGGACAGGAAAGCCGGTGGCTGAAGTTTATCAAAAATTAGATTATTGGTTAAAAACCAGAGAAGTCCTGATTCTGACCAATAAATTGCCGGTTACAGGACAACTGCCATTCAATGACAGCAAGCACGGTAGCTGGTTCAAACCCTTTTTTGGCTAGCCTTTTCCTGACAATTCAAACAAATGAAGCCCAGAGCCCTCAGCCATGCACTCCATGATCCGCTTTTTGAATTTCCAGCAGGTCATCTGCCGCGTTTCGAGCCTGCGCGACAATTCATAACTCGAGATGCCGGGCGTGCCGCAAACCATCCAGGCAATTTCAAAGGCATCTGTAATCGGGATGCGGCAACGGTGAAAAATGGTATGGGCCGTTGCCGATTCATCATGCTTACATCTGGTGCACCGCCTCGAAAAGGGCGATTTTCCGATGCAATAATTAGTATGGCCGCAACTCCTGCAAACATAACCATCGCGCCACTTCTCGTCAGCAATCACCTTCAGACACTGCTCAGCCGATGAAAACCGCTGGTTAAACGCCGCAAGGTCAAGATTTTTGAATAAAAGAGATAAATTAGTTGCAGCCAAAATGTAAATTATTGATAATTAAACAGAACCAAACCACATCAGAAATTGTTAATGATTCGGGCGCTGCAAAAATAAAAATTTTTAGTGATACTTATGCGATTTATGATAAAAAGATTTATCTTTGCAGCGGAATTAAACCTATCCTAATCCGACAACAAAAATGAACAAACGAATTTTAACAATAGCAATGGTTGCAAGTCTGGCCATGTTCGGTTGCAACCAGTCAACAGGCAACGGACAGACTACTTCAGGGGAGCCGGTCAAATCAGCGACCGCCTCAGCCAACCCGGAGGAGGGAAAAGTTGTACAGATGAATAAAGCAATGTTTCTTGAAAGGGTGTTTAACTACGAGAAAAACCCAGACACCTGGGTATACGAAGGCAACAAACCCGCCATCATAGATTTTTATGCCGATTGGTGCGGGCCCTGCAAGAAAATAGCCCCGATCATGGCGCAGCTGGCCGAAGAATATAAGGATCAGATTGTGATTTATAAAGTGGATACCGACAAGGAGCGTGAACTGGCCCAGGTGTTTCAGATCCGCAGCATTCCCAGCATCCTTTTCATCCCGGCCGAAGGACAGCCACAAATGACCATGGGGGCGCTGCCTAAGGCTGAATTTGAAAAAATGATCAAGGAAGTCCTGCTGGCTCCCAAGGCCCAGCCTACATCACAAAAATAATTCTCATCATCACGAATCAATTTCATCTCAATAATGGAACATTTAACTTTTGAAACCTTTAAAGAAAAGGTTTTTAACTTCGATCAGAACCAGGATTGGAAATTCGAAGGAAAATTACCCTGTATCATTGACTTTTATGCCGACTGGTGTGGCCCCTGCAAAATGGTAGCCCCCATCCTTGACGAACTGTCAAAAGAATATGAAGGCAAAATCAACATATACAAGGTAGATACCGAGGCTGAACAGGAACTTTCCCAGATATTCGGAATCAGGAGCATCCCCAGTATGTTATTCTGTCCTGCCGACGGCCAGCCTCAGATGGCGCAGGGAGCGCTGCCCAAACATGCGCTGAAACAGGCCATTGAGGATGTGCTACTGCAGAGTACTGCCAACTAAGAAACTGTTGTTGATTAGCGTTATCCTGAACAGGTCCGGTTTTCCGGGCCTGTTTTTTTCCGGATCAGGCATTTAACAATGCTCAGACAATAGAGCGTTTGAATCAGCAATAAGAATTGCTGAACAAAAACTCTATCGCAATTTTCCTTATAAAATCAATAGTTCATCCCTGTCGGGCTTCCTGAAGATTAATCCGGGTTTATCTTAACTTTGCCGCAACGATCCGATTACAATGATAGTGATTCCTCCCGTGCTTCTGCCCGCTGCCTGCCTGCCCGATACAGAGTATTTCAGCTGGCTTGCCCATGCCCCAGCCATAACAATCGAGATTCATGAGACTTTTCCAAAACAGACCTGCCGTAACCGGTATAGGATTGCTACTTCAAACGGACCTCAGATCTTATCGGTTCCCGTAAACAAACCCCTGGGGAATCACACCCCGACAGCAGCAGTTGAAATCGACAAAAAAAGCAACTGGAACATTATTCATTGGAGGGCACTGGAATCTGCATACAATAAATCCCCGTTCTTTCTTTATTATCGCGACCACTTTGAAACACTTTTCATGCAACCACCGGTTCTGCTGACAGATTTTAACCTCCGCCTGCTGGAAACCTGCGTCAGCCTGATCAGGATTCCCTGCACCCTTAACCTGACGGAAAAATACATCCATGAACCGGAAGACCTTTACGATATGCGAATGAGAATCATGCCAAAACGCCCCATGCAGCACCGGTGGAGCATTTCAGCATTTGAGCCGTACATACAGGTTTTCTCGGAGAAATATGTTTTTGCACCAAACCTCAGCATACTCGACCTGATCTTTAACCTGGGGCCAGAAAGCGCAGATTACCTTAAAAAGCACCGGCCCGGAGTCTGATCCCAGGCCCAATACCCGGGAAATCCGCCGGGCCATCTGTCTTACAGCAATAATTTCAGGCAATCTATAAAGCAGGATATTCAATTCTTATATGGTAGATGCTCATCAATTTTTTCCTCAGAATTTTTTTGATCCGGGTAATATCTTTAAGGGTAAGCTCTGAGTTTACAAACTGTTTCATTTCGATCTGCTTGTCGATGATAGTGTCGACCAGCACGGCAATGGATTCAGCATCAGGCTTTACCATACTCCGGGATGCAGCCTCAACCGAATCGGCCATCATCAGTATGGAGGTTTCCTTTGAGAAAGGCACCGGCCCCGGGTAGCGAAAATCAGCTTCCCTTGCTTCTTTCTCCGGGAAGTCAATCCGCTGGCGGTTATAAAAATACTCAGCCATGCGGGTGCCGTGGTGTGTGCGGATAAAATCAACAAGAATTTCGGGAAGTTTATACTTCCTGGCCTTATCAATCCCTTTGGTCACATGGCTGACAATAATTCTGGCACTTTCTTCATAGCTGAGTTCATCATGAGGATTAATTCCTGATGTCTGGTTTTCAATAAAATAGGCAGGCATATCCATTTTACCGATATCATGATAGAGCGCTCCGGCCCTAACCAGCAGGGTATTACCTCCTATCTCATAAGCAGCGGCTTCCGCGATATTGGCCACCTGCATCGAATGCTGAAAAGTGCCCGGAGCATGCAGTGAAAGCTGACGAAGCAAAGGGCTGTTGGTGTCAGAGAGTTCCATAAGTGTTACATCGGTGACATGTCCGAACAGCTTTTCGAAAATAAAAATCATCGGGTAGGCAAACAGGGTTAACATTGCACTACCGCCATACAGTAAAAACATGCTTGCCTGAATGTTTCTCAGACTGCCATCCTGAATCAGCAGCATACCGGTATATACCACAGCATAAGTGACAAAAACAGCCAGGGCGGTTATAAAGAACTGAGACCGCCGCCTGAGTTCAGCCACGCTGATGATGGCAATCAGTCCGGCAATCAGTTGCTGAAAAATAAATTCAAAGCCGTTGGGGACCATAAAACCGGCAAGAATGAGGGTAACCACATGAATAAAAAACGCCAGGCGCGTGTCAAAAAATACCCTGATGATCACGGGCACCAGACAAAACGGGAGCAAATGAAGCAACCTATATTCTGTCTTGATAGTGTGGGCAGCCGAAGCAACCATTACCAGAATCAACAACAATATCATCAGCAGGTTTTTATTATCCCTGAAGACATCCTTCCGGAAAGAAATCATAAAAAGGATAAAGGCGATGATGGTCAGGCTGATCAGGAGGGACTGGCCAAGCAGGATGTTGTTGTACTCGAAAGATTCATCGAGCCGGCTTTCGTAATCCATTCGGAGAGATTCCAGGATCTGAAATTTTTCAGCATTAACCAGTTCCCCCCTTGAAATGATTTTTTCGCCGGCCTGTATCATTCCCCTCGTGGTGGCAACCTCTCCCGTCAGCGCTTCCCGTGCACGTTTTGTATTGGCAGCATCAAATACGATATTCTGGCTGAGGGCATTCATCAGCGCCCCTTTAACCAGCTCTGTTTCAGTCAGTCCGGCCCTGTCTATGGCCATATCGATGTACTGACCTGCCGATTTAATGGTGAATACGGATGAAAGTCTTACCCTGGATGCAATATTGCCATCAATGATAAAGATTTCGTAATCACCGGGCTTGTTTTCAATTTCATTGGAAAGGGCTACGATCCCATGGGAAAAAAGCGTATCTATGATTTTCAGTGCCACTTCCAGGTGCTTTGCCTGCTCCCCGTCGCCCCCGTTATTCCGCCCGAACCTTGATTCCCATAACTTATTGAAATCGTTGATCAGCCCGTTTATCTGCCTGTCGGCGATGTTGCTCCTGCGCTGAAAATAAGGGCGGGCATCGCTCAGCGCTGCACTTATCTCCGACTGCAGTTCCTCTTCGGGTTTGAGAATGCCGAAATCAACAGGGGCTATCAGATCATCATGCTGCCATGGTTTCCCGCGCTGGTATTCGTACCTGAATTTACCTTCGCGCGGAAAAATTATGATCAGTGCCGCAATGACCGCAGCAAACAACAGGATTTTTCCTATGATGTCATGGTGATCGCTCAGCCAATGGATAAATCTGCTCATACCGAATAGCAGTTGACAATCTCAATTCTTAATTGCCGAAAATACAAAGAAATCTTTCAGGTGATCAGACAAAAGCATAATAAAATCATATACTCAATCATTGTTGCCCGGAAAAAACCTGATAATGAACTTAGAGATT
>DJGZ01000062.1 GCA_002433025.1 Bacteroidales bacterium UBA5833
TTGCATTTTATGAATTATTCAGGCTAAGAACGTCATGCTTTCCGGATTGCGAAAGAAAGTCCGGACGTCTCCCGACCCCGCCGTGGTGAAAAAAATATCCGGACTGAAGCAGCAATTCGGGATAAAATATCATCATCTTGAGCAGTTGCTTGATATGATATAAATCCTGCATTGTCAATTTCAGCATACAAAATTCATCTTCCTGACTTCAAAACAATCTCCGGCTGTTTTACTGCACGTCCCGGCAATCCCTGAGAATCAGGGAATGATTACACTATAATCACCTGCATATTAAGCATTTATTAGCCTTCCGGCTTGCTTTTCAGTCGGAAAATGATTATATTTGTGTTTTACTGCTTCATTGGCCCAATACTTCAAAAACCAGAACAAGATGATGAAAAAGTACGGTTTTTGGGTTGCATTGTTCTGTTTCCTGCAGTTATTGCCTGCTGCAGCCCAGACCTTTATTGAGGCCGGCGAAGTAAGCGGCAGCTGGACCAGGCATGGTTCACCCTATATCATCAACGGCACCATCACTATCCCTTCAGGCAGCGAGTTGGTAATTGAGCCCGGAGTTATGATCAGTTTTGCCGGGCATTATAAATTTGAAATCCTGGGTAAGTTAATTGCCACAGGGAATGTAACAGACAGCATCATATTTACAGCGGCTGATCCGAAACAAGGCTGGCACGGTTTACGGTTTCTCAACACCATCACGGCAGAGCAGGACACCTCACGCCTGCAATACTGCCGTATTGAGTTTGGCCGGGTGTTTGGTGATTGTCCGGATAATCGCGGTGGCGCTGTTTATGCCGAGCTGGCAAGGTTGAATATCAGGAATTGTCTGATCCGCTACAACAGGGCGGTATCCGGCGCAGCCGACTGGGGCGGCGGGGCTATTTACCTGGAGAAGACAAATGCCGTGGTCGCTGACAACCTGATTACGATGAACTATTCAGGCCATGACGGCGGCGGGATCTATTGTTCCTTTTGCAATCCGAAGATTATCAGGAATACCGTAACGGGCAATCAGGCGGCCTACCGGGGCGGCGGGATTGCTGTTTTTACCTTCTCCTCCCCTGCTATCCAGAACAACATCATCACAAACAACACAGCTGCTGATCATGGTGGCGGGATCAATATATCGGGAGGCAATCCGCTGGTGCAACACAATTATATTGAAGAAAACCAGGCCGGGACCGGTGGAGGCGGCATCAGTTGTTACCTCAGCAATGCGCGGATCATCAACAATCAGATTGTTTCGAACAAGGCCGGAAGCGGAGGCGCTTTAGACTTCAGGGGCAGCAGTCCTTCGGTTTTTGCCAATACGGTCTGCAACAACCAGGCTACAGGCAACGGGAGCGGAATCAGCAACTCGTTTGAGATGGCCGGGCTGCCGGTATACAGTAACCCGGTCCTGACATCGAACATTATCTTTTACAATACCGGCGGGCAGGGAAGCCAGATATGGTCAGCCTCAGGATGCGAGCCATTTGTCAGCTATTGCGCCATAGAGAACATGAACGGGGAAGGGATCTCAGGGGGTATGAATGACTCCGGAGCCAATACGGAACAATCGCCCCTGTTCATCAGCCTGGGAGAGAACCCCTGGATGCTCAGCAGCAATTCGCCCTGTGTTGATGCCGGGCCGTCAGAACTGAGCGGTACATTCTGGCCTGACTGTGACCTGGGCGGATGTGTACGCGTTTGGGACGGAAACGGCGACCAGCTTGCCGTGATTGACATTGGGGCCTGGGAATTCGGATCGCAGCCATTGGGCACCGAAGAAGCGAATCCTGTTAAAAAAGGCGTATTTTCATGCATCCCATGCCCCAATCCGGCCGGAGAATCAGTATCCTTATTGATTAACACTCCCCAACCGGGAGAAATAAATATTATAATCACCCTGACTGATGGCAGGGTTTTGCTAAGAACCTCTGCATACGTATCGGAAGAGGATCACCGTCAAATCATCTCTCTGAGCAGACTCCCTACCGGAGTTTACATCTATGAAGTTTACTACATGGGGCATAGGCTTAGTGGTCGTTTAGTACACCTTTAGGATCCATACTCAAAGAGAACTCCCCCGGAAACACTGCATAACACCGTGTTCTCCGGGGGAGTTTTTTTTACTTCAGGAAATTAAAAGCCTGACGCTGTTTTCCGGGGCTTACTTTGTGAAGAAGCTGAGGACAAACAATACTGCAAGCACATACATCACCGGGGTTACTTCACGGTATTTTCCGGTCAGCAGTTTCAGCAGCACATACGAAAGCATGCCAAAAACGATACCTTCGGCAATTGAATAGCTCAGGGGCATCATGATAATGGTAAAGAAGGCCGGAATTGCTTCGGTGAAATCATTGAGATTGATTTTGAGAATGGGTGACATCATGAACAATCCCACCAGGAAAAGTACCGGAGCGGTTGCGGCAGCCGGGATCATGAGGAAGAGCGGAGCGAGGAAGAGCGCGAGCAGGAACAAGCCGGCAACGGCGAGCGAGGTTAGCCCGGTACGGCCGCCTTCAGCCACTCCGGAAGCACTTTCAACATAGGTGGTTACCGTACTGGTACCAAGCATAGCTCCAACGGTTGTACCGATGGCATCAGCAAAAAGCGCTTGCTTCGCATTGGGAATCTTGCCGTCCTTTGAAAGCATGCCGGCTTTATCGCTTACGCCAACCAGTGTGCCAACTGTATCAAACATATCTACAAAGAGAAATGTAAATACCACAATCAGCATGTCAGTAGTAAAAATATTATGAAATTCAAGTTTCATGAAGATGGGAGACAAAGAAGGTGGCAATGACACCAGATGTCCTTTCGGTATCTGGGTAACCCCCAATGGCAATCCGATAATGGTGGCTGCAAAAATCCCGATCAGCAGGGCGCCCTTTACATTCTTTGCAAGCAGCACCCCGGTAATGATTATTCCTGCAAGCGCAACAATCACGGCAGGTGATTTCACTGATCCGAGCCCCAGCAACACAGCATCGTTGTTAACAATAATGCCGGCATTCTGCAGACCGATGAAGGCAATAAAGAGCCCGATACCCGCCGAAACGGCATGTTTCATATTCATGGGAATGCTGTTGACGATCAGTTCCCGGATATTGAATGCGGTGAGCAGTATAAAAATAATCCCTTCAATAAACACCGCAGTCAGGGCAAACTCCCATGAATGTCCCATGCCCAGTACAACGGTGAAAGCGAAGAAAGCGTTAAGACCCATACCGGGGGCAAGGGCAAACGGCAGTTTCGCATAGAGCGCCATTACAAGGGTGGCCGCCAGGGATGCCAGAGCCGTTGCCGTAAAGAGCGCATTTTTATCCATGCCGGTGGCACTCAGGATAGAAGGATTCACGGCCAGGATGTAGGCCATGGTCATAAAAGTGGTAAGACCCGCCAGCACTTCAGTGCGGATGGTGGTCTTATTTTCTGAAATTCTGAAGAATTTTTCTAACATAAGATCCGGTTTCAGGGGTTAAAAGGTCCACTTCGCGGCAAGGGTCGGATTAACTGCAAAGCCCTTGTTAAGTCCAAAATTGTTACTTAATTCAAGTTCGGTACCCAGTGAAATGTTCTCTGTAAAATTGTACCATAACTGAGGTTCCGATAAAAATATAAATTTGGTTTTATCTTCTGATTCATCATCATTCTTAAACTGATTATCCTCCCTCCAGAAATCGGCGAAACCGCTGAAAGTCATTTTCTTGTTCAGGAAATGCATATACCATACACCGGTAAGCTGAAACGCCGCATCGTGCTTGTCGCGGATATACTTGTACAACACCTGAAAAGTAAAGCCGCGGGAAAAGTCACTTTTGTTCCAGACATAATCCACACCACCCAGCCATGCGTCATTGATCTGGTAAGCCCCACCCGTCATAAACTGGCCAAAGCCGCCGTTATACTCTGCATGAAATGCGAAAGGGGTTTTTCCCAGATTGATTGCCCGGGCAATTTCCCAGTAAGCCATGCTGACTCCCTTTACATCATTGACATTATAGTCCATATCTACAAAGAAAAAAGTAGAGCCCCATTTATCGGGCCTGAACATCTCAACTGTGGTGGTAGGATATTGACGATCCTTACCAAAATCGTAATGTAACTGCACATTCTGGGCAAATGTCCCGGTTACCGCAAAGACCAGCAGTAAGATCAGATTGTTTCTTTTCATGTGATAAGTGGTGTTAGTTAAAAACGCAGGCAAAAATAAGGCATAGCATGAATTTTCAAAATTCCGTACCATTGAGGGTAAAATCCGCCGGGAACCGCGCCAATACTAAACAGCGGCTGCTTTTACCTGTTAATAATGTCATAAATGTTCATAAAATGTTAAAAACAATATCTTAAACCCGGCAGTGGAGGTTTACGGATGCCGGTTTGTTGCTTGTGCGCGTGGCTGCAGGCGCTATGATGCTGACGCACGGCATTCCGAAAATCCTGAACTATTCAGCGATCGTTGCTTCCGGAAAATTCCCGGCCATATTTGGCAGTGCGGAACCGGGACTCTCCCTGGTGATTATGGCCGAGGTGGGGATGTCGATATTGCTGATCTTCGGCTTGCTGAGCCGGCTGAGCGCCATCCCGCTGATCATCACCATGCTTGTGGCCGCTTTCTATGCCCATGCCGGCGACCCCTTCAACGCCAGAGAGCCTGCTTTGCTTTATCTTACAATTTATCTGATGATTTTACTGGCGGGGCCCGGAAAATTCTCGGCAGACCATCTTATTCGCAGCAAATACCGGAATAGATATACGGGAAACTGAGTCTCAAAGAAGTTTTAACTCTTCCTGATAATCATGTCTCAGGTCTTCGTGCAACAATGGCAGCAGTTTCCTGATCTTTTCGAGCTGCCCGGCGTAAAGATTGACGATTGAAGTAACCTCAGGCAACAACATGCCGGTGCTTTTCATGGTACGGCAGAAAAACAGCCGCAATTCCACTTCAAACTGCTTTGAGCCTGAAAAGCGTATGTATTTGTTGATCGTGCGGAGTATTTTGCGGATGCTTTTCCGGATGTAGTAACTGCTGGAAGGATTGATTTCGCTGAACGATTGTGCTATTTCATGCTTAACCGACCGAAGAAAATCCTCTTCATTCCCTGTTTCGAACAGCAGAAACGACATCAGCTCTTTGTTTTCGTTCCGGAACCTGGCCAGGCGGAGGCAAATCTGCAGCAGTTCCTTTTGGGGCAGGCGGCTCAACTCCTGCTTTATCAGGGTGACTGAGGCGGGTTTCATGACAATCTCCCTTTTTTGATCGGATCCAGCAGGTACTCCAGTCCGTTCAGTTTGATTTCATAAATTGTATGCAGCAACATGCCAAGTTTGCCTTCCGGGAAGCCTTTGCGCCCGAACCACTCCAGATAGGAAACCGGCAGATTGCAGAGCAAGGTGCCTTTGTATTTCCCGAAAGGCATCGGCATGGTAACGAGTTGAACAAGTATCTGAGGATCAGGATACATAATCTAAACAATGTTTTTTATCAGGGTTCCGGCTGAGAAACCCCATCTGTTTCAACCGGATTCCGGACTCCGCGCCGGAATGCCGGGAGACAACCCTGTCTGACGCATCAAAGACTGCCACAGGTTTATTTTTCAAGCTTAAGAATCAGTGATTCGAGCGGTTCCACGGCAACTTTTACCGTACCCAATCCGTCCGTGACAATCAGTTCATATTTTTTTTCCTGGTAGAGCTGATCTGTAAGCTGATATTTACCATCCGCCAGTTGCCACTCCATTATAAGGTCCGAAGGAATTTTAAGTTCATACTCATCGGCGACCCAGTCTTTGAAATTTACAAGTATCAGCAGGTGTTCATCTTCAGACCAGCGGGCAAAGGCATATCCTTTCTCATAGTAACCGGGGCTGTTGGCGCGGTTGTAGGAATGCAGTTCCTGATACTTACCCATCAACGCGGAGCTGTTGATGGTAAAGTTGAGCAGGCGCTTGTAAAAATCGCGCAGTGCGGATTCTTCTGCGGTCAGTAAACCTCCGTCGAATTTTCCGTTGTTCATCCAGCGCTGGTGGGCAGGAACGCCCCAATAATCGAAAATGGTAGTCCTTGTTTCGCTGCCAAACCCTGCATTTCCCTCGCCGTGCTCCCCTACCTCCTGACCAAAATAGATCATGGTGGGCGCCGTGCTGATGGTGGCACTCAGGGTCATAGCAGGCTTGCCTTTCAAAGCGTTTCCGGCAAATGCCGGACTAGGCAGCCGCTGTTCGTCATGGTTCTCAAGGAAATGAAGCATATGATGTTCTATATCAGCAAGGCCGGCCTGTATCCCGGCAATATGATCGGCCGATCCGTGGCCCTGAATGATATTTTTCAGCGTATCATAAAGCTCTACCTTATCGTAGAGATAATCCATCTTACCCAGGTGAAGATATTCGCGGTAGAGGGACGGATTGTAGACTTCGGCCAGGAGGAAGGCATCGGGATTGGCATTCTTGATGGCTGAATTCATATAACTCCAGAATTCCACCGGCACCATTTCGGCCATATCAAAGCGGAAGCCGTCCACTCCAAAACCAATCCAGTAGAGCGCAATATCGCGGAACTTCTTCCAGCTGTCAGGAACATCTTTCTCTTGCCAGAAGTTATAATGATCGCTAACGGACTTTTGCCCGAAACCGGCCGGCAGGGTATCGAAATCTTTGGTGCCATCCGGCCTGACTCCATAGTTAATCTTCACTGTCTCGTACCAGTCGTTGAAATCGGGCCGTGTCATCCGTGAACCGTTTCCGGTCCATTTCGCGGGAAACTCCTCAAACTTCCCGTCGGACAACGGATGCGGCTCGCCTCCCAGGGGCTTGTACCAGTCAGGGAATTGCGGAACCCTGAATGGCTGACCGGGTATATAATAAAAGTTGTTGTTGCGCGCATATTCAACCGTTACATCGTCGGATGCCCCGAAATCCTCCGTTCCGGGAGGGTTGGAGAGCGATTTATAATGCCTGGCCACATGGTTGGGCACAATGTCAATGATGGCTTTCAGGCCATGGTGGTGCGTGCGTTCAAGCAAGGCCCTGAACTCATCAAGCCTTTTGGCAGGATCAACGGCCAGATCCGGGTTTACGTTGTAATAATCCTTAACGGCATAAGGAGAACCCGCCCGGCCTTTCACCACATCAGGATCGTCATCCGAAATGCCGCTGGCGGTGTAATCGCGGATCACGGCATGGTGCGGCACACCGGTGTACCAGATATGGGTAACGCCCAGCGCCCTGATCTCTTCCAGGGCCTGGTCAGTAAAATCATTAAACTTCCCTACCCCGTTATCTTCAATTGTCCCCCAGGGAATGTTGGCAGTATTGGTATTCCCGAACAACCGGGTAAATACCTGGTAAACTACTATTTTCTTATCAGGTTGATCCATGGTTTCAGATTTTGTTTTGTCAGAAGTTCCTTTACAGGACATCAATACTGCCGGAGCAAGTAACGGAAAAATCCAGCGAAACACTTTCATAGCGGCTGATTCTTGGTTGATTATTCAAAGATAAATAAAGTTTCCCAGCCGCACGTTCTTATCTGCAAATCCGCCGGCCTCTCCCGGCAAATAAACTGGTAAAGAATCCGGATCGTGAACTTACTTCAGTTGCAGATGATATTTCACCCCGGCCAGCATCCAGCGGCCCGGCTGAAGCACATTGGCATGATCCATAACTTTGGTATTCAATATATTACTTACTTCTGCAAACACCTGAAACGCGCCAGGGTTCCAGAAAACCTTTACATTGGCCAGCAGCACAGGGTGATAAGGAATTTCTTCAGCAAATGCACCATCGACATAAGGCTGATAGCCACCTGAACGGTCCTGAAAAGACAGCTTCCAGTCGATGCCGCTCTTTGAAGTAATTGAGTGGCCAAGGCTCAGATCCACTTTGTGTTTGAGGTTATCCAGCGCATAAAGCGAGGTAAAACCCCTGCTGTGCTTATCTGCCTTTGTCCAGGAATAATGCAGGCCGATATACCTGAACACCCCGAGACTTTCCGGTTGCCGGAGGTCGAAATCCGCGCCGGCTTCAATCCCGGTAACATTTATCATGGTATGATTAAGGCTCTGCCAGATTTCGTTTCCGGCGGGCTTCACCCAGTCTATCATGTTTTTCCCCCATTGCCGGTAAACGGATATCTCAGCATTTACCGCAGCCTTATTCAACTTAAACCCCGATTCCAGCGCAAGCGCTTCTTCAGGTTTCAGATCAGGATTGCCGGCATTGGTCGGGCTGTTGTAGAACAAGTCGGTGAATGTGGGCAATCGGAGTGTCCTGTTTGCCGTGGCATACCATCGTATTGATTTAAGCACCTGCCACCCGAGATCAATTCCCGGATAAATGCTGATGCCATTGGGCAACGAGGCATTCAGATGCATCAGCAACCCGGCGGAAACGGAGAAATTTGCAAGAAACACGGACTGCTCTGCCATCATACTGAGTGATTGCCGTTGATACGATCTGGTAAATTCCGCTCCCGGTTCACCCGGAACAGACCTTGGCACGGCCATCGGGTTCCCCAGTACATTACTGAAAATATGCTCAAAACGGTAGTCGGCACCCAGCGATAATCTGCCATAACCGGCTACATGCATCCAGTTCACGGCTGCTCCGGCAACATCAGTCATGTGATAATTGTGGCCGGTGTACCATTGCGGGGCGTTTTCACGGAAAAGTTCAAAACGGTCGTGGTGTCTTCTCCAGTAAACTGCCGGATTCAGGTTAATCCATCTGCCGGGCTTATATCTGACGGATACAAATCCGGCACGGGTTTCCTCAGCCTGGGCCGGAAACCTGGGCGAGTAAAAGCTGTTTGCCCCGAAGGCGCGCTGCGTATAACCGGCCTGCATATCAAAAGAACCCGGCCCGGAAGGGACAACAGCCCTGTAATACATGTTGAGGTTGCTGAAATCAGTATTTTCCTGATATCCGTCGCTCCTGTTCCAACCCAGTGAAATATGCTGATTGACTTTCCCCAATGCAGCGACTGCTGATACCGATGATTGAAAAAGGCCGAACTCTCCGCCTGAGATCGTTGCGGTGATGCCATGTGTGGCCGGCGCTGCCGTGATGATGTTGATTGCCCCGTTAAACGCGTTCGGACCAAAAATCCGGGCCCCGGGCCCCTGAAGCACCTCTATACGTTCAACAGAAGATAAGTCAACCGGGAGATTCAGGTTGTGATGTCCCGTCTGGGGATCGGTCAGGTTGATCCCGTTCAGTAAAATTAATGTCTGATCAAATGTTCCGCCTCTGATGCTGATGTCGGCCTGCATGCCGAAAGCTCCCCGCTGCCTGATATCCACACCGCGCAGATTTTCAAGTAATCCGGCCAGACCGGCTGAGGAATGCTGCGCAATCTCCGCACGGGTGACCACCTGAACAACGCGCATCAGCTGCGACTGAACGACCGGAGAGCGCTGGGCGCTGACAACAACTTCTTCAAGTTCAATTTCACGGTCGGATGATGAGGATGGGATGGAATCGGGCTGCTCCTGGCTATAACCCGGCAGCACAAGTATGGAACACGACAGACAGAGCACACCGATACGGATGCTGCGTCCAAGGCTGCTGAATACCGCCCATGATCTGCGGCTCCAGCGCCGGAAGCTTATCACACCGGACACTCCGGACTGAAGGTTTTCCATATACTGTTTGTTATTGAGCGGCAAAGGTAGCTATTTAAAGTCACATAGCCGGGTTGTCTTCATTCCGGTCAACTCAGATACCGGAGACTTTAAAGCCAATAATAACAAGCAGTTATGCCTGCAAACCAATATTTACCGGAAAAATCCTACTTTTACCTGATAATTGACAACATCGATGAAAAAGCCATTCATACCGGTTTTCGCCATTTCACTGCTTCTGACAGGCATTGTCCGCAACCAGGCAACTTTTCTGGTGACCTCACTTCCGGCAAATACGCCGGCGCAGGACATTCTCTATATTTCAGGGGATTTTGCCGGGTGGAATCCCGGATCGCCGGCTTATGCCATGCAGGAAAATACAGACGGCAACTGGTATATTACCCTCAATGAACAGACGGAAGGGACAGAGATCAGGTTTAAATTTACCCGTGGCAGCTGGGCTACCGTTGAAAAAGGCCCGTCAGGGGAAGAGATTGCTGACCGCAGATTCACATTCGGTAATGGACAAACCGTTGAGGTTACCATACATAACTGGGCCGACGGCGGCAGCGGGAACAATTCCACTGCAGCCCCCAATGTGCAAATAATGGATGAGGATTTTTTTATTCCCCAACTCAACCGGTCACGGAGGATATGGATTTACCTGCCTCCTGATTACGATACCTCAGGCAGAAATTATCCGGTATTGTATATGCACGACGGACAAAACCTTTTTGATTCGAATACCTCATTTTCAGGTGAATGGCAGGTGGATGAAACGCTGAACGCTATGGCCGGAGAAGGGATAGAGGTGCCGGTAGTCGTTGGCATCGACAATGGCGGCATTTACCGCATCGCGGAATACACCCCCTGGTCCAATCAGCAATATGGGGGAGGAGATGGGGATGCGTATATCCGTTTTGTTGTTGAAATACTGAAACCTCATATTGATCAGAACTACCGTACACTCCCCGGAAGGGAGCATACCGGCATTATGGGAAGCTCACTGGGCGGACTGATTTCCCATTACGCTGCCCTAAGATATCAGCAGACTTTCAGCAAGGCAGGCATATTTTCTCCCTCCTACTGGTTTTCCGACAGTGTGTGGTTATTCACCCACCACAGTCCGAAACAGGAAAACATGTTGTTTTACCAGCTTTGCGGTACTCTGGAAGGTGAAAACACGGTGGCACATATGCACAGAATGAGCGATTCGCTTAAATCTGTTGGCTTTAATCAGGAAGATATTTTCAATAAAGTTGTTGAAGGAGGGCAGCATAACGAAGCGCTCTGGCGCGACAATTTCAGGGAGGCCATTCTCTGGCTTTTCGGTAACGGCCCGGCTTCCATACCAGAACAAGTTACGGTCAGAAAGCTTATCCTTTCACCCAACCCCGCACAGGAATATTTCCGCATCATAAACCAGGAATCGTTGAATGCCGACAGCCTGACAATTACGGACATCAGCGGGCAGGCAGCAAAAGAACTGAAGTTTAAAACCAGGGGGCATTATGATATCCGCAGCCTGAAACCGGGGACCTACCTTATCAGATTGCAGTCGGACGGATATCTCTATGAGGGGAAACTGATCAGGGGGAAATGATCCGGGCCTCAATAAATTGGCCAAAGCAGCGTTAACAATGCCGGTTAATCCTATCTTTGCAACTGTAATACCGCACGCTTCATGCGCAGATTCACACTTATTCTGACCATTATTCTCTTAAGCATCCGGGGCATCCTGGCCCAGGATGCCTCTGCAGACAAGAAAGATCAGCAATCACCGGATACGGCGTCGGTTTTCTTTATTCATGTGGATCAGCGCTGGCCGGGGGGATCAGCATTAAGCCGCACAGCCGATACCCTGCTGAAAGGATTTCAGTTTTACGATCCTGCAGCAGGGGCAGATCTGCTGAATGCCGTTAACGGGAACATCGGACTGGCTTACAAATCCTTGGTTTTTGATCACCACGGTAGCTCAGGTTTCAGGTTTTCACCTTACAACTTCGACGCCTACCTTCTGAAAAACAGCAATATCCGGTATTACCGGAGTTTTACGCCTTACTCCAACATTGCTTACTCATTCGGTAAAGGCAAAGAGCAGCTTTTCAGCCTTACCCACAGCCAGCACCTGGGCAGGGGATTGAGCCTGGGCATTGACCTTCGCATCATTAATTCGGTCGGGCTTTATAACCGGCAAAAGTCAGACAATTCTTCTGTTGCCATACAAGGGCAGTTTGTTTCGGATAACGAACGCTATGCCGTGCTTGCCAATTACCGGAACAACCGTTTTAAGTGGCGTGAAAACGGAGGCATTGTTTATGATACCGTTTTTACCACCAACTATGAGGCCGACCGCAAGCGCATTGCCACATGGCTGGGCAATGCGGATAACCTTATTAAAGAAAGCGGGTTTCAGATAAATCAGTTTTATTACTTCGGACGCAACCCAAGGCTCATTGAAAATCCTGATACGGTCAGCGATACATTGCTTAACATCAATAAAGCAGATACCGGTTCACAGATGCGGACAACACCGGCCGGCAAGTTGTTTTTCAACCCGGAGCGCACCAATTTTTTCCGGCACACCTTCACATATACCCGCAACGCCCTGCTTTATACCGATGCCAATCCGCGGTCGGGTTTTTATCCTGATATATTTGCCGATTCTGTCAGCACCTTCGATTCGGTTTTTTTTCATGAGTTCACCAACGAGTTGATTTTCGAAGGTGGTGTGGGCAAAGCCAGGGGCAGCGGCAAGGCTGTATTGCTGAGGGCCGGTATTGAACACACCTTCAGTACCTATAAAAACGACACCATTATCCGGAGATTCAACCGTTTCACCCCTTTTGCCTATATTTCGGCCAATGCCTTCGGCATTGCAAAAGCCGAAGGTAGAATATGGTTCAGCAACGGAGCGCCTTTCAATGGCGACAAAGGGATTGCCGCCATGCTTACCCTCCCCGCTTTCGACAATTCCACATCCTGGGGAAATCTTTACGCGTCTCTGGCACTGGATGCCCTTCAGCCCGACTATCTCTATCAGTTTCACACCTCCAATCACTTCCGCTGGGAAAACAGTTTCGGGCAACAGACCATCCTTGGCGGTAAAGTGATGTACAAGCGTAAATATTTACAGACCGGATTTAACATCTACAACTTGGATGGCTGGGTCTATTTTAACGAAAACGCCCATCCGGCCAGGGCCGACGGCTCCATCACGGTAAGCCAGCTTTACGGACTTGCCGATATCACCCTGGGCAGCATCGGATTACAGGCATTCGCCATCTGGCAAAATGCTTCAAAGTCCGACATACTGCGATTGCCCGATCTTGCCGGCAGGGTAACAGCCACATACTCGGTTGCCTTGTTCAAAAGAGCGCTCTATCTGCAAACAGGGCTTTCGCTGATGTTTAACACGGCGTTCTATGCTGATGCCTATATGCCTGCGCTGAGGTCGTACTACCTTCAGAACAGGGTGAAAACAGGGGACTATCCTTATGTGGACGGATTTGTCAACCTCAGGGTAAAACGGGCACGCCTGTTCCTGGTAATGAAGCACCTGAACAGCGGACTATCAGGATATAACTATATTATGGTTCCCTCCTACCCCATGCCTGACCGCGGATTGCGTTTCGGAGTATCGTGGAACTTTTTTGACTAAACAAGCATATCCATTCAAACGGATTCAGGATGAAAAATTTTTCAGCTATTCTGTTATTGCTGCTCTTAACATGGATCGGCACTCAGGCTCAGGCAGTTCAGCATGAGGGATCATTTACCGGAACTATGATGCGTCAGGTAACTTTGGATTACCTGCTTTACCTCCCTGATAATTATGATCCTGAAAAGGACAAGACCTGGCCTATGCTGGTATTCCTGCATGGATCAGGTGAGCGCGGTAATGATCCTGAGAAAATCAAGGTTCACGGACCTCCAAAGCTGATAGAAGCAGGGCAGCACTTTCCGTTTATTGTGCTATCGCCCCAGTGCCCCGACAAGCGCGACTGGGATGCAGAAACCATTTTTGCATTGGTGAAAAGCATTGCCGGCCGATACAGGGTAGATGAACGCAGGGTTTATGTAACAGGGCTGAGTATGGGTGGCCGGGCAGCCTGGGACCTGGCAATGGCTTACCCAGACTATTTTGCAGCGATTGCCCCGGTATGCGGAAGGATCGACCGCAACTATCCGCGCAGGGCTGATGAATTGAAGTCGATGCCTGTATGGGCGTTTCACGGCGCCGCCGATGATGTGGTGCCGGTAACTGATGCGGCAAAAATGATCAGGCACCTTCAGGATGCAGGGGGCAATGCAAGGATTACAATATATCCCGGAGCCAACCACGACAGCTGGACGGAAACATACAACAATCCGGAACTTTATGAATGGTTGCTGAAGCAGCGCAGACCTTAATTTGTTTGACACAAACAGGGCGGAACGTGCAGTTACAGCAGGTTACGCCTCTAATATTATGCCGGCCGGTATAAATCAGAAAGTATAACGGATCGAGAGTGCCACCCCGTCTCCCCACCAGTGCCGGTCTCCGATCAGGTTGAAGGCAGGCTTCCAGTCCAGACCAAAGTTGAAAGGAACCTCTTTAAGGGTGTATTCCAGTCCGGCGATAAAATCAATACCCACAATGCTGAAATGGCCATCGCGGCGATCTCTGTCGTACCAGTAGTAACGGTCGTTATGCCACACACCGATGTGTCCGCCAAGCCCGAGGAAATAGTCAAGCCCCGGGGCTCCTTGAATGGGCTTTTGCCACTCGTATAAGCCTGTCAGGGCAAACCCTCCCCAGCGGAAGGCTGCAATACCCTCTATGGCGTTCGAACTACCTACAAAGTGCTTCACAGTGATTCCGTTGAAATATCCCAGCCTGGCGCCCAAACCGGTCCGGTAATTTTGTGCCTGTATTGATAAAGTGGCTGTTATTATAAGCAACAAGGCAACAATAATGACTTTAGGTTTCATAGTCTGCATATTAAATTTGGCAAATGTTATTTGTCTGACAATTCTGATACTAAATTCCGTGCCATTTTTAACAGTACCAATCGTGAATTATATAATAAAACTCAGCCTGAGCTTTCAGTTTACATAAAAATCCTCAAAGAAGCTAAAAAACAAAATCCATCATGATACAGTAGTACAATCAGTTACAAAATTGCCGGTCATCCTGGAAAGATTTATTCTAAACTGTTTAAAAAAAAGGTACCGGATTAAACAATGTTTTATCTTGCATGCATCATTAGGAGGAAGGAAGACTCAAGCAATTTGTTGAAACAAGCAGGGTATTGATTTGCCGTCTTCAGACATCCAAGCAGAAAGAAGATAAATTATTATTGACATATATCATTGTATCACAACATCTTACATGAATGAATCAAAAATTCGCAACTACATTCCCCGGGAGCAGGGCTTTATTGCCATTTATGATCCTGATATTGTTACCGGTCATGAATTCATGCGAATATCCGCTGACTGACGATGAAATTACACAGATTGACCCTCCTGCTGCCAGCCATCCCTTGCAGATCGACCTTGAGGACTCAGGCGACACTTTGTTTATCTTCAACCGCTTAAGGCTCAACTACAGGCTGAGTGCATTCGGACTGAAGATACATGCCGGTGAGATGCTGCTTTCAGATGACCGTTGGGAGCTATATAACGATGCGGGTGAGGTGGAAATTGACCCGTTTGAATACAATCCCGGCATTTATAAACTTACGGTCAATATGTTTACTTCAACCGGCACCGGTAGCCTTGCAGACCTTTCGGGTTACGAATATTATGCCGGAACCCGCGAATGGTTGACACTGATCGACACCAGGCCGGCCGGGTACCTTCAGATGACGGCAGATACTGATGAAAACGGGTTTTTGCGCATCAGCTGGCAGCCTTCATCAAACCTTAACTCGAAGTCGCTCAGCTTAAACAGGAGTTTCAGTTATAACAACACCCAGAGATATTTCAATCCCAGGCTTCCCGGGCAGTTTATTGACAGCTGCTATACCTGCGGAGAAGTCAACTACTCGCTCTACCATACCGTTTATACTACATCCGCTTCACCAAGCTACACATCGCTTAAGGTTAAGCGTGAACCGCCTGTTCCGATGGCTTCGTTCACCAATCTGGACAGTTTAACATTTATCTGGAATAAAACCGGATACCCCACGCATTATACATTTACCAAAACAGATGTATATCCCAATCCGGTTTATCTTGAAAACTCGCCGGATACCAGCATTACCATCGACCAGCCCGGCTTTGGCAGCAGGGGCCAGTACAAACTTGACAGTAAACCGATGTATGCCGGCAAATGTAATGAGTCATACTATCCTTTCACTTATGTAAACTTCACACTCGGAGAATATGTTGCGCCCAACTGGCCTGAATATGCCTACAATCCTGCTGAGAAAGCATTTTACACCTCTGCATATGACGACATGAAGGCTTATGATATTTTCAGCCTGGATGCAACGGCAGCCTACCGTATCCCGAATGTTCTTTATGATGCAGTTTATGCCTGCCCGCCCAATTCAACCCGGGTCGGCGTTGCCACAAGACAGGCGATCTACCTCTTCGAAGACCGGCAGCTGACCAATCCGACCATCATTCCATACGGAACCCCAACGGCCAATTCGGATCATTTTTGCTTAACGACAGCCAATACGGCTGCATTGATCATAGGCGGGGATTACAATATCATTGATCTGAATACCGGAGAAATTACCGCGACCCTGGATATTGAAGATTATCCTTACTATAGCAAGTGGGCGTGCATTTCCACGGCTTCTGCCGGAGACCAGTGTGTAATAGTTACCCGAAACGGAATCTGGCTCTACAACATTGTAAACAACACCTTCGAAACCGCTTACCGCGATCAGCGTTCCTACAAGTCTGCCATGTTTGACGAACTGCATCCGGACCGGCTGTTTCTCACGCTCGAGGAATCTCCGGTGCTGGAGCTGAGAAATCCCCATGATTTCAGTCTGATCCGGTCCGTAAACTTACCCGGAAAATGCGTGTTGCGCAATATTGATCCGGAAAGCGGGTATCTGCTGCTGACCGATTACACCCATCTGTATGTGATGGACATCAATACCTGGCAGATTGTGCTGAAAGTCCCCAGTACCGATTCAATGCCCAAAATATACAACAAACGCTTGTTTTCCCATTCGGGATATGTTTTTGATATAACGCCGTATCTGCCATGAGAAAAGCGCTAGCCAGTCTGATTGCATCCCTGATACTGATTACCAGCTACCAGTCGTCAGCCCAGGAGCTGAAGGCCGGAATTTATGGCGGGTACGGGTCATACAACCTGAAAGATCTGAAAGCTTTTCAGGACGAAATCAGCAACCATCCCAACCTGCCTCCCTTATCCCAAACCGCCTCATTTCCCGGTTATCTGACCTATAGTGGTTTTCTGGCACTCACCACAAAAGACTTCTCTCAATTGCTATTTGACATCAGTTATCAATACACCGGTGCCCGCAGTTTTTACGGAGATTATTCGGGTTATTACCGCATGAGCATGCAGCTGAAGGGTTTGCGCACAGGCATGCAGTATCGCATTCCGGTTTCCCGGGGAGAGCGATGGGGAAGCCATTTTGGCGTTGGAGGCGGCACAACTTCAGGCTGGCTCCGTTTCGATGAAAACCTGGAGATTACAGGAGCGGAAGAATTCAGTGAGAACCTGTCATTTGTCGCCCTGAATTTTTTTGGTGAGGCTGCGCTGTCAGGATATTATCAGCTAACTGATAAAATCAGCCTGGAAATGCTGGCCGGCTATGAATACAACATCCCCGGCCGTCTGAAATGGTCGGAAAACAAAAAAGCCTATTTACAGAACCAGGAAAAGCAGCCGGTCAGGGTCGACTGGTCGGGAATCAGATTCAGGATGGGGGCTGCCTATCATTTTTAGCAAGAATGAGCGTTTAGCTCTACAACCCTTACAAAAAAACCGGAGCAATGAACTCCGGTTTTTTCGTTTTGATGCGCCTGCAAATATCAGGCATCAATTTTCGCATATTTCGCATTTTTCTCAATGAACTCACGGCGTGGCGGCACTTCATCGCCCATAAGCATGGAGAAGATACGGTCGGCTTCGGTACCGTTTTCGATGGTAACCTGGCGCAGGGTCCGGAATTCAGGGTTCATGGTAGTCAGCCATAGTTGCTCTGCGTTCATTTCTCCCAAACCTTTATAGCGCTGAATGTGCACATTGCTCTCCTTGCCGGTGCCTGTCAACTCTGCTACCGTAGCCACCCGCTCTTCCTCCGACCAGCAATAGCGTTCATTATTGCCTTTACGGATCAGATACAGCGGGGGTGTGGCAATGTAGACATAGCCGTTTTCGATCAGTTCGCGCATATACCTGAAGAAGAAAGTGAGGATCAATGTGGCGATGTGACTTCCGTCCACGTCGGCATCGGTCATGATTACCACCTTGTGGTAACGTAATTTTGAAAGGTTGAGTGCCTTGCTGTCCTCTTCAGTTCCAACCGAAACGCCCAATGCGGTATAAATATTTTTGATTTCCTCGCTATCGAAAATCTTATGCTGCATGGCTTTTTCCACGTTAAGGATTTTACCCCTGAGCGGAAGTATGGCCTGAAAGCGCCGGTCGCGGCCCTGCTTGGCGGTTCCCCCTGCTGAATCTCCCTCCACAAGGTAGATTTCGCAGAGTTCGGGATCTCTTTCGCTGCAGTCGGACAGTTTACCCGGTAGACCCGAGCCGGAGAGCACATTTTTACGCTGCACCAGCTCCCTGGCCTTCCTTGCTGCATGACGGGCCGTTGCTGCGAGGATCACCTTGTTGACAATGGTGCGGGCCTCTTTAGGGTGTTCTTCAAGGTAATAATTCAGAAGTTCAGAAACAAGGGTATCCACAGCCCCCATCACCTCATTATTTCCGAGCTTGGTTTTGGTTTGCCCTTCAAACTGGGGCTCCTGCACCTTTACGGAGATAATTGCCGTCAATCCTTCGCGGAAGTCATCCCCGTTGATGTCAAACTTCAGTTTGGCCAGCATCCCCGACTTGTCAGCATAGCCTTTCAGGGTTCTGGTAAGCGCCCTGCGAAAACCGGCCAGATGGGTTCCGCCTTCATGGGTATTAATGTTGTTGACATAAGAGTGGATGTTTTCGCTGAATGAGGTATTGTACTGCATCGAAATCTCAACGGGAATATCATTTTTCTCCCCTTCGATATAAATCGGTTCCGGCATCAGTTTTTCGCGCATGCCATCCAGATATTCGATAAAATCGCGCAGACCGTTTTCCGAATAGAATGAAAACCCGGGATGATTCCCGTTTTCGTCCGTTTCACGTTCATCAGTAATAGAAAGGCGGATTCCTTTATTCAGAAAAGCGAGTTCGCGCAGGCGGGAACTCAGTATCTCAAGATCATAAACATCATTGGTAAAAATTGAGGTATCCGGCTTAAAATGAACCGTTGTACCCGTTTTTCCGGTAGTGCCGGCTTCCCTCACCGGGTAGAGCGGCTTACCGATTGAGTATTCCTGTTCAAAGATCTTTCCTTCGCGGTATACGGTTACCTTCAGCATCGAAGACAGGGCATTCACACAGGAAACACCTACTCCGTGCAAACCGCCGGAAACCTTATAGGAGCCCTTATCAAACTTTCCACCGGCATGCAGCACCGTCATGACCACTTCAAGGGCCGAACGTTTCTCCTTTTCATGCAAATCGGTAGGAATTCCACGGCCATTATCCGAAACAGTGATAGAATTGTCGGGATGAATAAACACCTCTATGCTATCGCAATAGCCGGCCAGCGCCTCATCAATTGAGTTGTCAATAACCTCATATACAAGGTGATGCAACCCCCTGGATCCAATATCACCGATATACATGGCAGGGCGCTTACGAACCGCTTCAAGACCTTCAAGAACCTGGATGTTTTCAGCAGTATAATTGCCATTGCCGTTGCCGTTTCCATTTCCACTTCCGGCAGCGATGGCCTCTTTATTTAATTCACTCATATTCAGTAAAATAGTAAATTTTAGTTAACAAGCAAAGGTAATCATTTAATCAATTCAAACCACGGAATCATACATCCTGAATTGTGCAAGTTATTAACAAAAAATAGGCCGCATTGCATCACAGCCAGCCAGGCCTCAGCGGCATTGCCCTGAGGCAGTAATTTTACAAATGGATGGTACCTGAAAAGCGGAAAAAATACTGAGGCAGATCTGAGTGCTGCGGCTAAAATGAATAAGCTATGCCGCCAAGCACGTTAAAACGGTATCCGGGGTAATTATACCATTTATAGGCACGCACACCGGTAACATTATTCAGGTTCAGGAATGCCGACAACTGCCGGGTATAACGGTACTCCAGTCCCAGGCTAATATCAGTGTAGCCCTTTATCCGGTAGGCCCTGACTTCTCCATCCTCATCCTCAAGTCTTGCATATTGTTTACCACTGGCAGTAACCGCAGCACGCGCAATAACTTTATTTCCGAGATTGTAATAGGCTTCCGCACCCAGGGTTGTCGCCGGTTTATGCCAGGGCTGAAGCTCATGCTGCATATTCCATTTTTCGAAAGCGGCAAAAGCTTTAATCTTAACACGCTCAGCAGTGTGATATTCGGCTTCGAACCTGCCGGCAATCAAATTTGCATCATCGTAAATCGGAATAAAACGGCTGAACGGTGCCTGGGAAAAATCATTCACAAAGAAAGCTTCATTACCAATAACTCCTGTCCTGAAAGAGGCATAAAGATTGATGTGCTTCCCGGCCCTGGCCGCTGCTCCGGCATAAAAAACAAATCGTTCGCGGGTATATTGTAAAGGCAGCACCGATTGAATAAACGGGTTTTGTTCCGCGAGCAGATCAAATCCCTTCCTTTGCAGGCCGCCGGTGATTCCGGCATAGATGCTCAGGACATCTTCAACAACGTTCAACCTCGCTTCGGCGAAGGGGAACATATATGCCTTTGAAACGGAATCTCCCTGAAACGTAAAATTCAGGCCCAGTTTAAATGTGTACTCATTAAATCCTGTCGCAATAAACGGCCGCACACTGACCAGTGTGCTGCTCTGTTTCAGCGTAGAATCCTTGTATCCGGCGAAGTCCATTGATGTTTCAAGACCCAGTTGCTGGAAATCCGTAAAATCAAATAGTTCAAACCGTTTATCTGCCGCCCCCTGCAGGCTGAATGTTGTTTCGCGCGTTTTGAATTTGTCTGCAATGTTTCTGAAACCCAACGTCAGCTGATGATTCAGCTTATCTTCATCCGCATAGTTTGACCTGATGTCAACAGAAGCATTAAGCCTGTTAAAATGCTGCTTCAGCATATCATCCGGAAAGAAGCCTTCAGATTCTGCAGGTTTAAAGCCATAATGATGCACCGCATTCCGCCTGAAACCCAGTCTGCCGCTCAGGGTGTGCTGTCCGAAAAACTTCCTGCCCTGCAATTGTATCAGGTTCACGCTGTTTCCGCTTTCGGCATAATCCTTTATCTCACCCGAAGATGACAGATGCTTCAGGTGTAATCCAAGCTGAAAAGATTTTGATTGAAGTGAGCTTGCCCGGAATTCCGCGTAAGGGGTGGTATAATTCCCGAACCCTACGCGGGCATAGTTCCGTAAAAGCTTTTTCTGAGGCTCACCTACCAACCGCACGGCCGGAATGGATTCAGGGCTCAGCTTAGTTTCCATCTGCACCGGCGTCACCGAATAAGACATTACAGGCAATTTTACTTCAGTTTCGGAAGCTGCCGGATTTATATTGATCTTATTAACATCCGGAATTGAAGGCTCATAGGCTGCCACCACAGTCACCTGCTCATTGATTCCCTGTCCTGGCAAAAGATTCCAGGCTCCATTGATCATTACAAGCATGGCCAGCAACAAAGGTTTAGCTGACCTGATCCGGAATTTGGCACTCAAATATTTTTTCATTATTAACCGCTTTTAATCAAAACACATTTAAAATATGGGCCCCCGGGGCATCAACTATCTGATGATAATCCCTTCCTCATCATCAAATGTCTTTCCAGTCGGACGGGATGATGATTCTCCGTGATTAATCCGCTCAAGTTTGTCAGCAGCGATTTTCCTGAGGTCCTCCCCTTCATAATTATCGATGATGCTCTGAAGGGTTTGTCTGGCCTGGAATACATTGCCGGTTTTTATATAAACATCCGAGAGGAGGATAAATGAACGTGCCACCCAATAGTCGTAGGATGCATAATCACCGCTGAGTTTGAATATCTGTGATTCAGCGGCTGTATAATCCTTTTGTTCATAACTGATTGCAGCCAGGTTGAAGAGTGCTTCAGCACCTGCTTCACCCTGCGAAAGTTTCATAACATTTTCGAAAGAAGTCCTTGCAGCCTCATACCGTTGCAACGACATATAGGATTTGCCGGTAATAAGATGGGTTTCTGCTGCCAGGTTGGGTGAAAGCCGCTCTGTTTCAAGCACTTTTTGTCCCTTCTGAACGGCAATCCCGTGATTTCCCAGGTAGAAGTTGCAGCGCATCTGCCCGAGGTATGACTCCTGCAGACTGGCCGGGTTTTCCGCATTCTCTTCAAGCCGCTCATACATCTGAAGGGCTTTGGCATAATCTTTCTTCCTGAAGAGGATCTCAGCGGCTTTCAGCGCCGAATTTTCGGTGTACCCGGTGCGGGGTTTTGACAGGATGAATTCATAGCTTTTCAGCGCTTCAGCATGATTGCCGGCGCGGCTTTCACAGTCTGCCTTAAAATAATTCGCTTTCACAGAAAAGATTCCATTGGGAAATTTATCCAGATATGAAGAAAAGCCCGGGATGGCTTTACTGCAATCCCCGGCCATATACCTGCCTTCAACTGCAATAAACGTAAGGGAATCCTGTTCCGAACGGGTTATGTTTGCAAACGGAATATCCTGAGAATAATTAACATAAGCATCAACCTGGTTCATGTCAACATAGATGTTTTTAATTACCGCCAGGGCTTCGCGCGATTCAGGAGTGGCAGGATAATCTTTGACCACTTTTTTGAAAGTCTCCAGGGCTTGCTGATTGCGGTTCGTATTGTAATAGATCAGGCCTGTGTTCAGCAGCGAGCGTTTTACAAAGCTGCTGTTCGGATGATCCGCGACCAGTTTTCTGAATGTCTGCAGTGCTTCTTCATTCTGATTAAGGGTCATCTGCGCCTGGCCAATTTCAAAGCGGGCATCATCGTTATAGGGGGATCTCGGGAAATCGTTGAGCAGCTTCTGAAGAGAGACAATTTTCTGCCTGATATTACCGGTAACGCCCACCGCAAGAGATTTCTGATAGAGGGCATAATCAGCATCGGCCGTCTTTGCGCCAATCACCTGATCATAACCGGCAATGGCATCCTGATATTGCTTTTGCATAAAAAAAGCATCGGCCAAACGCAACCTGGCATCGTTCATCATTTTTTTATCCGCCGGGCGGCTCTCGATAAACCGGCTGAATGCCTGGGCAGCCTGACTGTAATTTTTCTGTTTAAGCATGGCATAACCCAGGTTGTAGCTGGCCGAAGCGTACGCGGTGTGATTCTTAGCCCCCGGAGCATTTTGAAAATTCCTGTAATAGGCCGCTGCCTGATCGTACTGCCCAAGCCTGTAATAGGATTCTCCGGCCCAGAAGGTGGCGCCTGCAGCGATCAGTTCATCACTTTTATGTTCGGCAGACTTTTTAAACATACCGATAGCATCAAAAAACTGATTATCAGCAAATAGTTCAAGACCACGGTAATAGGTAATTTTCTGATAAATTTCGTTTTGCGCCGGCGTACGCTTTTTGACATTCTCAAGGGTTGAGAGGGCTTCCCGGTAATTACGCGTTACAAGATAGAGGTTGGCGAGGTAGGTGTAGGCTTCATCCCTTCGGGGCGATGAAGGGTATTCGGCAAGGTACTGCTGCAGCGCCCTGATGGCTTCATTGTATGGATTGTATGACAGCTCTATCGACAGTTTTGCATAATTGAAAAGGGCATCTTCCGCGAGCGCCGATTTAACCGGCACCTTCCAGGCCGACAAGAAGGCGTTGGAGGCAAACTGTTTCCGGGATGTTTTCAGGTAACTGTCGCCTAAGTGGTACCAGGCATTCTGCGAAAGGCTGTCGTCTCCGCCGGCCACCTGCTGAAATTCAGGAATGGCCTTTTCAAACTCACCGGTTTTGTAGTAAGAGTAAGCCAGGATATAACTTTCCTCGCGCGAGAATTTCCCCCTTGAAAGCTTCCTGTATTCTTCCAGTAGGTTAATGGCTTCCTGAAAATTGCCCCGCTTGTAATTCACATCGGCGACCAACCGCAGAATTTCATTGGTACGCTTGTTACGCTGTCCTTTCAGATAAGGCCGGGCCAGCTCAAGCAATTCATCATACCGTCCCTGCATGTAATAAATCTGGATGATATAGTAGGGCACCACCGACTTGAACGTCTCATCCTTTCCCAGTTTCTGGAAGTCGCGAAGGGCCGTTTCATATTTTCCGTCAGCATACATGATGTGCGCATAATAATAGGTTGCAGGCCCGGTATAACGGGTCTGCTGTTCCTTGATCCTGTAGAAAGCATCTGCAGCCTTGTCAAAATCGTCCTGCTTAAAATGGCAGTATCCCTGCTTAAAGGTAAATTCGGCCTGCTCTTCGGTATTCATGTCAAACTTGTCTACCTGCTGATAAGCGTCAAGCGCACTTCTGAAACTGTTGTTACGGAAATAAAGATTTCCCAGTTGAAACCAGACCCGGTTGGTGCGGGTGTTTTCGGGGTGTTTTTCAAGGAACTCTTTAAGCAGGGCCGGGGCGTCGGCATGCTGCAATTCGGCTGCGCTAACGGCAGTATAGTAGTCCTTTTCCACATCATAAGCGAGTAGCAGATCGGAAGGCGTCTGCAGCATGCTGTAGTGGTCTCTTACAGATCCGTATTTTTCCTTATTAAATAAATCTGACGCTGTAGTTATTCCTGCTGCCGGTTCCTGCCTGGCAACGGTTTGCTGGGCCATTCCACTGAAGCTGAAGAATACAGGCAAAGCAGCAATGATGGCAATAAAATTCCTTCTCATACCGGACTTCTGTTTGGGCTTTAAAATTACACCTCCAGTGACTATCATTAAAACTGTTTGATGGGTAGTTTTCAACAACGGATGTTTGAAAACTAATGGTGAATAAACGCATCAGGCGGCAGGTTAGTATATTTATCCCGGATTTGGCATTTGTCAATGCCTGAACGGTTAAGGGTTTTTATTCAAAGCAACAAGTATTGCGCTGAACATGCACTTAATCGAAGCAACCTCAAATCCTGAATAAAAGCCTGCACAGGAGAGCCAAAAAAGCTTGGGGGGCCGGGTAAGATTAATTCCTGACAAATTTTACCACATGCTGAACGCCTGCAGCATTTACCAGGCGAACAATGTACATGGCCGGTTTCAGGCCATGGATGTCAATGATGACCGGAGTGTCACCCGGCGGTAATTGTATTTGCTCCATTAAAGTTCCGTTCATATTTACCAACTGAAGAATGCCTCCATTATCATCAGGACACCTGACTTCCAGCTGCTGCCCGTTATTAACAGCAAACACCCCGAAAGCAGCGTTCAGGCCCACATCGTTAACCGAAACCGTACCGTATTCGAGCCAGAGATCATCAACCCAGAGTTTGCTCCCTGTTACCGGACTACCGGCAAGGAGGTTGGATGAAAAAAACATGATGTTCATGGTATCGGGTTGTCCGGGTGTCAGGTAAGCGATCGGGAGCGAGAACTCCTGCCAGTCAGGGTGCTGCCCTCCGATAGTAAGGTAAGCATATGCCAGCGTATCGCGTGAAACTCCGTTCCAGCGCGAAAGTCCTATTCCCATGATGCAGGAATCATTGGCTGAAGGCAGATAGCGGAACCATCCCCTGAGCACAACCGGCGCCCCGCTGACCGGTACTCCACCTTCTACGGTTCCCGTCTGGTTGAGGATATCGAGTGTAATTTCGCCAAGCGAAAGCACACCCGGCATTGTTACCGGCCCTACAATAAAGATGTTATGGGTGATGGTTTCAAGTTTAGCCGAATAAGAACCACCATGAGGATTCGACTGCTCGCGGGTAACAGGGGTAAAAGTTGTTCCAAGTATGGTTTGATTGATGGTATTCCATCCGACAGGCTCCCCGCCCGACCAATTCTCGAAACCCGGATTCGGAATGTCCTGCGCCCACAATACTCCTTCCGTATAAGAAATGAAGCAAAATAATATGAAGATGATGTGAACCTTTGACCGTTGCATTATTTTCATGATGGCGCTTGAATGTGTGAGCAGCAAAAATAATCAGAAAAATAACCGCTTTGTTGATTTCTGGTTCAGGATTCGTGCCCGGTATATGCATGCTGAAGGCAAGTCAGGAGGAGAAAAGCAAAACCCCGGTTTGGCCGGGGATTTGCTTTAAAAAACGGTGCCGTACAACGTTGTAAGCGGGGTTCTGTCTCCCGCAGAAGCGGGACTTCTGTCATTTATCTGCACCTGATGTCGCCATCAGGTTCTAACGGCCTACCCCCCGGAAAAGAGCGGGCAGCCCTTTGTTGCACTTTGCAGCACAACGATCCGGTATATTTGGCCTTTCAACCCATAAGGTTTACCCGCGCAGGCTGTCACCAACCTGAGCCGTGGGCTCTTACCCCACATTTTCACCCTTATCCTGTCATGATAAATCATGACGGGACGGTAATTTTCTGTGGCACTTGCTGTTTCCGCCGGCTGCAGAACCTTCCCGTTAGGAAGTATGGTGCCCTTTGTTGCCCCGACTTTCCTCTTTCAGCCCTTCGACCGAAAGCGACAGAACACGTTGCTTTTACCGTTAAGAGACCTAAGTTGATACAAAGGTACAAAATAATTGGATACCAACGGTATATGAATAAAAATTCATTACAAAAAGCCTGCCACGACAAATCCGGCTCATACAGGCAAGAAGATATACAGGCAAGTCACCTGAAAATTCACGCTCCGGTGGTGCTCAATAATTGAATAAGTAAATTTTCAGGCTATTCAGACTACTCCAGATTAATTACCTTTATGGATGATGATATCCACGGCACCGTTTCCAAATCTGGCAAAGGGTGCGTTCCTGAACTCGACATTTTCGTAATCAGCCAATGCCGATACGATCGCTGATTTAAGAGAGCCATTCCCGATGCCATGAATAAAGGTAACTTTGTAATAATTGTTTGTGATGGCACTGTCGAGCATGCGGGCAAAAAAATCGAGCTGATAACGCAGAATTTCATTGTTCGACATTTCAGCGTAATCATCCCTGAGAGAGGATATGTGAAGATCAACCTCTGCTTCACGAGGAGCGGTGCGGAAACGGTCGATGTATGCCGGCGGGGCAATGGCCGAGATTTTCTGCCTGGCAGCCGGATCACTCACTGCGGTCATTAACGGTTCGGCACCGGATATCAGCAGTTGCCCTGAGATATCCCCCAGATTCAACACCACCGACTTTAATCCTGCCAGCCTGAACTCCTGGTAACTTGTCTCCTTATAAAAACGGACAGATTTGATTTTAAATGCAGCATGCAACGGACTCAAAACCGGCATACTCTCAGCACTGTGGAAAATAACCTGTACTATGCCTTCAGACCAACTGTCGAGGTCTTCACGGGTTATGGTTTCGATCAGCATTTTAGAATAAGGCGGAATCACCTCAAAATTCACCCCTGAAAAAACGCCTTCTTCTTCCTTCAGCATAAACGAGAAAATCGCCTCGTATCTGCTGTTGTTTACCAGGTAGATATCGAGATTCCCGGTCATCAGCCATTTCTGATCATGCGGGGCATAGATCAGGTAAATACCTTCCGTAACTCCCGCGCCCGACTGCCTGTATAGCGGTGAAATCCCGTCAGGCTCATCTTCGCCGGAGGCATTTTCAGCTTTTACAGGTTTTTCATTCCGCTCTTCAGCGATTACGCTTCCGGCAGGCAGCTCAACATTTACATTGCGGTCGAAAAAACGGCCTGCCATCCCCTGCGGCTCTATCCTGATCAGGTCACTGGCCAGCACCGGCACTTCAAAACCTTCCTCAATGGCCACATTGACCATGGTATTGCTGAGTATGCGGGTTACAATGCCTTCCCCTTTTTCGTTCAAGAAACGAACCTTATCTCCTGTCCTGAGTTCCATTTTAGTGATGTTAGAAATTTACCCGGCTGTATGAAGAGCGCAGCCGGTATTGTGCAGTAAAAATTATCCCGTGCAAAATTAATCATTTGCTTTGATTCCCATCAGATTAAGTTGACTGAGTATAAGGTAGCAGGCTGAACTCTCCGGAGTTAACTTCATGTTATTAAACACTTAACGGTACAATTTTCTTTCCTGATCGCCAGATATTTTGTAATTTTATGGTCTGATCCTGCTTGTCATGACTCAAAACACTTTATTTCGCCTGAGGTTCCTCCTCTTAATCACATTGTCTCTTTATGGCGCAGCGGGTTGCAACGACAAGGAACCTGATGTGGGAAAATACAAGCCAACACCTTATCAGATTCAGGTACCGCAGTTCTTTCCGACTTTGCTGAATATTCCTTCCGACAACCCTATGACCTTTGAAGGCATAGAATTGGGGCGCTATCTCTTCTATGACGGGCGTTTATCGGGCCGAACCCATACCGATTCACTGATGAGTTGCGGGAGTTGCCACCGGCAGTCTCGAAACTTTGAACCGGGGATTGACCACCCGGTATTTCAGGGCGGGATGACTTTCGGACTGAGCGGTGCACCCACTCCCCACGCGCCGCTCCCGCTGATTAACCTGGTATGGAATCCGAACGGGTACCTCTGGAATGGCCTGATCAGGGAGAATAATCCCGATAATTCGCGCCGCCGGCTTGAAGACCTGGTTTGGATGGGTGTATTGGCACCCCATGAAATGAACGGCGACACCAACCGCACCAAAGCGCTGATCCAGGCGACGCCCGGTTACCCCGAACTTTTCAGGAAAGCCTTCGGGTCGTCAACAGTTACGATGGAAAATATCAGTAAAGCAATAGCGCAATTCGTCAGGACACTGATTTCAGCCAACTCCAGGTTCGACAAATATATGCGCGGGGAGTTGCAACTCACCCGGCAGGAACTGAACGGGTTTATTCTCTTTACCACGGAAGAAGGGGCTGATTGCTTTCATTGTCATGGCAGCAGCGGAAACCCGCTGTTTACAACCAACCTTTTTTATAACAACGGGAAAGACACTGAATTCAATGATCCCCGCGACCGGTACGCGATCACCGGTAATGAAACGGACAAAGGCGCCTACAAGGCAACCACCCTCAGAAACATAGCGCTGGGAGGACCTTACATGCATGATGGCCGGTTTGAAACCCTGGACCAGGTGATCGATTTTTACTCCCATCACGTACAGATGTCGCCTTATGTAAATCCGCTGATGCACCATGTTGCAGAAAACGGGGTTCAGCTGACTCCGGTGGAAAAAGCAGAATTAAAGGCTTTTATCCTCAGCCTGCAGGATGATGAATTTCTGAACAATCCGGATTTTAGTCCACCGGCAAGTTTCCCCGACGGCTCAACTTATGAACAGGTTTCCGGCAGGTTTGGCAACCTCAGGTAAAATGAGGGCCGTTTGAAAGTATGTCAAAGGTGAATAAAAGGCCTGAATCCGGCGGATGCTAACGCTTCCCGATCATGGTAAGCAGTTCAAGATCGAAGGTAATGCCGAAATAGGGTTTAATCTTCCATTCTTTTGTGGTGGGAATAGCGATACCGGCATCCAGTTTATCGCCAACATTAAATCCTTCCTTCAGGGCCTCGTATTCCCTGATATTGGCGCCCAGGTTCACATGCAGCACATCGAACAACTTGAAATTCGGGCCCAGATAGAAGTTCTTGAAAAGGTTATTCCCGCCGAAACCCAGGAAAAACCCGACATCATAGGTCAGACTGGCATCGGGCTTAGATAGGTCTTTAAGCATAAAGCTGGCACCGGTGACGTAGTCGAACTCAACATCACTTGTATTATTATTAGTGATAACATACACTCCCGGGTTATTGGCATCTTTAGGCGCAAGGGCAAAATCCGGAGTGCGGTAACCTTTGATGGCGAAACCCTGCACTACGCGGGTTTTCTTTTTTTTGTTGGTGACAGTTGAGTATCTGTTCTCGCAATCCTTGAGCTTCAGTTCGGTATATTTCAGCTGCTCCCCGGTGCGCACCAGATTCTTCTCCGTCTCAGTCAGGGTGGTGCGCAGGGTATCGATACGGCGGTCTGCGGCAGCCTTGTCGGCAATGATCTTCTGGATCTCGCTGTTGCGACCGGCAATGTCACGGTTCTTCTCATCAATGCTCTGCTGCAACAGGCCAATCTCCCGTTCCTTACCCTCAAGGCGTGAGTCCTTGGCCGAAATCAGCCCTTCAAGCTTGACTTTATCGATAAGGCTCGAATTAACGGCATCTTTATAGATCTGTTCTTTCTCTGCAAACAACTGCTCCTTGTCTTTCTGAAGCCGGATCTGCTCCTCAAGAAAAAGATTCTTTGCATGCAGCTCGGCGCCGAGTTCAACGATTTTACGGTTCAATGCTTCATTGAGGGGAACCAGTTCATCTTCACGTTGCTTTAACTGATCTATCCTTGCTGACAGCATATGAACCATTCTGTTCAGGGAATCCAGTTCATACGAAAGAATGAAGTTACGGCTCCGCTCCTGCTTCAGCATGAACCTGAATGTATCCAACGAATCAACAGCCTTTAGAGCCAGCGTATCTTCGCCTGAATTGCCTGCAGGTAGCTGGGCTGAAACAAAATCAGGAGAAAATAACACGGTAATCAGAAATGCAGCATGCAAAAAGGCAATTTGAAAGAATCTTGTAATCATTTCAAAAACAATATGTTAAAATACTTGCAGCAAACCATTCCGCACTGAAATAATGACTTTGTGTGCGGAATGGTTTGCCGGTAAAAATCCGGTTACTTAAACGTTGGTTTCATGCCTAAATTGTACATGGTAAATGCCCAGATATCGGTAGCCTCATCAATCAGTTTGGAGATGGGTTTCCCGGCACCATGACCGGCATTGGTTTCAATCCTGATCAATGCCGGGTTGTTGCACGACTGGCATTCCTGCAATGTAGCGGCAAACTTGAACGAATGCGCGGGCACCACCCTGTCGTCGTGATCGGCGGTGGTTACCAGCGTAGCAGGATAGCAGGTTCCCGGTTTCAGGTTATGCAGCGGTGAATAACCAAGCAGGTAGCGAAACTGTGTAGAATCCTCGCTTGACCCATAGTCTTCGGTCCATGCCCAGCCAATGGTAAACTTGTGAAAACGCAGCATATCCATCACACCGACGGCAGGCAGCGCGACTGCAAAAAGATCGGGCCGCTGGGTCATGCAGGCGCCGACCAGCAAACCTCCGTTTGAACCGCCTGCAATGGCGATTTTTTTGGGATTGGTATACTTTTCAGCTACAAGGTATTCGGCGGCTGCGATAAAATCATCAAAAACATTTTGTTTCTGCAGCTTTGTTCCGGCCCTGTGCCACTCCTCGCCATACTCACCGCCACCACGCAGATTGGCCACAGCTATGATCCCACCCTGCTCAAGGAAAAGCAGCCGGCTGACACTGAAAGCCGGGGTAATGCTCACATTAAAACCACCATAACCATAAAGATAAACGGGATTTTTACCATCCTTCTTCAGGTCGGCCTTGTAGACCAGAAACATGGGCACCTTTGTACCATCCTTGCTGTTATAAAATATCTGCTCAGTGGTATAGCCTGAAGCATCAAAGTTTATTTCAGACGCATACAGCACCTCTGATTTATTGGCGGCAATATCGTAGGTATATACTGTTGAAGGAAAAGTAAATGAAGTAAAGGAATAAAATGCCTGGTTATCCTCCCGGTTTCCTTCAAAACCTGCAATGGTTCCCAGTCCCGGCAGATCCAGTTCATGCATCAGGGTTCCGTCCATATTGTGGACAAAGACCTTGCTTACCGCATCCATCATGTACTGGCAGATAATCTTTCCACCGGCGACCTCTGCCGATTTCAGCACTTCCTCTTTTTCAGGGATAATGGTCATCCAGTTCGCCTTTGCGGGATTTTTAAGGTCAACCTGTACCAGCCGGTAACGCGGGGCTCCGTCGTTGGTGAGGATATAAAAACGTTCTCCGGCGTTACTGATTACATTGTAATCAAAACGAAAACCATCGGCAATCTTCACAAATCCCGAGGCGGGATTCCTTAAATCCTTGACATAAAGCGCATTTCCACTGGTACTTTCCGATTCGCCCAAAATAAGAAACTGCTCGTCATCAGTGGTACTTCCGCCATAGTTGCGCAGGGGATAAGCACGGTTTTCATATACCAGCACATCCTTGTCCTGGGGGTCTCCTACTTTGTGATAATACACTTTCTGGAATTCATTTTTCGAGGAAAGCTCCCCACCGCCGGCGGGTTTGTCGTAACGGCTGTAATAAAACCCGTCACCGCGCCACGAAATTCCGGAAAACTTAACCCATTCAAGTTTATCGTTCAACTGCTGCCCGGTTGCGGTCTCCATAACATATATTTCATTCCAGTCGGAACCGGCTTTTGAGATGGCATAAGCAAAATATTTTCCGTCTTTTGAAACGGAATAGGTCCCCAGCGAGGTGGTTCCGTCAGCGGAAAGCTTGTTTGGGTCAAGAAAAACCCTGGGCGTTCCTGTCAATGAATCCTGGATATACAAAACACTCTGGTTCTGTATTCCGTCGTTCTTATAAAAGAAGAAATGGTTCCCCTTGTGGAAAGGAACTCCGTAACGGGGATAATTCCAGAGTCCGGTCAGGCGTTCCCTGATCTGGTCGCGGAAAGGGATTTTAGCCAGATAAGCGTTGGTCACATCATTCTGGGCTTTCACCCATTCTGCTGTTTCGGCAGAATTATCATCTTCGAGCCAGCGGTAAGGATCGGCAACTTCAGTGCCGAAATACACATCTACTGTGTCGGTTTTACGGGTTTCAGGATAGTTGATTTTCTCCTGTGTAGTGCAACTGTTCATAATCAGTAATGCTGAAACCAGAGTAACCAGCATGTTTTTCATATAGTTTGAGATTAAGGTGTTCTGATGGTCTGAGAAATCAGCAATGGTATTTCCCGGGCTTCAAAATTAATAATTTATAATGAAAACAGGCATATCGCCGCTGATTGTAAAATTATCACATCCAGGACACTTTCAAGAAATAACTCACGGTTTCAGGCTCTCCGGCCGTATTGCAAATACAGAAAAGCCGTACAAAAAATCACCATGAAATATCCGCCGGTTTTATTTAATTTGCAGCCGGATAATGGTTAATAAAAATTGAAATGGAAAAGCAAGTGAGGGAGATTACTTTATACCGTATCAACCTGGTTTTGACCGACCCGGATGATGATGGTTTACTGTCCGAAGAAATGATGGTTAACCGGGTGATTATGGATGAAGATGGTCATGAAATTGAAAGGATTACCTACAATGCGTATGGTGAGCCTGAAGAACGGATTGTAACCAAACGCGAAAACGGCCTTCCTGTTGAAGAATTGTTGGAACTGGAAGGAGAAACCGCAGAAAGGACAACCCGTGAATTTGATGAAAAAGGCAGGGTTGTTAAAGAATTCAGGCATTATCTTGAAGGTGGGACGGATGAAATCAGGTATATATACGAGAACGATCTGCTTATCATGAAACAAACCTTCGACAGTGAAGGAGATGAAGGAGAAAAGCATTACCGGACTTATGAAGATGGTCTGCTGGTGAAGGAAGAAACCTTTGATGCCGACGGTGAGCCGGAAATGAAGAAGACCTATATCTATGCCGAAAACGGCCGGCTTGATGAAACCATAGAATTACAGATCAGCAGTGACGGGGAATCAAAACTGGTTTCCGTCATGGACGAAGCCGGGCATATTGTGCTTGAAAAACGCTACGATACCCGTGGTAACCTGATTGCCCGCAATACGATCACGATTGGCGAAAACGGTCATCCGGCAAAAATAGAAGAAGAAACCGTGAGGGGAAAATCAATCGTACACCTTGAATATGACGGGCAGGGCAACAATGTGCTTTACAGGGAGGAGTCGGGTGATGGCAGCCTGCTTTCCCTGATTACCCGTGAATACGATGCTGACGGCAGGAATACAAGCTCCGAAGTCAGAACAGAACCTCAGGCACAGCGACCCGGCCAGCATTACCGGTTGAGGTATGAATACAGTTTTTATGAATAGGAACCTAATGCCGTTTACAGCCCATGCCGGATGAACTGCCCGGAGCATGAAAATATTCCGGCTTCGGGTGTATTAGTGGACTTTCCTGAACTTTACCACTGTTTTTGTCTTCCATTTTCCGGTTCTGTAGTACAGGAACGACAGCGTCATTCCCATAAACCAGGCGATGGGGATGGCCCACCAGATACCGTCAACCCCTATACTGCGTGAGAGTATTGCAGCAAGGGGAATGCGGAACAACCAGAGGGAAAGTAAGGTAATAAACATCGGAACAATGGTATCGCCGGCGCCGCGCATTACGCCGCCTATGACGAACATGGATGAAAATAACACATAAAAGCCTCCGACAATCAGCAGATAGCGGGCCCCGATCTGAATCACCTCAGTGTCACTGGTAAAAAGCGTCATCAAAGGCTCACGAAAAATCATGATAATCAGAGAGGTAACAACAGCCACCATGCTTGACATGCGAAGGGTGGCCCGCAAGCCCTCCCCCACCCTGCTGATTTTACGTGCCCCGATATTCTGACCGGTATAGGTCGACAAGGCCTGACCGAAATTCATGGCAGGCAGGGAAGCCAGGCCATCAATGCGGCCTGCGACGCTGTACGCGGCTACCGTATCCGTTCCGAAATCATTCACAATTCTCAGCAGTGCCAGCATCCCAAGTGAAACAAATGTCTGCTGAAACCCAGTGGGAACCCCGATGCGGATACTTTCACGAAATACCTCCCGGTCCCATGCCAGCTTTCGCCACGACAAATTAATCAACGGGTGCTTTTTGTTGAGATAAATCACCAGCGTAATAAACGCCCCGGCCTGTGAAAACACGGTAGCCATTGCAGCTCCAGCAATACCCCACCTAAAGACCACGACAAACAACAAATCAAAAACAATGTTGGTAAGCGTGGAAATAATCAGAAAATAGAGTGGGGTTTTTGAATCGCCCAGGCCACGCAACACCGCGCTTGTTCCATTAAATCCGAAGAAAAAGAGAATCCCGGTAAAGTAAACCTGCATATAAAGGGCCGCCTGCGGGATTACCTCCTCCGGTAGCCGGATGAGCCTGAAGACCGGTTCACTGAAAGCAATACCAAGTATTCCGACCAGCAATGAAGCAAAGAAGAGAAAAATATACATGGTATCAATCGACCGCCTGACTTTAGCCATATCCTTTGCGCCGAAATACTGGGCGATGATAATGGTGGAACCGGAAGCAATGCCGATGATAAAAGAAACCAGCATAAAAATAAGCGGGAATGAGGCACCTACGGCTGCCAGCGCCTCTTTGCCGAGAAACCTGCCGACGATGATGCTGTCGGTGACATTGTATAACTGCTGGAAAACATTGCCCAAAAGCATGGGTGTGGCAAACCTCAGGATCAATCCCGCCGGGCGGCCGGTAGTAAGATCATGCATTGACACTCATGGTTTTAATCCGGTATTTAATTCTAATTTCCAGCAACCTCTTCATATTCCTCCTCAGTAAAACCGGAAAATCTGACATTCTCCTCAAAATATTTCAAACTTATTTATCGCTTTTGATTCAGTTAAAATCATTTCAACAGATAAAGGACAAACACTGTCAGTAGTCCTCCTTTTGGGCTCTGACCAGCTCCTTTGTCGATAAGAGTCCGCACGCGGCTTCAATATCCTGGCCTCTTGAAGCCCTCAGGGTGGTTACAATGCCCTTGTCGTTCAATGCCTGCTGAAAATCAAGAATGGCGGCCTCATCAGAGCACATCAGCGGAGTTCCGGGTATGGGATGAAAGCGGATAAGGTTGATGCGGCTCTTAACTTTATTGAGCAGTCGGGCAAGTTCATTGACATGCCGGCGGGTATCATTCACCCCTTTAAACATAATATATTCAAAGGACACCCGGCGATACCGGCCGATGTCATACTCCTGAATGGTGGCAATCACATCCCTGAGCGGATAGACATTCTGAATAGGCATCAACCGCTTCCGTTCATCCTCGAAAGGTGTATGCAGGCTCACGGCCAGGTTGCATTTGCTCTTTTCCAGAAAAACCCGCATCGCGGGAACAATCCCGATGGTTGATACGGTCACCTTGCGGACACTGATGGCAAATCCGTATTCGGCCGTAAGAATTTCCTGGCTTTGCATCACGGCATCCAGGTTGTCAAAAGGTTCACCCATGCCCATGTATACGATGTTGGTCATGAGTTTGCGCTCGGGAATGCTCCGCAGCTGATTGAGGATTTCCCCCGCGCTCAGGTGCCCCTGAAAGCCCTGCTTTCCGGTCATGCAAAACAAACAACCCATCTTGCACCCCACCTGCGATGACACACAGAGGGTATGTCTTTTCCCGTCAGGGATATATGCGGCTTCAATGAATTTTCCGTTACCGGCTGCAAAAAGATATTTTTTGGTACCATCGGCCGATTCGTTGACCTTCACGGGAGCCTTAACCCCGAATTCAAAGTGTTCGGCAAGCAATGAGCGCACCTTCTTTGAGACATTGGTCATGTCATCAAAGGTGGTGATACCGGTTTTGTAAAGCCAATAGGCAATCTGAGTAGCGGTATAGGCAGGCAGGCCGAGTGATTTGACCACCTGTCTGATTTCATCCAGTGTTTTTCCGAACAGGGCTTCCTTGTGCATAATCAGGATCAGAAATAGATCTCCGAGACGATGTGATCGAAGGGAATACCCTTGGAAATAAGGATATCACGCACATCCACAACCATTTCGGCGCTGCCGCAAAGGTAATACTTTTCTGAAGGCGACAGGTCGGGATGTTCGGTCAGGTACTGGGTCAGGCGGCCATGATAGACATCCGGTCCCTGCTCCCGTGAACAGCACCGGACATAATTTTCGCCCAGCTCTTGGCCGAACATCTCATTGAAATAAAATGACTTAAGATCACGGCCGCCATGCAGCAATTTTTTGCCGGCTGACAAACCGGTGCGGAACATCGCGCTGAAAGGGGCTATCCCCGTTCCCGAAGCAATCCACCATCCGGCTTCTCCGGTTCCTGTAAAGGAGCCGAAAGGCTCGCTGACCCAGATTGTATCCGCGGTGTTCAGCTGCGCCATCCATGGTGTAAGTTTTCCATCCGGATTGATGTTGTATAGAATATCGACTTCATCGTCGAGCTCTCCGCTGGCAATGCTGTAAAGGCGGGCTTCAGCGGTCTCGTGCCCGCTGATTCCGATGACCTGTCCGGCCGTAAAATCCCAGGGACGCGGAAATGAGAGCACAAAAACGCCCGGAGCAATCTCGCGCTGACGGCTTACTTTAACTTTTTTAAGATCCAGTTTTCGTTTCATACTATTTTGTGTTACCGGGATCAGGTTGGAACCACCCGGATTCGTATAACGTTTTGAGAAAAAACTTAAACAACAGAAAAAGACAAAAGTTTTTCGTGGCTCACGAATCCTTTGACCGCAATGCAATGGCTGCGGTAAACCCGGATTCTGCCAGGCAAATCCTTATTTGATGTGC
>DJGZ01000064.1 GCA_002433025.1 Bacteroidales bacterium UBA5833
CCAAAGGGATTAGACCATCTCAACAGTTCCCAAAAACTGAAATTCAGCTTTGTGCAATTCATCTGCAACGCAATGTAAACAAACACATTAAGCCTAAGGATAAGGCGTTGGTTGCAGAAGACTTAAGAGAAGTACTGAGAACTGGTGATCGTAATGATACCGTTGAGAAAGGATATCAACGATGGCTGGAATTCTGTAGCAAATGGGGCAAATACTACCCATCAATTAAGAGAATGGGAGAGAATGAACGGTATAAACTTAATTTCACTTATCTGGGGTATGATTACCGAACCCATAATATGCTCTACTCAACAAACTGGATAGAACGTCTTAACAGAGACTATAAACGAACAACCAGAATGAGAGGGGCGTTACCGGGGCCAGATGCCACTATACTTTTGTTGGGGTATGTTGCTATGACCAGATCAGCCTATCAAAGGAAGATCCCTAAAATTGATTATGAACAAAATAAATTCCATTGGGAAGAATGAATGGCAGCTCCACTTCGGCTACGCCTTCGTTCCGCTGCCATTCATTCTCAATTGAAACAAAAAAAAATGAATACCTTTGAATTTAGAAGAAGAACTCATTACACACAAAAAGGGATACTACCACAAACTCAGTGAATCATTATATCCAGATACTGGCCTATTTAAAGAAAATCAGCATCAATGAAAAGTGTTGTTTGAATGAAGTTGCAAACCACGCTTAAAAGATAATTAAAAAATTGGGCTGTCAATCCAGGATCATAATACGTAATTCTTTCCAGGTTAGAGTTTAATTCAAACACTTTGTATGTCAGTGAGAAGTAGCTTTCTGTCTATTACTTGGATATCTAAAGGATTTATCAATTCCAAATCAGATTCCAGTAATGTAATATATAGCTATAGTACTCGGGTAGCTGGAATATTTTTTGAAAACCTAATTGGATACTCGCATTTAAGACATAATAGTACCTATAGTAGATACCCCGGGGGTGTTTTAATCGAGACTGTCCCCCGTCTCGAAAATAATTGTTTCCCGAAATCTATTCGTATATGCTACGCATATTTCAATAGAGGTCAGTATTATTAACTAACCTCTAAAAATTTAACTTATGAACTTGCATCAGGCGAAACGTTCCAAAGCACGCATAAGAATTGCGCTGCAGGGTCCAAGTGGTAGCGGGAAAACTTATTCTGCATTACTGCTTGCTTATGGTCTTACGGGAGATTGGGGTAAGATTGCCGTGATTGACACAGAGAACCACTCTGCTGATCTTTATTCTGACCTGGGACAGTATTATGTCCTGTCTCTGAACGAACCTTACACCCCTAAAAGGTACAGCGAAGCAATTCTGCTTTGTGAAGCTTCGGGTATTGAATGCATCATCATCGACAGCATCACCCACGAGTGGAATGGGAAAGGTGGTTGTCTTGAAATGCATGAACAAATAACCTCTGCAATGAGGGTTCCGAACAGTTTTACCGCATGGGCGTCTGTTACTCCTCAACATCAGTCCTTCATTGATTCTATCCTGAAGAGTACGTGTCATGTAATCAGTACCATTAGGTCTAAAACTGAATATGTGCTGACTGAGCGTAATGGAAAGCAAGTACCTGTCAAAGTTGGAATGGCGCCCATTACCCGTGACGGGTTTGAATTTGAAGTCACCGTATCATTTGACCTTGATGCTGAACATTATGCATTTATCAGCAAGGACAGGACGAATTTATTCTCCGGGAAACCTAAATTTCGGGTTACTCCGGAGACAGGAAAAACGATCCTCGATTGGTGTAATGCGGGTGAGGATATAGTTGCAACTGTCAGAGCACTTATCGACAGTGCGCTCACACTGGACGAACTCAATGCACTTTACCGTAAATATCCCGATTTGTCAGAAAACCTGATTCCGGAGTTTACCAGGAGAAAGCAAGAGATTCAGGAACTCAGCTATTTGTTAAACGGTAAATCAAACATTGGAGGTAGCCATGGAACTGCAATTAGTTAACAGAAACATGCTGCCCGTTCCCCTGATGGCGACAAAACCATCAGTTGCTGATGATGTAGAAATCGTTGAGGTACATGACGAACCTAAAGCGGAAAGTTCCCGTAGTTTCATCGAAGCAAATACCCTTGATGTGACATTGGAACATCTGAGAAACGACTGCATCATACCGGTCTTCAGGGACAATGAAAAGACCATTTCGCATTACGAATTTATCAATGCGGTCGACCTCGCTACCAGGGAGCATTTTGGTGATAATGGTTTATTGCCTGCACAGATTCGTGTTTCGCACCCGATCAACGGCAGAATTCCTAGTGCTCTGCACAAGAAGGTGCATGAACTGGAGGACTTTGAGAAGACACGATATTACGAGCGAATGATGTTCGTCATCGAAATTCCTTCTATTTCAGAGACCGTGCATGGAAATCGTCTAAACCTGACCATCGGTGGAGTACGGGCACTGAATCACGAATCGCTTTTCAGCAAAAAGAGCATCGAGAAGTTCAAGGTCTTCATCGGTTTTCAGAATAAGGTGTGCACCAACCTGAGCGTTTCCACGGATGGCGTTATGCTTGACCTGAGGATTTCGAGTATCAATGAGCTGATCGAGAAGGTGTTCGAACTGTTTTCGAGGTTCAACATTCCTCAGAATCTGCGTATGCTCAGCAACTTCGGCAACTACAGTCTCACCGAGCATCAGTTTGCGCAGGTTATTGGACGTTCAAGGTTATACCAGTATCTGCCGGCTGCTCAGAAAAAGGAAGTACCAATGCTTGAGTTTAATGATACGCAGATAAACATGGTTGCAAGGGATTACTACCATGACAAAAGCTTCTGCAAATCGGGTAACGGCGACATTAACCTCTGGCGTTTGCACAACTTGTTCACCGGTGCTAACAGAAACAGTTATATAGACGCTTTCCTGAGCAGAGCTTTGAACGCAACAACATTTACTCAGGGAATTGCTTCAGCGCTGGATGGTGATCCCCGGTACCAATGGTTTCTGTCCTGATCACGAAAGCATAAAACCCCGGTCTGAATTAAATGGATCGGGGTTTTTGCTTATTGACGAATTAAAGTATAAAAATTCATGACCATTACTCTTACAGCGTTGATGTAAGAAGTCATGTCGCTGATTTTATCAACGGGTTATGCTGTATTTTGTCTTCATTTTGAGATGGTACCCGTTTAATAAAAGTAAAACCACTGAAAAAGAGAGAAATAAGATGGAGTTATGCATTATATATATGCATCTCCATCTTTTTATTTATATTTCATTTTTTCTGTTGGTTTAATGAACTATTCTTATTACTCTTGCAGTCGCAGATGATTGTCCTGATTTTACAGCAAAATACTCTGCATATTATTTTCAGGTTCATGTCATAAGCGGGCGGTTCCGAAAAGCCTTATGAGTAGGATAATTAATAACTTAAACTAAATTCAAACTATGAAAAGCTCATTAAAATTTGGCATTGTCATTCTGGTGTTGATTCTAACTTCAACAACTTAATCGCAGACATTTGGTATTAAAGCAGGTCTTAATCTATCAACCATGTTGGTAAAAAATGAGAATGGTAAAATTACGGATGGAAAGAAAATACTACCAAGTTTTCAATTAGGTGCGACTGCAGAGTTCCCGATTATAGATGATTTCTCATTTACAACAGGGTTGCTATTTTCAAGAAAGGGAACGCTAATCGAACAAAACGAAACGATGTACGATATGGATTTCGAGTTCTACGAAAAGTTGAACTTATCATACCTTGATATTCCGCTAACAGGAAAATTTGTATTTGATTATAGGGGATTGGTGCTTTATGGTCAGTCGGGACCCTGTGTAAGTATTGGTATAGGAGGGAAGCATACCTACAGAAATAATTTCGGTGGATGGGGAGTTGATGAGGGAGAAGATGTAAGGTGGGGCTCTGACGCTAATAATGATTTTATTAAAAGGTTTGATTTTGGTTGGTTTATGGGTGTTGGTATTGAAAAAGGACCGATTGTTGTTGGAGTAGGTTATAACATGGGGTTAAAAAACGTTTCTGCGTATACTGGTGATGGTAAGGTGTTAAGAAATCGTGTTACAGAGATAACAGTCGGTTATAAAATTAGCACTAATTAAAAGCACCGGAAAAATGGTATTAAAAGCAACCCCTGAGTGTTTATTGTGTTATGAGGGTTGTTCTGTTTCCGAAAATCCTATTGGCTTTGTCCTGATTGGAGATAGATTATTAACAACTGGAAATTAAACTATTAAATAAAAGCTGCACGTAATTTTGCGTGCAGCTTTCATTTGATTGAATTTACCGGATATTCGTAAAGTTTAACTTATTGGGAGTTAGAAACCGAAGTTGAATTTGGCTAACTTTAAGCAGGAGTGTATAGATCTCAACGCGCCTTCTTATAAGGGGTGCAAGAACTTATTAGTTGGGTTGTATGTTGATTTGTATGTTGAAGAAATAAAAAAAGCAGTCAACTAAACGCTAACTGCTTGATTTTCTTGCTCCCCCTGCTGGACTTGAACCAGCGACCCTCTGATTAACAGTCAGATGCTCTAACCAACTGAGCTAAGGAGGAGTGTTTTTCCCTCAAAAGGGACTGCAAAATTAAAGCTAAATTTGAAATATACAAGCGGCTGAAGAAAAAAATTATTCAAAAATTGCTTTGAACCGGCCAGAGTTTTTTTTCGTTGAAAAACAAGTTTATCCATTGTTACTTTGCTGAAGAGGGTCTGGAAGTATTGTTGATGCGTGACCCCTGCATAAGAAAGCAGACCATGCAATCAGATTTAACCATGCAATATTCCTGAAATCGTTATGTTTGTTCAATGTGAAACGCAGCAGGACTGATCAATACAGGTTTATTTGTCCGCTGGAGACTATCAGTCAAATTCCCGGGCTATGAAACAGATCATTTTGCCCGCCGGATTGTTATTCTTAGGTTCTATTGCCATTGGACAAGGCAGAAACGATAAAGAAATGGAACAGCGTATTACATTTATTACATTGGGAGTCAATGATATAAATGCATCCATTGACTTTTATGAAAATAAATTCGGGTGGAAGCGTTCCGCTCAGGGCAGCGACGACCTGATCGTTTTTGAACTTTACGGTCTTTACCTGGCATTATATCCCAAAAACGCGCTGGCGCATGATGCCGGTGTTGATGCTGTTGGACAGGGTTTCAGAGGGTTTACGATTTCATATAACGTCAGGAGTGTGCAGGAAGTTGATGACCTGATCGCTGTGTTGAAAAGCAGGGGCGTACACGTGGTGAAAGAGCCGCAGAAAGTCTTTTGGGGAGGCTACAGCAGCTACATCGGAGATCCTGATAGAAATCTATTGGAAATAGCATACAACCCTTATCTGAAACAGGAATAGCATTTTTCCTCCCTACCTATTGCGCCGGACCCTTTCAAACAATCATTAATCAGACCACCTACAACCATGAAAATTATACTATCAATCTTCACAGCATGTTTCATATCAATCACTAACGGACAACCGGCTTTCCCCGGCTTTCTGCAGGGAACCTGGAAAACGGAAAACCGCGATACCTATGAACATTGGGATAAACTCAATGAATCTTCGCTGAAAGGGTTCGCCTATAAACTGGTGGACGGAAAAATCCGGGTAACCGAATACCTTGAAATCGGCCGGAAAAACCAGGATGTGGTTTACACCGCCACACTTGTTGACCAGAATCAGGGGGAAGGTGTTGATTTCAGGCTTGTCGCTGCTGAGGATACATGGACTTTTATCAACCCTGGTCATGATTTTCCCCAAAAGATAGTATACCGGGAACTTTCAGCCAATGAAGTATTTGTGGAAGTTTCCGGAGGCGACGGGAAAGGATTTTCCTATAAAATGAACAGGCAGTATGTGCCGGATACCACTTCCGCCAATCCCGCTTTCGATGCTGCACTGGCCGGCAGACTGGGCGGCGATGACTATGGCATGAAGTCTTACTTTCTGGTTATCCTGAAGACCGGAACAAATACCACTGCAGAAAGGGCGTTGATTAATGAAAGTTTCAGGGGGCATATGGAAAACATCAACCGCCTGGTGGAGGAAAACAAACTCGTGGTTGCCGGGCCCCTGGGGAAAAATGAGCGTCAGTACCGCGGTATCTTTATTCTGCACAATATCCCATCGGAAGATGAAGCCAGAGCGCTCCTGCTGACCGACCCGGCCATTAAAAACGGATTGCTGGATTATGAATTATTCAATTGGTATGGTTCCGCCGCGCTTCCCGAATACCTGCCGGCTTCGGAAAAAATCTGGAAACTGAAACCCTGAACGCATTCACCATCGTATGAGCGCAAATACAAAAATCTTTAAAATGCCTTTTGCTCAGGTATATCCTTACTACATCGCAAAAGCGGAAAAGAAAGGACGTACCAGGGCCGAAGTGGACCAGATCATCTGCTGGCTGACCGGATATAATGCCCAAACCCTGCAGCAACAGATTGACAATCAGACTGACTTTGAACACTTCTTTTCAGATGCGCCGCGGATCAATCCTGATGCAACCAAAATCACCGGAGTTGTCTGCGGCATACGGGTGGAAGAAATCGGGGACCAACTGATGCAGCAGATCCGCTATCTCGACAAGCTGGTGGACGAACTGGCCAAAGGCAGGCCTATGGAGAAAATTTTACGGAAATAAGTTGATATAGTCAGTACAAACAACTAAAAATCAGCATATGGCAGAAATTAAAACCAAACCGGTAGACACGGATGTACATGAATTTATCCGGAGGTTTTCGAATACGGAACAAAAAATTGCCGACAGCTTTGCATTGCTGAAGCTGATGGAGGAAACAACCGGTTTTAAACCTGTTATGTGGGGGCCTTCCATCATTGGGTTTGGCAGTTATCATTACAAATCGGAAAGAAGCAGGCAGGAGGGAGACTGGCCGCTGGTTGGATTTTCGCCCCGGAAAGCAGCCATATCATTGTATGTGTATGCGGGCATTCCGGCGCAGGATGAAATGCTGAAAGAACTTGGGAAATATAAGATGGGTAAAGCCTGTATTTACGTTAAAAAACTTTCTGACATCAACCCGGAAATCCTGATCAGTCTGATTCAGTCATCGGTGGAATACCTGCGGAAGAAATACTCTTGAAGTTGAGAGAAAAAGCCACGATCCCGACCCCGATCGCTATAGTTACCGTAGGGACACCAATAGAGGCCAGTTTGCCCGGATGTTGCGCCAGGAGTAGCCTGCCGGGGCCAGGGTAACGAATATAATGTTTCGCCCGATTCAGGATATTTATCAGAAGATGCAGGATCAGTGGATGTAATACATATATTTACTCAATATAACATAGCATTGACATCTGTGTCGTTCAGCGAATGTCTTATAGCTATTGGAAGCATTGCTGATTGAAAAAAATATAGGTAGAGAATTGGGTGTTACTATTAATAGGTAGCACCGATTTAAGATGCGACAAATCCAGAACGAGATTATTCACCTGGGAAAAATCACTCCCCGAAGCGGTATCCGATGCCCGATTCTGTGATCAGCAGGGCCGGCCGGGCGGGGTTGTCTTCAATCTTTTTTCTGAGTTGAGCCACAAACACGCGCAGATATTGGGTTTGGCCGGTATACCCGTGACCCCAGACTTCTTTAAGAATATACTGATGGGTAAGCACGCGTCCGCTGTTTTTGGCCAGCAGGGCGAGCAGGGCGAACTCCGTGGCGGTGAGTTTCAGAATTTCCCCGTTTTTACGTACGATGTGATTGGCCATGTCAATACTAACCGAACCGGTTTCAATCATGGCGGAGTCGGGTTGGCTTTGAGCCGCCCTTGTTGCTGCCCTGATTTTGGCCAGCAGTTCTCCGGTTCTGAATGGCTTGGTCAGGTAGTCGTTGGCGCCATTGTCGAGTGCCTGGACAATATCTGTTTCCGAATTGCGCACCGATAGCACAATCACTGGTTTGGCGTACCATTCCCGCAGTTTCTTCAGCAGCAATTGACCGTCAATGTCGGGCAAACCGAGGTCAAGCAGGATCAGCGAAGGGTGATGCGTTGCCGCGTCAACCAAACCTTCCTTTCCTGTAGCAGAAACAATGATGTGGTACCCGCTGGCCGAAAGGGTGATTTCGAGTAGTCGCCTGATCTGCAGCTCATCGTCGATAATCAGTATGGTTTCGCTGTTGTTCATTTTATGGTCTGGTTCGGAATACTAAAGTCGGGTTTTTCGGAAGGGATATGCAGGGTAAACCTGGCACCGCCTCCCGGGGCATTTTCAACGCTGATGCTGCCTTTGTGCGCTTCGGTAAATCCTTTCACGATGGAAAGCCCGAGGCCCAGTCCGCCCGCTTTTTTGCTGTCAACGCGGTAAAACTTATCAAAAACCTGTTTCAGCGCCGTTTCGGGGAAACCTGGTCCCTTATCGGTAAGATGAAGGGTAAACCCTTTTTCTGTAGTTCCGGCTGTAAGCTGAATTTCAGATGCGGCGGGAGCATGCTGGGCCGCGTTGTAAAGCAGGTTATAAAGCACCTGTTCCATTAACCCGAAGTCAATTTTTACCGGAGGCATATCATCAGGAATGTTTACCTGAACCGAAAAAGGTTTTAACTCATCCTCCAGTTCTTCCAGTACTTCGTTGATCAGGTCATTGATGTCATACCAGTCCAGTCTGACCGAGATATGGCCGCTTTCAAGCCGGGTAATATTCAGCAGGTTTTCGATCAGGCGGTTAAGCCGGAGAGATGCGGTGAAAATCTCGCCGATCAGCTCTTTTTGCATATTCTCTGTTTCTTCATCATGCAGGATGGTGTCCGAGGCTCCCATTATGGTGGCAAGCGGGATCCTGAGTTCATGCGAAATGGAATTGAACAGGGTTTTGTAAAGCCGGTCTGATTCGGCCAGAAACCTCGCCTGCCGCGCCAGCTCGCCCAGAAATTCCCTTTCCAGCGCGTTGGTAATCTGTGCGATAAAGGTATCCCAATAGGATTGTTGTTCAATATTGAATGGTTCTTTTAGCCCGATGGCCACCACCCCCGGGTTGATTTTATTACCCTGAAGCGGATAGAACGTGTGATTTACTGCAAACGGGTGGGCCGTAAAATTGCCGGCTTTTTCAAGATGCCTGAATACCCAATCGGCTGCTTCGGTTTCGCTGAGCGATAAAGGGATGTTGTTCCTGCTGCGGCCTGTCATGGTCAGGTGGTTGTTTCCGTCCTGAAGGATTAACAATGCAGGCGCGGAAAACTGATCCTCAATCTTTTCGGCAGCAATGACAACAATTTCATCAATCCCGCTGGCTTTTGAAAGTTCATGGGTCAGCCTGAAAAGACTTTCGGTGCGTTTTTCTCTTTCGCGGGCCAGTACTTCCTGCCTGCGGATACGGGTGGTCAGAATGCCATTTACGAGTGCAATAATAAAGAAGAGCCCGAATATCAAAAGGTCTTCCGTTTTGTCAATATGAAAGGTAAGCTGGGGCGGAATAAAGAAGAAGTTCCAGATCAGCGCGCTCAGTGTGGAAGCCAGCAATACCGGTCCCATCCATAGAAAGGTGGACATTATGGAAACCACAAATAGCAGGATAAACGAAACCACATGATAGTTGCTTCCTCCGGCGAGGGGGGCACAACTCAGTGCGGTAATTCCCGTAATAGCCACTGAAACAAAGTACTGCCCTGTTCCCGTCTTCTCCAGTCCGCGGATTCCGCCTTGTTCAGGCTTTCTGGTTTTCATATTCAAATTTAAGGATAAATGGCATCTGTAAATTGGTTTATTTTTTCCAGTAAGCCGGTGAAAATAGTATTAATACAGTGTATATTTCCAGCCTTCCGGTAATCATCAGCAGCGACAGGATGATTTTCGCGGCCTGCGGCAGATGGGCAAAATTGCTCACAGGTCCCACGCTGCCAATACCGGGCCCGATACCGGCCATGCAGGTAGCTACTGAACTGGCAGAGGTAGCCCCGTCGAGACCAAGCAGTACCAGCATAACGCTGCCGGAGATAAAAACCATCAGGTAAAGCGTGACAAAAGTCAGCACGGAGTTGTTTGCCTCTTCATTCAGCGTCTTTTTGTTTAATCGGATGGGGAGCATGGCATGGGGAGAGCTTAACCGTTTGAATATAATTCCAATATTTTTCAATACAATCAGGTGTCTTACCATTTTGATGCCTCCTGCCGTTGAACCCGTGCTTCCGCCCAGAAACATGCAGAAAAATATGATGATCCACGCATAGGCCGGCCATTGAAGGTAATCGGCAGTGGCAAATCCGGTGCAGGTGATGATGGAAACCACCTGAAAGAATCCTTCCCTGAAGGCGATTTCTATGGGCTTCTCCATTTCAATCATCAGCGAAAGTGAAATGATTATCCCGATAAGGGATACTACCACCAGATAAAAACGGAATTCCTCATTCTTTCTGATTTTTTGAAAATCCTTCTTTACCAGATAGTAAGGAATGATGAAATTGACTCCGGCAAATAACATAAATATTGTTATAACATATTGAATGTAAGGCGAATATCCTGCAATGCTGTCGTTTTTGGGAGAGAATCCACCAGTTGCCACTGTGCCGAAAGCATGGCAGGTGCTTTCGAATAAGTTCATTCCTCCGGCCAGAAGCAGGATGATTTCAGCTACCGTCAGCGATATGTAAATATATAAGAGATAAATGCCTACAGTCTTTATCCTTGGACTGATCTTCTCCTGAAGGGAGGATTCCATCGTAAAGAGATGGTAACCGCCGATTTTCAGGGCGGGCATAATTATGATTACCAGCACTATGATACCGATGCCGCCGATCCAATGGGTGAGGCTCCTCCAGAAAAGAATGGATTTCGGAAGAGCCTCGATATCAGTGAGAATGCTCGAGCCGGTGGTTGTAAAACCTGAAACCGATTCAAATATCGCATCGGTGACTGATGGAATGGAACCGGAAATCAGGTAAGGTAAGCTACCCGTAAGACTCATGATCAGCCAGGCAAGCGTCACGGTCAGGTAGGCTTCTTTCCGGCTCAGCGGATGTTGATCCGTCTTTCTGCGTTTAGTATAGTAAAGAAGCAGACCGGCGGTAAATGAAAGCACGGCTGTTGCCAGAAACGGTGTTACCTGCTCTCCTGCCACGATAGACACGACACCGCTAATAAGCAGAGCGGCTGACAATATAAAGAGATTGTTGCTGATGACCCTGAAAACAGCGCTGGAATTGATGTTGCCCATCTGACTGACAAATGCAATGTTTGATAGAGCAAAATAAGGCCAGCGGCTGTAAATCTTTTACAAAGATGATTTTAAAGAGTATAAAGATTTTATAAAGTCAGGCGGGCCATTGGAAGGAAGTCAAAAAGGAACAACATGCCTTGTATGCCTTTCTGAGGTTCAATCAGTATTCCCTGCAGACTTTGAAGGATGTTTAAGATACAAATCCTTTTCTCCGGGGATCAATTAATTGCTTGCACACAGATTCCGGAGGCTGATGGGTGTTATTAATATCTATATTAGGGTGTGGCTAAATATTGAAAATGGAGTCAGAGATTCCTCTTCCGCAAAATGCGGAATCGGAATAACAATCAAATAGCAACTTAAGAAAGATGGGAGAGAAAGATTCGCCACCCTTCTCATCTTCCAATCCATTTACATACTGAAAGTCCCGTCATTCCATATAGAATTGAGGAATCACCTGATGGTTTTTCGGATACTATTGATTCAGCCAACTGAGAAAGCATTTGAAACGGATGTATGAAAAGCCGGAAGAGCAGGTGAAAAATGAGTCCTGATTAAAATCCGCATTTTCGGGTAGTCCTGTTGACAGGGATTTGCATCCCTGATTAATTCTGCGCTTGTTTTTTTTCGGCGGGCTGAAAAAGTATTCAGGGTTTAAAAGGATTTTAACGGAGTCAGATAGCAATTCATCATGCAGGCAGTGCCTTTCATCGCCAGTTTCAGGCTATCCATGCTGATTATTTTGTCCAGTGCAGGAATACACCGCATTTTTGTAAATTTCAGCGCCGGAACAGAGCCCCGGGATTTTCCGTATTTATCTGCTCATGATGCTGCGACAGGCTGTTTCAGCGCAAATAGTTTTTGATCAATCTGATCGTCTATGATCGAAACAGAACGTTTAACCATCAGGCCGCTTCCCTACGCACAACTTTTGAAATACAGCCTGGCTGACCGTTCACTGGAGCAGGAGCTGAATGTGAAGGCATTACCCGCCGAACTTACTCCCGAGCTCAGGGAAGCGCTCGAAACATCCATCCTGGCCAATGTAGCCGGCGCGGGAACTGATTACTTATATTTTACCCTGTGGAATATAGTTTTAAAGTCCAGGCGGGTGATGGTGGGCGATTTCTGCCTGATGGGCCGGCCTGATGCAGCAGGAACCATAGAAATCGGTTACGGTATTCACGAGGAATTCAGGGGAAACGGATATATGACAGAGGCCATTGCCGGACTGATCGGCTGGGCAGCCGGCAGACAGGAGATCAGGGCTGTATGTGCATCTACCGAAAAAGACAATAATTCCTCTCAGAAGGTGCTGATGAACAACGGTTTTCTTCTCCAGGGAGCAACCGGAACCTTGCTGAACTGGCGCCTGGAGTTAAAATCTGCTGCGTCCGGGCCGGTGAAAACTTTATTTCCCGGCGCTGCGCCTTCCGGGGAATTATAAAATATGTGTCAAGTCTTAAACAGAATCAGGATTATGAAAAAAATCAGACTATTTCAGGTAGACGCTTTTACCGACCGGCTGTTCGCAGGCAATCCGGCGGCGGTGTGTCCGCTGGATCAGTGGCTTCCGGCTGCCCTGATGCAAAACATTGCAGCAGAGAACAACCTGGCCGAAACCGCTTTCATCGTCCCGGCAAGGGATGGTTACGAAATACGCTGGTTTACCCCGGCGGTGGAGGTGGATTTATGCGGCCATGCCACTTTGGCTTCGGCTTATGTATTGTTTGAGTGTCTGGGTTATTCCGGCCGGGAGATTACCTTTCATTCTGTAAGAAGCGGAGTACTGAAAGTGTCGCGGCGCGATGATTTGCTGTTGATGGACTTCCCCTCCGACACGTTGGAGCGGGTGTCGCTTGAAGATGAAATTCAGGCGACCATCGGGTTGCGCCCGGTGGAAACCTGGAAAGGGAGATCGGATCTGATTGCTTTGCTGAAGGACGAAAATGCGGTGAAGCAGCTGTCTCCTGATTTTAACAGGGTAAACCAGCTTGATTGCCGCGGACTTATCGTTACGGCCCCGGGCGATTCTGCAGACTTTGTCTCCCGGTTTTTCGGGCCCCGTGTGGGCATCAGCGAAGATCCGGTAACGGGTTCTGCCCACACCTCACTTACTCCCCTGTGGTCGGCCAGGCTGGGGAAAAAGGAACTGACTGCCCGGCAACTCTCAAAAAGGGGAGGTTCGCTCAGTTGCACCGATCTGGGGGCGCGCTGCCTGATAGGAGGGGAGGCAAAACTTTATCTTACCGGAGAAATTAACATCACATAACCATGAAATATCTTGCCATTGAACAGGATGCCGGTGCAGACGGACAGGTTTTTACTCCTGAGTTGCTGCGCAGTGAGGCTTTCAGGGTGCATGAACTGTACCTTGAAGGAAGCATCCGCGAAATTTATTTTGATGAAAACCATTACGCTTTGCTTGTGCTGGAATGCGGGAGCAGGGAAGAAGCCGAAACCGTGCTGGCCAGCCTTCCGCTGGTAAGCAATGGATTGATCCGCTTTGCCATCAGGGAGCTGCACCCATATACCGGCTTAAGCAGGATTATCAATGATCCGGGCTATGGGTCCGTAACCTGCTGACGACATCCCAGGTTATCAGGTTTCTGAACCATAATCAGAGGGTTTCCGGAATACCGGAAATTCTCACGAACTTAAATCCAATTTTCAATGCAATCTTTTACCCTGAGAAAATGGCAGTTGTCAGACCTTGAAAGCCTGATGAAACATGCAGATAACCGGAAGATTGCCGACCGGCTCACCGATAAGTTTCCCCACCCATACACGCGCGAAAGCGGCGAGGGCTTCCTGAAGATGGCCATGGAAAAAGACCCGCCTTCTGTCTTTGCCATTGATGTTGACGGGGAAGCGGTTGGGTGTATAGGGATTTTCCCGCAGGATGACATTCACCGGCTGAATGCCGAAATGGGTTACTGGTTGTCGGAGTCATACTGGGGTAGAGGCATTATGACCGCTGCCATCTGCCGGATGGTGGATTATGGTTTCAAAACCTTTGATATTTCCCGCATCTACGCCCGGCCCTTTGGCTCCAACCCGGCATCGCAGCGGGTGCTCGGGAAAGCCGGTTTCAGCCTGGAGGCCCGGTTTGAGAAAGTGCTCATCAAGAACGGCGAGCTGCTCGACGAGGTTGTTTATGGAATAAGAAGAGTCACTCATAAATTATAAATTCTGTTGCCATGATTACCATTCAGAACCTCGGGAACTTAAGTTTTGACACGCTGTTTGAAGCTTTTGACGCCGCGTTTGCGGATTACGAAATATCTGTAAACCGGGAGGAGCACATCCGCATGCTTCAGCGGCGGGGATTTAACGCTTCCCTTTCGTTTGGCGCATTTGACGAAGGCCGGCTGGTGAGTTTCACCTTCAACGGAACCGGAACTTTTCAGGGTGTGCCCACTGCTTACGACACCGGTACGGGTACCCTGAAGGAATACCGGGGCAGGGGCCTGGCTTCACAGGTTTTTGAAGCCTCGCTGCCGTTTCTGGCGGGTGCCGGCATCCGGCAATACCTGCTTGAAGTGCTGCAGCACAACGAAGCGGCCGTCAGGGTTTACCGCAAGCAGGGATTCAAGGTTACGCGGGAATTTAACTATTTTGTGGCATCTGCCGGGTCCATTAAACCCCGCGGTAAAAATCCTGATCCGGAGATACGCTGCAAACCGGTTCCCCTGCCCCTGGCTGAAGAAGTAATGATTATGTGGGATTTTCATCCCTCATGGCAGAACAGTTTTGAAAGCATCCGGCGTCAGGAACAGGGTTACTTTATCCTGGGCGCATTTGTGGGAGCGGAGTTTGCCGGATACGGCATAATGGAGCCATCCACCGGAGACCTGACCCAGCTTGCTGTGCACCCGGATTTCCGGCGCAGGGGGGTGGGCAGCCTGCTCCTCAGTGAACTGCTCAGAAAAAACAACCACCCGGCTGTGAAGGCAATCAATACGGATGTTGCCTGCATAGCCAATACGGAGTTCCTGATTGCCAGCGGATTGCCTCTGAAAGGAAAGCAGTTTGAGATGATCAGGGTGATTGAGCAGGAAAGGAGTTAAACCTCCCCGGCAACCCGTAAACGGTTCATCCGGCTGATATTGCGTTTCGCTGCTGATTATCTGCACTTCAAAGGTATTTGTTTTACTTCTTATGATCTTGACAATACATTTGCCGCATCATTGAGAAGGTCAAACAAGTGAATAATCATCAAAGATCAAAAGTCATGAATGCAAACGCCCCGGCCAATGCAACCTCCGCAGTCCCGCTCGAAGCGGCGCTGAGCCTGGTCAACCGCAAACTGCACATTACCGGAAAAGCCGGTAACTTCGAACCCATTGATACGGATTACATCCCGCCTTACGGCGACGGACTCGGTTACATGCCCCTGCAGCTCTTCCTGATCAGCTTCGGCGCCTGTGCTGCCGGCGCTTTGCTTACCCTGCTGCGAAGAATGCAGAAAACCATTACCGGATTCGATATGAAGATCAGTGGCGTTCGCCGCACAGAACATCCCACCTCGTTTTCTTCGATTAAGGTGGAATATTACATCAAATCTCCTGATGTGAAAACGTCAGATGCAGAAAAAGCAATTGCACTTTCTGAGCAGTCAATTTGTCCTGTCTGGGCAATGATAAAAGGAAACGTTGAGGTTGAATCGGTAGTTGTCATTAATGAATAACATAAAAAAGCTGAGATATGGAAAATTACCTGATACCGGAAAAGGCGGCTGTATGCGGCCTCTATTGCGGAGCCTGCGGAATTTATCTGGCAACGCAATCAAACGACGTGGAAAAACTGGCGCAATATGCTGTCAGGCTTAATCAGCCGGTTGAAGAAACCCATTGCCACGGATGCCGGTCAAACACCAAAACAGCCTGGTGCCGGGAATGTAAAATGGTAAGCTGTGCCGCGGGAAAAGGGGTGGATTTTTGTGGGTCCTGCAACGAATATCCGTGCGAAACGTTGAAAGACTTCCAGGCCATGATGCCGCACCGGGCTGAATTATGGGAATCGCAGGCAAGGATTGCCGAAGCAGGTCCTGAAGTGTGGATGAAGGAAATGGAAATTCATTTTGCTTGTCCGTCATGCGGGAAAGTCAATACTTCCTATGACATAAAATGTCCTTCATGCGGAAACATACCGGGAAACCACTTCGCCGGGAAACATTCCGCCCTGATCAAAGAATATTTTTCGAAACTGTCAAAACCCTGATTGGCCATGAATAAGGAGTTGCGCATGCAGGCAATCCGGTTTGGCCGCTTTGCCGTGTACATGAATATCTCCGGGGTTGTTTTTTCGGGCCTGGTATTTCCGTTGCTGACCCTGTGGCTGCACCCGCAGCCTGCCTGGCGCGACGCTGCCTTGTTTGCGGAATCTTTTCATCCTTTGCAGACTGCAACCTTTTTTCTGGGATTTTTTCTTGTAATTGGCTCGCTGCTCACCTTTGTCTCGCTGTATTTCCTGTCCCGCGCCGAAAAGAAGATCTATGCACTTTCAGGACTGATCGTAAATACAGTATTTACGGCTGTGGTATTTATCAACTACATCATTCAGACCACCTACATTCCTTACCTGGCTACCCACTATCCCCCTGAAACAGCATCCATTTTACCGGCCTTCACCATGGCCAATCCCGGCTCTTTTGCCTGGGCGCTCGAAATGTACGGATGGGGCGGAATCGGGCTTTCATTTATACTGATGGCCTTTACTTTCGATAAAAACCGTTCCGGAACCTTGCTGAAAACATTGTTTCTGATCAACGGTTGCTGCAGCGTGGCCTCCGCGTTGATCACCTCCTTCGATATGACCTGGCTGTTTACCTCCGCCGGATTATCAGCCCTGGTGATCTGGAATCTGCTTGTGCTGATCATAGACATTTTCCTGCTGCGGTGGTTTGCGCTGCAGCAGGCGCATCCGGAAACGGGGTAATATGGCTTCCGGACATGCCGGATTACAGAATCCCGGATGTAGATGAGGTCTTTTATGGTTCCACCCAAAGTACGGAATTACCGGTTCCCTGTGCATTGCCTTCCCAGACTTCATTGGCCGGATCAATCATCCACTGTCCGTCAACGATAAACTTGTAGGTGTGCTTCCCGGGGCCGAGAAATACAGGGCAGGTCCACACCCCGTTTTTCAGGGTCATCACGCAGGCGTCTTCGCGCCATCCGTTGAAACTTCCGGTAACAATCACTTTTTTCGCATCCGTAAACAGGGCCAGGGTAAAGGTATAATTGGGCTTAAAGGTGAGCACGGAATTTTCGAAAACGCCTTCCCCGACGCTTGCTGGGTTGGCCGGATCGGTCATCCATTGCCCGTCAGCAATAAACTTATACTCGTGAATGCCCGGCGCCAGGTGGTAAGCCAGTTCCCAGCCGTTGTCCGTTTTGTCCATCAGCAGCTCATTGGGGTTCCACCCGTTGAAACTTCCGGCCAGGTAAACCTTCCCGGCGGTCTTGAATCCGCTGAGCCTGAATGTCATTGTATCTCCTATGCCCAGGTATGAGTTGAAAGAACCGCTGCCATTGTCGCGCATCACCGGATTGCCGGGATCGGTTATCCATTTTCTGTCAACAATATACTTATATGCGTGGGTCCCCGGGTTCAGAAACATGGGCAGTTCCCACCCGCCGTCTGTCCTGCGCATCGGCAGTTGATTCCGGTTCCAGTTGTTGAAGCTGCCGGCCACATATACTCTTTTTGCCTTTGGATATCCGGCAAGCCTGAAGATATGGTTGTAGCAGTAAACAGCGCTGTTTAAGCCGCCCTGTCCGTCGTATTCTTCAAGGTTGTTGACAGGGTCGGGCACCCATTGCCCGTCTACAATATACTTGTAGAGATATTTACCAGGTTTCAGATGTACCCGGCAGGTCCATCCTTCGCTGGTTTTCCGCATGGGCTGCTTCCGGGTGCTCCAGTTGTTGAAAGTTCCCGAAAGAACCACCCGCCGGGCATTGGTGTATTCCTTTAAAAGAAATGTTGCCGTATCATTACTGAAGCTGAATGCCGACGGATCTTGGAAATCATTCACGCCGTAATGCCATTGAAGCATGCGGAAGATACTGATCAATGACGGACGCCGGGGCTTCCTGATTTCCGGTCCGCGGGGGAGTTCTTCGTCAAGCAGTTCTTCATCCAGCAACAGTACATCATGGGTGCTGACATCCAGCGAAGGGGCTTCCAGTTGTTTGGAGATCTCCACGATATGGTGATCGATGCGGCTGACCGACCAGATTGTATTCCCTGCCTGAATTTCTTTTTCTGAAGTCTGAAAAGCTTTCTCTATCAGGGTGCTGTCGAGACTGAAGAGCCGGGAGATCTCACCTTTGCGTTGTGCCGGCCAACGGCTGTCGAGTTGAAAATATATGCGGTTGTCGCTGATATAGCAGACATTTCCGGGTTTGTACTGGGCAAAAACCACTTGAGGCGCAATGAGCAGTGTGGCAAATGCGATGAGCCTGATCATTTTCATTGCCTGCCCTCCTTTCTCACACTGAAACCGATTTCTTTTTTACGGAAGTTGAAACTGTAAACGCCTTTCATCCAGAAATCATAACCCAGCATACCTTCGATGGTGCAGCCATAGGCCTCACCCATGGCTGTCAGGTCCATGATTACGGTTCCCATACTGCCAAACCGGTAACTGCCCAGTTCAAGTTCATTCATGATCCCGTACAGTACCTCAGAAGACTGTGAAGAGGCTCCTCCTACCGGGGCCCGGCGGCTGATCTGCACGGTTTCCATCACTTTCTTTGAGACGTTCCGGTGCAGTGCATTGATTTCAGCTCCGGTATCGAGGCAGAAATTCAGGCTTTTGTCACCTATTTTTCCCCTTACCAGCATTATCTTGTAATGGGTTTCAATTTTCTGTCTGAAGTCAAATTGCGGAAGATCATCACCGGTACTGGTACGATTGCCATCTCCGTCGATGTGTACCAGGATCATCTGATTTGCTGCGGCGTCGAAAATCACCTCCATATCATCGATCATTTTCATGCCGAATAATCCCAGGATTTTCACACCGCGTTTGTCTTCAATGTGCCCCAGATCGGCCATATCTGCCGCAACTTTTTCATAAAAAAAGCCTGAGGCGTCAACCTCTTTAACGATGGTCCCGTGAACTTTGCTGAAATTACCCGTAATGCCGCCGGCTCCCGGTTTTTCATAGGCAGCATACTTCCTGAAATACGTACGGTTGAGTACAAGCCCGGTGGCACCTGTGTCGAAGATCAGGTTTCCTTCCTGATCGTCAATTCTGGCTTCTATCAGAAAAAGCCTGCCTGCCTGCTTTAAAGGAATAACAATTGAACTGAGGCTTCCTGAAACAGTGCTCCCTTTCAGCAATAAATTTACCTGTACCTTTTCAGGATTCATATCTCCGGCTGTTGCGGTTTTCAGGGCCGCAGCTGTCAGAAGCAATATGAATACGCCAACTTTCAAATTGATATAATACAATGCAGAAGATCCTTTTTTCATATATGAGCTTTTGCGCTGTTCGCCTTATGCTAAATTAATTCATTATTGCAAAGTAATTGGTGATGAAGTAAATTATTTGCACTGAAGTGATTTTATCTCTGATTTTATGATTCCATGGATGTGCCCGGATTGTCAATGCCGGAAAGGATATAAGCTAACTCATGAATTGATTGAATAGTATATTGTTGAGGTATTAACCGTTAACAAATCATTTACCAGGTGTTTGATCAGGCAAGAAACTGAGTTTATCTATACAGCCGGAAAGGCCGTTTCCATTACGAAACGGCCTTTCCTGGTCTAAGGCAATAGCCCGGGCATGGCATGTTGATTATCTGGGCTTTTGATCACTGATAATGTTGATATTAAACCAGGCCAGGGTGTCATTGGTTTCTGCTTCGTTTTTCAGCAGTTGCAAATGTCCGTTGCTCAGCAGGTAGTACCTGTATATATGGTTTTGAGGAGCAATTTCCCAGTTTAAAGGATCATATTTGCCGCAGTTACTGCAATACCTGTATAGACGGCAGCCGTCGCGCCGGGAGATAAATTCCATGAACACGAGGTCAAGGGTATCGCCCCGGACATTCAGCAACGGCAGCAATTCATATTGATGGCCTTTTATCCGGTAGGCTTTCACACTACTGTTGGGGATTTTTAATAACTCACCTTCAGAAGTCATAATCCGGGTATGCGAGAATCCTGTTGTCATTTTAAGGCATTCATAAGTAACCCCTTCAGCAACGATAAAACCCTCAGCATTTGATTTTGCCCTGCTGCCCGGCGATAATAAGGCCAGTATCAGTAATATCAGGATTGTTTTCATGACAGTGATTTATTGATGGTTACTGAATTTTTCCGGCCGGAACCTGTTCAGGAATGCGGTTCCGTTTTATGGCCTATGCTACCTTGACTCCGAAAAAAGGGAGGACCGAGGCGGCATTTTTGCAATCAACCAGCAGATAGAATTCACCATCTTTAAAAACATAGTAAACAACCTGGAGGTGAGCAGGCTTGTAATTACATCTCAAAAGGTCGCCGCACTCGCCGTATTCGCAGTACTTATAAAGCCTGAGCCCGTTACGTGAAGTTATATATTCCATAAGGGCGGTTTTTCCTTGGGCCGCGCCTTCATAGATAACAGGGAGCCGTTCATAGAGTTTTCCATCACGGTAAACTGCATCCACTTTACTGTATGGAATTTTAAGGGTAAATCCATCGCTTGTTACGATGTTTGCACAGAATAATCCGGATCTTACTTTCTGGCAGAAGTAGGTTTTACCACCGGAAGTCAGGTAGTTGGTCGTTTCTTCACCTGCTCTCAGGGCAAGGGCTGTAATGACCAGCAACAGCATAGCAAAAATTTTTTTCATGGTATTTTCCTCCGTTTAAAGGTTTGATTATTGGTGATGTAAAATTATGTAACATGCTGTGCTATAACCAAATATAATCGATTATCTGTGCAAATGAATCGGTAAGCGTTTCACCGGCCGTGCAGGCCATTATGCCGACTTTAATGGCCTGTTTACCGAAATTATCGTGATTAGGGTATTACACAGGAAGGGAGTTGCAAATACCCCGGAATATTTATTGGCCGGGGTTGGTAAAACTGGTGGATTTGTTTTAAGTAACAGGACAATATAGCCAGAAAAGAGGGGGAACCGCTTTCAGGCTGTTGGCAGATAAACCCTGAATTCGCTTCCTTTGCCAGGTTCGCTGCTGACGTCAATGCGGCCTTTATGCATTTCGGCAAGTTCTTTGCAAAGGATCAGTCCAAGGCCTGAGCCGGGCTCCTGATCTGTACCCTTTGTTTTGTGCACGGTGCCTAAATCAAAAAGCTTCTTTGCTTTATCCGCCGGGATTCCAATGCCGCTATCCTTAACACTCAGTATACAGAACCCACGGCTTTCGTTTATGCCGACATCGATTTTCCCGTTTCTGTTGGTGAATTTCAGTGCATTGGTCAGCAGATTCCTCATGATGGTATTAATCATGTTGACATCTGCCTGAATGGTGCTGCATTTACTGAAATTGGTGCTGATTTCTATATTTTTACGCGCCGCCTGCACCGTGATATGCCCGATGCTTTCCTCTGCAATGGTTTTAAGATCGACTTTTTCAGGGCTGTAAGCAATTGATCCTGTTTGTGTGCGGGCCCAGAGTAATAAATTTTCCAGCAATTCGTGCGCCTGTTGAGAGGATGTCTTGATATTTTCCAGCGCTTTCTGCAGTTTAACCGGATCCATATTATTGAGTGTTATCAGCAGGACATCGGTAAGCCCGATAATGGTATTAAACGGGTTGCGCAGGTCGTGGGCGATGATGGAGAAGAATTTGTCTTTGGCAGCATTCAATCCATTGAGTTCTGCATTCTTATCCAATATTTCTGACTTTTGTCTTTCAATTAACTGTGTTCTCAGTCTTACCCGCTCTTCCAGTATTTTGCGTTCCCTGAAAAGATGTCGCTCTCTTATCCTGATATAGAGAAAAACCAGGAATGCCAGCAGGAAAAGATATGCAGCAATTGCTATACGGCTTTTCCACCAGGGGGGCCGGATGCCGATCGGCAGGCTGACCCCGGTTTCATTCCAGATTCCGTCGTTATTGCATCCTTTGACCCTGAGGGTATAGTCTCCGGGTGGAAGGTTGGTGAATGCCACAAAATTCCGGGTACCGATCTCTATCCAGTTATCATCGATCCCTTCCAGCATATAAGCATAGGAATTTTTTGAAGGATTGGTAAATTCCATCGCGGCAAACTCTATGGTAAACGTGTTTTCGTTATAGTTCAGCCTGACTTTTCCGGTCTCTTCAAGGCTGATTTCCATCTTGTTTCCTTTGATGATTTTATAAGCAGAAGTTATGGTAATCGCCGGGATATGCGGATTTTCGAGGAGTGAGTCAGGAAAAAATGAGTTCAGTCCGTTCATCCCTCCGAAGAACATCTCTCCATGAGCGCTTTTAAAAGCTGCGCCAAGATTAAACTCCTGCCCCTGCAAACCATCCGCTTCGGTAAAAGTTTTGAAATTATTGCCTTCCGGATTGTATCGGCAAAGACCGTTGCCGGTCGCAAACCAAAGGCTATTCCGGTTGTCCTTGAGTATACTGTATACAAGATTGCCCGGAAAGCCATGCGCCCTGGAATAGCAGGTAAAATTGCCTTTTCTGTGCGAAAAAAGGTTGACATAGGAATTTGTGCCTACCCAGATATTGCCTTCATGATCTTCGCAAAGCGCCGTTATAAAGTTATCAGACAGCGGGCCGGGTTTGTTGTCCGTTTTTTTGAAATGGGTCACTGCAGGATTGCCGGGCGTAATCATATCCAGCCCGTTTGTCGTGCCAATCCATACGTTGCCTTTGCTGTCCTCCAGAATTGCATATACCAGGTTAGCGCTGATACCGCGCCCTGACGGACTGTCTGTGTGAAGGTGTTCTGCGAGTTTTCCGTTTTCAGCAATATTATATACGCCCTGATTGGTTGCAATCCAGTAATTGCCCTGTCCGTCCTGTAACATGCTGTTGATCCTTAGCCCGGAGAAATCAGGAAAACTTGTCAGGGTAGGGAATCCGGAAGGTCGTTTAAACATTCTGTCCTTCCTGTCAAAAACCATAAGCCCGTCTCTGCTGCCAATCCAGATATATTGCCTTTTGTCTTCAAATATTACGTGCACAAAATCATTCGGGATATATGTTTTGCCGTTGCCCGCAGTTGAAAAATGCTCAACACGGCCTGTGCTCCGGTCGAAAAGATTCAGCCCCTGCCCCCAGTTGCCGATCCACAGAACATTATGATCGTCAAGATAAACCGAGGCAATCACGTTTCCGGCAAGGTCGACGGAATAAGGGGAGTCGTTGCGCTGATAGAGGTTGAAGTTTCTTTTTTTCAGGTCGGTTTTATTCAGGCCCGATAATGTTCCTATCCACAGATTACCGGAGTTGTCAATGAGAAGGGAGAGGTTGATGTTGTGATTCAGCCCGTTGTCCTCTGCAGTAAAGGTTTCAGCGGCCCGCTTTTTTTCTTTCGCGGGTTTTAGCCTGTTCAGCCCACCACCTTCAGTAGCTACCCAGATATTGCCTGAGGAATCGGAGAGGATGGCCCTGACAAAGTTGTTGCTGAGCGAATGCTTATCCCCGGGATGATGCTGATAGCTGACAATACGCTTGTCAGCTTTATTCATGCAGCTGAGGCCGGTGGTTGTGCCAATCCATAAATTTCCCTGCCGGTCCTGATGCAAAGCCGTAATATTGCTGCCTGACAGGCTTTTTGGGCTGCCGGGCCGATGGTGATAAGTGCTGAATGTTTCGGTTGCAGGATTAAAAGCAGCCAGCCCTTTCGTTGATGCAACCCATATTGTGCCATTGTTATCCTGAAGTACAGGAATGTTATTGTCCTTTACACTCGGATCATTTTCCAGCGGAACCAGATAATGACGGAACGATAAGGTTGCCGGGTCGCAGATTGTAAGTACAGGAGGTGTGTTGATGATAAGTTGTCCGTTTTGCGCACATCTTACATCGTAAACATAATCCGTAACAGGCGTATCAAATGGGATTTCATACCTTACTGCTTCAAAGCGGTTATCTTTTCTGTTGTACCTGACCAGCCCCCCTTTGGTACCTATCCAGAGATTTGCATCCTTGTCCTCAGCTATGGCATAGATCCAGTTGTTCGGGATCGAACAGCTGTCATCCGGATTATAAGTATAAACTTCAAATTTGTATCCGTTAAACCTGTTCAGTCCGTTTTGGGTGCCTATCCACAGAAATCCCCTTGAATCCTGAAAGATACAGTTAACCACACTCTGAGAAAGACCATCTCCGATTGAGTATCCTGTAAAATAGAACTGCTGTGCCATCGTAGTTGAAATGGCTGTCAGAAGCAGGCTAACAGTTAACACAGACTTGATTTTCATTTCCAGCTGATGATTATGGGATTTTTCCGGAAACTATTGTTGCTTGCAGTTCAGTGTAAAGAAGAGCAGTCAGCAAACACTTTTAGCATATAAACTCAAATATACAAAATATTTATAAGTGTTTCAAGCTGAACGGATAAAAGATAATAAGTAATCGCTCCTTGCAATTACTGAACCATCGGCATGACTGATTATTAAGCTGATTTTTATGCCCGGGTTCAGGATATTTCAATGAATCATTGTCAAGGCAGTTCCTGATCCGGATCCGCAAAGAATACCAGGTCGGAGTGGCCTGGGGCAGGGGCTGGTGTTAACAATATCACACCCGGAAGTAAATGCTATTTTTTTCTCTTTTCTATAATGTCGAAGAAATTTTTCAGGTATGTGTCGCTGACAGGTATGCGCTGGTCTCTGATTTTGATGTGTTTCCGCTCCACAAAGTCAATTTTGTCGATAGCCACAAACCAGGACTTGTGAACCCGGCAGAACCTGGGTTCGTGCAGGTTTTCCTCAATACCGCGGGCGTTCATCAGGGTCATTATTCTTCTGTTTGTGGTAACGATACGCCAGTAATCGCCCATACCTTCCACGTAAAGCACTTCGGATGTGGTAATCTTTTCAATGCGGGTTTCGGTTTTAACAAAGAAATAGTCCTGCGTTCTGTCCGTGGTCAGAACCTGATTTTCCTGTTTTATAACCGGAGTGGTTTTTTCTTTGAGCATCCGTTCATAAACTTTGTCAATGCCCCTGACAAACCGTTCAAATGAAATGGGTTTCAGCAGATAGTCTGCCACGTCGAGTTCGAAGCCCTGCAGGGCATAATTGTCATAAGCCGTGGTAAGGATCACATAGGGCTTCGTCTTCAGGGCATTGAGCAGCTGTATGCCGGTAAGGTCCTCCATCTGTATATCCAGCAGTAAAAGGTCCACACTGTTGTTGCGGAGGTATTCAAGCGTTTCCAGCGCGTTGTCGAAAGTGCTTTGTAATTCAAGAAAGGGTACTTTGGCGCAGTATTCTTTCAGAATATCGAGGGCCAGGGGCTCGTCATCCACGGCTATGCAGCTGATTTTCATATTAATTCATGATTTCAAGTTTGATGCTGAAAGTGTCTGCATCTTCGGTAATCTGCAGATGATGCTTGTCCGGATAAAGAATTGCCAGCCTTTTTTTTATCAGGCCCAATCCGATACCGCTTTCACTTTCATTCCGTGCCAAAGATGTTTTCCGCAGATGATTGACGACTTCATAGATAATGCGGCCGTTCTTCACCGATAATCTTATCACGATAAAAGGCTGATGGGTTTTACTGCCATGTTTAAAGGCATTTTCAACAAATGAGATCAACATCATGGGTGCGATGGTCCTGCCTTCGGTATTCCCTTCAATAGTAAATGAAACGGACTCCGGGTGCCTGATCCGCAGTTTCTGCAATTCTATGAAACTCCTGAGGTATTCAATTTCTTTGTCAAGCGGAACACGGTCGCCGGTTGCGTCATAAAGCATATACCTCATGATTGATGACAATTTCATAACGGCCGCGGGCGCTTCATCCGACTTTTTGTAGACCAGTGAATAAATGTTGTTCAGTGTATTGAACAGAAAATGGGGATTAATCTGAGACCGGAGCAGGGCCAGCTCACCCGCTTGTTGTTGTTTGACAAGTTCATCCCTGAGTTTCTGCGTTTCAAAAGAGCGGATCATAAACCAGATCAGTACTGCGTAAATTCCGGTGATAATCACCAGCCGGAGGTTATTCCAGAAGTACGCCCATTCGAAAACCAGCTCCTCCTGCGGCATACTGTTGAAGAATTTCCAGGAAATGAATTCCAGTGGTGTTCTGAATGATGTAAGTATTGCGATAATCACTAATCCTGAAAACACGGCGGCAATCCGGTTTCTAAAGTTCATCAGTACCTGAAACGTAAAATAAATTGTATAAAACGTAATCACATTCATCAGCGTAGCCAGACAAACCTCAAACAGGTATTGATGATTGCCCGGGAAAGATTTATCCACTTTCCCGATGTAGATAGGGAATAAGGCCTGATTAATAATGTAGAACCAGTAAAAAAGGTGGATCAGCAGCACATGTTTTTTCTTCATTGCTCTTTCCGGTTGCTGTGATTAACGTACCCAAATATACGCAAAATAAGGAAATTCAGGTTGTTGTGATATAGTCAAATCGATGAAACCGGAATAACAGACGGTAAAATAAATAACGTATTCTGTGAAGTGCCGGTCAGGTCAGCCGGCTGCTTTTTTGTTAGCGGTAACTCTTGGTTCTCACGGTCAGGAAGTTGATTGAAAATCAGCTAATTGATGTTTGATGCTTTTCCTTCTTGTTGCATGCGCCAGCAGGGGCGGTCAGCGTGAAATCAATAATGTAATTGTATCTTTGCAATCAATATCCGTCAATTATGTTCGACCTGCAGAAAGAGATTCCGGCCTACCTGATGCTGAAAAGCAATATTATCAGACTGATTCTCTTTACGGCCTTCTTTGCCCTTATTTTCATTAATGTTTACGCGCCTTTCGGAGTTGATGTATGGTTTCACACCACGCGCTGGCAGCTATTGCTCTATTCGAGTGTAATTACGCTGACCGGGGTGCTGGTGGTGGTGATCAGCCGCATCATTATGTATTATACGCGCAGGGGGAAGCTGCTCAGGCTATGGCAGTACCTGATATGGGTGCTTGCCGAGGTTTTTTTCATGGGATTGTTTTATACCCTTTACCAGAAGCTGATTTTGCATGACCGCAGGTTTTTCCCCGATCTGCTGACTTTGTCGGTTCAGAACACGGCCCTTGTGCTGTTGCTGCCTTACAGTGTGCTCTGGCTATACTTTTCGTGGGAGGATAAAAAGACGAGGCTTGAAAAGATCAGGAAAGAAGGGGTTCCTGCCGGGCCGGTAATGGGGATGGTTCACTTTTGCGATGAAAGGGGGGGGCTCCGCTTCTCGCTGAAGGCGGAAAATCTTTTATACCTTGAAGCGGCTGATAATTACGTTTATATCCATTATCTCGACAACGGCAAACTTAACCGGCATCTGCTCCGCAGCAACCTTAAAAGGTTGGGCGAAGAATTGCACAGCTCTGCCCTGGTGCGCTGCCATCGCTCATATATGGTTAACAGTGAGAAGGTGAGCCTTATCCGCCGCGACAAGGAGGGGCTCCGCATAGAAATGGAAGGCCTTGCCAATTTTTCCATTCCCGTTTCACCTACTTATGCTTCTGAAGTTTTAAGCGCATTTACACAGTCGGGCAGTTAATCGCTCCGGGTGCAACCCGATCTTCACCCCTGATTGAATAATTTTCACGGTTATTTCCTTGAATAAGCCCTGATTTGGTTGTATATTTAACAGGGTATTTTAAATATGTGCCGATATGGAAAAGTCATCAATCATTGAACGTTTTGGCGGTCTGGTAAAGGAAGAATCACTTACCTGCCTGGATGATAAAAGTATGATGCCTCATGCCTGCATGCTGGAGGCAATCGCCCCGTTTTCAGGATATTACAACGACGTGAGGGGCGCCATGAAACCGATATATCTCTTTCTGGTTCTGGATGGACATTATCCGCTTGAGAAAATTATCCGTGCTACATTGGCTGTCCATCAGAAAATCAAAAAGCCTTTTGATGCGGCGTCAGGTAGTGTAACGCTGTTTGATCATACCTGTGAGGTGATCAGGATACGCGACCTGAAGCAGTTTGATGATATCCGTGAGCTGCAGGTGCTTTACGCAGAGCATGGGTTTAATTACAGGAAAAAAATGAGAAAAGTCAGCAATGACAAAGGAATTATCAAGCTGAGGAAGTTTTTCTACCTCGAGCCTGCCGGTGATGGCCTGTATATTGACAGGGCCCAGCCGCATCATGCCTATTTCACCATCCCAAGGGCCCTTGAGTTCGAAGAATTCAGGGAGGTTACAAAAGAGGCAAAATATGACACCGGTATTCTCTATTTTGATGCAGCCTATGCCTGGTTCTATGAAGATAAGGGCATCAAGGAGATGGTCAGGGTGTACCGCGAGAACCTGACACTGAATAAGCTGAAAGCCATCCGTGACCGATACCTGACCGTTATGAAGTAATTTCCGGAAAACCCAGATGATTGTAACATTGACTTAAAGAAATGATCTGAAAGGGATTCCGGGTTTTGTCAGATAGATGTTCTGAACCATTTATTAATTGAAAAATTTTTTTGAAGGTGGGCTGAGCGCCTTATATTTTCCGGTTTAAACCCGGCTTAAACACTGTTTTTTACTGTTCACCGGTTAATCCGGGCTTTTCAGCGGGTTTTCGTTTTACAAAGCCCGTATTCATCTTTACTTTGCTGAAAAATTGTGAAGAGTGTTCCGCAGAACCGGAGTTCTTTAATTTGAATGCCGGGACCCTTATTGCCGGGGAATTATAAAAACGGTTGTGTTTTCAGTCAAGAGGGTTAACCAGGAATTATTGGGAGGTTTAGCGGTTAAAAAATTGATCTGAATATCTGATATACACCATAATAATACACCCATGAAAACAGCAGTCGTTTACCGTTCGCACCACGGAACAACCGAAAAGGTTGCCGGGATGATTCAGCTGGCATTGGGCATTGAAAATTGTGCCCTTCTCAATCTGAAAACAAACACGAAAATTGATCTTGGCGCCTACGACCGGGTAATCATCGGGGGGTCCATTCATGCGGGGAATATTCAGAGTAAGGTAAAAGAGTTCTGCAATAAAAACCTGGATGTCCTTCTGGGAAAACCCCTTGGATTGTTTCTGAGCTGCATGGATGAAAAGCTTGCGCAGGATCAGTTTAACCGGGCTTATCCCGAAGTGCTGAGAAGTCATGCGAAAAGCTGTAAAATAACGGGTGGTGAATTCAATTTTGACCGCATGAATTTTTTTGAGAAATTGATTGTCAGAAAGGTCTCAGGAGTTGAAGGATCCGTTTCAAAAATCGACATGGACAAGGTCCGGGAGTTGCTCAGGGAAATGGCGGCATAGTATTCCTGTGTCTTACACCGGATAATTTTATGGCTACAATTTGATCATAAAGCATGAAATCTTCAAAAATCATCAGTCTCCTTTTACTGGCAACCGCCCTGCTGGCCGTCGTTGCATCGGCCGGAGGAATTTTTATTGAACAAGGCAACGGTCCATACAATTATACAACCATTCGCGGTGAGCAGATTACCATATCCGGCAGGGGTTTATATCACCATATGTCAGCGGATGTTGCAATTCAGGGGGTGGCGCAGGATTATATCACGCTTTTTCTGGGAGTTCCTGTCTTGCTGATATTGATTGTGTTAACCATGAAATGGGATAATCTGAGTTTGCATATTCTGCAGACCGGTTTAACGGGATATTTTATGGTGACATACTTTTTTTACCTGGCCATGGGCATGTATAATCAATTTTTCCTTATTTACGTGATGTTGATAACTTGCAGTTTCTTTGCATTTTACCTTCAGATGCAGCAGCTGATGAAGGGTGGCTATGCCGGGTGGTATGGAGACAAAAGGCCCGCTTTTGCCGGTTGGTTTCTGATTGCCAATGCTGTTATGGTTGGTCTGATGTGGCTGGGTGTAATCGTGCCCCCGCTGCTTGATGGCAGTCTGTATCCGGCCGGGTTGGACCATTATACCACCATGATCGTTCAGGGTTATGACCTCGCCATCTTGTTGCCGGCTTCTTTTGTGGCGGGTTTGTTGTTTGTCAGACGCCGGCCTGCCGGATTCCTCTGGGCTCCGGTATACCTGGTTTTCCTCACTTTTATGATGGCAGCACTCACTGCCAAGATCGTCGGAATGGGGATGACAGGGGTGGACACCCGGCCGGCAATATATATCATCCCCCTGACAGCCGTGCTTTCAGCAACAGGCGCGTATATCAGCCTGAAAGGCCTGAAAATAAAGGCCGGGGAGTTAACCCGGCCCTGAAACAGGTTGCCTTGAAGCAGCGGCTTTAGTCAATTATAATTACCAAATACTTTGAAGCAGACCAGAATGCTTTCGGATTTGTGATCACAATGCTGTCGACAGTTTTCTCGCCATAAATTTTGTATGACTGGGCAGGGTGGGTTGTGATGATATCGGCTTTTTTGCGCAATACCGGGATTGACTTCAGTTGAGTAATGTCCACACGGGTGAAATAATCCTGGTTAAAGTCTTCTTTCATCTTTTTATTCCTTCCTATTCCTGCAAAACCGCCTTCCATGGTAATAATATTCTGATCGCGGAGCTCTTTTTTGGTGCCGATTACATAATAGGCCGTATTCAGTTCCTCGGTCTGCTCACTGATAACCTGGGTTTTGGCTTTGCCTTCGGCAGTGAGACTTTCAACGCTGGAGCTCAGAATCTCTATTTGTATGTTCATCTGCTCCAGTTTGTCCCTGAGCTGGGCGATTTCCACATCTTTTTCCTCAATCTGGCGGGTCATGCGGTCGATCATTTCCTCAAGGGCAGTTACCCTGGCATTTGATTTTTTTAGTTTCGAGCGGAGGTCGGCAATGGTTTTCTTGTTCTGCTGCAACATCTCGTATATCATATTGATGTCACGGTTGATCTGCTCTTTTGCATCGGGCTGGACTTCGCTTCCGGCTGTAGCTGCTTGCGTGATAATCATTTCAGCCATCTTGATTGAATCGAGATTGGCCTGAATGGCATTGAAAGATTCGAGGTAACTGAGAATGGCAGTATCCTTGGTGAATCCTATGGAGAGCAGGCTGTCGTATCGCACCCTCAGGGCATCATATTCCTTTTTCCTGTTGTTGCAGCCAAACAACACGGGTATCAGTAATGCAATCAGAATCAGCTTTTTCATGTTTGCAAAGGGTTTTAAATTGATTGTACAAAGGTATGTGAAATATTTATTATGAATAATACATTATTCAATGAGAATGCAATCGTTAAATTATTGTCCTTAAGGGTTATGCCATCCTACTGGCATACTGGATAATCTCAGTAAAGCCGGCGGACTATTTCTATCTGCTTTGACTCTTCCGGATTCCCTGTTTCTATCCTGAGTTTGCCGGAATTCACATCCCAATTCCACTTCGATGGAGAGAGGTATGAATCATTGATCCTGATACCGGCCGGTTTCTCTGTGATATTGTGAACAATCAGCAGAATGTTGTGGGTCGATTTCTCAAATACTCCTTCAGCCCTGATTTTGCCAAAGCGGATATTCAGGGAAAGCTCACTTTCAGCAGCAGTAAACTCCATGATTTCGAAGCTGCCTTTCTCATAGGCGTAGGGGGTCTTACCGTCGTCGTTATAAAGGCTGTACCGGCTTGTTTTTATGGTGGTATCGGCAAAATAATGCAATTCGAACCGGTTGAGGGAATAATCCGCAGTTGACTTAGCTTCCGGCATCATGGGTATAAAGGATCCACCTTTTACATAAACCGGAATGTTTTCAGGATTCAGCGCGGCATAAATGTATTTTCCTCCCTGATGAACCTCTCCCGAATAAAAATCGGTCCAGGAGGAGCCGGCCGGCAGGTAGATCCGCTGTTGGCTGATTCCGGGACTTTTTACCGGCGAAACAAGGAATGCGTCTCCCCACATATAGGCGGAATCGTATGTAAGAAGCTGGTTGTTCCCGGGTTCATTAAAGAAGAGGGGGATCATCAGTGGTTTCCCTGTCTGGTTGTTCTCGTAAGCCATGTTATAGATATATGGCAGGAGTTTATACCTGAGTTCGATGGCTTTTTTTGCCCTGGTTTTGGTGGTTTCCTTCTGAAAAACGGGTTCAGCCGGGATATGTTCCTGTGCATGGGGCCGGTATATTGGCTGAAATACCCCATATTGCAGCCAGCGGGTGTAGAGTTCATTGTCGATGGTGTCGCCACCGGCAAATCCTCCGAGGTCGGAATGCATATATGCGAGCCCCTGCATGCCCATTTGGAGCGAAATTTCGGGCTGGGGAACCAGGCCTCCCCAGGTGCGGTTTACGTCGCCGGTCCATGGAATCATGCCGTAGCGCTGAGAGCCGGCATAACCTGCGCGCATCAGGATGAACGGACGGGTGTCGGGGAAGTCACGGCGGTAACCCTCAAAAATCAGTCCGGCCCATTCATGACCGTAGGCATTGTGGACTTCATCGGCTGTGCCGTTCACATGATGTAAACCGGAGGGATGAACTTCCGGTTCCCCCAGGTCGCCCCACCAGCCTCCTACACCTTGCAGTGTCAGGTCTTTGTAGATATTCCAGAACCACTCCCTGGCTTCAGGTTTAAAAATATCAACCAGTCCGGTATTGCCGAAATAAAAATCGAAGGTATAGGGATTTCCGTCCGGATCGGTGCCGAGCACTTTATTGTCCACAGCTTCCTGCCAGCGCGCGGAAGTGGTCAGTATAAAAGGCTCTGTAACCAGTATGGTTTTTACGCCTTTTTTGCTGAACCGCTTCATCATCCGCTCAGGATTGGGGAAACTGTCGCGGTACCAGTCAAGATTGCCCATATGGCCCTGAATGTCCTTCCCGAACCAGTAAATATCTATGATTACGGCATCGAGCGGAATACCTTCTTTGAAAAACTTTTTAACGGTGGCTTCGGTTTCCGCCTGTGAATGATACCCGAAACGGCTGCTGAAATTTCCGAAAGCCCAGCGTGGGGGCAATGGCTGACGACCGGTGAGCAGGGTATATTGCTTGATAAGGTCATACCAGTCGGTTCCGGCGATTATATAATAATTCGGCGTGCCCGAAACGGACTCATAAATTACTTCATTGTTCTGCCTGCTGTCAAGATCCAGAAAGCCTGTACTCGCATTATCGAAAAGCACGGCATACTGTTTTGAGGATATAAACAGGGGAAGGGTGTAATTCATAAGCTCCGACCGCGTTTCATAACCATAATGTGCCCTGTTGCAGAGCATAAGCCGGTTGCCGCGGCGGTTCATGCCCAGTACCCTTGCGCCGCCGCCATAAAGGACCTCATCTTTTCCTATCCCCAGGTTTATCATATATGTTGAGTCGGTAGCAATATAACCTTTGTTTTCGGTGATCAGCAGGCGGTCATTAAAATAATAAGAGATTGAAAACGGCGATTTTGTTATTTTCACCTGAATGCCTTTTGATACAATGCTCATATTGTTGCCGGCTTCGGTAAGGGTAAATTCTACCTTTTTGGGTTTCAGGCCGGAAGCAAATGAAAAGTTTTTCAAGGCCTTCCCTTCAGGATAAAAGGTGGTGTGAAAAATGCAATCGTTCAGGGGCGCAATCAGGTATTTCCCGTCATTCACCTTTATCTCGATTTTGTCTTCTATAATCCTGATCTCCCTGAATTGCCTTGAAGTGGCCTGAGCCTGCAGTTGCTCAGGGGAAACCAGCAGCATTATCAGTAAGACAGGCAAATATGTAATCCGGCGGAATAATTTCATTTTTCTGAATATTTCAGGCAGTGATAAATCAGGTAAATTTATAAAAATTCAGGCAGATTGCCTTTAAGATGGATTTTCGGCCCCCTGGTTTTTAAGGCCGTTTAGCTGCCAAAGTAGCTTTGATGATGTTTTTCAAGCATTCCGGGCGATAATTCGGAGTGATGCAACAGGTCTGAACCAACACACATGGCGCCGGCTATACTGCCCAGTTCCATGCATTTTCTGATATCATATCCTTTCGAAAAACCATAGAGCAATCCGCTGAAGTATGCATCCCCGGCCCCGTTGCTGTCGGCCATTTTATATAAGTCAAGCGCCCTGACTTCGATCCGTTCATTATTCTCCGTAAGTCCGGTAGAACCGTTACGGCCATGCGTCGTTACCACCAGTTTCTTTCCGTTCGCGATCATTTTTTGCATAAAATCACGGTAACCGGGCATATTGTCGGAACTAAGCACAATGTAATCGCTGAAATTCACATAATCATCGTACCAGGGATTCAGGCCGTCGTAGTCATGCAGATCAGTCCAGACCGGTTTTCCTTCATTTTTTGCAATCGGGAGCAGTTTTTTCGTGTAGCTGCCCAGGTTGATCACCACATGGTCTGATTCCTTAATCAGGCGATTGAACTGTGTATAGTCAATGCCGGGATTTTCGCTCACGTTATTTGTAAAAACCGAGATGCGTTCTCCTGCGGCGTTCATGATGTTCGTGTGTCGTTCTGTGCCGGAAACATCAATATCGTAAAGAAAAGTGAGATCAGGATGGGTGAGCAGCTTCCGGGCCTTTTCACCATAGTTGTCATTCCCGATCATGGCATGCAGCGTTACATCAAATCCAAGCCTGCATAAGTTAAGGGCTTTCCCGCTACCGGTAGAGCCAACGGTTTCAGCAAATCTGCACTGGTGAATGGTTTGCGGCTTCGGGGCCGGGAATTCGGGAAGATAAATGATGCTGTCGATGGAAACGCCTCCGGCGATAAAAATTTTCTGCATGGACTGGTTTATTATCAAATTAATGACCTGCAAAAGGCTGCTCCACAAATTTACGCCATTTGATCTTTAAGCTGTAAATTTGCCGAAAATCACACGATATGGAAGCTGCAGCGAAGATCATACTCAGCAAAGGCCGTGATGAAGCCGTGCGCAGGTTTCATCCATGGGTGTTCTCTGGTGCCATCTCAAGGGCTGAAGGCAAACCTGTTGACGGGGATATGGTTGAGGTATGCGATTTTCAGGGCAAGACGCTTGGTTATGGCCATGCATGCAGCGGTTCCATTGCCGTGAAGCTGCTTCACTTTGGCGAAACCCGTCCGGGTGATGATTTCTGGTACCGGAAACTGTCCGCTTGTTATCAGTTACGCAAGGATACCGGGTTCACCGGCAATCATCAGAGCAATGCGTACCGTCTCGTTTTCAGTGAAGGAGACGGACTTCCCGGGCTGATTGTTGATTATTATAACGGGGTGGCTGTGCTGCAAGCACATAGTACCGGGATGTATATTAACAGGATGCAGCTGGCGGAAGCGCTCAAACAGTTGTATGGTTCCGGACTGAAGGCCATTTACGATAAAAGCGCTGAAGCCCTCGGAAAATCCGGCGCACATTCGGAGGGAGACGGGTATCTTTTCGGGGAAGAAGGTGTGGCGGAGATCCTTGAGAATGGCCACCGCTTTCAGATTGATTTTATAAACGGCCAGAAAACCGGGTTTTTCCTTGATCAGCGGGATAACCGGGCTATGCTGGCCCGTTTTGCCAATGGCCGGAAAGTGCTCAATGCCTTTTGCTATACAGGTGGCTTTTCAGTCTATGCACTGGCGGCCGGCGCCCTTCATGTTACTTCCCTCGACAGTTCGCGCAAAGCAATGGAAACGCTGGAGGTCAACCTCCGTTTGAACGGGCTGGAAGCTGAAAGGCATGAAAGTGTGGTGGACGATGCCAAAAGCTACCTGACAAGAATACCTGAAGATTTTGATGTTATTGTTCTTGATCCTCCGGCTTTTGCCAAGCGGCATGCCGATCGCCATAAGGCGCTTCAGGGTTACCGCTTTATCAATGCAGCTGCCATGAAGAAAATTAAACCGGGTGGCTTTCTATTTACTTTTTCATGTTCGCAGGCGATGAGCCGGGAGATGTTTATTTCCATGGCGATGTCTGCAGGCATGGAAGCCGGAAGGGATGTCCGGATTGTTCATCACCTCGGTCATTCTGCCGATCATCCCGTCAGCATCTTTCATCCCGAGGGGGAATATCTGAAGGGGCTGGTACTGAGGGTGGAATAACAGAAGCGCAGCAGGAAGGTCTTAAGGCTTTTCAGGCCCCTTCAGCCTGTCGATCAGCCGCCGCTCTTTTTTGGTAGGCCTGCCGGTTCCGCGGTCGCGGCGTTCGGCATTTAATTCCTGCATAAATTTAATGCGTTCGTACTCCTCGGCAGGGGTGAGGTCTTCGAGCGATTCAGGTACAAGTTTTGCGGAAACACGGTTGTGGATCAGTGCTTTAACCTTCACTGTGCGTGTAAGCGGACCAAGGCTCACCGTGATGATATCTTCCGGTTTGATGATCCGTGAAGGTTTGACGGCAATTCCGTCAATTTTAATTTTTCCGGCCCGGCAGGCTTCCCCGGCCATGGTACGGGTCTTATAGATACGTGCGGCCCACAACCATTTGTCGATTCGCAGATCGTCAGCCATCGCGCTTTACTTTTGGCGGTAAAAGATTTCGATGGGGACGCCATGGAAGTCAAACTGCTCACGCATACGGTTTTCCACAAATCTTTTGTAAGGATCCGCAACATATTGCGGCATATTGCAGAAGAATACAAATGCCGGGTACGCCAGCTTGAGTTGCGTGATGTATTTGACTTTTACAAATTTTCCTTTTACAGCAGGAGGAGGCGTTTCAGTGACAATCGGAAGCATGATATCCATCAGCTGGCGGGTGGGAATGTTCTGGCTGCGCGCTTTGTTCACCTTGTTGGCTGTTTCGAGGGTCTTGTGGATGCGCTGTTTGTTAATGACTGAGGTGAAAATAATGGGTACATCGGCGAATGGCGCGATCCGGCTTCTGATAAGTTCTTCGTAATCCTTGTGGGTATTGGTTTCTTTTTCCACCAGGTCCCATTTGTTCACAACGATCACCACGCCCTTGTGGTTTTTCTGTATCAAACTGAAAATATTAATATCCTGACTTTCAATTCCCTGGGTGGCGTCAAGCATCAGCACACAAACATCGCTGTTCTCAATGGCCCGGATGGAGCGCATCACGGAGTAAAACTCGATATTTTCCGTTACTTTCCCTTTTTTCCGAAGCCCGGCTGTATCAACCAGCAGAAAGTCAAAACCAAAACTGTTGTAACGGGTATAAATCGAATCGCGGGTGGTGCCGGCAACAGGGGTAACAATATTGCGTTCATCGCCAAGCAGCGCGTTGATCATGGATGATTTGCCAACATTGGGCCTTCCAACAAAGGCGATTTTCGGAAGGTCGGGAATATCTTCCTTTACCGTATTTTCAAACTCTTTTACAACATCGTCGAGCAGTTCGCCGGTTCCCGAACCGTTGATGGCAGATATTTCATAGATTTTTTCGAATCCCAGGGAATAAAACTCGATGGCATCAGCAGAGCGATTGCTGTTATCCACCTTGTTGGCGACGAGGAATACCTTTTTAGGGGAGCGCCGGATCAGATCAGCCACATCTTCGTCGAGGGGCGACATACCTTCTTTGACATCCACCATGAAAAGGATTACATCGGCTTCTTCCATGGCCAGTTCTACCTGTTTGCGGATGGCATCCTCAAATACATCTTCGCTTCCTATGACCACGCCACCTGTGTCAATAACTGAAAACTCTATGCCATTCCAGTCTGAGGTACCATAATGCCGGTCGCGGGTAACACCGCTCGTAGGGTCAACGATGGCTGCCCTTTCGCCTGTAAGGCGGTTGAAGAAGGTCGATTTTCCTACATTGGGCCGGCCAACAATTGCTATTATGTTTGACATAATCGGGGTGATTTTTTATTCCGGGGCTTATCAGTGTGCACCCGGTTCAGGTGATGTTGTAAAACAACAAAAGCCTTGATCACAAGGCTTTTGTTCGATTTTGGTAGCGGGAGCAGGATTCGAACCTACGACCTTTGGGTTATGAGCCCAACGAGCTACCTCTGCTCCATCCCGCACTATAATTCCGGTTTTTGAACCGGACTGCAAAGATATATTTTGTTTCTTTGCTGTGCAAATTTATTCTTAATTTTTTTCCAAATGAACCATAAGTCGGGTTTTGTCAATATTATCGGGCATCCCAATGTAGGGAAATCCACCCTTATGAATGCCCTGGTCGGAGAGAAGCTTTCCATTATTACCTCAAAAGCCCAGACTACCCGTCACCGGATTATGGGAATCGTGAACGGAGATGACTTCCAGATTGTATATTCCGATACGCCCGGAATGGTAAAACCTCACTACAAACTTCATGAGTCGATGATGAAATTTGTAGATGCAGCCATAGAGGATGCAGATATTTTCCTGCTGGTTACCGAAAAAGACGATGCCGCATTTGAAGATACTTTTCTTGCCCGGCTCAACTCCCTGAACAGGCCTGTGATCGCAGTGCTCAATAAAATTGACCTTTGCACACAGGAAGAGGCAGTCGCCCTGCTGGCAAAACTTGAAGCGCAGTTTCCGGGTGAAGTGGTCATTCCGGTTTCGGCCCTGCACCGGTTTAATCTTGACCGCGTTTTCGATACACTGCTTGAGAAACTTCCTGAGTCACCGGCATATTATCCCAAAGATGAATTGACCGACCGTTCAATGCGGTTTTTCGTTTCCGAGATCATCCGCGAGAAAATATTGCTGTATTACAAACAGGAGATTCCTTATTCTGTTGAAGTTGCCGTTGATGAGTACAAGGAGAAGGAAAATATTACCCACATTACTGCAACAATATACGTGGCCAGGGAATCGCAGAAGGCTATTATCCTGGGGCATCACGGCAAATCCATAAAAGGGCTGGGGATGGCCGCCCGGAAAGATATTGAAGCTTTTATTGAAGGTAAGGTCTATCTTGAGCTCCGGGTAAAGGTGAGTAAAGACTGGCGCGATGATCCGCAACAACTGAAGCGGTTCGGGTATGAATTGTAATGATTTTATGAACATTTGCTCATAATAATAGAATAGTATAACAGTGGTTTGCTGTAATTTATTGGCATACAATATAATAAATATGTAAATAAGTATATAAATAATTAAATTTACATTTGGCTTTTTTTGGTTGATTTTCTTACTTTAGCGCACTTTAAACTCCAAAAATATACTTATGGAACATGGTTTGCATGAAAGCATCCCCTTGTATGCTTCTATTCCGTTCTTTGTGATGCTGATGATGATCGCGGTAGGCCCCCTGATGTTTCACCACTGGTGGGAGAGCAACAGAAACAAGCTTATTGTTTCACTGGTGCTGGGGATACCGACAGCCATTTACCTGATTGCCACAGGATTTCTTCACAATCTTGAACATCAGTTGATTTTTGACTACCTGCCTTTCATTATACTGCTGGGAGGATTGTTTATCATTACCGGAGGGATTAACCTGAGCGGGGATATCGAAGCAAAACCATCCATCAACACTGTTTTTCTGGCGATAGGCGCAGTACTGGCTTCTTTTATGGGAACCACAGGAGCCGCCATGCTGCTGATCCGCCCGGTGATCAATACCAATGCCGAAAGGTGGTACAAGGTACATACCATATTGTTTTTTATTGCCATTGTCGCCAATGCCGGAGGTTTGCTTACGCCGCTGGGAGATCCGCCTTTGTTTCTGCTTTACCTGAGGGGAGCCCCTTTTACCTGGTTCTTCCATCTGCTTCCTGAGTGGTTGTTTACCAACGGATTGTTGCTGCTTATCTATTACTTTACCGATAAATATTTCTATCGCAAGGAACCACCGGCAAACATTATTTTCGACAAGACCAATATTCACCCGATCAAGCTCAGGGGCCGGTTTAACTTTTTCTTCCTGGCCGGCGTTGTACTTTCGGTAGCTTTCCTCAATAAGCAATATATCCCCGCTATTGAGCACAACCATTACCTGGCATTTATCCGCGAAGCGGCAATACTATTAATGGCCGGACTATCGCTTTATTTCACCTCTTCGAAACTGAGGCAGGCCAATAAGTTTACCTATGGTCCCATCATTGAGGTGGCTTATCTCTTTCTGGGTATATTTATCACTATGGTTCCGGCCCTGCTATGGCTCGAAGCCAACGCAAAATCCCTGGGTGTTGAAACCGTGGCGCAATTCTATTATGCCACAGGAGCCCTCAGTTCATTCCTCGATAACGCTCCCACGGCTGTATCGTTTTATAACCTTGCGCTTGGTCTTACCGATGCTTCCGCAACAGGACTTGTTGCCGGAATCCCTGACTATCTGCTCAAAGCCATCTCGGTGGGTGCCGTATTCTTTGGTTCCATGACCTACATCGGCAACGGTCCCAACTTTATGGTTAAAGCCATTGCTGAAGAGAATAAGATTGATATGCCCGGGTTCTTTGGTTATATGATCAAGTTCTCGCTGGTAGTGCTGCTGCCTGTGTATATTCTTACGCAACTGCTGTTTTTGTAGTAATTTAAAAGAAATCACTGTTGTCCGGCTGAATTGAAAGATTACCATCGGTAAGCTCTCCGCTCCTGGCGAATCGGTTCTTCGCCAGCGCTCACAATGACTTTGACTTACATGGGTTTAAAGGGGAGTGGACCTGGTGATGGCTTTGTAGCCACCAAGTCCACTTTGATTATCGTTAATGTATTGTCATTCTGAGTCCCGCGCGTGAGGGATAGTGAGATGAAGAACCGATCCCGATAGTCCCGATAGCTATCTGGATCGGTTCAAAGATTCCAGGCTGCTTGCGCAGGTAAAGGATGCTAAAAATACTCTGTGGTTTTTAGTATTTTGGCGTTTTTGTGGTAAAAGAATCAAGCATACTATTACTACAGATAGCTCTCTGCGGCCCTCTGCGTAAGACCTCGGCGGTCTCTGCGGTTAATTTAAACGCTAAGTGCGCAGAGAACGCGGAGGGATAAAAAAAAGCAAGAAGACCTAACAAGTTGAAAGAAAACTTGTTAGGTCATGTCGTTGATTGATGCAGGCCGGGACGAAACCTAAGGTTGGCGCAGACAATCATATCAATGCTTACTTACCTCAGTTTTATAAACCGTGGCAAACTTAGGAGCACTTGCTTACCGGATTTGATCTATTGTGCTCTAGTGTGCCTATTGTGGTTTTAAAGAGGCAAAAGATTTAACAATTTAAGATTCCAGAGCGCATGTGCTGGTATAGAATTCCAAAATTATTCAGTGGGTCCTGGTGTTTCTGTGTCTCATTAGTGAGAATTCATTCGTGCATTCGTGGCAAAAAAGATTAGCTTTGCTGTGCTTACTGCATTCGGTTCAATGATTTCAGGGGAAAGCAGATCCTGTAAATCCTGTAAATCCTGTCTGACATTTTGAGAAAGAGAGGTTTCAATGAATAGCGCGAAGGTGGTGAAGTAGGTTTAAGGTCAGAAATCCGAAATCCGAAATCCGGAATTCCTGTAAATCCTGTAAATCCTGTCTGACAATTTGAGAGAGAGGTTTAAATGAATAGCGCGAAGGTGGCGAAGTAGGTTTAAGGTCCGAAATCTGAAATCCGAAATCCGGAATCTGAAATTCCTGTAAATCTTGTCCATTCTTTACACTAAAAGAGGCTCCTTTCGGAGCCTCTTCGTGCGAAAACCATTTATAGAATGAATGGTCGGGGGGATCGCTTTATCTTTATCAGAACGGACAGCATTCAAGCTCTTGTTTCGAACGGTAATTCCTGTTTGAGAACCCAAAGCCTCCGCTACTGCGTCCGCGGTTGAAAATATTAAAATCATCCAGTTCGAGAATGATGGATACTTCATGAGAGCAGCCTGTAACAGTTCTGATTTCAGTAAGTACGAAGTCGTAGGTATAGTTGATTTTCATGCGGGTAGCGCCCGAAAGCGGAGCATTCAGCCCCAGCATAAATATCAGGTCATTCGATTTGGTAAGCTCCGTGGTACGGTTGCGAAACCAAACCCCTGTATAGATAGAGGATTTCAGGATATTCACCCCAACGGCATAGGTTTTAAAATCGGCCTGCGATTCATAAATAAAACCCGGATTGAACTTAAATGTCCCTTTATTGGATTCCTGACGCTGGAAATATAGTTTATCACCTCCGCCGTCGATTTCAAGAATAATATCACCGGTAATGGCCAGTTTTCGTGGCAGTGGAGAAGTAAGTCCCAGAAACGACTCATTGGGCCTGAACAAATGATGGACGGCAACCCCGAAAGTTCCCTGAATGGCACTGAAAGTATTACTGCTTTCCGTAAATCGGAAGATACCACCGGCAGAGAAATCGGGATAGAAGACATTTCCGTTGTCCGGAGCCTGGAAACTCGATTCGTAGATATTTCCATAAACAGGGTTCAGTTGGTCGGTAAACACCAGGTTATCCCAGTTCAGTCTTTTCTGCACAAAGGAGGTCATGATACCTACCTGGGTTACCATATTTTCCTGCAAAGGAACCCTCACCGAAGTGGAAAGCCCGACGCTTGACGTTTTCAGGTATCCCGTACCCGCATTGTCACTCATCACAACCAGTCCGAGCCCGCCGGAGCCGGGGATATTGCGTTCGGCGATATCCATGCTGAAGGTGTAAGAGCGCAGGTCTCCCGGAAGTTGCGGCCACTGTTCGCGTATGTTAAACCTTGCACGCAAGCCCGGGTTAAGTCCCACGGCAGCCGGATTATAATAAACCGGGTTGTTGTAGAATTGTGAGAAAAGCGGATCCTGTGCCACCGCGGTTTTAACAACCATCAGGGATAAAATGATCAGTAGGTATAAGCTTGTCTTTTTCATGACTGTGATTTTTTCCTTTTGTCAGTTAATCTGCGTTCGGTTTACCTGATCAGCGTTACAGTGCCATAGGTTTTTTCAGGCATATTGCTGCGCTTACCTACATCGTTGCCCCGCCAGATGGTCCCATCCTTAAAGATGGCGGTAGCTTTCCACATGTAGGTATCCTGAGGCAGCAGGTTTCCGTTGAATACGCCATTCCATCCTTCAGCCGGAGCGCCGTTGGCATCCAGTTCGCTCGATGTCCAGAGGAGATTTCCCCAGGTGTCATAAACCTCAATGGTATACTTACTCAGGTTGATACCCACCGGTTTGAAGAGCCTAACTGCTGCATTCGGGTTGTTGGGTGAGAAGGCATTGGGTACCCATAGCCCTTTGAACATCAGGCTGTAGTCTACTTTAAGGGTGTCAGGGCAGCCGAACTCATTGATGGTAACCAGGGTCACTGCATAGGTTCCGTCGCCGGGGAAGTCAACCACGGGTTCGATTTCGAATGATTGTATGCCTGTGCTGAAATCCCACTCATAAGCCGTTGCGCCAATGGAGCCGTTGTTGAAAAGTACCCTTCCCTGTGTATTTTCATAGTTTTCCGTCAAAGAAAAGGCGCTGATGGGTTTGGGGTTTACAACCAGGGTGGTGGATGCGGTATCGCGGCAACCAAAGTTGTCAACCACAATCAGTTCAACATTGTAGGTTCCGGTATTCTTAAATACGAAGTGGGGATTCTGAACACCGGCCAGGCCAAGCATGTTGAGCGAATCGCTGAATCTCCACCACCATTGCCCGATTGTTGTGTCTCCGGTTTCGGTAAGGTCGTTGAACAAGGTGTGGTTGTTCTGACAAGCCAGGCTGTAGCTGAAGTTGGCTTCCGGCAGATTGTGCACGGTGAGCGGGTGGCTTGTAGTATCGGTGCAGCCAAGTACGTTGGTAACGGTGAGCAGGGTATTGTATATGCCGGGCTTGTCGTATCTGTAAGCGGGATTTCTGGCAGAGGTGGTGTCGTAAACCGAGTTGGGGTCGCCGAAATCCCAGAACCAGCGGTCAATCTTTGATCCGGTCCATTCCGACTGATCGGTATAGATGGTGTTGCTGTTCAGGCAGACATCCGGAGCAAAGAACCTGGCGATGGGCGATGTAAGTACGTTAACAGTGATGGTTGTAGTATCGCTGACGGACTTACCCGAAACGGTGGTTGACACAATCAGGCTTACATGGTAGCTGCCGCTCACTTGATAGGTATGGGTTACCGAAGGACGTGGCTCATTGTATATCAGGGTGTCACCGTCGCCGAAAATCCACTCCCACCTGTCAATCGGATTACCGCAGATTGAGTAATCCTCGAATGTAAGGGCGTGCCGTTCGCAGCTCAGGGTGTCAACCGATGCAAATACCGCGCTGATGCATGGCATGCGTTCAACATCCTGTGTAAATACTGCCATGCAGCCATGTTCCGAAATGGTGGTCAGGCTCACATTAAAGATGCCAGAAGTGTTATAGAAGTGGCTCGTATTGGCAGGGCCTGCAGTAAGGGTGTCGGATGTGCCGTCGCCATAGTTCCAGATCCAGGTAGCGATACCTGAGCCATTGCCAGCCGACAGGTCAGTGAAGTAGATGGTGCTGTCGCAGGAGCCGGCAACATAGCTGAAGCCCGGGACAGGAAGTTCAAGCACTTCTACCCGCTTGTAAACGGTAGTCTGGCAATTGTTGATATCCGTTGCAACCAGCGAAACCAGGTAGGAACCGGTATTCTGGAAGAAATGGACCGGGTTGCGCAGGATTGAGGTGTTGTGAATTCCTGAATTGACATCGTCGAAATTCCATTGGAAGGCAACCAGTGAATCTCCGGCCGGTGCAATCAGTAACGGGTTGAACAGGGTGGTGTCGCCATGGCAGGTTACCGTATGTTCAATCTCAACCTGAAGACCTTCAGGAATACATACTTCCTGAATCAGGGTATCCACACAGCCGCGCATGTCAGTAACAACCAGCTGCACATTGTAACAACTGTCCGTGTGATAGAAGTTGTGATGCGGATGCTGAAGTGTTGAAGTATAGCCGGGGGCAAAGGTCCATTCCCAATTGGTGATGGCCCCCATGTAGCTCGAAGAAGCATCCTGGAAGTAAACCGATCCGTTTGAACAGGCATTGGTAATATAGCTGAATGCTGCAACGGGCGCGGGGAATATCTGCACCGGCATGGTGATGCTGCCCTGGCAACCGCTGATGCTGGTTACGGTCAGGGTAACATTGTATAATCCCTGTGCTGAATAATGGTACTCAGGGTGCTGCAAGGTTGAAGTATCGGTGCCTGGCGCTACGTTGGGATCGTTGAAATTCCAGAACCATCCGGTGATCTGTTCTCCGGTTACTGCATACGAAAGGTCACTGAAACTGGTTGTGTTACCGGTGCAGCCGCTTACAAAACTGAAGGCAGCTACAGGGATGGCGCCGATATTCACTGTTTGTGTGATGCTGTTGGAGCAACCATCGTTGTTGAACACGGTCAGGGTAACCTGGAAACTTCCTGCTACATTGTAAACATGAACCGGGTAAGTGACATTTGAAACAGGTGTTCCGTCGCCGAAATTCCATTCGAAAGATGCGATGGAGTTAAGGTCCATAATTGCGGTATCAGGCTCAAATGCTACAGGTTCGCTGACGCAGGTACCGGAGGTGATGATATAGGCCACTGCCGGCGGAGGAGTGATAACCACGTCATGTTGCACACTGTTTATACATCCGCTGGCGCTGGTTGCTTCAAGGGTTACAGTGTATGTTCCGGCCGTGTTGAAGATATGAACCGGATGCTGCAGGTTGGAAGTGTTGGCAATACCTGAAGCGGGATCGCCGAAGTTCCAGAGCCATTGTACAATTACAGTGCCGCCATTGGTAGCTGTAAGGTCGGTAAATGCCACCTGGCTTCCCTGGCATCCTTCGTCGAAGGTGAATTCGGCAACTGGGCCGGGTACAATCACCACATTCATACTTGAAGAGGCATCGCAACCCTGCAGGTTTGTAATGGTCAGTGTTACGGTATATACACCGGCATTGGCATATACATGGCTTACATTCGGATTGCCCGGTGCAGTGACCAGTTGTGTGTTGCCATCGCCGAAGTCCCAGAACCATGAGGTGATTATGCTGCCATTGGTTACAGACAGATCGTTGAACTGCACTTCTGAGCCGGAACAGGCCGGTGCATTGAATCCGAACATTGCCTGCGGGCCGGGAACCACACTTACCGGATGAACAGCTGTTGCTGTACAACCCTGGTCGTCGGTAATGGTCAGGCTGACGGTGAAAATCCCATGGGTAGCATAGATGTGTTGAGGATCAGCTTCCACCGAAGTGGTGCCGTCGCCAAACTCCCAGAACCAGCTAAGGGTGGTGGCAGGATTCACAAAGGTTGAACTGGTAAACTGAATGGTATCGTTTGAACATGCATTGGTGAACACAAAGTCAACAACGGGAGCCGGAGCTATGGTAATGTCCATAGTAGTCGTATCGGCACAAGTATTGGCAGTGGTCACAATCAGGCTGACAGTGTATGTGCCGGGTTGTGCATAAGTATGTGCCGGGTTCTGCAGCGTTGAGGTGTTGTTTACCCCTGAAGTCGGATCGCCGAAATTCCAGTTCCAGTTGACGATGTTTCCGCCGCCGTTGGTCTGCGAAAGGTCGGTAAATGCAACCGGTTCGCCGAGACAAGCCGTAGCTGCATCGAAATTGGCCACAGGATTCGGGGATACCACCACCTGGCGGGTAACGGTATTTTCGCACCCCAATGATGTGCTTATATTCAAAGTTACATTATAAACACCCGGGTTGGCATACTGGTGAACAACATTCGGGTTATTGGGGAAAGTAACAGTAGTTGAGTTTCCGTCGCCGAATATCCATTCCCATTCTGCGATATATCCGCTTGAAGCGTATGACAGGTCGTTGAATACAGTGGTAGTTTCGAAACAGGTAGGCTCGCTGAAGCTGAAGAAAGCAACCGGCAGCGCGCTAACTGTTACCAGATGGCTTACTGAGTTTGAACATCCGGCAGTATCGGTAACAGTGAGAACTACGGTATAATCTCCGGCAGCAGCGTACATGTGCTGAGGATTTTGCAGATTCGACTGTCCGCCATCACCAAATTGCCATGCGTAGCTTGCTATCGCATTTACATTGATTACTGTTTCGTCGGCAAAGAAGCTGGTAAGTGATGAAGCACACGATGCTTCCCAGGTGAACTCAACAGCAGGAGCTTCACCTACAACAACCTGCTTGGTAATAGTGCCGCTGCAATTGTTGAAGTTGGTTACCGTAAGGGTCACATTGTAAGTTCCCGGAGCACTGAAAATGTGCTGGGGATCTTCAAGATCCGATGTGTTGAAAATTCCGGATGCAGGATCGTCAAAATTCCATGCCCAGCTTACCACATTGCCTGCGCCGTTGGGGAAGGAGGCATCCTGGAAGTTAACCAGCAAGTCTTCGCAAAGGGTAGTGTAGTAGAAGTTGGCAACAGGATTGGGCGTTACTGTTACCTGTGTAGACCAGGTATTTTCACAGCCGAAGGAATTCAGCACGTTGAGTGTTACTTCAAAGATACCCGCATTGGCATAGGTATGCGCAACATTTGGATCATTGGGGAAGTAAATGGTATCTGTGGCAGATCCGTCACCGTAATTCCATACCCAGCGTGTAATGTAACCATTTTCGGTCGATGACAGGTTGTGGAATTGTGTTGATTCTCCCATGCAATTGGGGGTGTCGAAACTGAAGAAGGCAATGGGTGTACTGCGGATTTCAACGATGTGGGTGAGTAATGATGAATACCCTGAAGTATCTGTTGCCGTGAGTGTTACGTTATAGGCCCCCGGAGCCGGGAAGGTATGGGTCGGATTCATTTCATTGGAATAGAATCCGTCGCCGAAATTCCAGTGCCATACTGCAATTGCATTGATGTCGGTAACCGACGGATCAACCTCGAAATTTGTGGGTTGGCCTGCACAAACCGGGCTCCAGGTAAATTCGATATCCGGAGTCTGGTTGATGAAGATTACCATTTCGTCGCTGTAACTGCCGCAATATGAGGCGCTTTCAGCCGTCAGAATCAATGTGACCGATCCGTTGGAAATGTCTCCGGCACTTGGTTGATAGGTCGGGGTGAGGGTATTGCCATTTATGAAGGTCCCGTTTCCGGTGGAAGACCATGCATAACTTAAGGCATTGGTGACCGATGCTCCCGAAACCGTATGGTTGCACAGCTTACAGATCGTCACATCCGGTCCGGCGTTTACCTGGGCCAGCGGAATGATGGTAAGTGACTGGCTGTCGGTGGCATCAGCACACGGAGGATTTGAAGCAATAAGGGTTAGTGTTACACTGCCTGCAGCAATATCGGCCGGACTGGGGATGTATGTAGCTGTGAGGGACGATCCATTGATGAATGTACCGGTTCCGCTGGTGGTCCAGATTACCGTTGCATAATCGTAGGCCACGGCATCGGCAATGACGTACTGTTCACCCTGGCAGATCTGCCCGTCGGTACCTGCATCTGCAAGCGGAGCATATCTGATAAGCAATGTCATATCATCGGAATCGCTTCCTGAGCATGGCATGGATGAAATACCGGTTAAAGTCAGCACTACGCTGCCGGCAGCGATATCGGCCGGGCTTGGGATATACTCCGGATTTAAAGCATTGGCATTACTAAAGCTTCCTGAACCCGATGATGACCACAGCAGGTTGCTGTATCCTGCAGCCGAAGCTGTCATCAGCGTATAGGATGAACCTTCGCAGATGGCTGCATCAATGCCTGCATTTACCATTACTTCGCGCTGAATGTTGAGTTGCTTGTAATCGGTTACCACCGGACAAGCGCCGTTGCTGGCTGAAAGGGTCAGAACCACCGATCCGGCAGCTATATCAGCAGTACTGGGGGTATATGTAGGATTCAGGGTGTTGATGTTTACCCAGCTACCTGTTCCTGATGAACTCCAGACCAGCATGGCATAATTGGCTGCAGAAGCATCGTTAATGGTGTAGCTTGAGCCTTCGCAGATGGTTTCATCAAGACCTGCATCAACCAGTGGCGTTTCGCTGATGGTGAGGGTTTTGTTATCGGCTATAGGATCGGTACAAGGTGCCAGCGGATTCACGGTAAGTGTAAGGATTACATAACCGTTGGCAAGGTCTCCGGCACTTGGGACATAGGTAGGCATTATATTGCCGGCATTCACCAGTAAACCGCTTCCGAATGAAACAGTCCATTGCAGACTTGAATAATTGGTGGCAGATGCGCCGGTTACAGGAGCCGGACCGAAGCAGATATTCAGGTCGTCGCCGGCATCAACCGTAGCGCCAGGGGTAATGGAGAGCACCATAAAGTCTGACTGATCACTGCATGGACTGTTGCCATAGGCAGTAAGGGTAAGGGTAACATTTCCGGCGGCAAGGTCAGCAGCTGAAGGAATGTATGTTGCATTCACTTCGGTAGGATTGGTAAAGGTGCCGGTACCCGAGCTGGTCCAGAGAATATCTGAATAGTTTGCTGCTGAGGCGCCTGCAAGATAGAAGTTGTCGCCATAGCATGCTTGTCCGTTAGGGCCGGCATTGGCCTGGGCTGCGCCGTTTATGGTAAGAATCAACGCATCGCTGGCCTGAACCGAACAAGGTGCGATAGGATTGGCGGTCAGCGTAAGGAATACCATACCATTGCTGATGTCGGCTCCGCTGGGAATATAGGTAGGCGTAAGTGTTCCGTTATTTATAAAGACACCTGTGCCGCTTGTACTCCAGTTAAGGCTTGAGTAATTTGAGGCCGAGGCTCCTGAAACAATAAACTGGGAACCACCGCAGATTTCTGCATCAGCACCTGCATTGGCTGTGGCTTCAGGAATAAAATACAATACCAGATCATCAGAAGCATTGGCGCATGGGCTGTTTGCATATCCTGTGAGGGTAAGGGTTACAGTACCGGCTGCTATATCTGCAGGAGATGGATTATAAATGGTAACCAGGGTGGCATTGTTTGAGAAACTTCCTGTTCCGCTGCTGGTCCACTGTAAAGCCAGATAATTGGAGGCCGTTGCATCGCTGATGGTATAGGATCCCGGAGGGCAAATGGCCGCATCGGTTCCGGCAAACACCTGAGGTGTGCGCACAATGGTCAGTTGCATGGCATCGGTCACATTTCCGGTACATGGGGCCAACGGTGTGGCAACTAAGCTGAGAATTACTCCTCCGTTGGTGATATCGGCCATACTGGGTATGTAAGTAGGATTAAGCGTATTGCCATTCATAATTACCCCGGTTCCGCTGCTTATCCAGCTGATTGACTGATAGTTTGCAGCCGAAGCTCCTGAAATGGTATGCTGCATGCCTTCGCAAATGGTTACATCAGCACCGGCATTCACAGTTGCAGGCATGGAGAGATTCAGGATTATATCGTCGCTTACATTACTGCATGGAGCATTGGCATAGCCGGTAAGGGTAAGGGTTACAGTTCCGATGGTTATATCCTGAGCTGAAGGATTGTAGGTTGTAACCAGTGCATTTGCATCGCTGAAGGAGCCTGTTCCGTTAGTGCTCCACTGAAGCATGGTTGCAAAAGCTGCTGTGGCTGTAGTGGTGGTGTATGGTCCGGCGGGGCAAAGGGTAGTATCATCACCGGCAAAAATCTGAGGATTGCGCGATATGGTGACAACAGTAGCATCACTGGCAGCAGTTGCACATGGAGAAACCGGTGTGGCAGTCAGGCTCAGAATTACTGTGCCGTTTGTGATATCGGCAATGCCCGGGAGGTAGGTCGGGGTGAGCGAATTGCCGTTAATAAATGTTCCGGTCCCGGATGTAGCCCAGTTTAATGACTGGTAATTTGAAGCCGATGCTCCGGTAATACTTATCATGCTGCCTTCGCAGATCAGATGATCAGGCCCGGCATTGGCTACAGGAGCATTTGAAAGCAACAGCACAATATTGCTGCTTGCCGGTGAACAGGGGCTGTTTGCATACCCTGTTAATGTCAGGGTAACAGCACCATTGGTAATATCTGCAGCTGAGGGGGTGTAAACAGTTACCAGGTTGTTGGGGCCCGAGAAGGTGCCTGTTCCGGTGGTTGTCCACTCAATATAGCTGTAGTTTGAAGCTGTTGCAGTGCTTGTGGTATAAGGGCCTGCCGGACATAAACTCATGTCGTTACCGGCAAATACCATAGGAGTCCGGGTGATATTCAACTGCATGGCGTCAATGGCCTGAACTGCGCACGGAGCCAGCGGGTTGGCTGTAAGGGTAAGCGTCACCCAGCCGTTGTTGATATCGGCAACACTCGGTATGTAAGTCGGTGTTAAGGTATTGCCGTTCACAATGGTACCACTGCCCGAAGTTGTCCAGAAAACAGACTGGTATCCCGATGCAGTTCCGTTGACAATCACATTCTCACCTTCGCAAATCAGGCGGTCGGGGCCGGCATTGGCTACAGGTGATGGTACAAGTACCAGCACAATATCGTCGCTTACATTTGAACACGGGCTGTTGGCATAACCCGTCAGTGTCAGGGTTACCGATCCGTTGCTGATGTCGGCGGCACTCGGGCTGTAAACGGTTACCAATGAAGTGGGATCGGTAAAGGTTCCGGTTCCATTGGTTGTCCAGAGTAAATTTGTATAGTTGCTGGCAGTTGCACTCAGGGTGGTGTACTGGTTGGGCGGGCACAAACTTGTGTTGTTGCCGGCAAATACCTGGGGTGCGCGGTTAATGGTTACCATAAGCGCGTCTGTTGCCGGGTTGGCGCAGGGGGTCATGGGCCATGCAGTCAAAGTAAGTGACACCAGCCCGCTGTTGATATCCAGCGCACTGGGGATGTATGTCGGAGTGAGTGTGTTTCCGTTCAGGAACAGGCCTGAACCGGTGGTTGACCAGCTCAACGACTGATAGTTGCCGGCAGTGGCCAGCGAAATATTGATGTTGCTGCCTTCACAGATGTTAAAGTCAGTTCCGGCGTAAGCCGTGGGTGCATTGGATATGCTCAGCAGCATGGAACTTTGCGCTGCCATGGTGCATGGGCCGAATCCAACAGCCGAGAGCGTAAGTATTACACTTCCGGTTGAAATATCACCAGCCGAAGGTACATAGGTAGGATCAAGGTTGCCATTGTTCACAAAGAACCCTGAGCCTGAACTTGTCCAAACCAATGTTGAATAATTGGTTGCTGTTGCATCGGTAATGGTATAGTTCGATCCGGCACATATACTGGCATTGGAACCTGCATCTGCATCCGGCTGAGGAATTACACTTACTGTAATGGTGTTTGAAGGAGCTGATGTACATCCGTTGGCATCGGTTACGGTTACAAAATAGTTACCCGCGGCGCTTACCAGGATGTTGCGGGTGGTCTGCCCGTTGTTCCAGAAATATCCGGCATAACCAGCAGGCGCCGAAAGAGTTACTGATTCACCATCGCAAATGGTGGTGGGGCCCAGCGCTACAATAGTGGGAGGAACAGCAGGTGAATAAACTGTTACCACTATTACATTCGACGGATCGCTGATACATCCGTTGGCATCAGTTACCTGCACCGAATAACTTCCCGAAACTGTTACAGTAATGCTTTGGGTTGTTTCGCCATTCGACCATAAATATCCGCCATATCCGGCAGGTGCGGTAAGCATTACACTACCACCACTGCAGAACATAACAGGACCGTTGGCAACAATAGTTGGTGTTGGCGGCTGAAGCACAGTAACGCTTACCGGTGCCGAAGGCTGACTCGAACATCCGATATTGTCGGTGACAATTACAGTGTATGAACCTGAAACTGATACAGTTATACTTTGGGTTGTTTCGCCATTCGACCAGAGATATGAAGCATATCCAGGAGTTGCTGTCAGTACCACACTGCCTCCGTTACAGAACGTAGTCGGGCCATTGGCAATGATAGCGGGTGTTGCAGGATAAGGATTTACATTTACGGTTACCGATGCCGATGGCATGCTGCTGCATCCGTAAAGATCGCTTACTGTTACAGAGAATACACCGCTTGATGTAACCAGAATACTTTGGGTTGTTTCACCGTTTGACCACAGGTAGGATGCATATCCGGCTGGAGCCGAAAGGGTTACACTACCGCCTGCACAGAAATTGAGTGGTCCGCCGGGTGTGATTACCGGGGTGGGCGGCGCAGGATGAACAGTTACAGTTACATTGGCCGAAGGCAGGCTGGTACAGCCAAATGCATCGGTTACAGTAACATTGAATACACCGCTGGTGGTTACTGTTATACTCTGTGATGTTTGTCCGTTGCTCCACAAGTATGACGCATATCCGGCAGGAGCCGAGAGAATAACACTTCCACCCTGGCACAGATCGGTTGGTCCGCTGGCGGTTACATCAGGAACAAACAGCATGTGAACATTTACAGTTATTTCATTTGACGGAAGACTTGCACAACCAGCTGCATCACTGGCTACCACTGAATAAGTACCATAAGTATTTACGATAATACTTTGGGTGGTCATTCCGTTCGACCAGAGGTAAGAAGCATATCCGGCAGTTGCAGTAAGCTCGACACTTCCTCCTTCGCAGAATTCAATAGGTCCGTTGGCGGTGATTACCGGAGCAACCGGCATAGGATTAACGGTTACAGCGAGGGTAGATGTATTTCCGTTTCCGCATGTGTTCTGCGGAGTTACAGTTATATCGCCTGAAATGGCCGTTATTGAGAAATCAACAGTAATGATGTTGGTTCCGGTTCCGGCAACCACTGTTGCTCCGGCAGGAACTGTCCACTGGTATGCTGTTGCACCGCTCACAGGATTGATTGAGTAAATCACACCTGAAGTATTCTGGCAAATGGCAGCAGGGCCCATGATCATGCCCGGGTTTCCGGGAAGAGGACTAACAGTTACTGCATAAGCAGCTGACACTGGGCCACTACCGCATGCACTTGAAGCAGTTACGAATATGTTGCCTGAAACTGCCGACATGGAGAAATCAACCACAATGCTTGAAGTATTGGCTCCGGAAACAATAGTAGCTCCCGAGGGAAGAATCCAGTTGTATGAAGTAGCATACTGTACTGGAATTACTGAATAAACAACTCCTGCCTGGCCGGCACAAACATTCTGTGGTCCGCTGATTACCGGTGAAGCGGTTGGCAGGGAGCTGATGGTGAGTGTCATGGCATCGGTATGTGAACCAAAGCAAGGTGCTGCTCCCTGAACTGTCAGGATCAGATTTACTGAACCTGCTACGCGATCGGCATTTGAAGGAATATAGGTAGGAGTGAGTGATGCTGCATTTACCAGTGTTCCGGTGCCCGAGGATGTCCAGTTAAGCGTGGTGTACCCTGAAGCTGTTGCACCGGTTACATTATAACTAACGCCGAAACAAATCTCAGCATCAGGGCCGGCATTGGCCAAAGGCCCGTTGGCAAAGGTAATTACCATTTCGTCACTGATATTTCCAGTACATGGTGCGCTCGAAACTGCTGTTAATGTAAGGATTACATTTCCGTTCAGGTAATCCTGAGCACTCGGAATGTAAGTCGGGCTGAGTGTATTACCGCTGACAAGAGTTCCGGTACCGGTGCTGCTCCAGCTGATGGCTGCATAGTTGGTGGCCGAAGCTCCTGTTACAGTATAGCTGCTTCCGCTGCAAACCTGTGCGTCAGGACCGGCATATGCTGTAGCTGTATTCAGAATGGTAAGCAGCATATTGTCCTGCAGATTGGTAAAGCAGGGTGAGTTGCCTTGTACATGCATGGTAAGGGTAACAGCGCCTAAAGCTACGTCGCCTGCACCCGGTGTATATGTTGGATACAGGGTATTCTGGTTGGCAAAGGTTCCTGTTCCTGAAGATGTCCAGTTAATGCTTGAATAATTGCTTGCCGATGAAGTACTTACGGTAAATGGAGTGGTGCCGCAGGTGCTGCCGTCAACTCCGGCGCTGGCGGTTACTGGTGCTCCGATGGTAAGTATCATCTGGCTGGCTGTCTGATTGTTGCAAGGACTTACTCCTGTAGCAGTGAGGGTGAGTGTTACCGAGCCGGCAGCAATGTCGCCTGCACTTGGGGTATACACCGGATTTACCAATGCACTGTTTGAGAAGAAACCTGTTCCACTGCTGGTCCAGTATACTGATGAATAATTCGCAGCAGAGGCGTTGATCAGCTGATAAGTGCTGCCACAGGCAACTGCATTGGGGCCTGCGTTGGCAACCGGCAATCTTTGAATGGTAAGCACCATAAAATCAGCGGCAACAGTGTTGCATGGAGGTGCTCCCTGAAGGGTCATTGTAAGGATAACTGATCCTGAAGCAATATCTCCTGCACTTGGGTAATACACCGGATTAATAGCAGCTGTGTTGCTGAAAGTTCCCGATCCGCTGCTGCTCCACAACAAGGTTGCATAACCACTTGCAGTAGCTCCCGAGAGTGTATAACTCTGTCCTTCGCAAATGGAAACATCAGCACCTGCATTGGCCAATGGACCAGCCTGCAGATTGAGGTTCATAGCTGAAGTGACTTCGCCTGTGCAAGGAGCAATGGCTGTAGCATGCAAAGTGAGTGTTACCTGTCCGTTGGTTACATCACCCTGCGAAGGAGTGTAAACCGGAGAAATGGTATTGGCTCCTGTTATGGTTCCTGTTCCATTGTGAGTCCAGTAAATGGTAGCATAATTCGAGGCTGTGGCTCCGGTTACCTGGAATGAAGCTGTTCCGCAACTGTTGGCATTGGGGCCGGCATTGGCCTGAGGGGTCAGGTTGAATGTCAGCGTCATGTTGTCTGAAGCAGTGGTATTGCATGGAGCAAGGCTTGAAGCAGTAATTGTAAGTACAACCGAACCTGAAGCAACATCTGCAGCACTTGGATAATACTCAGGATTTACCAGTGTAGTATTGGAGAAAGTTCCGGTTCCGCTGGTGCTCCAGGTAATGGTTGAATAATTTACTGCTGATGCTCCTGTAAGTGAATAACTGTCGTTGCCACATACTGCATCATCACTACCTGCCGAAACTGTTGGAATTGGTGCAAATGAAAGCACAAGTGCATCGGAAATATTATTGGTACAAGGTGAATTTCCTGTTGCAGTAAGTGTCAGGGTTACGTTGCCTGATGAAATATCAGCAAGACTGGCAACATAGGTTGGATTGATTGAACCCGGGTTGATAAATGTTCCGGTTCCTGAAGTTGACCATGCAAGTGTATTGTAGCTGCTTGCAGTGGCGTCAGTAATTGTGTAATCTGAGCTGCAGCTCACTGCATCGGCACCGGCATATACCTGAGGCTGACGGGTGATGGTCAGTATCATGATATCGGTGGCAGGAGTGCTGCATGGAGCTGTTGCAAAAGCTGTGAGTGTAATGGTAACACTGCCGGCTGTGATGTCGGCTGCGCCGGGAGTGTAAGTTGGGGTAAGTGTGGAACCATTGGCAAATGTTCCGGTTCCGCTGCTGCTCCAGCTAAACAATGTACTGTTTGAAACCGAACCACTCAGGGTATGAGTGCTGCCTTCGCAAATGGCTGCATCGCTGCCTGCATTGGCTGTGGCCGCCCTTTGAATGGTGAGCACCATCTGATCTGCTGCAGTATTGCTGCAAGGAGATGCTGCAGTGGCTGTGAGGGTAAGTATAACTGAGCCGTTGGCGATGTCGGTAGCACTTGGGGTATAAATGGGGTTGATGGTGTTTTGTCCCGAGAAGCTTCCCGATCCTGATGTGCTCCAGCTTAATGTACTGTAGTTGGATGCTGTGGCTGTAGTTACCATAAAGGTTGAACCTTCACATACTGATGCGTCAACACCAGCATTGGCCACAGGCTCATTCAAAAGGGTGAGCAGTTTGCTGTCGGTAACCAGCTGTGTGCAGGGTGCGTTGCTCATCACCTCGAGGGTAAGAACAACCGAACCATTGGCAAAATCAGCTGCACTGGGCAGATAAGTCGGAGTAAGAGTAGTCTGGTTGATGAATGATCCGGTTCCGCTGCTTGTCCATGTAAATGAACTGTAATTGGTTGCAGCAGCACCTGTTACCAGATAAGAAGAAGAACAGGTAACATCATCAGTACCTGCAAAAGCAGTAGCTGCCGGAGTAATGGTGAGCAGCAACTGATCTGTTGCAGGGCTTGAGCATGGCGATACCGGACTTCCGGTAAGGGTAAGCACAACAGAACCATTGGCTATGTCGCTTGCACCCGGGGTATACACCGGATTGATAATGTTTGGATTACTGAATGTACCACTTCCGGATGTTGACCAGGTGATCAGTGATGTGTGAACTGCCGAAGCGCCATTGATGGCAAAGGTATTTCCGGCACAGATTGAACCATCGTTGCCGGCATTTACTACCGGGCCTTGATTCAGGTTGATTCTAACAACATCTGAAGTGCTTCCTGTACATGGTGCTGTTGCCTGTGCTGTTAAGGTAAGATCAACAAAGCCGGCGGCAAGGTCTGCTGCACCGGGCACATAGGTGGGCGACAAGGTGGTGGCATTCGACAAAGTACCGGTTCCCGAACTTGTCCACAACAGACTGCTGTAATTGGAAGCTGTAGCTCCGCTCAATGTTACTGCTGCATCGCATGAAGTAACATCGGGGCCGGCATTTACAACTGGCAATGTATTGAATGTAAGTATCATAAGATCGCTTACCGATCCTGTACATACGCCGGCGGCTGTTGCCTGTATGGTTAAAACTACTGAACCATTGGCGATATCAGCTGCACTCGGGTTGTAGGTTGCATTAACGATTGCCGGATTGGTAAACGATCCGCTGCCTGAGGTGGTCCAGCTTACTGAAGCATAATTGGCAGCAGAAGCTCCTGATAATGTATAGGTTAATCCTTCGCAAATGGTAGCATCGGGGCCTGCATTTACTGTAGCCATCCGGTTAATTGTCAAAAGCATATCGTCGGTAACCAGCATATTACATGCTCCGGTTCCCTGCACCGACAGGCTGATGGTTACACTTCCGGCAGCTACATCGGCCGCACTGGGAATATAAGTAGGTGTAAGTGTGTTTTGATTCAGGAAAGTTCCGCTTCCGCTTGACATCCAGCTGAATACCAGGCCTGTAGTTGCGGTAGCTCCGGTAATGGTGTACTGCTGGCCTTCACAAATGGTAGCATCTGCACCTGCATAAGCTTCCGGCTCCTGAGCAATGGTAATAATCATCTGATCGCTCACCGGGTTGCTGCATGGCGCTGCTGAAATGGCAGTAAGTGTAAGTACAACCGAACCGGTAGTGATATCAGCTGCACTGGGGGTGTAGGTTGGTGTGAGGGTAGTTGCTCCGCTTAAAGTGCCTGATCCGCTGCTTGTCCATGCCAGGCTGCTGTAATTGCTTGCTGCGGCAGTGGATACAGTAAATGACTGGGTTTCACAGATGGTGGCATCGGAACCGGCATTGGCGGTAGCTGCGGGTACGAGGGTAAGAATCATGGCATCGGTAGCCGGAGTGCTGCAGGGACTTACTGCGTTTCCGGTGAGGGTAAGGGTTACACTACCCAAAGTGAAGTCAGCTAAACTTGGGGTATAAGTGGGTGTTAATGTTCCATTTCCTGAGAAACTTCCGCTGCCTGTAGTTGTCCAGTTGAGTGATGAAGTTCCTGAAGCAGTTGCTCCGCTGATGGTGTGTGTACTTCCCTGACACAAGGTAGCATCGGGACCTGCATTTACCAGCGGAGCTGCTGTAATGGTAATCAGTTTGCTGTCAACAGCGGTGCCGCCGCATGGAGCCTGTCCGAAAGCGGTTAGTGTAAGTACAACAGAACCTGCTGAAATATCAGAAGCACCTGGAGTATAGGTTGGGGTCAGGGTGGTTGCATTATTCAGAACACCACTGCCACTGCTTGTCCACAGCACATTATTGTAATGCTGTGCACTGGCATCGGCTACTATAACTGTACCGCCTTCACAAATGTTAACATCAGCACCGGCATTGGCTGTAACTGCTTCTGCAAAAGTGAGCAGCATATCATCGCTGTGTTCAGTGCAGGGAGGATTACCATATGCACTAAGGGTAAGGGTTGCAAATCCGGTAAGCAAATCGGCAGCACCAGGGGTATAGGTTGGGGTAAGTGTATTTGCCAGGGCAAATGAGCCATCTCCTGAAGTTGTCCACATCAAAGACAGGTAATTACTTGCTGATGCTGTGGAAACTGTAAATGCCGATCCTTCGCAAATAGTTGCATCAGCACCGGCGTTGGCCAAAGGACCTTCTTCAAATATAAGAATCATAAAATCACTTACTGAACCGGTACAAGGTGCAGTGGCATTTACCGAAACTGTGAGAATCACCTGACCGGCAAGCAGATCTGCTGCACTGGGAGTATATACAGGGTTAAGTAAAGCGGGATTGCTGAAGGTTCCGCTGCCTGAAGTTGACCACAAAACTGAACTGTAATGCTGGGCTGTTGCCAGGCTCAGGGTGTAGCTGCTTCCAAAACAAATGGTGGCATCGGGTCCGGCATTTACCAATGGTAATGGACTTACTGTAAGTACTTTGGTATCGGTTACATCACCGCAGGGTGCGTTTCCGAAAGCTGTGAGCTGAAGGCTTACCGATCCGGCCAAAGCATCAGCTGCTGAAGGAGTGTAAGAAGGAGTGAGTGTATTGCCGCCAACCAGCACTCCCGAACCGTTGTGAGTCCAGTTGATGGCTGAGTAGTTGGATGCGGTTGCATCAAATACCATATAAGTATCACCTTCGCATACCGAAGCATCGGCTCCTGCATTGGCAGTAGCTTCTCTGTTGAGTGTAAGCACAAATGAACCGGAAGGATTTGAAGGACATGGGCTTGCACTGATTGCTGTAAGGGTAAGCGTTACGCTTCCTGCAGCAACATCGGCAGCGCTGGGCTGATATGATGGATTTAAAGCAGTTGCGTTGGTAAAAACACCACTTCCGGAAGTCGTCCACAACAATGAAGCATAATCCGAAGCAGTAGCACCTGTAATATTGTACAATGCCATTCCGCAGGAAATGCCATCAGGTCCGGCATTTACTTCAGGCATGGGAACTACGGTTACCACTTTTGTATCAACAGCCGGCAAATTGCAGGGTGCTGCACTGTTAGCGGTAAGGGTAAGAATTACTGTTCCGTTGGTTACATCCTCGGGACTCGGGAAATAGGTGGGGCTCAAGGAGCTTCCGTTGCTGAAGGTACCAGTTCCTGAAGTTGACCAGTTGATGGTAGAATAATTGGCAGCTGTTGCATCCAGAATAATTAATCCGGTGCCTTCACAAACTGAGGCATCAGCTCCGGCATTGGCTGTGGCTGCTCTGTTAACTGTCAGAATAAATGAGTCGGTGGCCTGTCCGGTGCAAGGAGAAGTTGAATTGGCGCGGAGTGTAAGAACCACACTTCCGGCAGCGATATCGGCTGTGCCCGGAGTGTAGGTTGGAGTAAGCGTGGTTGCGTTTACAAAAGTTCCGTTTCCGCTTGTTGTCCAGATTAAACCTGAATATCCGCTGGCAGTTGCTGTAGTTACATTGTAGGATTCATTCTCGCAAATAGCGGCATCAATGCCGGCATCTGCCAGTGGGCTTTCCTGAATGGTAAGTACCATAAAGTCGCTGATGGGCGCAACACACGGAGCCATACTTGTGGCGGTGAGTGTAAGCAACACGCTTCCGTTGGCGATATCTGCAGCACTTGGAGTGTAGGTAGTAACCAAAATTGCCGGATCGGTAAAAACACCGGTTCCGCTGCTTGTCCACATCAATGAGGTGTGATTTATTGCTGAAGCCGATGAGGTTTGATAGGTGGCTGTTTCACAAATGGTTGTGCTTGCGCCGGCGTCAACAATGGCCTGCCTGCGGATGGTAAGCGTCATGTTGTCGCTTACGGTCTGATTACAGGGAGCAATGCTGGTTCCGCTGATGGTAAGGGTAACCCAGCCCAAAGCTATATCGGCAGGACTTGGGGTATAAGTTGGAGTGAGTGTGTTGGCATTGATGAATGAACCTGTGCCAGAGGAAGTCCAGAGTATGTTGTTGTAATTGGTTGCTGAAGCAGTATTCGGGGTAAATGTTGAGGTTTCACAAATGGTTTCATCGGCTCCGGCATTAACAACAACCAAAGGGCGAATGGTTATAATCATCTGATCAACAGCAGGAACTGCACAAGGAGTATTGGGATTGGCTGTAAGTGTAAGAACCACTGATCCGTTGGCAATATCAGCCGGACTCGGCATGTAGGTGGGAGTTATGGTATTTGCATTCAGCAAGGTTCCTGATGTTCCGCTGGAAACCCACTGCAGGGTGCTGTAATTGGATGCCGAGGCAGTAGTGATGGTGAAAGTTCCTACGCAAATGGTTTCGTCGGCTCCGGCATTGACAACCGGCTGACGGCGGATGGTAAGTATCATCTGATCAGTAACTTGTCCTGTGCAGGGCAGCAATCCGGTGGCTGTAAGGGTCAGTGTTACACTTCCGTTGATAATATCAGTAGCGCTCGGGGTGTAAATGGGATTTAAGGCTGCATTGTTTGAGAACCAGCCTGAACCCGAAGTTGTCCATTGCAAGCTGCTGTAATCGAGTGCTGTGGCGCTTGACAACAGGTAGGTATCACCTTCGCAGGTAGCAGCATTCGCCCCTGCATCGATGGTTGGCATGGGATGAATGGTAAGCAGCATGGCATCGCTCACCGATCCGCTGCAGGGCAGCAAACTGGTAGCATTCAGGTAAAGAAGTACCGATCCGGCTGCGATGTCAGCCGGGCCAGGGGTATAGGTTGGATTAATGGAATTGTGATTGGAAAACATTCCATCTCCCATGGTAGTCCATGTAATGGCTGAATAGTTGGTTGCTGAAGCATCAAAAATGTAGTATGATCCTGTTTCACAGATTTCACCGTCACTTCCGGCATTCACTACCGGAGGCTGGCTGATCTGCAGGTTCATGATATCAAATGTTGAGGAACTGCAAGGCGCCACGCCTTGTCCGGTAATCATCAGAATCACGCTGCCGTTGGTAATATCCTGCGGACTGGGCGTGTAAACCGGATTGACGAGGGTAGGATCTGAGAAACTTCCACTCCCTGATGTTGTCCAGTAAACCGATGATACACTCTGAGCGTTAGCTCCTGTAAGCGGAACGTTTGAGCCTACGCAGATCTGAATATCAGGCCCGGCGTCTACCAAAGGTTCGCTTATCACTGTGAGCATCATCTGATCGGTAGCATTTCCTGTACAGGGATTCACACCGTATGAGGTAAGGGTAAGTATGGCAAAACCCAGTGATTCATCAATAATACCAGGAATGTAAGTAGGATAAAGGGTATTGGCAGCAAGTAAAATACCATCTCCTGAAGATGACCAGGCCAGTGAAGAATAGTTGCTGGCTGTGCTTCCAACAATGGTATGTGACTGGTTGGCACAAATGGTGGCATCGTTTCCGGCAAATGCTGTGGGTGCATCGGTGATGGTGATTTCCATTACATCTGAATCAGTTACAATACACGGAGCAACAGCATAGGCTGTCATGGTGAGTTGCACCGAACCAATCATAATATCGGCAGCAGATGGGACATATGTGGGTGTTAAAGTAGTTGGATTCAGCAAAGTGCCGCTTCCGGAGCTGGCCCACATCACCGATGACGAATTGGTAGCAGCGGCGTTGTTAACCGTATAACTGCTTCCTGCACAGATGGGAGCATCAGTTCCTGCATTGGCTACCGGATTACGCCTGATATTCAGGGTCATATCACTGGTTTGTGGCTGGCAAGGTGGGTTGGTGGCGGTAAGTGTAAGCGTAACTGCGCCATTGGCAATATCGGCCAGGCTGGGAGTGTAAACAGGATTCAGGGTGTTGATGTTGTTGAAGTTACCAGAACCGCTGGTGCTCCAGGTTAGTGAAGTGTAGTTTGAGGCTGTTGCGTTGATCAGCTCATAAGTGCTGCCTTCACAAATGTTGGCATTGGGCCCGGCAAAAACCAGAGGCAATGGTCTGATGGTAAGGATAACATTGTCTGAAACAATATCAGTACATGGAGGCAAAGATGTGGCCGATAGGGTCAAAGTAACCAAACCGTTGATGAGGTCGCCGGGTCCGGGTGTGTAAATTGGCGTGAGTGAAGTGGGGTTGATAAACACTCCGTCTCCGTTTGAGGTCCACATCAATGTGTTGTAATTGGTAGCTACTGCACCGGTTACATTATGAGGGCCTTCACAAATGGTGAGATCGTTTCCTGCAAAAACTGTGGGTATCTGATTGATGGTTACAAGCACTGCATCTGCCGAAGGAGCAACACAGGGTGCATTGCCCATGGCTGTAAGGGTAAGTGTAACAGCTCCGTTTGCAATGTCGGCTGCACTTGGGGTATAGGTAGGATCTGTCTGATTTGCATTAACCAGCGTACCACTGCCCGATGATGTCCAGTTAATGGACGAATAATATTGTGCACTTGCTCCTGTTACTGTAAAACTATTACCTCCGCATACCGAGAAGTTAGCTCCGGCGTTGGCAAGCGGGGCAGGCGTTACTGCAATCTGCATCATATCGGTAACAGTGGCAGCACATGGCGCCTGTCCGGTTACTGTCATGGTCAGGGTTACAATGCCTGAAAGGGCATCGGCATTGGTTGGGGTATAAGTTGGGGTTAATGATCCTGCATTTGCCAGAACTCCTGTTCCTGTAGTGGTCCAGTTTATTGCAGAATAATTGGTTGCTGATGCTGTTGTAACAGTAAACGGAGTGGTTTCGCAGGTTTGGCCGTCAAGTCCGGCATAAGCTGTAGGCTCACCACCAATTGAAAGTACCATATCGTCGGAAACCGGAGTTGCACAGGGTGCATTTCCGGTAAGTGTGATCGATAAGGTTACTGTACCGGCAATAACATCGGTAACACTGGGCAAATAGGTGGCATTGAGGGTGGCAGGATTGATAAATGATCCTGAACCGCTGCTTGTCCAGAGTAATGTGGCATAATTTGAAGCCGATGCTCCGGTTAGTGTATAAGGATTGGTTCCGCATGATCCTGCATCGGGGCCGGCATTAACTACAGGCCTGCGGGTTATGGTGAGCGCTTTTACCGAAGTTGTATTGCCTGTACATGGTGCCAAAGGAGTTGCAGTTAGCGTCAGATTCACACTTCCGGCAATGGCATCGGCAACACTTGGTGTATAGGTCGGGCTCAAGGTACCATTATTCATAAAAGTACCGCTGCCGCTACTGCTCCAGTTGAGTGTACCGTAGTTTGATGCACTGGCATCGGTAATGGTCAGCGAACTGCCCTCACAAACCAGTGCTGCACTTCCGGCATTGGCTGAAGGAGCTGCATTAATAAATAATACTATGTCATCACTTAAAATTGTTGATGCACAACTGCCATTTCCGTAAACAGTAAGAGTCAATGTTACCGAACCACCGCTTATGTCGCTGGCTCCGGGAGTATAAATGGGGTGCAGGTCGGAGGGATTCGAAAATGTTCCGGTGCCGGTTGTACTCCATTGCAGGCTTGAATAATTGGTTGCTGAACTACCTGTAATGGTTATGGCTGCTCCTCCGCATGTGGAAACATCTGGCCCGGCATTAACTGTGGGCTGCTGGCTGAGGGTAAGCACCAGAAAATCCTGAACACTTCCCGAGCATGGCGCCTGAGCATTCGCTGTCAGCGTAAGCTGCACACTTCCTGAAGCCACATCGGCTGCGCTGGGGGTGTACACTGCATTCAGCTGATTCTGGTTGGTGAAAGTACCTGTTCCGCTGGTTGACCAGAGTAAACTTCCGGCATTGGAAGCTGTACCGCTGAGGTTCACTTGTGCTGTTCCGCACGAAGCTATGTCGCTGCCGGCATTTACAACCGGGGCGGGCAAAATGGTAAGCACCATCAGATCAGTTGCCGGAGTTGCACAAGGTGCAATCGGATTGGCCGTGAATTGAATGGTAACATAACCCTGGACAACATCGGCTGCACTGGGCGAATAACTGCTGTTTAAACTTGTCGGTGCGCCAAAAGTTCCGGTTCCGTCAAGGGCCTGCCATTGCACCGATACATAATTTGATGCTGTTCCGCTCAGGATATAGCTGGAAGCGGAGTAGCAAATACTTGCATCGGGCCCGGCATTTGCCAGAGGCTGAGGATAAATGGTCAACACCACATTGTCGCTGGCAGGGCTGCAAGAACCCAGTCCGTTTGCGGTAAGGGTAAGGGTTACGCTTCCGGCTGAAATATCGGCAGAGCCCGGAGTATAAACGGGATTAAGTATCCCTGAATTGCTGAAAGTTCCGTTGCCGCTGGTTGACCATGAAACAGTGCTGTAATTGGTGGCTGATCCCGAAAGGGAAATAGTGTTGCTGCCACATACTGAATTATCGGCACCTGCGTTGGCAGTTGGGCCGGTGGCTGCTGTTACGTTAAAATCGGGTGACCAGCTGCCGTTGCCGCATGAATTGATTCCGCGTACACGTATCTGACCCGAAATTGCAGTGCCTGAAGTATTAAAAGTGATTGATGCCAGGTTGGCTGCTCCCGCTACTGTAAAACCTGCGGGATATGTCCATTCGTAAGTTGCTGCATAGGCTATGGGAGCTACTGAGTAAACAAGTCCGGTCTGATTCTGGCAAACTGTAGCTGAACCTGTAATGTTACCTGGTGTGACAGGAAGATTACTTACTGTAACTGCAAAAGCAGCCGACCACTGGCCGGCTCCGCATCCGTTAAGTCCTCTCGCGATGATGTCACCCGAAACTGCTGATGTGCTGAAGTTGACTGTAATCTGGTTGGTGTTTGCGCCGCTGATAATGCTGGCGTCTGTTGGCAGGGTCCACTCATAACCATTGGCAAGCGCAATGGCCGGAACGCTGTAGGTAACCCCTGTCTGGCCCTGGCATACCGCCGAAGAACCGGCAATAAGCCCCGGGTTGCCCGGGAGCTGGTTGACTGTAACCTGAAAATCGGGAGACCATGCCCCGTTTCCGCAGCTGTTGATGCCTCTTACGGTTACCGGGCCCGAGATGGCCGATGTGGAATATGAAACTGTGATGCTGTTTGAATTTGCTCCTGATGTAATGGTAGCGCCAGCCGGAAGTACCCACTCATAAGAGGTGGCGCCGGAAACAGGGCTCACTGAATAATTGAGCCCTGATTGACCCTGACAGACTGAAGCTGAACCGGAAATAACTCCGGCGGCTCCAGGTATTGGGGAAACAGTTACAGAGAGACCGGAAGAAGCTCCGTTTCCGCAACTATTGGTGCCATGCACCGAAATGTTGCCTGAGGAAGCGCTGCTGCTGAAGTTAACAGAGATGGTATTGGTATTGTTTCCTGAACTTATTGTTGCTCCTGAAGGCAGCGTCCAGATATATCCTGTTGCATAGCTGATCGCCGGAACAGAATATGAAACTCCGTTGGTGGACTGACAAACAAGGGCATTTCCGGTTATTGCACCTGCAGATGAGGGGAGAGGATTCACCTGAATGGAGACCGGACTGCCGGTAACAGTGCCGGAACAGCCGTCTGCATCCAGCACCTGCTCAATCCTGTAATCCCCTGCTGTACCAGTTGTTACAGTATATGGACTGCTTATGACACCGGTAATTTCGGGTTGAAAAGCGCCGTTAATGCTGTATATAACACGCCAGGGCGCGACGCCGCCGGAAATATTGATCAATATATCCGTGGTCGAACCCTGACAAATCGTAGCATTACCTGTGAGGAAAGCTTCCGTAGGAACAGAGCATGGCTGTGAAATCGCTTGTAATGATGAAACAAGCGCAAATAACACGAGCGCCCTTCTTACGCGTTTCCCCCCGAAAATTCTGTAAAAGGTCTTCATATTCTTGTATTTTAATTCCGGCTTGTAAAGAACTCTTTTCATCCTCAGCCTCTTATTGGCCTGAAGAAATCATTTGTTTATCGTCAATAAGTCAGGAAGTAATACTCAAAAACAGCAAAAAAGTGAAAATTTTACCCTTCTCTAAAAGGAGGTGTGCTTTAATGGGCATTGAATCAGCACAATAGATAACATACAGATATTATATATCTATTTGGCTCAGATTTGATATGAAAGAATTGCGTTTTCCGGTATCAGGCTGAATGGTATTCGCGGAGAATCTATAGCTGAAAATCCGGGAATCCTTGTGTTTTAAACACAGCCATCCTTGAAATGAGTTATTTTTGTAATTGCAAACCGCCATACTGCAACTGGCGTTGTTTCAAAACAGGAAGATTATGAAATTTCCGTCAACCCTCAACGTATTTCGCTTAAACAGCGGTGCCACCATGCCGGTGGTAGGGCTCGGTGTATACCAGATGCCCAATAATAACCTTACTCAGAAAGCTGTTGACAATGCCCTGAAGAACGGCTACCGGCACATTGATACGGCAGCAATCTATCACAATGAGGAAGTGGTGGGCAAGGCCCTGGTCACGAGTCTGATCCCCCGGGAACAGGTTTTTGTTACCACCAAATTGTGGAATTCGGATCAGGGATACGACCATGCCATCAAGGCCTGCCATGCCAGCCTTGACCGGCTTGGCCTTGATTATGTTGATCTGTATCTGATACACTGGCCGGTTCAGGGTAAGCGTAAGGATTCCTGGCGGGCGCTTGAAACCCTGTTCGAGGAAGGGAAATGCAGATCCATCGGGGTGAGCAACTATATGGCACATCACCTGGAGGAATTGCTGGGCTATTGTAAAGTCCCGCCTGCGGTCAACCAGATCGAACTTCATCCATACCTTTTCTCCACCCGTGCCGAAACCATTGACCTCTGCAGAAATGCCGGAATTATTCCGGTAGCATACAGTCCCCTGACCAAAGGGGTCAGACTCGGGGATCCGGTTTTGAAGAAAATTGCCTCAAAATACGGGAAATCAACCGCCCAACTGCTGATCCGATGGGCTTTGCAGCAGGGTTTTGCCGCTATCCCGAAATCAGCCGTAATTTCCCGGATCATTGAAAATATCAATGTTTTTGACTTTGAGATATCCACAACGGATATGGAAGTGCTGAACAGCCTGGATGAAAACCTGGTGACGGGCTGGGACCCTGCAAGCGCGTTGTAATACCCACTTTTAAACAACCTGCATGCACTTCAGTGGAAGTGGCTTAATTTTAATATGTTAATTTTGCGCCTAAATCTTAGCTGATATGAACACAAACCATAACTTTTCCACAGAGGTGGTTGCCGGTCAGATTGCCGGAATCCTTGCTGATCCTTTTAAGGAATTCGGCAGTGAACGCGATGCCATGCGCTTTTCACTCGGCATCCTTGACCTGACTACCCTGGAAGGGGCCGATACTAAGCAAAAGGTTGAGGCGCTCTGCAGGAAGGCCGTGAGTTTCAGTGAAAAAGGACTTCCCAATGTTGCGGCAGTCTGCGTTTATCCGGTTTTTGCAAGGCAGGTGCATACCCTGCTCGAAGGGACCGGTATTCAAACAGCCTGCGTGGCCGGTGCCTTTCCTGCCGGGCAATCGCCCATTCATGTGAAACTGGCGGAAGTAAAATACGCGGTGGAAGAAGGCGCCGATGAAATAGATATGGTCATTTCCAGGGGAAAACTACTTGAGGGAGAGTATATTGAAGTATTTGATGAAATCAACGCCATCAAAGAAGTTTGTGGGAATGTTCATCTTAAGGTCATTCTTGAAACAGGGGAACTGACAGATCTTCCCAGGATCTACGATGCATCCGTGATTGCCATGAAAGCGGGGGGCGATTTTATTAAAACTTCCACGGGAAAGATCAACCCGGCAGCCACCCCCGAAGCGGCTTATGTTATGCTGCAGGCCATACGCGATTACTACGAGAGCACCGGAAAAATCACGGGATTCAAGCCCGCCGGCGGCATTTCAACCCCTGAGCAGGCGCTGGTTTATGTTAGGCTTGTGGAATCCATCCTTGGCCCCGAATGGCTGAACCCCGGACTGTTCCGGATTGGCGCCAGCCGCCTGGCCGACAACCTGGCTAATGAACTGAGTGGAAAATAGGATTGATGCTTTGCAGTTAATTATATTTAATTGCGTGCATATATTCAATTGAGTCAGAGATACTACTGCCTCAGTTTTTATGCATCAGGTTGCTGACAAACGATGGTTGTTGAACCGGTGAATTTGCCTGTGATTCTCAGTGCGATGAACCTTTATTGCTTATCTGCATTTCTGAATTTTTCCGGTATAGGTTTCACCGGCATCACTCACAAATTTTATCAGATAAGCACCGTCAGGATAATGCTTCAATGAGATGACCGGTTTGTCATTGTTTGAAACATGGTTTTCGAGCAACAGTTTGCCTGAAAAGCTGTAAACAAGAAGTGAACCTGACATATCCCGGGTATCGATCCATATTAGGTCGGCAGAGGGGTTGGGGTAGATCTTAAGATCTTCTGTTATCTCGTATGAAACTCCGACGGGAGGGCAGAAGAAACCCCAGATATATGTATTGACCAACACGGACTCACAATCTTCATAAACCGCCCTGATGTCATATTCGGCAGAGCTCACACCTCCGATATCGGCGCAGGAATCAAAATAACTTAATTCTTGTGTTGTTGCTATGTAATCTCCATCTCTGTAAATATCATAGCCAAGTAAGGCTCTTTGCCTGTGGTTGACGAAACCATGACTGCTGCTTTTTGAATCCCGGGGTTCATTGGCTGCACCAATAAAAGTCCCGGTTCTGCCAAGCGGTTCAGCAAAACCCTGAAGGTTCCAGTTATAATTTAAGCCATACCGGATAGCCATGGATTCCCAGGGAGAACCATCGGTTGAAACCAGATCACCATAACCTGATACACCCGGGCCCTCATCGTAACCTGCAACATAATGGTCTCCGGTTTGAATAACTTCATACCCAAACCATAGTTCAGATGTACCGGTTAAATATACAGGCGTGTTTAGTATAAACTCATTCCATTCGCCGGCAACAAATGATGTAACAGGTTGGCTAAGTAATAAAGTACTTGCATTACTTCCTGTCCATACTTTAAGTGTAAGAGAGGCATTCGGGCTAACGGGGAACATACGGATTCTGGTAAGGCTGGTTCCGGCATACTGGCCAAGCTGAGCAGGTGTAAACCTTACTGCGACATTGAAAGTGCCTCCATCTGAAAGGCCAAAAGCATTGTAGTTTATCCCGTTATCCCATCCAATCCATCCGGGGCCTCCTCCGGTATTTCCGGACGGGGATTCCCATTCAAGCGTTACCCCGTCAACGAATGGGAAAAAAACGCCGGCAGTAAATTCCTGTGGAGGGGCACATTCCCTGTAAACGCTGATGTTATCAATGAGCCAGTTATATATATCCGGAGTAGAATCGCCACTGGCTATAAACCTCACCCTGAAGGTTATATCCTTTACTTCTTCTGTAATGTCAAGTTTGTAACTTTTCCAATCCAGACTATTTATGTTTACAATCTCTTCCTTTTGTACCCAATTGTTCCCATCAAACACTTCAACGGATAACTTTTCCTGTCCGGTGGGATTGACAAGGGTATGTTTCAGGTCGAATTCAAGCATGATATTGCCATCAATTATTCCCTGGCCCATTAAATAGTAGCTGGTAATTGATTGTGAGTAGTTGGAGGTTAATGGATTTGAGAAGAATTCGGCTGAAGGGGCTGGATTTCCTGTCTGGCCGGCAATACGCCAGTTAGCGCCTTCCACGGTCCATTGATTCGTTTCATACATTCCGGTATTGAAGTTTTCATTAAAAGGAATTTCATAACCATAAACTACAAATATTTCTACCGGACCTTCCTTCATTGATTCACCCGTTTGGCCGGGAAACCCATATGATGTAAGGTCATACACTGCCGTGATTTCATAGAAATATTGCGCTGGTGGGAGATTAAGGTCATAGTATCCGATGGTATCGGAAGCAACTTCTGCAATAAGCATCTGGTTGCGGTAAATCCTGAAGCTGACGATTCCCGGCACAGCTTGTCCCGGATGTTGGGGATCTTCAGGGGCTTCCCATGCCAGGTAGCAGTAATTTGTAAATTCATAAGTTTCTGCTGTAAAATTTCGGGGAGGGAAAAGAAATTCTGAGGTAAAGCTGCCTTTTACTGTTGCTGAAATACCATTTGAATATAATGCCGTATTTCTGTTTTTAACCATTGTGTCGTCGATACAGCTGCCATATAAAGTCAGCAAAAGGAAAACCAGCATAACTGAAGTTGCCGTTAAAGACTTTCTGTTAATGTAATTCATAAATTCATACCGTTAAGTTAACTTGTTACTTGTATATTGCTTTTTTTGCCAATCTGCACTTTAACATTTATTAGAAAAGCATTGATCAGACGTTCAGTTATCCTTGAACATTACTTCTCCAGTATTAACTTACCGGAATATGTTTCACCTGCATCACTCACAAATTTTATCAGATAAGCACCGTCNNTTGCCTGAAAAGCTGTAAACAAGAAGTGAACCTGACATATCCCGGGTATCGATCCATATTAGGTCGGCAGAGGGGTTGGGGTAGATGTCAAGGTCAGTTATTTGCTTATATGAAACTCCGACCCCGGGGCAAATATTCCATGTGGAGGAATAGACAAATTCAGACTCGCATTCATTATAAATTGCCCTTATTTTGTAATCCAGCCAATAAGTTGTCCCAATGCCAGAGGAACAATGGTCAAAATAGCTTAGGTCCTGTGTTGTGGCAATATAAACATAATCTCTGTATAATTCGTAACCAAGCACTTCCCTTTGTGAACGGTTTTCTATATACCGAATACCCTTTATTGAATCGCTTGTCTTATTATCAGCAGCTATATATGATCCGGATCCGTCAATCTGTTCAACAAAACCCTGAATATTCCAGTTATAATTCAGTCCGTAAGCAATGCTCATAGGTTCCCAGACTTCTCCATCCAGGGAGATCATATCTCCGAATCCTGCAATTGCAGGGCCGGTGTCGCACCCCGCAACATATTCATCTGGGGTATGGTTAATTTCATAACCAACCCAAAGCTCAGAGGCGCCGGTAATATAAACAGGTGTTTGAAGTATAAATTCATTCCACATCCCGGTGGTGTACGAAGTCACAACCTGGCTTGACAACAGCGCCCCGGCATTGTTGCCTGCCCATACCTTTAATGTAATTGAACCATTGGGGGCATAGGGAAACAGCCGGATTCTGGTGAGGCTGCATCCTTCATATTCAAATAGCTGGGAACTGGTAAATCTTGCAGCCACATAGAATGTGCCACCACCGGTAAGTCCGATGGCGTCAGCATTTATGCCATTGTCCCAGGCAAGCCATTCTGATACAGGATTGATATAATTGGGATCCCGCCATTCGAGGGAAATCCCTTCATAAAAAGAAGGATGAGCATTAAATTCCTGAGGAGGAGTACATTCTCTGTATACTTTAATATTGTCAATCAGCCAGTTAGAAATATCTGAAGTTAAATCTCCGGAAGCCGTGAACCGTACCCTGAAAATTTTCCCTTTGACTTCTTTGGTTAATTTCACTTTGTAATTCTTCCAATTGAAGCTGTTTATATTGAGGAATTCCTGTTTTTTTATCCAGTTGTTTTCATCAAACACTTCAACAGATAACTTTTCCTTTCCGGTGAGATTAAGCAGGGTGTGTTTCAGGTCAAATTCCAGGATAATATTGCCATCATTTATTCCGGTTCCGATCAGGTAATCGCTGGTGAGCGAAAGAGCATAATCTGTAACTACCGGTGAAAAATAAAATTCTGCAGCCGGGGCCTGATTCCCTGCCTGTCCGGCAATCCGCCAGTTGTTGTTGCCCTCTGTTGACCAGTTATTTGTTTCGAACAAACCTGTTTCAAAATTTTCTGTAAATGGCAGGTTTAAGCAGCAAACCCAGAGTAGTTCCGCTGCTTCACCGGGGGCTGATTCCTGAAATTCACCCGGATATCCGTATGCCGAAAGCTCATACACAGCCCTTACCTCATATACTGACGTTCCGGGAATTAATTCCATATCAGAATAGGCAGGATTATCCAGGGGAATATCAGCAAGAAACACCTGGTTGCGGTAAAGCTTGTAGCTGCTGATTCCGGGTACAGGCTGCCCCGGATGTTGCGGATCTTCGGGGGCTTCCCAGGTGATGTGGCCATAGTCGGTCATTTCAGGGATCACACCCGAAGTGTTTCTTGGAGGGAAAAGAAACTTTGAGGTAAACCTGATCGTGTCCTGTTCGGAATATCCTGAAGAATAAACGGCCGCAACCCCCGCCAGATAGCTTTGGCCAAACACCAGGGGTTCAAATACTAAACTGGTATCGGTGGTATTACCGACCAGCAACCCATCCAGAAAGACTCCGTATCCCGAAAGGGCGCGATGGCCCGAACCAGTGCCACTTTTAACCGACCGGAATACGGCATTTTTATCACCTGGTTTTATAATTGCCGACAGACGGCGTTCGGGACTTTTTTCTTCCGGATCCGGAGCCTGCCAGCTGACACGCAGGTTGAGTGAATCAACGGAGAGGTTTCGGGGTTTATAGGTGATTTCACGCAAAATGACCGGAATCTGCCGGTTGCTGGTGATGGTCATCACCGTATCAAACGCATAAAATCCCTGTAAAGCGGCGTGAATATGGTAATTGGCTTCGGTAACCCCGGCAAAAACCACTTCGCCCGATGCGGGGGCAGTCTGCTCATAGTACAATGAAGGATTATGCACTCCGGTCATTGTGAGCAAGGTGCCTTCGGGGCTTTCGCCCGTGCTGAGTGAAACGTGAATGGTAACCGTGACGGAAGCAGTCTCAGGGAACTGGTTTTTAAGGCATTTTTTTTCAGCAGCAGCAATTTTTATAACACCTGGGAATGTCAACAATAGAATTGTAACCGCTTTTATTACTGATAAATATGATTTGGTAAAATATCTCATAATGTATAATTAAAGAATTTTTAATCTATGTGTTTTAATTATGACAATCGAAAGGCCGTTTACCCCTATCCTGAACGGGAATTATTTTGTTATGACCCGGATAACCTGATCTGAAACAAAGCCCCAAATCTATCTGATACAAGGATGGGGATTAAATATATTCAATTACTTGCATATAATCGGATGAGGCAGTACTTTTACAGCCCCAATATTTTATGCCAGGTTGTTTTATGCGATTGTTGTTACACCTTTTTGTATTCCTGATTGCGGCGCTTTCGCTCAGCGCACAGGTGGCAGTGGAAACCGCCCCGGATTTTACCGTCAAGGATGTTGACGGGAATCAGCATCACCTGTATGATTTTCTGGACAACGGGAAACTGGTGGTGATTGACTTTTTTACCACCAATTGCGGACCCTGCCAGACTTATGCTTCCGAGGTAAGTGCATCATACGAATATTTCGGATGCAACTATGCGGATGTTATTTATCTGGGGATCAACTGGGGCAGCGACAATGACCTGGTACGGCAGTTTGACTCCGTCTGGGGGGCTTATTATCCTTCGGTTAGCGGGTTGCAGGGCGGCGGCAATGCCGTGGTTGATCTCTATCAGGTGCAGTCGTACCCTACCGTTATTCTGATTGCACCCGACCGAAGCATACTTAACAATCATATCTGGCCTCCGGCAGCGGTCAACATCAATGCGGAAGTGCTGACGGCGGGAGGCATCCCCATGAGTTGTACCGTGAATGCAGGATTGCTGCAGCCCGAAACAAGGGAGTGCCTGCAGGTTCTCTTTCCCCAGGGGGGAGCTGTACACATTGTGCCTTCCGGGTTGCAGGGTAAAGTTTACCGGCTCACCGTTCACGGAACGGACGGACGACTTGTTTTTGACGGCCCTCCCGCAGCATCCGGACAATTCCTGCGACTTGCCCGGGGATTGTATGTAGCAACATTAACGGCTGAAGGCCGGCGTGCTGCATTTACTAAGTTTATCGTCCGCTGACATTTGCCGACTGGCCGGAAAGCACCGGCAACCCATCCGGGCATCTGCCGCAACCTGAACTTCTGCCAGGCATGCGATCATAAGCTTTTCAGTCCTGGTTCAGGTAGTTTTCAGTTTCCTGATAAAGCCGTGTAATGTATTTCAGGGTGATCCGGTTGGGAGTGTCCATTGTATCATAGAAATCCCATGATTCATTGCTGTCGGGACTGACAAGTTTTGCGAAGCGGTGAATGAATTCATCCAGTTCGTCACTGTATTCCTTGTAAATCAGCTGAAACCTTCCGTCTCCATACACCTGGTCCAGGGGGATTAACCACCTGAATGAATCAGTTAGACGAATAACCAAGTCTTTCCAATTATTAAGATTTTGAATATGTTCGCCATCTCTGATCTGGTACACGATCTTTATTATATCGCTTGTTCCTTTATAAAGCGCTTCAACAGTTCGGTATACATGGGAAATCATAATTTCCTTCCGCCGGTCAAGTTTTGATTTTTTTCTGGCCAGGGCCGAATTCCAGATAAAGGCAGCCGCTGCCGCAATCACTGACAATGCCGTGGCAATGTCCAGTCCGATTGATAGATTTTGGAACATAACTATATATGGTTAAAGTTTAAAAACAAATATAGGTTATTTTGTTTGAATAATGAATATTTAGTTTCGTAATTGACCGTATTGTTTTCCAATGAAATTTTGACCACTTCCGGATTGAAATTTTCGTTTTCGACTTTTTCTGTGGTTTGTCATTAACCTGTGGTTACTCTGGTTTTTCTAACTTTTATAGTTCGCGGGTGTTATATAATTTAATTAACTGAACTAAAGCTATGAAAGTACAACTTTTTGAATCACAAGGCAGCGGGCGTGCTTTCATCGAAGGAGATAACGGAACACCGGCCGAAATGACCTGGATTTCGGGCGGGAAAGATCATATCATCGTTGATCATACAAGGGTGGATGAATCGTTGCGTGGTACCGGTGCGGGCAAAAGATTGCTGGATGCTATTGTAACAATGGCATCGCAGCGCGGACTGAAGATCAAGCCGTTGTGCCCGTTTGTGGTAGCCATGTTCCGGAAATATCCGGAGTACAGCAGCATCAGCCTGCATGATTGAAACGGTCGGAATGGCTGAAGCCGGGAGATGTCCTGACTGATAAAAAAAAGCCTGCATCGTGAAAGAAACAGGCCTTTAAAATTATCAGCGCTCCTGCTTTTATTTGATTTCCCAGGTTTCACCGCTGTTCAGCAGATCGTCAACATTCTTGATTTTCTGGTTGGCTTTGGCATAAATGATCTGATCTTCCACCATGTCATCATAGGTTGGGTACATGGCTGAACGGATCACGCCGAGGGCAACCGGGAAGTGGGGATATGACATTTTTGCCAGCATCAGGTGTATGCCGGGATCCTGCTGGTATGCATCATGTACAAGCAGATCGTCCTCGGTTACGCCGTTTTCGCCCAGGGTCACCACTTCGAGACGGGTCCCGTTCAGCCGGATGCCCTTGTCTTTGTTTTTCCCGAAGATCATGGGTTCTCCGTTGCGGAGGACAATGGTACGATCGTCACGGTGCTCCTTGTTCGTGATTGAATCATGGGTTTTGTCGGCAAAGATTATGCAATTCTGCAGGATTTCCACAACCGAAGTTCCGTCGTGCTTGGCGGCTTCAAACATTACTTCGGTCATGAGTCTGGGCACGGCATCAATTACCCTGGCAAAGAAAGTTCCCTGCGCACCAAGCACCAGTTCGCCGGGATTGAACGGATGTTCAATGGTTCCCTGGGGCGAAGTTTTGGTGATGCTTCCCATTGGCGTGGTGGGCGAATACTGACCTTTGGTCAGCCCGTAAATCTGGTTGTTGAAAAGCATGATATTTACATCAATGTTTCTTCTGATGATGTGAATAAAATGGTTTCCTCCGATGGCCATGGAGTCACCGTCGCCGGTAGCCACCCACACACTGAGATGGGGATTTGAGATTTTCACACCCGAAGCGATGGCGGCAGCACGACCGTGAATGCCGTGAATACCGTAAGTGTTAACATAATAGGGAAACCGTGAGGAACAACCGATACCGGAAACAAACATAAAGTTTTCCTTGCGGTATCCGATCTTCGGAAATACATTGGCTACGGAGGAGAGGATGGCGTGTGCACCGCAGCCCGGGCACCATTTAACCATCTGGTCACTTACAAAGTCCTCTTTGGTCAGTTCTACGGAAGAACGTTCTATGGTCAGGTTTGGTTGATTGTTCATGATTATTTATCCTCCAGTGTTGCGTTAAAAACATTGACCAATTCGGTAACGGTAAATGGCAATCCCTGAACTTTGTTGTATTTCAGGTAATTGTGTCCCGGGTGGGTCATTTTCAGGTAGTTTACAAACTGCCCGCTGTTAAGTTCACATACGATCACTTTTTTGAACCCGTTTAATACATTGGCAGTATTCTTCGGTAGTGGCATGATGTAGTTAAAATGGGCATGGCTGATGCTTTTGCCTTCTTTTTGCAAGGCTTCCACTGCTTCCGACACCGGTCCGAAGGTTCCGCCCCAGCTTACCACCAGCACATCTCCCTCTTTAGCACCTGCAATTTCCTGCTCAGGGATGAACTCTGCAACTTTCTGCACCTTGGCTTCGCGCAGATCCACCATTTTCTGGTGATTAAGCGGGTCGGTGGACACATTGCCAAAGATGTCTTCTTTTTCAAGTCCGCCAACCCTGTGGCGCAGTCCCTCAGTTCCGGGCAGTGCCCATTTGCGGGCAAGGGTTTCCGGATTGCGGCGGTAAGGCTTGAAGTCCGGATCGTTGGGTTGGGCAATGGGAGGTTTGATATCAGGCAATTCAGCCACCTTCGGAATGCGGAAAAGTTGTGAACCATTTCCAAGGTAGCCGTCGGTAAGCAGGATGACAGGGGTCATGTGTTCCATGGCTATTTTTGAAGCCATGTAAGCATAATAGAAACAATTGGCCGAGGATGAAGCGGCAATTACAACTACCGGGCATTCTCCGTTGCGTCCGAAAAGTGCCTGGTAAAGGTCGCTCTGTTCCGATTTGGTGGGGAGTCCCGTACTGGGGCCGCCACGCTGTACGTTCACAATTACAAGCGGGAGCTCCGTCATAACGGCAAGGCCGATGGCTTCGCTTTTCAGGGAAAGCCCGGGACCTGATGTTGAGGTCAGGGCCAGCGATCCGGTGTAACTTGCACCGATGGCTGAGCAAATACCGGCGATTTCATCTTCGGCCTGGAATACTTTTGCACCCAGCGATTTGTACTTTGCAAGTTCAATCAGGATTTCGGTTGCAGGGGTAATGGGGTAGGAGCCAAGAAACAACGGGCGGCCCGAACGTTCCGAAGCGGCCAGAAATCCCCATGCGGTCGCCACATTTCCTGTAATGTTGCGGTAGCGGCCGGGTTCCATTTTAGCTTTTGAAACCTGATATACGGAAGCCAGGGCCTCAATGGTTTCGGCGTAGTTAAAGCCAGCCTCCAGCACCGCTTTGTTGGCGGCAATGACGTCCGGTTTATTTTTGAATTTTTTTTCAAAGAATTCAAATGTGTGCTTTAATCCCCATCCGAACAGGTGGTACATCATGCCCAGCGCAAACATATTCTTGCTGCGCTCCGCACTTTTATTATCTATCGAAAGGTGCTTTACCGCTTCACGTGTAAGCAGGGTAACAGGTGCTTTTACAAGATTATAACCCGACAGGGTGCCGTTCTCCAGCGGATTGTCGGCATAACCTGATTTTTTCAGGGCAGCTTCATCAAAGGCATTTTCATCCACAATGATCGTAGCGCCTGGTTTGGCCCATTTCAGGTTGGCTTTGAGCGATGCCGGATTCATTGCCACAAGCACATCGCACAGGTCACCCGTTGTTTCAATTTTTTTGGCACCCACATGCACCTGGAATCCTGAAACACCTGCAATGGTGTTGTGTGGCGCACGGATTTCTGCAGGATAGTCAGGAAATGTGGCCAGGTCTAGTCCCTCAAGGGCTGCAGTGTCAGAAAACAAAGTCCCGGAAAGCTGCATTCCGTCTCCTGAGTCGCCAACAAACTTTACGACCACTGCATCCTTCTGGATAACATTACTTTTAGTTTTTACCATGATTATAAGGAGGTTGATTTGCTTCAGGCGGCAAAGTTATATTATTTATGGTCTTTGCACAGTAAGCATGCAGGAAAAATTATTAATCTATCTTTATGCGATTTGAATCAATACAAAATCGTTATAAAAAACTGAAATACAAAGCCTTGGAAAGTGTAATTAGCTCATTCCTATTTAGAAGCTTTAAAAATAGGGGTTGTTAATTAATTTTGACGGATTTAGGTATATATTTGCAGCCGGAAGATCACACCAAAATCATTAACTAAAAAATACAGCCATGGCTTACGTAATTTCAGATGACTGCACCGCTTGCGGCACCTGCATTGATGAATGTCCCGTTGATGCTATCTCGGAAGGCGATATCTATAAGATCGATCCGGATGTTTGCACCGATTGTGGTTCATGCGCCGATGTTTGTCCGGTTGAAGCAATTCATCCTGCATAAGCAGTTATTTACCGTATTGTAAGGGCCTGTCACTTGTGGCAGGCTTTTTTATTGCCTTCCGGCGGAAAACTTTATTTCTGTATATTTGTTTAACTGCGGGTTTAAAAAAGGCCTGAAACAATAACTTTGCACTGTGTGCCACAACGAATTGTCATCATGGATAAATTTTCCTATCTGTCGAATGCGGAAGGCGATTTTGTAGAACAGCAATACCATCACTATCTGAATGATCCGGCCTCGGTGGACCAGGGTTGGCAGCGGTTTTTCGAAGGGTTTGAGTTTGCAAGGAAAAATTACCAGTCAGGTTCGGATCAGTTTACCATCCCCGGCGAGTTTAAAGTAATCAATCTGATTAACGGTTACCGGCAGCGCGGTCACCTGTTCACCCTTACCAATCCAGTCCGAACGCGCCGGAAATACAGTCCTGCCCTGGACCCTGAGAATTTCGGCCTTTCAGGAGAGGATAAGAACAAAACATTTCAGGCCGGGAATGAAATAGGAATCGGCCCTGCGCCGCTTTCAAAGATCATCGCACACCTCGAACAAACTTATTGTCAGTCGGTAGGGGTGGAGTTTGCCTATATCCGCAATGAAGAGGTTTACCGGTGGCTGTTGCAGAGAATGGAGTCGCAGCGGAATGAGCCACGCTTTGGCAAAGCAGTGAAATTGACTATATTGCGCAAGCTTAGCGAGGCTGTATTTTTTGAAAAGTTCCTGCACAAACGTTTTCCCGGGCAGAAGCGTTTCTCCCTCGAAGGGGGCGAATCGCTGATACCCGCGCTGGATGCCATCATCGAAAAGGGGGCCGGACTGGGGGCCAATGAATTTCTGATCGGTATGCCCCACCGCGGCAGGCTGAATGTGCTGGCCAATATCATGGGCAAGCCTTACAAAGATATTTTTAACGAATTTTCGAATAAGGAATTTGATGATGAGTTTGTACTCGGAGATGTCAAATATCATCTGGGGGCAACGCTTCAGCGGCCTACCCACGCCGGAAAAACCGTAGATCTGACACTGGCACCCAACCCTTCACACCTCGAAACCGTCGGCCCGGTGGTTTCAGGCATTGCCAGGGCCAGAATCGATCAGATCTATAAAGGTGATACGGATAAGGTTGTGCCCATTATCATCCATGGGGATGCATCCATTGCAGGACAGGGGGTGGTGTATGAGATGATTCAGATGTCGGAACTTCCCGGATACCGCACCGGTGGGACGGTTCACCTGGTAGTGAACAATCAGGTGGGTTTTACCACCAACTACCTTGAAGGACGGAGTAGTGTTTATTGTACTGATGTAGCAAAGATAGTACAGTCGCCGATTTTCCATGTGAACGCCGATGATGCCGAAGCCGTGGTGTACGCCATTGAACTGGCCATGGAGTTTCGTGAAAAATTTGACAAGGATGTGTTTATCGATCTGCTCGGGTACCGCCGTTACGGCCATAATGAGGGGGATGAGCCCCGTTTTACACAGCCGGTGCTGTATAAAGCCATCGAGAAACATCCCGACGTACGGCAGCTTTACGTTGAAAAACTGATTGCCGAAGGACTGATTACGGCCGATGATGCGTTGACCATTGAAAAAGAAGTCAACGATATTTTTGAAGCCCATCTTGCCGAGTCAAACAAAGCCGATAAGTCAAAAGTTACCCCTTTCCTCGGGCCTACCTGGGGCAATATCAGGGTGGCTGTCAACGAAGATTTTTACCGGTCGCCCGTTACCGGGGTCGACATGGAAGTGCTTCAGAAGCTTGGAGAGAGAATCACCTCCCTGCCAGAAGGCAAGGCTTTCAACCGAAAGCTGGTAAAGCTGATGAACGATCGCAAAGCCATGCTGGCTCCAGGTGGAAAACTCGACTGGGCGATGGGTGAACTACTGGCCTATGCATCACTGCTGAACGAAGGAGTCCCGGTGCGCTTAAGCGGTCAGGATTCGCAGCGAGGAACATTCTCGCACCGCCATGCCGTGCTGACGATTGAAGACAGCGAAGAACGCTATACCCCGCTCAGCCACATCGATCCGGCACAGGCCTCTTTTGAAGTTTACAACTCACCCCTGTCGGAATACGGGGTGCTGGGTTTTGAGTATGGTTATTCGCTCTCTTCCCCTTATACCCTCACCATCTGGGAAGCCCAGTTCGGCGACTTTTTCAACGGTGCGCAGATCATCATCGACCAGTATATGAGCAGTGCCGAAGACAAATGGCGGGTAATGAGCGACCTGGTACTTTTCCTTCCGCATGGGTACGAAGGACAGGGGCCCGAGCATTCAAGCGGAAGAATTGAGCGTTTTCTTTCCCTATGTGCTGAGAATAATATGCAGGTGGTCAACTGTACCACTCCATCCAACTTTTTTCATTTGCTGAGACGGCAGATCAAGCGGCCATTCCGGAAACCCCTGGTGGTGTTTACCCCGAAAAGCCTGCTGCGGCACCCGGCCTGTGTCTCAGATCCCGAGGAGTTGAGCAGGGGAGGCTTCCGCGAAGTGATTGATGATGAAACTGCAGATCCCGCAAAGGTGAAAAGGGTGATTTTTACCAGCGGTAAGTTGTATTACGACCTGATTGAGGAGCGCGCAAAACGTGGTACCCATGAAGCGATCATCCGCATTGAGCAGTTATATCCCTTTCCCAATGAACAGGTAAAAGCGGTGCTGGCCCGGTATCCCAATGCTGAGAGGCATGTGTGGGCGCAGGAAGAGCCTGCAAATATGGGGGCCTGGTCGTTTATTCTGCGAAATTTCAAGGAAACCGATATCTTACTGGTAGCGCGCCCCGAAAGCGGAAGTCCTGCAACTGGTTCGCCCAGGCTGCATGCCCTCAGGCAGCGCAAAATAGTTGAGAAATCATTCGGGGAGTGCACCTGCCCCAACGCAAACCTGATCTGTAAGATGGTTTGCGCTCCGCATGAATGGTCATTTGTTTCAGAAACAGCAAAAACGGAATAAAAGATACTGAAATGATTATTGAAGTGAAAGTGCCCAGCCCGGGTGAATCTATCTCTGAAGTTCAACTGGCATCGTGGCTGGTGAGTGATGGCGATTTTGTGGAAAGAGACGCCGAAATAGCCGAAATTGATTCGGATAAGGCTACCCTGACCATTAATGCCTCAGCAGAGGGCATCATTAAAATTCTGGTGCAGGCAGGTGAAACCATTAAAGTAGGAGCGGTAATTGCTCAGATTGACACTGCCGTTGCAAGACCCGCTGGAGCTCCGGTACCTTCACCCAAACCGGAACCGGCTACCCCTGTTAAACCTGAGCAGCATGACGTTAGTGCTGCAAAGCCGGAAACAAAAGCAGAAGACGTCACCGAAACGGGAGATTATAACCTGCATATTTCTCCGCTGGCCCGCAAGGTAATGAAGGAAAAGAATGTTTCGGGGAAAGATATTCTGGATTACATCAACCGCATCAGGATTGAGAAAGCCGATATTGAGGAGGTGGCTGCTGCCGGATCGCGGACGCTGCCTCCGGCCGGTAATATGCCTTCCGCTGATTGGGGTGGCACGCGCAACACCGAGCGGAAGAAAATGAGCACTCTCAGGCAAAAGCTTGCCCAGCGGCTCGTTTCCGTGAAAAATGAAACCGCCATGCTTACCACTTTTAACGAGGTGAACATGAGCCGGATCATGGAACTCAGAAAAAAATACAATGACAGTTTCAAGGAAAAACATGGCGTTTCTCTTGGATTTATGTCGTTGTTTACCAAGGCAGTAACCATCGCATTAAAGCATTATCCCCAGGTGAATGCCATGATTGACGGGGATGAAATGATTTTTCATGATTATGCTGATATCGGTATCGCCGTAAGTGCCCCCAAAGGTCTGGTGGTACCGGTGGTTAGGAACGCTGAAAGCCTGAGCCTGGCGGAGATTGAGAAGAAAATCAAGGAACTTGCCGTTAAAGCCCGCGACAACAAAATCACCCTGGATGAGATGAGCGGCGGCACATTTACCATCACCAACGGCGGCGTTTTCGGCTCCATGATGTCGACCCCGATACTCAATCCCCCGCAGAGCGCCATCCTCGGGATGCATAATATCGTTGAGCGCCCGATAGCTGTGGACGGAAAGGTGGTAATTGCCCCCATGATGTATGTGGCCCTTTCGTACGACCACCGGGTGATCGACGGGCGCGAATCGGTCGGTTTTCTGGTAAAGGCAAAGGAAATGCTTGAAAATCCTGAAAGGATGCTTTTCGATGGTGCTGAACCCGCCCTGGCCCTGCTGCAGATATAATTTTCCCTGCCCGTGATTATGGTCTGAATAATTTCCTCTTTTCCGGGAAGCATGAAATGCCGGATTGCCCGGTTATATGTGATGAATTTAAGGAGATAATCAGAACTCAGACCGGTTTATATAGTAATTTTGATGCCTGAAAATTTGGCATCATGCGAAAAAAAGTGGATTTTCTGGTGATCGGAACCGGCATAGCCGGATTGAGTTACGCCCTCAAGGTGGCTCAGTTTGGCAAAGTCTGTATTGTTACTAAAAGCGAGGCAGTTGAAAGTGCGACCCGTTATGCTCAGGGCGGTATTGCGGCGGTTATGTACACGCCGGATACATACGAAAAGCACATCCGTGATACCATGATTGCCGGGGACGATCTTAGCGATCCGGAAATTGTGCGGATCACCATTACCGAATCCACCGAAAGGGTAAGAGAACTGATTGACTGGGGGGTTGCTTTTGATAAAAATCCTGCCGGTCAGTACGATCTGGCCAAAGAGGGCGGACATTCGGAATTCAGGGTGCTGCACCATAAGGACCAGACCGGGGCGGAGATAGAAAATATCCTCTTGCAGCGGGTAAGGGAAAACAGGAACATCGAAATCCTGGAAAATCATTTTGCCATCGACCTGCTTACCCAGCACCACCTTGGCGAAGCGGTGGAGAAAAATGCAAAGGAAATTGACTGTTACGGTGCCTACGCGCTGAATAAGGCCAACCATCAGATTATTACCATTCTGGCAAAAACGACCATGCTTGCCACCGGCGGAGCCGGAAACGTGTATGCAACCACTACCAACCCGCCGGTCGCAACAGGAGATGGTATTGCCATGGTGCGCCGGGCTAAAGGAGAGGTGGATAAAATGGAGTTCATTCAGTTTCATCCCACATCGCTCTATAATCCTGCCGAAAAACCTTCCTTTCTGATCACGGAAGCATTGCGGGGATCCGGCGCGGTATTGAAAACCCGGCAGGGAAAGGAGTTTATGCAGAAATACGATGCGCGCCTGTCGCTGGCCCCCCGCGATATTGTGGCCAGAGCAATCGACAATGAACTGAAAATCAGCGGAGATGATTATGTATGCCTGGATGCCCGCCACCTGGACATGCAACAGATACTGGGGCATTTCCCGGCGATTTATGCCAAATGCCTGAGTATCGGTATCGATATGACCAGGGATATGATCCCGGTGGTGCCGGCGGCCCACTATACCTGCGGAGGTATAAAGGTGGATGAGTTTGGAAGAAGCAATATCCATCACCTCTATGCCTCAGGTGAATGCGCTTCTACGGGTTTGCACGGAGCCAACCGCCTGGCGTCCAACTCTCTGCTTGAATCTCTGGTGTTTTCGCACCGGGCCGCACATCATGCCGTCCGGCTCGCAAAAACAAGTAAATTTTTGAATGAGATCCCCGATTGGGATGCCAAAGGAACTGTTTTTAATGAGGAAATGATCCTGATTACCCAATCGCTGAAGGAGTTGCAGGGAATCATGACCAATTACGTGGGCATTGTCCGCTCTAACCTCAGGCTGAAACGGGCGCTCGACCGTTTACAGATACTTCAGGAAGAAACGGAAGATCTGTACGAAAAATCCGTACTTACCGAAAAGATCTGCGAACTGCGGAATATGATAACGGTAGCGGGGCTGATCATTCAAATGGCCATTGACCGCAAGGAGAGCCGCGGGTTGCACCACTCCATCGATTACCCGAGGCAATACGGTTCATAAACAAAATTGCGGGCCTGGGGTTAATTGAGTTGAACGATCCGGCAGGGCGGACTCCGGAACTGTCGTTTACCTGTAAATTCCGGAAAATCAATTATCAGGAGATTATTGAACATTAAAAAGATTACTGAAATGGCTTTAATAAGAGCGGTGAAAGGAATTCACCCCAAAATCGGAAAAAACTGCTTTTTTGCTGAAAACGCAACCGTGGTCGGTGAAGTGGAGATGGGCGACAACTGCAGTGTTTGGTTCAACGCGGTAGTACGAGGGGATGTGCATTATATCAAAATCGGAAATAATGTCAATATACAGGATGGTGCGGTGATCCATTGCACCTACCAGAAGTCGCCGGTGAATATCGGCAACAATGTTTCCATCGCCCACAATGCCATTGTACATGGCTGTACCATTAACGATAATGTTTTAATTGGCATGGGCGCCATTGTTATGGATGATGTGGTGGTGGAAAGCAATTCCATTATTGCTGCCGGTGCGGTGGTATCCCAGGGTACCGTGGTGGAATCGGGCAGCGTGTATGCAGGCATTCCCGCTAAAAAAATCAAATCCATCGACACCAAACTCCTCGAAGGTCAGGTGAACCGGATATCCAAAAGCTATACCATGTATGCCAGCTGGCACGATCCCTCCATTGAGCCTGTGGTGTAAGATATCCTTTTCCTGAAATCGCGGAACCGCCCTGGCCTGCTTTTGAGGCCATGAATAATGATACCGGCATGTTTTCCCGGGACCAATGACTCCCGGTTCTGTAAGGGTACTTCACGCTGAGACGGTCGCTTTCTGCCAATATGTCAATAACTGCCTGTGGCAGACTTTTTGTGTAAATCAAGCTGTTAAACAAATTAAAGAATAGAAAAATGGGTTACCTGTTAATATTTGGTGTCTTTATGCTGATCAGTTGGGCCGTGGGCGCCAGACTAAAGTCAAAATTTGCCGAGTACAGCAAAATCCCCGTGAATTACGGGCTTAGCGGCCGTGAGATCGCCGAGAAAATGTTACGCGAAAGCGGAGTGGACGACGTGAGGGTGGTATCGGTGCAGGGCGAGCTTACCGATCATTACAATCCCATGACCAAAACGGTGAATCTGAGCCCCGATGTGTACCACGGCCGCAGCATTTCGGCTGCCGCCGTGGCGGCACACGAGTGCGGACATGCCGTGCAGCATGCCACTGCCTATGCCTGGCTGATGATGCGTTCAAAACTGGTGCCGGTGGTAAGTTTTGCCTCCAAATGGGTGCAATGGGTATTACTGGGCGGAATCCTGCTGGTTAATACTTTTCCCGGACTGCTGCTGGCCGGTATCGTGTTGTTTGCACTCACCACGCTCTTCAGCTTTATCACCCTTCCGGTGGAGCTTGACGCCAGCCGCCGTGCCATTGCCTGGCTCGACGGCAGCGGGATTGCTTCAACCGCCACTCTTCCCAAGGCACAGGAGGCGCTGCGCCTTGCTGCCTATACTTATGTTGTAGCTGCACTGGCCTCGCTGGCTACCCTGCTCTACTATATTATGATCTACATGGGACGCCGGGACTAATTTCCCGGGTTCAATTCCCTGAAAAGGAATATATTGGTATGGCCGGCATCGAAACAGTGCAGGCATTATTTTTCTGCGCCTTCTATAAGGTGCAGAGTTTTTGTATGGTTTGCAGATTCCTGGTTGTGGCCGTCAATCCTGTTTTCTTTTCCCAGAAGGTATTGTTGAGCCTGGTTTTTCCATAGCCTGAGGGGCAATACAAATAAACGACGTCCTCAACAATGTGGAAGCGGTCCGGGTGAAAATCCCCGGCATTTAACCGTTTAAGGGTGGCAGGTTCCGGCATGCCGGCAAGCAGGGTGATGTGGAGGTGTTTCTGATCAAACCCGTCAGAAGCCTGAAAAGGAAGCTGATCAGCAATGTGCTGAAGTCGCTCTCGGGATCTGACCAGTACCGGAACAGCCAGCCCGAACCGGCTGCTGATCCTTCCACCGATGATTTCAGACAGCCTGGTTTCAGTTTCAGGTTGCGATTCAAAAACAATGTTCCCGCTCTGAATGTATGTTATGATATTGCTGAAACCGGCATCCGCAAACATGGTTGTCAGGTCAGCCATACGAATCGTGTTTTTCCCGCCGACATTGATGCCGCGGAGCAGCGCAATGTATTTATTCACAAGTTATTGAGTTTTGTGATTTTCAGATCTTAATCCGAAAAATCTGAATTCCTATGGGTTGAAGTAACTGTATTCTATTTTGATTATTCTTGAAATTGAACCTTTGCTGTTCAAAATTGTGATGTTGCTCAGATTACCTTTATCATTGTAGTCAGAAATCCATCGACTTTTAAGTTTGGCATTCCCGTACTCTTCTTTGATTCTCAGGTTTTCCATGTCGGCAAGCCTTTGGTTGATATCAAATTTTAATATGAATTTATTTTTTGGAATGTCGGATCCGGGGCTGAATATTGTTTCAATGATATTCTCTGCAGGATAAAAATAGCTGATGACCTCTCTCCCAAGATATGTATCAAACACTCTTTCATCGATCCTTCCGGTTTCATTATAATGGTTGGACACGGATCTCTTAAGTTGCCCCTGATTGAAATATTGTGTCAGGGTTACAAGATCATCATGATAAAAATACTTCACAGAATCTGTTATTTTACCTTTCTTGTTCATTCTGAGCTTCAGTGAGGGTTTGTTTTGCTCGTTGAAAATATATACCTCTCGTGATTCAAGAATGAATGATAATCCGGATACTGAATAATCTGATATTTCATTTAAAATCCCCGACTTGTAACGAATGACTTTTCTGTAATTATCGTCAGGAACTGATTCTCTCATATCTGCAATTCTGATAGAGTCACCGTATAACTGGCTGGAATAGTGCCTTTTCTTTTTTTCATCTTTAAAAAGCACTGATACCATATCGCCGTTGAGAAATTTGATGGTTTTGGTTTTCGTTTTTTTGGGATCAGATTGAGTAAAAAGTATTGTATCTCCTGACTTGCTGAATCCAAGCTCAAATGTTAGCCTGCTGCCATCGATGAATCTGGCGCTCATTGCCGAGTCGGAAGGAATATACCGGATAAAGGGCTTGCTGATGACTTCATAAATTATGCTTTGATACCTATCAGATGTATTAACGGTTTCGAAGTCCTGATAAAAATCATTTTCATTGAACTTTGGGTTACTGTTGTATTTAAAAGCACCTGCAAAGAAAAATCCGGGTACAAGAACTGCCACCGGAATATTATGGTCGAAATCATTTAATGCCTGATAGACAATGGCGCTGTTAATGGTTTTCTGAAGTGCAGAATTATTTTCTATCTGCGCGTTAGATTGGATCAGGATAAGGAAGCTTAAGCCTGAGAACAGAATTTTTTTCAACATAATCGGCTGAATATTAAATGATATATTTAGCTAAAATAATTTATTGCGATTAATTTAATTCCTGCTTTTTATGATAAATTACAAACATACAAAAAATATCCGCTACTCAACCCGGAGTAATTTTTTTCCGGTTATAATTCCATTCGATAATGAACTCCGGTATAGATAAAAAGGACTGACCTGTGATAGTTGAGAACCGGGTTTAGCCGGTTAACAGTCAACAGGAGAATTTGCCGGATTATGAAAGTGTTGCTCCGGAAACAGTTTCTATTTCAATTTTTGCAGACCGCAGTCGGTTTCTGAGGTCTGTGGCATCGCTGAACAGTACTGTTTCAAATCCAAGTGCATCAGCTGCTTCAGTATTTTGCTGATTATCATCAATAAAGATACAGTCCTCCGGCTTAAGATCATAGCGCTTTAAAAGTATCCTGAAGATTTCCGGATCGGGCTTGATCACTTTTTCTTCGCCTGAGACCACGATGCCATCCAGTTTACGTAAAAAGTCAAAGCGGCTGTAAGCTACAGGGATCGTTTCGGCCGACCAGTTTGTAAGGCCATAGAGGCGGTATCCGCCGGCTTTCAATTCAGACAATACTCCGACACCGGCGGTTATTTCACCGCCCAGCATTTCGGGCCAGCGATCGTAGAAAGCGCTGATCTGCTCTTTGAATCCGGGAAACCGCTCGCACAGTTCCGCGATTCCTTCCGCAAAGGGTTTGCCGGCATCCATTGCCTGATTCCATTCAGGGGTGCAGACATTTGAAAGGAACCATTCCATTTCGGTTTCAGAGGAGAAGATTTTTTTGTAAAGGTAGCGGGGGTTCCAGTCGACAAGTACGCCGCCGAAGTCGAAAATAATTGTTTTTGCAGGCATGGGATAGATATTTTCAAGCAATAAGGTTTCAGGAATGATTGTATTCCGGTTACCCTTTGGAGAACGCCTTAAATGTTGATATGTTGCATTCCGGGTAAGAAATCAGCTACCGAAAGGGGCTGTTTCAGGAGCTTTTATGCCTTCCGGTCACAAAATCTGAAAGTACAAAAGCCTGATTTTTCCTTAACCGCCGATTTCGGGTAGCTGCTGTTCTGTGCCTTTTGATGGTTTTCACCCCATCGCAACAATGGTAATACCTCCTTTTATCTGGCCATTGACCTGGTTTATGTTTATAATATCAAATGCCGCGGCATATCCCGGTTTTAGTCCGAAACCGGGTATGACAATCTGCATGGAGGTTACGGCTACATTGCGGTTCATTTCCCTGTAGATGCCAAGCGTCTTTTTATGGTCTGAAAAACTGCTGCGTCCTGCGTTAACGCTATGAATGATGGCTTCCGTTTCCTTGAGTAATGCAGCCTGTCTGTCCAGACTTAATCCCTTTCCAGTTGATCTCATCTGCAGTGCGCCATTCGCATTTTCAACCGTTACCTTTGTGGCAGGTTTGCCCACGATTTCCATTTTTATTCTGTTCAATATTTCAGGCCTGGTAATATTCATGATCTTCATATCCCTGAAAGCAGGATGCTGCAGGTTGAGTACGGCATCTTTTGAAAGTGGCCGGAAGGCAATGGTTTCCAGTGCATTGGGTTGATGCACAACATTGAACATATATGGAGTAGCCTGCGGAACAAAATTGAGGTTTTTTTGGGCTATATGCCTGTCGGTGCGCGGATCGAGCGCAAACAGGTCGAAAGGTTTGTCGAGCGGGCTAAAAGACCATGCTCGGGCAAACAAGCATTTGTGACCCGATTCGGCGGGTGGAACGTTGTAAACGAAATTAGCTTCCATGTTGCTTGCGGGGAGCAGCAATGCGGGCAACTGCGTAACACCAAGATGTTGGGCCACTGTTGTATTGAACCCCAGTGTTGGTGAAGTGAGGAAGAACTCCACCTTTGGATAGGGTATCATCAGGTCACCGCGGTTGTGTAACCTGCAGGCAATATTGTATGAGGTGCCCCCTTCCAGTGTTGTCGTATAAACCCCCAGGTTGTTAATGGGGCTGATATTGATATCGGGCGAATTCCAGAAAGTAATACCTGAAAATGGACGAACGCCGGTGTCATTATTATACGAGCGGATGTACATGAAGGAACTTTCCTTAAACGTATCCGGCTTTGGCCTTTTGTTATTATTGCCAGTATATAATTCTGTTATGCGTCCTATGACTTTCCTGGGGTATCCGTCCCTTTCTTTTTTTAAGCGATTGAGAAGTTCTCTGGCCGCTTCAATATTTCTTGACATATGGCTGCAATTTTGTTGGATGTTAATGTTGATTCATGTGGGTGCTTTTTACGTTTACTGCCCGATAAAGTCAAGTTGCACCGGTGTAATGGGCAACCCGTTTTTTTGCTGGTTATGCTGCAGAAGTTCTTTGGGTTCTTCCAGTGAATTCTGGCCGTTTGCATCTTTTTGTGTCCAGCAGGTATAGCCATAGCCCCTGTCGGCATCCAGATTGAAATCAGGAATCTCAGCATGTTTCAGCACCCCGTTATACAATTCTTCAGCAAGGGTAAGGCTGTTGCCTAATTGAGGCAGTCTTTTCTTTTTGCGTGTGGTCACAACTATAAAGTTCCGGAGTTTGGTTTCGTCGCCCTGCAGGGTTCGCAGAAACTCAATAAAGTCTGGATCGAGCGGTATGGGGCCAAAAGCATAGTGCAGCGAGGTTTGTGCAAAATAAGAATCCGGTGCTCCGATGGCATGGTTGGGTTCCGAGGCGGCTGGGCCTGAAGGTGGATATGCCAGATGTTTTTCGCGGTGGAACAATTGGTCGAGCGGGCCTCCGCCATCAAGCAGCACTTTCAGTTTGGGAAGCGTGTTCTTCAGGTCGAGGGCATTAAAGCCAAAAGGATCATTGAAGGCCGTGTTTTTAAACTGGGCAAACCTGGGCTCATCGAGGTGTTCTTGCATGGGGAAGGCAAGTCCATTGAGCGACACACCCAGCCTGAAGTTTTGGAAGGCATTGTATAAATGCTCATAAATCAGGCTGGCGGCATAGCGGATTCCGGCGGTGGTAAGCGTTGTCAGTGCACCCAGTACTGCATCAATCAGCGCGGCGGCGGCAGCTACAGCAGCAATAATCAAAGCGGCAAGCATAATAAATATAGCCAGGATGTTAAAACCGCCTGCAATATCTGCCGCATCTTCCAGGAAATCGCCGATATCGCCTAAGTTATCCATGGCGGTTTCCCAAACCTCTTCAAGTTCTGCCGTTAATGAATAGGGTACTGGTTCGGGCAGTGTTCCCGTTTCGGTGGCACTTTTCAGCCACCTGTACCACAATCTGTAGGCGGCATCCACATCGGCCGCCGAAATTTTCCTGCCGTATTCGTTGTCGTTGGCGGAACCTGATCCAAAGACTTCGTTCAGGGTTTTGGAAATCAGGTTGGCAAGATCGCCGGGTAAAACAGTATTGGTATCCGGAACAGGGTCTTCTGCGTCTATCGGTGCTATGGTTCCGTTAAAATTGAAGTTGTAGAAAGCATGTAATTGCGAACGGTTCCAGTCGGTGCCGTTATGTATGAATTGATTAAATACATCCTGGTAGTTCTCTCCTGTTTTATGGCGCTGAGATTGGGTGCGGTAAGCGCCGCCATCATTGATATTTACATAGGGATGACCAACGGTATCTCCGCTTACATGGGTCAGGTAGCCGATGGCATACAGGTGCAATGGCGAATCAGGACTGGTTTTCTCCAGGAGAGCCTTGGCAAAGCGCCCGGTTTTACGGTAATGCATGGCATCAAACCACCACCATTCGCCCTTTGTCTGCCCATCGCGGTAGGGGTGGCCCAGCACATCATACACATTAAAATCAGTTATAAACTTTTTGACCATTTCCATCAGGGTGGCCAGAAGTGCATCCACCACTGCCTGCATATCGGAAAACAGTTGTTCAAGTTCGCTCAGGGTCGACGAGTTCTCAACCACTGCATCTGCCGCGGCGCCCAGCGCCTCAATGGCATCAATCACAGGTTGTGGCACCAGCGATTTAAGCTGCTCTTTGAAATTGTCGAGGAAATCGTAGATCTCGTAGTACGTTTTTACCGCTTCTCCAATGGGCAGCGAACTCCAGTCCTTTGTATTAAAGAACAAGAAATCGGGGCCCTGACAACCCAGGAATAAGTAAGGAAAATTTTTGCTGTCGGATAGAAGCGCCTGCAATTTGGCATAATCGGCGTTACCTCCCAATCCGTTGCCTGCCTGTATCTTTTGTTTGAGGGCATTGGCAATTATGTGGTGCATAGCTGGACCTGGCATATCTGATTGTTTTTAGTTTGTGAAGTACTTGATGGTTTTATGCAAATGGCTTCAACATTTTGAAATGCGTTGCTTTTTCAGGCTTGTCGTATTGAACGAACGAAAGACCGTTTCCGCTGAACGTGTGTCCCAGAAACTCAAGGTAAAACCCTCTTTTGGAATAACTTTCAATCACGATGGTAAGTTTGTCCTCCTGTTTGGGCATAAAATGAAGGATAAAGCGGTTTTCGTCATTTACCGGAAAGTCGTCATCCTCGTCAATACCCAGATACCACTCCTCGGCACCGAAAGGCGAATTGGTTTTGTAGATGCCCCACCAGTGATCCTGATTCTGATAGGACCTGATGGTGAATACATTGTTACTTGCACCGGCCACCGGACTGAACTGAAAGTAGCAGTCTTTTTCTTCAGTCAGCGATTTGATACTGTAAGATTTAGGCACCCCGCCTTTATAAAGAATCTGGGCGTTGTTTGAATATATGTAGTTGTAATTTTCTGCGTCACGATCGGTAACCAGCACCCATTGCGAAGGCCAGGATGTGGTGCCGAGGGTATCGTCCTGATTTGTGTCTTTGTCCTTGCTGCAGGAAGTTGCAGCGAATAAGGCTGCTGTCAGCATGATGGCCGCTAAAAAGCCTGACCTGAGATTTCCGGAAGAAATGAATGCTTGCATATCAGGATTGATTGGGTTCGGTTGAAGATTTTATGTCCTGTACCGGTAATATCCGGACGATTTATGCAACTTGGATAATTGATAAACAAGCAGATTTGCAGATGGTTATTCAGTTTATTGTTAAGGATTCGTTAATGTCCCCAGGTTCCCTGAGGATAGTGATACTGAGGGGGGATGGGACGGTAAAGAAAAATCCTGCCTTGATTAAGGCAGGATTTTATGGTATTTTAAAATGCAGTTTCAGATGATCAGATCAGCATTTCAACGACTTTTTCAAAGGCATTGGAAACGCTTTGGTCGTGAAGGTTGTAAACCGGGAGTCCCTTCTCGGCCGCTTCCCCGACTTCTGCCACCAGGGGGATCTGCCCGAGCAGGGTTGTTTTAAGCTCTGAAGCCAGTAAAGCGGCTCCTCCCTGTCCGAAGATAAAGTATTTTTCACCGGGATGCTGCAGGGGCGTAAACCACGACATATTTTCGACAATCCCGAGCAGCGGCACGTTGAGCTCGTGATTGGTAAACATGGACGCTGCCTTGCGCGCGTCATTCAGCGCGATTTCCTGGGGCGTAGTCACAAGGATTACGCCGTGAAGGTTGAGCTTCTGAACCGTTGTAAGCTGAATATCACCGGTTCCCGGAGGGGAGTCCACGATCATATAGTCGATATCGCCCCACAGGGTGTTCTCAAACAACTGGGTAATGGCATTGGCAGCCATCGGTCCGCGCCAGATCAATCCCTGATTCCGTTCAATAAAGAAACCAATTGACATAATTTTAACACCAAACTTCTCAACGGGTGTCATTACTTCCTTGCCGTCCATCATGCGCACCTCAGGCTTCAGGTGCTCAATCCCGAACATCCGGGGGACCGAAGGGCCGTAAATATCCGCATCTACCAGGGCCACCTTGAGTCCCTGCCTTGCCAGGGCGACTGCCAGGTTGGAGGAAATGGTGGATTTGCCTACCCCTCCCTTTCCCGAGGCTACAACGATGATTTTCTTTACCCCGGGCAATGAAATTTTTTCAAATGCATTCATGTCAGTGAGATTTTGAAGAGGCTGCCGCATCATGGTTAAGGTATTTTGCCATTTACCGGACAGCCTCAGTAATGCTGGTTAGTTTGTTCAGAGATTGCGCAGCTTTGTTGCCACCACCTCAGCAGCCTTGATCAGCGGGTATGCCGCCGGAGAGGCCGTCAGGCAGGGGTGGGTTCCGATTTGTGAGATCAGCAGCGAATTGACAGACATGCGGTTCTCGATGGCCAGTCCGATTACATTGGTCAGTTCGCCGGCGCTCAGTCCGCCTATAACCTCGCCACCGATAATTACGCCGGAATATTTGGCAACAACCAGTTTAACCATCTGTTTGTGGGTGTCAGGCAGGTTGCCGGGGTGGCGGTCAACCCCTTCAAAGGTGCCGGTAATCACCGCGATATCCTCTTCAAGCGCCCGGCGCTCAGTCAGCCCTGCCGTTCCGAATCCGTATTCGCCAATGGCGGTGGAATAAATGCCTATAGTTCCGCTGAAAGTTTTTACCACATGGATGTTGAAGAGGTTCATGCCTGCAACGCGGGCCTCGGCGCAGGCTGTGGAAGCGAGCATGGTGGGAACGCGTTTTCGGGTTACAAAATCGCGTTTTTGTGCGCAGTCGCCAATGGCAAAGATGTCCTTATCATGGGTGCGCATGTATTCATCCACAGCAATGAAACCGCTTTCATCGATAAAAATGCCTGCATCAGCAGCCAGTTCGCTATTGGGGCGGTAACCCATAGAAAGGATCACAGCGTCGGCTTCCAGGGTGTCGCCGTTTTCCAGTTTCACCTTTTCGGCTTTTCCGCTACCCGTCACTTCACTGATGCCGTTTCCGGTGATGATTTTAACTCCCCTGACCGTGAGAATATCGCCGATGCGGGCGGCTACTTCATCGTCGAAAGCGGAATACAGAATGCATGACTCCTTTTCCACCAGGGTTACCTCATGACCCGACTTTATGAGCTCATCCGAGAACTCCACACCAATGAACCCGGCTCCGATGACCACGACTTTCTTCAAACCGTTGATCTTTTCCTTCATGTCGTCGAGGTAGGTTTTATCTTTCGGGATGACGAATACATTATCGAGGTCCGCGCCTCTCAGCCATTTGGGAAGAACAGGCCTGGATCCGGTTGCGATCACCAGTTTGTCATAGCCAATTATTCCACCTTCTTTTAGGGTAGCCGTTTTGGCTTGTTTATCTATGGCAATAACCTCATCTACCAGTGACTCCACGCCGGCTTTGGCCATCATGTTGTCGACCGGCATAATGTTGAGCTGGCTGCTGTCGAGGGTGCCGAAAATGTAGGGAATCCCGCAGGGGACCATTACATCTTTCTGCTTTTTTACGAGCGTAAACGATTTGTCAGACCAGGAACTTTTCCCGGCCACGGCCGCGACCATACCGGCAGCGCTGCCGCCGATAATCAGTACATCAGTTGTTTTCATAAATGTTGGTTTAAATTAATGATAACCCGTGTTTTAAATCTTCAATGATATCTTCTACGCTTTCAATGCCCACGGAGAACCGTACCAGGTCATCGGTGATGCCGGCGGCCAGTTTGTTTTCATGGCTTACAGCGGCATGGGTCATCGATGCCGGATGCTGAATCAGGGTTTCCACTCCGCCCAGCGAAACAGCGAGAATGGCAAGGTGTACATTGTCCATCAGTTTTTTTCCTGCTTCATAACCGCCCTTCAGTCCGAAACTCATCATGGAGCCGAATCCGTTCATCTGTCTGCTGGCCAGTTCATATTGCGGATGTGACTTCAGCCCCGGATATTTTATCCAGGCTACTTTCGGATGCGACTGCAGGAATTCAGCGACCTTCATGGCATTTTCCTGTGCCCTTTCGATGCGGATGGCCAGGGTTTTCACCCCGCGCAGCACCATAAAGGCCTGGGTGGGATCCATATTGCAGCCCATATAAACCATGGAATGCCTGATCTTTTTGTAAATGGCCGGATCCTTCGCCACGATTACACCGCCTACAATGTCGGCATGCCCGTTGATGAATTTGGTGATGGAATGCAGCACCACATCGGCGCCCAGATCGAGCGGTTTCTGCAGGTAGGGTGAACTGAAGGTATTGTCGACCACCAGGATCAGGTTGTGGGCCCTGGCAATTTCCGCGCAGGCGGCAATGTCGGTGATGTCCATGGTGGGATTGGCCGGAGTTTCGATGTAGAGTACCTTTGTATTTGGCCGGATTGCCTTGCGGATGTTGTCAAGGTTGGAGGTGTTTACAAAACTGGCCTCAACATTGAAGCGCGAGAAATCCTGCTCCAGCACGCCCCTTGCCGGTCCGTAAACCGCATCGGAACTGATGATGTGACTGCCGCCTCCGAGCAATGCCATGTAAACACTGCTGATGGCGCCCATGCCCGAACTGGTGGCTATGCCGTCGTATCCGTTTTCAAGTTCCGCGATGTTGCGTTCAAAAGCCCTGATGGTCGGATTGCCGATGCGGGTGTAGATGTACCCGTCGCTGGCTCCCGAAAAACAGTCGGCCCCGTGTTGCGCGCTTTTAAAGCGGAAAGTTGATGATTGGTAAATGGGAACGGTTGCGCTCCCGAATTCATCGTCGAATGCACCGGCGTGAATGAGTTTGGTGCTGAATCCTTTGTCTTTCGTGTTCATTATTAAGTGATTTAAAATTCAATGCCTTTTCTGGCGTCAATTCCTTTGTTGTAGTAATGTTTCACCTCTTTCATCTCGGTGATGAGGTCGGCGTATTCGTAAAGTTCATCAGGGGCGTAACGGCCCGTCATCACAATCTCCATTTCTTCCGGTTTGGTTTTCAGCAGGCTGGTGATCTCCTCCAAACCGAACAGCCGGTAATGCAGCGCAATGCAGACCTCATCCAGGATTACCATACCGGCCCGGTTATGCCGGATGATTTCTGCCACTTCTTCCAATCCTTTTCGCGCTGCCTGAATATCTTTTTCGGTAGGTTCATTTACGATAAAGCAGTCCAGTCCGTATTGCCGTATTGTGATCTCAGGGATTCTCCCGAGGCTTTCCAGCTCTGAATAATGCATGCCTTTGACAAACTGTGCGATAAAAACCTGCAACCCTGCACCGGCTGCCCTGAGGGCAAGGCCGAGGGCAGCCGTGGTTTTGCCTTTTCCGTTTCCGGTATAGAGGTGTATGTATCCTTTTGGTTTCATGACTTTGCGCTAAGGATTGCTTTTCTTGCCGAAGGCGCGCAGGTAGTAGTGGTGATCGTCAAAATCAACTTTTCTGATGCTGCCCGAAACCAGCATCTGAATCAGATCATTCTGCGAAGCGCCGGTTTTCCTCATCAGTTCCATTACCGCTTCTTCCCGCATGGGGTGGACGGCCGTGATGCTCAGCAGGTCAGTGCTGAAATTCCCGGTTGAACTGAACTGATTGCCTTCGTAGCCTGTAAGCAGTTCCGTGTTAAGGTGATGCCTTTTAAAGATTTCAAAAGCAATGGTCAGGGTTCTTTCGTCGGCCGGAACAATGTTTTGAAAAGCCGGTGGACGGGTAGGAGTGGCAATATAAGCAATGTCCGGGCCGATCTGGCCGAGGAAGTCTGCAAGGCTGTTCAGCGAATTCTCCTGATCATTGATATGTTTTACCAGCATTGTTTCAGTAACAAGTTTTCCTTCAAAACTGTCGGAGAGTTTTCTGATTCCGGTCAATATGGCTTCAAGTTTGAGGGTTTTGTAAGGCCTGTTGATTGATTTCCACTGATCATAATCAATGGTATCCGCTTTAACAGAAACATAGTCTGCGGACATCAGATCCATCCTTACATCTTCCCTGTCGAGAAGGGAGCTGTTGGTAATTACTGCTACCGGGATGCCTGTTGATTTAAGTTTTTTGATCAGGATGCCCAGGTTAAGATCCAGTGTGGGCTCTCCGTCCGGTACAATGGTAATGTAATCAGGCTTCTCACTGAGTTTGAGTTCGGTCAGACGTTCCCTGACTTTTGTTTCTATATCAGATGGGTTATAAAATACTGAACGGCCTGCCTGTATGCTGACGGCCTTCCCCACCTGGCAATAAGCACAGGAATAGCTGCATACCTTGTGTGGGATGTTGTTTACACCCAGACTTTTGCCAAGTCTTCTGGAGGGGACGGGTCCGTAAACAAGATGTTCCATTGCTGTGATTTTTAGCGGGTTTAATTGACTCCCTTTAATCAGAACTCATTCAGTAAGCCCTTCTGATATTGCTCGTAAGCCTGTTTCAGGGTCATATCATGCGCGTTAACCAGGATTTTCATTTTAGAATGTCTGAGTGCCGTTGACGCATGGTCGCCGGGTCCGTTGCCGGTAATCAGTACATCAGGACTGATTTCAAAAATTTTTTGCGCCGTAGCCGTTCCCGCACCGTGGGCTTCGTTTTTTACGGAACTGTTGTCGATGCTGCTCAGCGTACCGTTTGCCTCATCATAGATTACAAGAAATTCGGCGCGACCGAAGCGCGGGTCAATTTTCGATTCCCAGCTGGTTCCACTGGCGGTAAATGCGATTTTCATTTTTTATTGATTTAGATTGTTAGTTTTTTCACTTTCTCCCAGCATGCTGAAAGCAGTTCCTTCAATCGGACAGAACCGGATTCAGCAACGGTTTTCCCTGTTGTAATTGCCTGGGTAAACTGCCCGTCGTAGGGTAGGTCCGTCAGATGCGGAATGTCTTCTTCAGCAAGGAAGTTCAGGATTGCCTGATGTTGCTCCGGATTGATGTCAGCTTTATTGATGATGCATCCCGCTTTTATATGGAACTTTTTCACCAGTTCGTAAACCCGTTTCAGGTCATGGAGCCCTGATACGGTTGGTTCGGTGACCAATATTACGAAGTTGGCACCAGAGAGAGACGATACCACCGGGCATCCCACCCCGGGAGAACCGTCAACGATCACATAATCTGCACGCTCTTCCAGGGCAAGTTCACGGGCCTCATTTTTAACTCTGGCAACCAGTTTGCCTGAATTATCCGCGCCGATACCAAGGCGGGCATGAACCATTTTACCCCCGGTACGGATATTGGAAATATGCCACTTCCCTGCAAGGCGCTCTTTGTTTACAATGGCTTCTGCCGGGCACACCCGGGAGCAATATCCGCAACCTTCGCACCGTAGGGGATCGATGCGGTAAACCCCGTCTTTTACCGTAATGGCATCGAAACGGCAAACTTCGGCGCATTTGCCGCAGCGAATACAAGCGGACTGATCTATACTTGAAATTTCGCCACTGTAAAAGTCTTCTGAATATTCAAAATCGGGTTTCAGCAGCAAATGCATGTCAGCTGCATCCACATCGCAGTCGGCGGTGATCACTGATGCGCCACCAAGGTAGGAGAAGGATGCCGTTACCGAAGTTTTTCCGGTGCCGCCTTTGCCGGATACCACGACAATTTCTTTCATTTCCGGCCTCCTTTTGTTATGGTGATTGCCTTGTTCAGGATTTCTTCCAGGATTTCCCTGATTTCAGGAATTTCCCTGTAAATCAGTTTGCCGGCCGAGTAAAGTTCGGCGATGCGCCGGCTGTCCGGTATTCTGGCCAGCACCGGTATTTGTTCCTGGTGGCAATATTCATCCACCTCCTTATTGCCGGTACCGTAGCGGTTGATTACTACGCCAAACGGGATTCCGAATACTTTCACCGTTTCCACTGCAAGTTTGAGGTCATGAAGCCCAAAGGGTGTCGGCTCAGTAACCAGTATTACCAAGTCTGCATCTCTGACGGCTTCTATTACGGGGCATGAAGTACCCGGCGGGGAGTCATAAAGGGTGAGGCGCACCTTCGGATGCTTTTCCGCAGCGTATTTTTTGGTTTTTGCAATGGCGGGTACGGCCTGTTCTTCGCCGATGTCAAGCCTGCTTTCGATAAAATGCAGGTTTCCGGTGCGGAATTCCGAAAGAATGCCTGTCTTTTTCTGCACCATGGGAAGGGCAGCCTCGGGACACAGTTCGGAGCAGGCATAACAACTATGGCAAAGTTCCGGAAATACCACGATGGAAGGCCCCAGCCGGATCACGGCGTGATAGTTGCAGGCCTTAGTGCAGATTCCGCAAAGGGTGCATTTCGATTCATCCCATTGGGGAATTGCCTTATAATTTACTTCCTGATGAACAGGTTCGGCCCGGAAGAAAAGCCCGGAATTGGGTTCTTCCACATCCAGGTCGGCCAATACCACCGCTTCCCGTTCGGCAATAAAGGCAGCCATATTGGTTGAGAGGGTGGTTTTCCCCGTTCCGCCCTTGCCACTGGCGATGGCTATGGTTATAGTAGCAGCATCAATCATATTGCAGCCGGATGGGTTCAGTTGTCATTGTTGGTATTATGGCCTCTTTCAGAAAGGGCGTATTCCAGGTGTTCAGTTGCTGATGGGTAAGAAGGTATTTCTGCGGAATGGGATGGGTTCCCATAATTACTTTAAGGCCGTATTTTTCAGTGATAAACTCCCGGAAGTATTCCATATATGGGCAGGGAGGATATCCTACCAGCAAGCCTGTTGCAAAATGGACGTGTGTAACGCCGTTTTTCTTCATTTCTTCCGGCGCATACTCTATGTTTCCGCCGGGGCATCCCCCGCAGGTAGTGTATGCGGCAAGTTCCACTTCCTGGTCTTTATACATTGCAAACGCGCCTTCACGGTTTCTTAAGGCCCTGAAACACTTGCCGCCGGCGCAGGTATTGTATCTGTCGCAAATGATAATACCAACTTTTACTTTTTTCATCAGGTATTTATTTTGTGTTGATAATGAGATAAATAGGCGAAATACCAATGCAAACAAGTACAACTTGTCTTAGTGAATCATTGAGCTTGGTCTTACGATGCATTTCGGGAATCAGATCGGCCAGCGAAATATAAAGGAAACTTGCTGCTGAAAATGCGAGTGCATGCGGAATCAGTGCCTGAATTTTGTCGAGGGTAAAAAAGGCTATAACTCCGAATACCATTGCTGAGGCTCCGCTTAAAACATTAAACCAGAAAGCCTTGCTTCTGGAGAATCCGCTTTTAATCAGAATGCCGAAGTCTCCGAGTTCCTGAGGTATTTCATGCAAAATTACTGATAAGGTTACAAATACTCCCATTTCGGTGGAGGTAAGGAACGAAGCTGCTATAACTACACCATCAATTGCATTATGGAAAGCATCTCCGATCAGGATAATGGGTGCTGCAGCATTCATATGCCTTTCGCAGTTCTTATTTCTGCAACTACGCCAGAGGATTATTTTTTCAAGCACAAAAAAGAACAATATTCCCCCAAGAATTGACGGAAAAATTATTTCCGGGCCTTCCAGGGTCAATGCTTTTGGAATCATTCCCAGAAATGCAGCACCTAAAAGTGTTCCTCCGGCAAGGTACATTAAGTAAGTGGATACTTTATTCAGCTTTTCATCGCTGAGAAAGAACATAACCCCGGCAAGGGCAACGCTCCCGATGCTGCCCAGAAATAATGCAATTAAAACCTGAATCAGTTCCATTTTATATTCTCTGGTTAAGAACAATAAAACTCCCTTTGTTAACTTCCAGTTTTTCAGCCATTACATCGCACTTGATCATCAGCAGGAAAAAGATGCGGGGGTCATTCTCATCAATCAATCCTTCCAGGTTTCCCTGCCCCTTGGAGATAATCAGATCCGCTGACCGGAAAATGTCCCGGAATTCATGGCTTGATTTTTTCAGAATGGTTGATGGCGCGTCAAAGCCGCTATCAATAACCTTAGCCACCCGGTGTATACCGGTTTCTTCTGCTTCCTTCAGGGTAACGTCATTCAGGGCGGGCCCTCCGCGCACCGTAAAGGTTACGTTGGGGTGAGCCACGGTTTCGAGCAATAACCGGTCAAAGACGATTTCACCGGCATTGTCGCCCAGGTAAAGCACCGAAGCCGCCCTCTGCAATTTCTGCTTCAGCTTTGCCGAGTGATCAATCGCGAATGACACATTCATCACGTTTTCAATGGTTTTGTGAATGTCAAAACTGTCTGCTGCACCATAGTCCATGATGTTGCCTGCAATTGAAAGCCTGAGGGCCATGCTGAACGGATCCGGTGCTTCAGTAACCCTTGGTTGCCAGGTTTCATAAAGCATTTCAGCCACCCGGTTGCTTTCGGCCTTTTCGGCTTCAAAAGCGTCAGCAATGCCTGAGAGTGTCCGGAAGACACCATTCAGTTTATGTTGCATTTCCGGGGTTGATCCAAAGTGCTGTGTTTTCGCAATTTCATCGAAGGCATTCAGAAATTCATTCCGGACCTTTCCGGTGATGTTGAATTTTCTGAAAAGGGCATGGTACGAACGCAACAGGCAGTCTTTACAGCGCAAGTCATTGAATACCGCCCGATCAGTGATGGTGGTGTCCATGATCATGGTGTCCGTGTTCACCGTGATGGTCGCAATAATTGGCATTCAGTTTCAGTGTGCCATCCAGAAAGCGGGTAACCAGATTCTGGGGGCTTTCTGCCGTGGCGCCCACAAATACATTGACCCCGGCTTCGTTAAACAGATTGACTGCCATGGGGCCCATGCCGCCGGCAATCACATCGGTAGCGCCGTTGGCGGCAACCCAGCGCGGAAAAGTACCGGGCTGATGCTCGGGCGGATCCTTCCGGCTGATGTTGATAATGGCATTGTTTTCCACATCCACGAATGCGAAATACTGGCAATGGCCGAAGTGTTCCGACAGTTTGTCGCCGGCCATGGGAATCGCAATTTTTTTCTTCATTTAGGTAAGCATTTCGAGTGATTGAAAGAGGCAGCCACGACCATTCCGTTGTGGCTGCACTCTCTTCGGTTATTTTTTGAGTACTGCTTTTTCTACTTCTTCTTTGCTGATGGCTTTGGTGCAGAAGAACCAGTCGTAACACTTAATGTCTTTCTGGTTTTCCATGCGTTCCTTGGCCACACCACAGGAACCGGCGGTAGGAACGATTACCTCATCGCCCGGACGCCAGTCGGCCGGGGTTGCAATGCTGAAGGCATCGGCGGCCTGCATGGCCACCAGGGCGCGGTACAACTCGTCAAAATTACGGCCAAGGCTGAGCGGGTAATAAATAATGGCGCGGATGATTCCTTTCGGATCAACAAAGAATACGGCGCGAACGGCTTTGGTGTTGCTTTCTCCGGGCATCATCATACCGTATTTTTTTGCTACATCCATTGTAATATCCTCAATCAGCGGGAATTTTACCTCGATGTCTTTCATGCCCTTGTACTCAATCTTCTCCTTGATGGTCCTAAGCCAGGCAATGTGGCTGTAAAGCCCGTCAACCGAGAGGCCGACCAGTTTGCAATTGGCTTCATTGAACTTTTGCTCCATATGGGCGAAAGTCATAAACTCCGAGGTGCATACCGGAGTAAAGTCGGCAGGATGGCTGAAAAGTATAACCCAGTTACCGCTGTAATCTGCGGGGAAGTTGATTTCACCCTGGGTGGTTACGGCCCTGAAAGAAGGTGCTCTGTCACCGATGCGGGGCATGGGAATAATTTCCTGATTCTGGTTATCCATGTTGTTTGGTCTTAAGTTTACAATCTTATTTTCCTGAATTCTTCTTTCATTCTTCTGATGTCATTCATCCAGTCTTCGATGTCGTTTTCATGTTCAATTTCATCATTGAGAATAGAAACAGCCATCTGATGGGTGGTATAGTCCTTACCCCTGGTAAAGTCCGCTATTTCCTGGTAACGTTGAATGGCGCAGCGCTCACCCCTGAGATTCTGTTCAAGGATCACCTCAATGTAAGGGTCTGACGGCTCATCGTATGAGCAGCGCGAAAGTTTTGTCCAGTCAGACGGATTGATTACGGGTGTTCCGCCAAGTTGGATAATACGGTCGGCCACCATCACGGCGTGATTCAGCTCTTCATTGGCATGCACCAGCAATTCGGGCTCCACTTCCGAGCGCATCGGGCCTTCCAGCAGGCGGGCGCCTATCCAGTACTGGTAATAAGCCAGCCACTCTTCGGCCAGCGCGGCATTCAGCATGTCGAGCAGTTGCTGATTATCAACCGATGATACCTTAATCGCTTGTGTTCCCATAGGGTTGAATTTTAGTGAATATATGGTTTATTGAATGGATTCAGTTACCTCCCCTGAAGCGGTTCTGGTTTCCTGCCCCGCGGCCACGTCCTCTGCCGCGACCCATGCCACGGCCCCTTCCCGGGCCTCTTCCGGGTTCGTTGTCTGTGTCAGATTCATTCTCTGCAACAAGACGGTTTTTCGGGCCGGCACCATAGTTGGTGCATTTTCCCATTTTGCGCCCGGTCATAGGACCTTGTCCTACCGGACCTGTTTGATCAAATCCTGGCATTTTAGCCTCCTTTTTTATATTGTTAAACTTCAGTTTCCGTTTTTGGAGATAATGCTTAAGTTACGCTACCGGCCGGTTTAGTCCATTTTACTGAAGGCTGCATAAGCGGTTATTCATTTGTTTGATTCAGCATTTCAATGATGCGGCCAATGGTAATCCCCGGTTTTCTGAGAACAATCAACTGAATCTTCATGCTGTCGAGTGTCTCTTTTATTTTGACGCCAAATTCTCCGGAAACGATTTTATTTACCTTTCGGGAGCTGATCAGTTGAACAGAAGCCGGACCGGCGCTGTCCTCGGCATTTTTGTGGGGATTGGGAATAAACTCGGTAGCCCCGCTTTCAGTGTCGTAAACCACAAAACAGGCGCATCGTCCGAATCGGTGATCCAGCAATGATTCCAATGAATTTCCGGTTGAGGTTATGGCTATTTTCATATTTTTCTGTTTTATGGCATTCTGCATCCGGGTGTTCCTTTACGTCTCATCCGGGTATGGCACGAAGGACAGGTTTGTTGCCCGCAGGGCTGTCCCGGCTGATGCGGGATTTCCAGTCCGCAGGCCGGGCATGCGCAAAGGTCTTCTGCCTCATGCGCATCAGACGTATAGGCGGGTTCCCCCTCAGCCTTGCCGATGGTATCACTTCCGCAAAGCGGACAGGCTGTTACAGCCTGCTCCATTTCGGGATTATTAAAATAGCAGCTGCAGGACGAACATTGATACCAGCCTGAATCGAAATATACCTTGCCTCCCTCCACCGTGATTTGCCGGCCTTCGACAAACGCCCGGGCAATCTTCTGCCTTACCGAAGCGTAAATTCTTGTAAATGTGGGCCTGGAGACCCCCATAGCCTGTGAAGCATGATGATGGTTGAGCATATCATAATCGCAAAGCCTTAAAGCTTCGTATTCCTCAAAAAGCAGCATGACCGGTTCCGCCGGCTTATTATCCAGGTCGGGCCCGTAAGGTTTAAATCCTTTCACCGCGGGTGGACTGAGTATCTTTCGGGGTCGTTTCAGATTGGGTGACATGTATAATGAGCAAATGTTCGCTGCAAAGATAGTGAACAATAGTTCACTTTGCAAGTTTTTTTCTATTTTTGCATCCTTTAAAAGTAAAGTGAATGGAAGGAAAATCTACCATCGTAACACGGCTGGTATTGCCGGGCATGCTGAATGATCAGGGAATCCTGTTTGGCGGAAATCTGCTGAAATGGATGGACGAAGCGGCTTATATCGCTGCTAAAAGGTTTGTCAGTATGCGCCTGGTTACGGTTTCAGTCGAAAAGGTAAAGTTTCACAGGCCACTGTATCAGGGGGAAATTCTTGAATTATGTTGTTACGTGAAACGAACCGGCAATGTATTGTTGGAGGTTGAGGTAAAGGTCAGCAGTGAGTGCAAACAGGCCGCAGAAAAAATGCTTGCCGCAAAAGGCATTTTTAAATTTGCTGCCGTGGATGAATGTAACCGGCCAGTCAGGATCAGTACATCTGCGGATTGCATAGCACAAATGGTTTAACTGGGTTGTGATATCAGAATCGGCATTACCTGTTCAGAAATAATTAGCAGGAAGTAAGTTGTCAGACTACAGTTTATTATTTCAGAACAAGAAATTTCCGGTTAAATTGATTATCCTGTGAAGACATCCTGGCCACATAAATCCCTGAACCCAAACCTGATAATGGCAAGCAGGTTGCTTTTGATATCAGTGTTTCTGTTCTCAGAACTGTCCCATAAATGTTGATTATTTCAAGGTTAATTGGAAGCAGGTTTTCTTCTGTTTCAATATGCAGGTGGTCTTTTACCGGGTTCGGATAAAGCCTGATTTCTCCGGACAGGGGTTCTCCGGATGACTGGATCACAATATTAACCGTGAAATCCCTGCTATCGGAACCAACCTCATTCAGGGCGGTAAGTGATCCGTGAAATACTCCGGAATGGGGGTAAGTGTGGAAAGGGTTTTCATCTGCTGATGTTGTACCATCCCCGAATTCCCACAAAAACTGCGATGCGCAGCCTGAGCGGTTGGTAAACTGAACCTCAAACTGATTCACGGTAAAAGTCAGCCGGGCCGCCGGCAAAGAATCGGTCATGGCAATGTACAGGGAATCTACTATCCCGCTGTCAGTGTGGTTAAGGTAAACCATCACATCGCCACCGGGATAAACAACCGGTCTGCTGCCGCCGGAAGGAAACAGGCCGGCGGGTGTCCAGTAATAATCTTCAAAATCCTCCATACAAAGGTCAAGGCAGAGGGAGTCGGCGCAATTTATTTTTACGGTGTCGGCCATCATCAGGTCGAGGCAGATTTCATTGGCGCCTATGCTGGGGATATCGCGCCTTTCAGTGCTGTCAAAATCATATTTGTAGAGGATGAACAATGGTGTTGCTTTCCGGATCAATGCCGGGTTGGTGGACCTTAGGTTGTTATCTTCATCGATGTAACCAGGATCGTAAAACAAGGGATTGCTTCCCTTAAAGTATATTTCATCCGGATTGCCACCGGTAAAGTTGTTATTGCTTGCGGTAGTAATGTCCGGTTGATAAATAACCAGATTCCCGAGGTTGTTGTTGCGGACATGACCACCCACCCACATTAGTGTCAGTGTTGACCGGGGATGAAAATTATTATGAACCACCCATTGATCGGGGCCATGGGTAATATCCAGGTTGTAATAGAAATGATTGTTGTATAAACGCAGGTAATCGGTAAAACTCATCACCACCGGGCCTTTGAAAATATTGTTGGTCATAAAGGTATTATCGCAGAAAGTAAACCGGACACTTTTCCGGCACTCATTGCGTGAAAATGAGGAATTTATCCGGCTGACTTCAGCTTCCATATCAAAGATATTGTTGTGAAATGTGGCTGTCGCCCTGACTTTACAGTGGAAATGATTCTGATAACAGGTTCCGGTTAAAAACATGTAATACATCGTATCGGCAAGGTAAAAATGATTCCCTGTAAAGGTTTGCAGGCTGAAATCCATGTTATCATCATTCAGGGTGATGGTGTTGTAGTTGTATATGGTCCGGATATAATCGTCCAGGCTCAGTTTCCCCTCAATGTTGCACCGGTTAATGTACAACTTGAGTTTTGAGCCGCGCGAATACATCGTTTTTTCCGGACAGAAAATGTTGCAACTGTCGAATGTCAGGGTTTTCATGGCTCCGGAAAAAGATGCGTTTATCCTTATCAGATAATCGTCGTAAGTATATCCGCTGGCCGATGGGTTTGAGATGTTGCAGTAACTGATCAGACATTGGCTGGTGTTGTAAAGGTGCAGGGTACTGCCCCGCACCGGTGGTTCATGCGCAATGGTCAACCGGTGAAGTTTTATGCGCGGACAGTTCCGTAGTGTAACAGTACTGTTTATTACAACAGATGAAGTAATCCCGTTTTCAGCCGTGAAGCACACGGTATCCTGCCTGCCTGAACCGTCGTACCCGTCAATGGTAAATCCGCTGTAAGTGCCGGGTCTGATCAGGAATGTTACCGGCCCCGATATTCCGTAGGTACTCAGGTAGTCTGCTGCCGACTGGATACCGGGAAAGTCGGGTTCGGCGCCCCCGACCGTGTAATAGCCGGCCAGCTGGGCTTCTGACGTTCCGGTCAGCAGGAATAAGGATGTAAACAGACAGATAACCCGGATTGCTTGCATGTGATTCGTTTATAAGGTAAATTATTCAATTTGTCAATGAAATATATGTTGATTCAGATCAAAGATACTTTGGTTAAGTGGCAGATGCAAACGGTATTTATTTTATAATTAAAAACCTGTAGTTGTATTGATTGCCCGCTGAAGACATCCTTGCCACATAAACCCCTGCAATGAGACCTGATAATGACAGACAGGTTTCTTTTAAGGTCAGGATTTCCGATCTGAAAACTGCCCCGTAGCTGTTGATTATTTCAAGGTTTATTGGAAGCAGGTTTTCTTCAGCATCAATATACAGGTGGTCTTTTGCCGGATTCGGATATAGCCTGATCTTTCCGGGCAGGGGTTCCCCGGCTGACTGGATCACAATATTAACCGTGAAATCCCTGTTATCGGAACCAACCTCATTCCAGGCAGTAAGTGATCCGTGAAACAATCCTGAATGAGGGTAAATATGGAAAGGGTTTTCATCGGCTGATGTTATACCATCCCCGAATTCCCACAAAAACTGCGAAGCGCATCCCGAGCGGTTGGTAAACTGTACCTCAAACTGATTTACGGCAAAAGTCAGCCGGGCCGAGGGCAGTGAATCGGTCATGGCAATGTACAGGGAGTCTACAATCCCGGTGTCAGTGTGATTAAGGTAAACCATCACATCACCGGCGGGGTAAACAACCGGCCTGCTGTCGCCGGAAGGAAACAGGTCGGAGGGTGTCCAGTAATATCCTCCGAAATCCTCCATACACAGGTCGAGGCAGAGGGAGTCGGCACATTTTATTCTCACAGTATCGGTTATCAGGTCGAGGCAGATTTCATTCGCGCCTATGCTCGGGATGTCTCGTCGGGCGGTGCTGTCAATGTCTATGCTGTAAAGAGGAAATAACCTGGATGCCTTCCTGATAAGTGCCGGGTTTGTTGCATGCAGATCGTTTGATTCGTTTGTATAGGCCGGATCATAAAAACTGGGGTTTTTGCCCGGAAAAGAGACTGAGTCAGGGTTTCCGCATACAAAGTTGTTGTTATACAATTGATCATAAGAGGGGTATAGCATATAGAGTTTCCCGAGGTTATTATTGTATATGGTTGCATCCGCATACAAAAGGTCAAGTGTGGAATTCCTGTGAAAATTGTTGTGGGCGATCCAGTGGCCGCCCCCGTGGGTAAACAGCACGCTTGAATAGAAAAAGTTATTCCATATTCTGTAATTGTCTGCATTGATTCTGCATGGCCCGAAGAAGCTGTTACCGGCCAGGTGGGCGGAATGTGTAAAAATTGTCTGAAATTCTTTCTCAAATGTGTTCCCAAAAATCCGCACAGGGATGGTGACCTGAGAGCTTACAAAATTCTCATTGAATGTATTGTTATGGATAAGCCATGAATCACAATCTATGTTGCAGTTGAAAGTATTGCCGGTAAGCTGACCATCAATGAGCAAGGCATAAGGAACATTTACCGTACTTACCACACAGTCGTTCATTGCTGTAATGACGTCCAGTAAATTATCCTGAGTAAATGTAAGGTTACATTGGTTCAGGATTATTTTGATATAGGAAATAGTCAAGGTACTTAACTGTCCATAGATGCTGCAATTGTTGAAATACAGATTGGATTTCCGGCCTGAATGGTGGATGGTTTTTTCCGGAGAATGTATCAGGCAATGACTGAAGGTCAATTTCAACAAAGCACCTTCCCAGGGTGCGGATATTTTAACCATTGCCTCATCGGTGCCGTAGTTAACCCCTGAAGGATTGGTAATTTCGCAATGGCTTATCAGACAATGGTTGGTATTGATCAGAGATAATTTTGCATAGGTTGAATTATCCTGATCGGTCAGGGTTAATTTGTGCAGTTTCAAACGGGTTGTTCCGTTTAAAGTAATTCGTCCTTCAATGATGACAGACGAGGCAATTTCATTTTCAGCCTGTATGGTAACCGTATCCTGGTCGGTTGCATTCATATAGGTAAACACTGTAAACCCGCTATAATTTCCCGGTCTTACTAGAAATCTTACCGGACCGGTTATTCCCTGATACTGAAGGGTGGAGACGGCGTGTCCAATGTCAGCAAAGTCGGGACTTTCCCCCCCAACCGTGTAATCTCCCTCCAGCTGCGCATTCAGCAAGACCGGACATAAGAAAAGGTATAACAGCAGTAAATGGTATTGAGGCTTCCACATAATTGTCATTTTCAGATTTGGTAAAACTGCATGTAACATGTATAAAGAATTGATATAGAAATATATATTATGCTGAAGATTTTCTCAGGCCTGATGGATTTCGCAAATAATCACCACATAGTTTTTCCCGTATTTCTTCGCGCATTTCGGACAGGTGGTGTACCACATATACCATTTTTTAATTTCGAGACCCCGTTCTTTTGCCGCGGCTTTATAATCTTCCGTCCATTTGCCGGTATCCCTGAACGGCCCTTCATACACCCTGCCGAAGTATTTTCCGGTCAGAACGGTGTTTTCAGCGCCCGGGATTTCCCTGTCCACGGCAAGAAACAGATCCATATTCCATTTTGAGGTGTGGTCCGAAAGGCAGAGCCAGTCCGGAATATCAGCCCCTGCTTTTTCGACAAGGGCATTCATTTTTCGCATCGCCCCGCCAAAATTGAGGGGCATAAACATAAATGTACAAACCCTGCTTTTGATGAATCTCTTTTTGTCCCATTCAATCACCTGGTTATCCCAGGCGGCCGGGTTAAATTCTGGACAGCACTCCGGCTCATGAGGTTGATTTGTCATTTTTATTGTTTTAAATCTAATGTAAAGTTACAGAATGTTTAATCAGTATGCAATTGGCGGGTCATTAGTTTAAACAAAAAAAGCCTGCATGGACAGAAAATTGTTAAGTCGTTGTTTGATGTGACGGAGTTAAAGATGGATTTAGTATTTTGTAGTGTATTTGTAAAATAGTTTCACAGAGAAGTACAGAGATTCAAAGAGGGTTGTATCCTTCTCAGTGTTACTCCGTGATACCCCGGTGAGCTCTGTGTAAATGTTTATTTTACAAGGACCCATCGAGTCACATTCTGGGGGATAAACATTTAACCCGTACTGATTATTTTTTTTCTGATAAAAATTTGGTTTTTAATGACCTGATAGTAATCCCGATGGGAAAAACAAGCACATCAATTATCGAATAACCCCGGAAAATCATGTTTTTGTGCTGAATTACAAATAAAAAGCTTGCATGTAAATAATAATGTCTACCTTTGCCGCCATCAACAAATAACAATTACATCACCATGAGTAAAGGAACAGTAAAATTCTTCAACGATCAGAAGGGATTCGGATTCATTAAGGACAATGATTCGAATAACGAGTATTTTGTACACGTGTCAGGCCTTATTGACGAAATAAGGGAAAATGACGAGGTTACCTTCGATCTGAAAGAAGGCAGAAAAGGATTAAATGCAGTGAATGTTAAAGTGATTTAATATATCATCCAAGGTAATTCTTTAAGCCCGGTGTTCCCGGGCTTTTTTAATGTCCATAAAAAAAAAGCCACTCCTGAATGGAATGGCTTTTCGTATTTTTTCTGCCCGTTTATTTGAGGCCGAGTTTTTTCTTCACCAGCGGCATAATATCATCGGCCGGTTCTGAATAGAGTACAAGTCCTTCGGTGGAATTGAGGATGTAGCTGTATCCGTTTTCCTTGGCGACATTCTTAACGGCAGTTCTTGCCTTTTCGATGATGGGTGTCGTCAGTTCAGTTTCTTTTTCCTGCAGATCTTCCTGTGCTGTCTGCTGAAACTCCTGAATGCGGCGCTGAAGGTCGATGATTTCTCTTTCCTTGGTTTGTTTGATAATGGTCGACATGGTAGCCTGATTGGTCTGGTAGTCGTTCAGTTTTGTTTCATACTCAGTCTGCATTGCCTGAAACTGGCCTGAAAGTTGTTCCTGATATGCGGCAAAAACTGCACGGATGGAGTCCTGCCCGGGCATCATTTCATATAGCTGGGCAAAATTAATATGACCAAATTTCTGGGTTTTTTGTGCACTTACCTGCATTGCCGAAATCGCTATCGCCAGCACAAAGAAGATTTTCAGAATGTTTTTCATGTATTCGGTTGGTTTTAAGTTTTATTGCCGGGCAAATTTAGGAAAAATTCTTAATTGGTTGTGATTAAGTTAAAGATGTTCTCCTGACGAATTTCAACCGTTATCCGGCCTACGGGAAAAGAATCCTGATGTATATCTTTAACTGTATTATGTCCGGCATCCTGCCGGTGGTGGTCAGTCCGGATTACTGCCTGCTTTTATAGGAGTAGCCCATTTTGTCCAGCACCTCTTCGCTGATGTCGTACCTTGGATTGGTGTACATCATGGAAACGCTTCCGGCTTTATCGAAAATTACGGCGTAATTGTCACTGGCGGCTATGGATTCAATGGCGGCGTATATTTTTTCCTGAATGGGCTTGATCAGCTCCTGGCGGCGTTTGAAGAGGTCGCCGTTGTTGCCGAACCGCTGACGCTGGAGATCTTTGGCAGCCCGTTCCTTAGTGATGATTTCCTCTTCGCGTTTGTTTTTAATGTCGTCCGGTAACAGTACAGCCTCGGCTTTGAAGTTTTTATAGAGCTGGTCAATTTCAGCAAATTTGGCTTCAATATCTTTCTGCCACTGCATCGAAAGCTCATCGATCTCGGTTTTTGCATCGGCATATTCAGGAATGTTTTCCAGAATAAATTCGCTGTCGACATAGGCGAATTTCTGCGCGGATGCAAATGCGGTGGTGAAAACAGCAATGACTGCAATCAATAGTGTCCTTTTCATGATATTTCCTCCCTTTGGGTTTGAGGTTACTTATTTGATTTTGTTCCGGAGCAATAAAGCAAAAAACCTGCCACAATTTTCCGGTTTGGTTTTGCCACTGTTTGGTGATCCTCCCCTCAATGCTTTAGTCTATACTCTGGTTAATACTGAAGTGGAACTGTCCCTTGTTGGCCGAAGGCAATCCGGGGATGTCGTCGAAACCATAGCCCCAGTCAAGTCCCAGCAGCCCGAACATCGGCAGGAATACCCTTACGCCTACCCCGGCCGAGCGTTTCAGCGCGAAGGGGTTGAAACTCCTGAAATCTTTCCAGGCGTTACCTGCTTCCAGGAAGGTCATCACGTAAATGGTGGCGCTTGGATTGAGCGACAGGGGATAACGGAGCTCAAGCGTGGTCTTGTTGTAAATGGTTCCTCCGACATTCTTGTTCTTGTAGTAGTCAGGCGTTAAGCTTTCATTTGAATAGCCCCTCATGCCGATGATTTCGCGCCCGTCGAGGTTGTTGTATCCCGAAAGACCGTCGCCGCCAAGGTAAAAACGGTCGAACGGCGTTATTCCGATGTCGTTGTTATACGATCCCAGGAACCCGTATTTGGTGCGGGCGCTGAGTACCAGGTTGCCGATGATCTGGCGGTAAAGCGAGAAATTTATCTTCCATTTATGGTATTCAATCCATTTGAATTTATCTTCGTCGGCCATGGACGCATAATCCTTGTCGCTGAAAAGTGAGTAGGGAGGGGTTACGTCGAGACTAAGTGAAACTTCGGAGCCTGAGCGCTGGAAAATCGGGCTGTCGATGGAGTTCCGGGCAAAAGTAATACCGTAACTGTAATTGTTGTACTTCCCGTTGCCGTTGCCGAAAGCGAAAATACTGCCGTAGTTGTTCAGGCGATATGTCTGTATGCTGATGCGCTGCATCAGGGTAAAGTAGTCGTCAGGCCAGGCGAGGCGTTTGCCAAGCATCAGCATAAAGCCGTCAATTTTGAACGACTGGTAGTTTTCGCTGCTTCTGGATAACCCGTTTGAATAGAGCGAGTGGTAGTAGCTTACGCTGAACGAGTTGGGTTTTTTACCGCCCAGCCAGGGTTCGGTGAAGGAGGCGCTGTAACTGAGGTATCCTTTGCCGTAAGACTGCATGCGGAGGCTCAGCTTCTGTCCGTCGCCCGAAGGTATCGGGCGCCAGGCGCTGCCCTGGAAGATTTTGCGCGCCGAAAAGTTGTTGAATGATAGCCCGAGGGTTCCTACCACCCTGCCATAACCCCAGCCGCCCGACAGTTCGATCTGGTCAGACGAGGTTTCTTCAACCTTGTATTCTATATCTACCGTGCCGTCGTTTGGATTGGGAATAGGGGTGGGTGTGATTTTTTCAGGGTCGAAATAGCGCAGCTGTGCCAGCTCGCGGGTGGTGCGGATGATGTCGGAACGGCTGAACATCTGTCCGGGACGGGTGCGCAGCTCACGCATCACCACATGGTCGTTGGTCCGGGTGTTGCCTTTTACAATTACCTTGTTGATGGTGGCCTGCTTGCCTTCGCGGATGCGCATCTCCATATCAATGGTGTCGTTTTCCACCCTGACTTCCACCGGGGTGACCGAGAAAAACAGGTATCCGTCATCGAGATATAAGGTGCTGATGTCTATTTCGTTGGGGTTGTAATTGAGGTTTGCGTCCAGCTCACTCTGGTTGTAAATGTCGCCGCGGCGTATTTTCAGCACTTCGTTCAGTTGCTCGGCTGTGTATTTTGTATTGCCGACCCACTTGATGTCGCCAAAGTAGTACCTCCGGCCTTCCTCAATAGCGATATCAATCGAAATGGTCCTTGGCCCTGACCGGTAAACGGAATCCCTGACAATGGCGGCATCCCGGTAACCTTCATTATTGTATTTGGCGATCAGGCTGTTGAGGTCTTCCTTAAAGTCGTCGCGGATAAACTTTGAAGACTTGAAAATCCTGAACCTGAAATTTTCATTGATGACGTCAGTTCCAAAGCTGATCAAGGTGTCAGCATTCAGGGTGAGGGCTTTACGCGGCGCTTTTGTCACCAGTTGATCCAGCGCGTTAAAGGGACGGAAGACCCCCTTATCCTTGGTATTTTTCATGGTCCGCTTCAAACGGGTGTCGTTCAGATTTTCATTCCCCGTAAAATTGATCCTGTCGATGCGGACTTTATTGTTTTTGTCGATGTTAATAACCAGGCTGATCTCGTTGGCTTTCACACTGTCCCTGACCTGTTCGATTTCCACTTCGGTATTAAGGAATCCTTTTCCCGTAAAGTGTTTCCTGATGATGTTCGAGGTGCGGATAATCACATTATCGGTCACCACATCGCCTTTCACCAGTTTGATTTTATCGCGCAGGTCGTCGGCTTCCGACTTTTTTACGCCTTTGAATGAGAACTTGCTCAGGCGGGGCCGTTCCTGCAGGTCGATATTCAGGAAAACAAGGTCGTCGGAAAAGCGGGTGGCGGAAATTCTGACATTTTCAAAAAGCCCCTGAGCCCATAGTTTTTCAATGGCCTTACGGATTTTATCGCCGGGAATTTCGATGCGGTCGGCAACCTGCAGGCCTGAAAGCATGATGAGTACGTTATGATCAAGGTATTGAACCCCGGTAACGGTAACACCACCGATAATATATTCGCGGGGATTTGAATAGTCGATTTCGCTTAAATCATCCCCAAGCCTGATCTGGCCAAACGAAGTGAACTGTAATAAAAGCAGTGTGATTGCAGTGAGGCGGAGTTTCAATTTCATTTATCGGTAACTTGTTTTATTTGTTCACTGATCATTCCAAAACGACGCTCCCTGTTCTGGAAATCCAGAATGGCAGAATAAAGGTCATCTTTTCTGAAATCAGGCCATAATACTGGTGTGAAACAGAGTTCTGCATAGGCAATCTGCCAGAGCAGGAAATTGCTGATGCGGTATTCACCGCTGGTGCGGATAAGTAGTTCGGGGTCAGGTGTATTGCTGGTGTCAAGATAGGTGCTGAATAACTCCTGGGTGATATCTTCCCGGTTAATCTTCCCTGAAGCGATATCTCCGGCAATTTTTCCGGCGGCAGCGGTAATTTCCCACCGGCCGCTGTAATTGAGCGCAAGAATCAGGTTCATGCGGGTATTGCCGGAGGTTATTTCCATGGTTTCCATCAGCTGCTTGTAGCATTCCGGCTCCAGGTGGCTCAGGTCGCCGATAGCACTTAACCTGATGTTGTTATCCATTAATGTGCCGATCTCTGAATTCAGGGTGGAAACCAGCAGGTTCATCAGCGCATCCACTTCGCACTTGGGCCTTTTCCAGTTTTCGGTGGAGAAAGCATACAGGGTAAGATATTCCACGCCGAGCTCAGCCGCCGCAGTGGCTGTCTGCCTCACTGATTCCACCCCGTTCTGATGGCCGAATACCCTCACTTGTCCCCGGTTTTTTGCCCACCGGCCGTTGCCATCCATAATGATGGCAATGTGCCTGGGCAATCTGGCGGGGTCTATTTTTTCTTTAAGATCCATTCTTCAGAATCAGGTAACTAAAGTACCATCTATTTTATAACCCCAATATTGAATTGGTGTTAATATTTGTTAATCAGTTTAATAAAAAACGTTAAGGCAGCGCTCACGCTCCAGATAATTGAGTCTGAGCGATATACTGACGCCAACAAATGAAAACCAGTCGTTGTATTTAGAGTCACCGCGCTGCATCCCGCTGTTGTGGTTCAGCCCGGGATCTGAAGCTAATTCAAACGGCTCCGCTTCTCCGGGAGAAAGCCCTTGAAGGTCAAGATAATAAGTAGTGCTTACGTCATCAATATAATCGGTGAATGTTTTGTGCATCCGCCAGTCGAGCGACATACCGATAAAACTGTTGATGCTGTATTTGACGCCTATGCCGAAGGGGATTGAAAATCCGGTTCTTTTATAAGCTTTCCTTTCCGGAAATGCGGCACTGCCCTGCCCTTCGGTGGATAAACCGTGCAACTCATAGGTTACGCCGTTATAGGTTGCCTTGGGATTGAAAAAGTATACCGAAGCTCCTCCGTACATGTAAGGAGTGACGAAGTGCCTGAGGCTGCCGATGAAATAATCAAAAAAGTTAAACTCAAAAGTTGCTGAGATATCTGATATACTGCTGGTGAAGTTGAGATTCCGGGTGGTATTGACTTTTGAGATGGCATCATCTCCATGCAGGGTACCATAGGTAAAACTTCCCCGGATGGCTGTTCTTTCATTGAAATTATGCCTGATAAAAGCTCCGGCCGCCGGTTTTGTCAGCAGAAACTGGCTGCCGGGGTTCAGGTCGCCGAGATAGTAGGAGCCTCCGCCAAAGAGTCCGATCTCGCCATAGCTTTGCGCACCGGCCAGCATGGTTGTAAACAGGAAAAACAGCAGAAAAAATCTTTTTTTCATATTCATTGTCAGGTTCGCTCAAAGGCGATTTAATGCATAATTATGGTTTCTTGCAGAAACAATACTTCAGCCGACCCATAAGCGCCTGATTTGGCATGCAAAAGTAAGAAAAAATATGAGCCGCAAAGCAATGATGGAATTCCGGACTGAATCAGTTGCGGACATCCCGGCCCCACATCAGTTTTTGCCTGATGGTGGTGAAGAAATTGTCGTTCAGCCTTTGAACCAGATTGATGCTGAACGATTCTTTCCGGATGACAATTTCGGTGGATGAATCAATAATGGCAGATCTGGAATCAAGACCAACCAGATACTGCGACATCCGGCCTTCAACTTTCAGCCTGATCACGCTTTTGTCAGGGATAACGACGGGCCTGACGGTTAAATTGTGTGTGGCGATGGGGGTGATGACAAAATTCTCGGAATCGGGCGTAATGATCGGGCCGTTGCAACTGAGCGAATAGGCAGTGGAGCCGGTGGGCGTAGCGATGATTAGTCCGTCGGCCCAGTAGGAGTTCAGCAGCATGTTGTCTATATAAACATGCACCAGGATCATGGATCCGGTATCCTTTTTATTCACGGTGAGCTCGTTCAGCGCGTAGTTGATTTCACCGAAGAGGTGTTCAGGGGTTTCCACGCACAGCATTGAACGTTTATCGAGGGTGTATTCTCCTTTGAGCAGGGCGGTGACAGCCTGGTTGATTTCATCTTTCGAAATGCTTGACAGGAAACCCATACGGCCGAGGTTGATCCCCATCAGCGGAATGCCTGAATCCCTGATCAGGGTGATGGCATCCAGCATGGTGCCGTCACCGCCTATCGAAAACATAAAATCCGCGTTTCCGGGCAGTTCGTGGTGTGCAGCGAAAGTCTGCGGCTCTCTGCCAAACCTGATCCTGTCCCTGACAAATTCGTAAAACGGCTGGTGGATGATTACCTGCACATTGTGCCGGTCAAGGATTTCAACCAGTTGTTGAAAATAGTAGAAAAGCTCATCAGCAAACGTCTTTCCGAAAAGCGCGATTTTCATTTTTTTCTGGATTTGATGTCAGTACCGGGCATGGCCCTGAAAATGCAAATGTACAACACTGCGGCCTGGTATGGTCAGATTGCAGCCATAAAGTGGATGAAAATGCCGGCTTTCCCTTCGCGGTTCAGCGAAAACTCGGTACGGACCACTTTATCGTAATAAGTCACAAAATCAATACCCAGGCCGGTGCCGAGCAATAATTTGTCTTGTAAGGAATTGTTTTTGCCGGGTTCGCCCTGCCAGGCCCGGCCTGCATCGGCAAATGCCCCTATATGCACCGAAACCGGAATGGTGTTGAACTGTTCCGCTTTAAGCCGGCCGATCCGGATGATTTTTAATGGTAGCAGGGCATACCTGAGGTTCGCCTTTGTCACCCAGAAGTTATCGCCGTCAACCACCTGATATTCATACCCCCGCACATAATCACGCTGATAACCCAAACCCTGGTTGCGGAACCAGGGCTTTGTGCCGTGGCTTGACAATTTAACGGCTCCGCCGGCGGCGAGGTTCCATCTTTGGGTTAGCGGCAAATGCCAGCGGACAGAACCCCGCAAAGTCAGGTAATTGTAGTCGGCCGATGGCAGTACGCCCGTCCATTCAAGCAGTGCATCGGCATACCAGCCGGAGAGGGGATAAGCCCGCTGATCGCGGAAATCGGCTTTCAGAAGATATGACAGTAGCGGAATAAGGGTTTTCTTTGTCTTTATACCGGCATACTCAGGGTTCAGCGCCAGCAGGGTGTCGCTGAAGCGGTAAATGCCGGTCTGTGCGGTTACTGTGTGGCTCAGGTGTATCCCCGGTCTGTATCTTAAAAACGCGGCAGCTTCGGAATAATGTCTGAGAAAATCATCGTGCCTGAAGTATTCAGGTTTGTCATTTGTGGTAATCACCGCCGTTTCCCGTTCTCTTACACCTGTGAGTATAAGCCCGGCGCCTAAAGTTTTACGGCTGTTCAGGTAGGGCGCTTCGTAAGTAAGCATGATGTGCTGCTGGTATCCGGCCATAAAGCGGATATGCAGTTTTTCGAGCCTGCCCCTGAAATTTTCCTGTTGCAGAAATATACCGTACGAAAGACGGGAGATGTCGCCTTGCTCCAACCAGGCATTGAAATTCCGGTCGGCAAAATTAAAAACAGGCCACAGCCAGGTGTACCAGCGTTCCAGTACCCGGATATCCACAACCGCCATACCGGAACCGGTCTGCTGATCAATCCCGGTTTCGATAAAATGAAACAATGGCTGGCGTTGCAGGTTTTTAACGGATTCGGACAAGGCATTCTGTAAATTGCTCAATGACAGGGTGTCGCCCAGCCTGAAGGTAAGCTCCCTCAGGATGATGTAGTCTTTGGTTTTTTTATTGCCTGATATCCTGATATCGCCCACTACCAGCCGCTGCGCGGAATCGGTAACCGGCAGTTTGGCCGTTGCGGCAGATGACAGAAACAACAGGAGTATCCAGGTGATGCAGGATTTCAGCTTCATCAGATGTCGAGATACTTCATCAGAGAGTCATACCTGTCGCGCAGGGTTTCGTTGATGTCGCCCTCAAAGAAGGAGGCTTTTATGGTGTAGCCGAAGCGGTTAAAGGTCTGGATAACGGGTCCGATGTCTATGCGGTTGATCTTGAGGGTGACTTCCATGCGGGAGGAATCGGGTAGGGTAAGGATGTAAAGGCTCAGGATGCTGGCGTCGTTCGACTCAACGATTCTGGCAATCTCGCTGAGGGCGTAATCGCGGATACCCATTTCCAGGACGATGATCCCACCGGGATTGTCAACGGCTGCCAGACGGGCAAAGTATTTTACCAGACACTGCAGGGTGATGGAGCCCAGGTAATGATTGTTGGCATCAATGACCGGAATCAGGGTGAGTTTCTGTTCGAATACCTGGCGGATAACATCGTAAACATGCTGATCTTCCGTTACGTATGGTTTCTGAAGGGAAAGGGAATGATTCCCCAGGGGTTCCTCATAACTGTTCATCTCATAAATATCCGATTCGGAGATCAGGCCCAGGAAATCATGGTTATTCACGATGGGCAGGTGCGAAACCCGGAACTCTTCCATCCAGTTGAGGGCGATCAGGCCGCTGTCGGAGGTCTTCAGGGGCATGATTGCGTCGCTGATTAAGTCTTTGGCCAACATAGTTGATTGGAGCTAATGATTTTACAAACTTACAAAGAATCCCGCTTGAAAGATGGCGGTTGATTGATCGTCCGTAGACTTATCTGTATATTCAAGTGCCAAATGCTTGTATAACAGAAGTATGAGAATTATTTTCAGTTTTGAGTTGCAGAACCTTAGCCAATAATAATAAGCAGCCCTGAAGATGTTTCTTCAGGTTTTCCGGTTAGCAAAATCTCATTAACTTTGCCTGCGCTCAAGCGGCAGTTGATTGTTGATGCAGAAAACAAACCTGTTTGCAGGTTCTTAAATGAACCTTGCTGCAACAGAAGTATATGCTTACGCTAAATGTATTAATGTCATGTCTGTTCTGCAGCCGGGTATTTTCTGACTTAAAACCAATCTTGAATGAATAAGATGAGAAGTTGGATCAGCTGGAGTAATCTGGCCATTGTGATCATAATGAGTATTATTGTAACACAGATACTGAGTACGAAATTTTATGAGAAACCTAACAGGATTATACAGAGTGATGTAGGGAATTACTATGCATATCTTCCACTTTACTTTATATTTGATCAGCTCGATTATCGTTTTGATGCAGTGAGTCACCCGATTGTTAAGGATTATATCTATTCCATCCCCGTTGAAAACGGTAACCATATCAATCCATACACAATGGGAATGGCAATGACTTATTCTCCTTTCTTTTTTGCAGTTCATTATCCCCTGAAGTGGATGGGCTATCCCGCAACAGGCTTTTCACAACCTTATCGTATCGCAATCATTCTGGCATGTTTGTTTTATGTGATACTTGCCATGTTTCTGCTACGGAGGGTGCTGATCAAGATATTCAGTGACAAGGTAACGGCTGTTGCCCTTTTGGCGGTGATTTTGGCAACCAATCTGCTTTACTATATTATTTACGAGCCGGGCATGACACATGCCTTTAATTTTTCCTTTGGTGTTTACTTTTTATACCTTACCATGAAGTGGCATGAAAGGCCTGGAATATGGAGTTCTATCGGACTTGGATTGCTGACCGGAATCATTTCGCTGATCCGGCCTACCGATGTGGTGTTTGCCCTGATTTTCATGCTTTGGAAGGTAGACTCATTCCAGGCATTGAAAAACAACGTACTGCTTTTCCTCAATAAGTGGCATCTGATCCTGGCGATAATCTTTTTTACCTTTCTGGTTTGGGTGCCACAGTTTTTATATTGGAAGCATTATACCGGCTTTTATTTTTACAATCCATATAAGGATTTGGGTTTCAGATTCTTTTTCGACAATCCTCAGATTTTTCTTTCGTTTTTCAGCTACCGGAAAGGATGGTTGTTGTACACTCCGCTAATGTTGTTGCTGCTACCCGGCTTTATTGTACTTTATCGGAAATACCGTGCTTATTTCTGGCCTGTTTTTATTTACTTTCTCATCAACCTGTGGATCATTTCATCCTGGTGCCTCACCTGGTACGGAGGAAGCTATGGATTACGCGCGTACATTGCATCCTACAGCATTATGGTTATTCCCCTGGCTGCTGCATTTTCAGGTATTTTCAGACGTAAGGAGATTCTGAGTCTGATTCTGGGGATTTTAATAACCGCTGTGTTTGTTGTTCACAACATGTTTCAGATCAGGCAGTATCTGTCAGGGGCCATTCATTATATATCCATGACCAAAGAGGCTTACTGGGATTCCTTTTTGCGCGAAAATCCCTCGCCCCGGCTGAAATACCTGCTATCATATCCCGATTATGAGAGTGCCAAATTGGGCAAATACCCCACGCCTGTGATCGATCCCCTTTATACCGGGAAACTTACCAGGGAGGAGATTTTACAAAGGCTAAAACTGGATCTGCTTCAGGAGTATATAAGTGACAGCCTGAAACAGCAGGATTGGACGGCTAAAGCCGCGGAGGAGAACCTCAGCATTGAAACATACCTCGGCAAGCAGGCCGGCATCCGGATGGAAGAGCAGATCAGCGCCGGCATCATTGTTCCTAAAAACTAGTCCGGAGATGTCTGCAACAATCAAAGAATTTCTGGATCAGGTGGTGGCGGGCGGCACCTGTACCGGCTGCGGCCTCTGCGCCGGGCTGGATGCCTCGCAGAAATCCGCTATGCGCGCCACCCCCAAAGGCCCCCGCCCGGTAATCCCCGTTGACCATGAAATTCCGGAACTGATCAGGCAGTGTTGCGCCGGTCACCGGATCGACTATCCCGGACTCTACCGGCAGCACTTTGGCAGGTTACCCGAAAGCTGGCTTACCGGAATTATCTCAGAAGTTTATACGGGATACTGTACGAATGAAACCATACGGAGAAACAGTTCGTCGGGCGGCGTGCTCACGGCAGTACTTTGTTACCTGCTAGAATCGGGCGAAATAGATGCCGCGGTGGTGGTTACCCAGGGCATTCCGGAGCCTGAAAAAGCTTCGGTGGTGATTGCCTCAACAACTGCCGAAATTCAGGCGGCTTCCCAATCGGTGTATGTGCCGGTTTCAACCCTTGATATCCTGAACAGGCTGGATCCGCAAAAACGCTATGCCATCACCTGCCTGCCCGAACAGTCGGCGGCCCTCAGGGTTTTGCAGCAGCAGGGACATGCAAACGCGCTGAGCATCAAGTATATTCTGGGGCCATACACGGGCACCGCCATCTATCCGGCTGCCATTGAAACCTTTCAGCGCATCAACGGAGTGAAGAAAAATGATGCGGTCACTTCGCTGAAGTGGAGGGCGGGGGAGTGGCCCGGCTATCTCGAGATCATTACCCGCTCGGGCAAAGTGCTGCAATCGCCCAAGGTCTATTACAACTTCCTGATTCCTTTTTTTGTGACGAATGCCAGCCTGCAGAGCATGGATTTTGCCAATGAGTTTGCCGATCTGGCGGTGGGCGATGCCTGGTCGCCCGAGTTTGAATCGCAGGGGCAGGGATTTTCGGTAGTGGTAAGCCGCAACGAAAAAATGACGGCCCTGCTCAGAGATCTGCAGCAAAAAGGGATTTTGTCGCTGCGGCCGGAGCCCCTGGAAGCCGCATCTTCCATGCACGGCCATATGATCGACTTTAAAAAACGGGGCAGTTACATCCGCAACCGTATGCGGCGTATGTTCGGCCGCAGGGCGCCGGATTTCGGATACAAACCTGCAAGCGTCGGTATGAAAAGAATCATGGTTGAATTGGTAATTTCAGCTATATTCGTGCTGGGCAAAACCCGGCTGCTCAGGTTGATGCTTTACCTGCTGCCCGAAAGGATTATCGGACCAATTTTCAATACGCTGAGGCTTAAATGGAAGAAGGTTTCACGGAAAACCAAGCGGCAGGGGCTGGAGTCCTATGCGGTCGTAATTACGGAAAAACAACCATGATCGATTTTAACCCACTGATTGGAAGGATATACCCACGGATTCTCACGCAACTGAACCGCGATCCCCACACGGAGCACTACGGCAGTTTCGACCGCAACTGGTGGCATTATAAGATCAGGGATTTTTCTTCCATCATCCTGCAGCAGGGAGGTTTCTTTCTGGCGATGGCGGCGCAACTGCCCGCTTACCGTGAGGTATCGGACCAACTGAAAGAGTACGCCCGTGCTTCCGCCGGCTTCTGGGCCGCGAGGGCTGGCCGCAGGGGCGCTTTCGAGGAGTATTACCCGTGGGAGGACGGTTATCCGCCGCTTGCTTTCTCCACCCTGGCCGTTTCCGGGATAATTTTATCGCTGAAGCCGGATACCGCTCCGTTCCGCAACGCACTGAAGAAGGCCGCCCGCAAGCTGCAGCAGCGGTTCGAGGCAAAAGCAGCCAACCAGCAGATTGCCGGACTTGCTGCACTGGCTGCGCTCAGGAAAATTGATCCTGATCTTGTTGATAAGAATACATTTGAGCGCCTGACGAAACAGACCCTTGCCCTGCAGTCGGACGAAGGCTGGTTTACCGAATACGACGGACCTGACCTCGGCTACCTTTCCGTTTCGCTCGACTGCCTCTGGGATCTTTACGATTATACCGGCGACCGGCGTTTTGCGGATTCAGCAACAAATGCTTTCAGGTTTCTGGCCATCCTGGTCATCCACAATCAGGGGTCCATCGGCATGCACAATGCCCGGAATACCGATTATATCGTGCCTTATGGCATCAGCCGTTTTCTGACTGCGGAAAATCCGGAGGACGCCCTCCTCGCCCGTCAGGTAATGGAAGCGCTGTATGCAGATACGGAAGGCCCCGGCCATTTCTTTCAGGCGGTTGACGACCGTTACTGGAGCCACTACATCGGACATTCGGTGGTGCGGGCGCAACTGCAGCTCGACCGCGCCGGACTGAAAGATCCGGTAGCTCCCGCAAGGCCTTCAGCGGATGTGCTGTTCCCGGAGTGCGGAACTGCCCTTCAAACCGTGGATGGTCACCGGATTATGGTCAGCTGCCTCAAGGGTGGTATCCTGAGTATCCGCAAAGGAGAAAAATACCTGAATGACTTTGGCTGGATCATCTTCGACGGAAAGAAACAGTTTGTAACCCACTGGTGGAGCCTATCCAACCGCTTTTCAGGCGCTCCCGGAACGTTGGAAATATCGGGAAACCCGGTGTTGTTCAAAGAAAATACCAGCACCCCGCTGAAACATTTCGTCCTGAGGGTGGTAAGCTTCTTTTCGGGGCATAAAATCATCTCCATCCTGAAGGATCTGCTGATTTTCAGAAAAAGTGACCCCAGGTACAGTTTTATCAGAAAAGTGCAGGTAATGCCTGACAGCGTGATTATTACAGATGCAATTTCGGGTCTGAAAGGCGGTGAAAAAATCGTGAAGGCGCCCCGCTTCTCCAAACGCCATGTGGCCAGCGCCGATTCATTCCACCGCGAAGATATTGAAATGTTCAGGGGGTACGAATCCCGTACGGAAATCAATCACAATCAGGGAGTATTTAACGCTATTACCGTTATTAATCTCGTGACTTAAGTTCATTATGGGGAAAATCAGGCTTTCTGACAGATTCCGAAACCTGCTGGTGCAGCTGATCAAGTTTGGCATGGCCGGGCTGCCTTCCTTTCTGGTGGCCATCCCGCTCAACTGGCTGCTGGTGGAACAGGCCGGACTTTCGAAACCGGTGGCGTACATGATTACCATGTTTTTTCAGGTGACCGTAAATTTTATCCTGCTGAGGATTTTTGTCTTTAAAGGCAGCAGTGAAGAAGCGGTTATCAAAACCTATTTCAAATTCCTATGGGGGATTGCCTTTTTCAGGTTGCTCGACTGGGGCTTGTACACAGTTCTTGTGGAGCACACCAAAATATATTACCTGCTCGTTCAGATTGGAAATGTTGTTATATTTTCGCTGGCGAAGTTTTTCTACAGTAAAAAAATCATGGAGAAGTAGCCGTTATGAAACTCATCATACAAATACCCTGCTTTAATGAGGCGAAAACCCTGCCCGGCGTAATCCGCGACCTGCCCCGCTCACTGCCCGGCATAAGTGAGATCGAATACCTGGTGATTGACGACGGCAGTTCCGACAACACGGTGGCGGTGGCCCACGAACTGAAGGTGCACCATGTGCTGCAGCTGGGCAGCAACCGCGGACTGGCATTCGCTTTTTCGCAGGGGATCCGCTATGCCCTGGATCAGGGGGCGGATATCGTGGTGAACACCGATGGCGACAATCAGTATGCAGGAGAGGACATCGGACTGCTGGTGCAGCCTGTTGCAGAGGGCAAGGCCGACATTGTGGTGGGATGCCGTCCCATCAAAGCGCACAAGGAGTTCAGCCCGGTGAAGAAGCTTCTTCAACTTATGGGCAGCTGGATTATGCGCAAGATCTCGAAAACGGATGTAAAAGACGCTCCTTCAGGCTTCAGGGCCTTTTCGCGTGAAGCCTGCCTGAGGATGTTCATTTACTCCCGGTTTTCATACACCATGGAGACGCTGATACAGGCCGGGAATTCCAACCTCAGGGTGCAGTCGGTAGATATCAGGGTCAACCCCAAAACCCGGGAGTCGAGGCTTTTCAGGAATATCTTCGAACATATCTACAAATCGGCCGATACCATTATCCGGATGTTTATCCTATACCGCCCCGGGCGCTTCTTCCTCTGGATAGGCACCATTTTCAACCTTGCCGCCGCCGTGCTGGGCGGCCGGTTTATCTACCTGCTGTGGATTACCGATCACCCCGACAAAAGCCGCACCTACATCCCCTCCCTTATCCTGCTGGCCATCCTGGCTTTCTGGGGCGTGATGTCCTATATGATCGGCATACTGGGCGAACTGCTGAAATTCATCCGGAAACAAAACGAGGAAATCCTGGCCAACCAGCGGAGGGATAAGGCCGGGAAAATCTGAATTGGCTGCCGGAGAATGGCCGGACGGCTTTTCCGGCGTTTTAAGGATGGTTAAATTTATTACCTCAAATTTCAAATCCTATGCTGAACACAGAACAACCCGATAAAGACATGGTCCTGAAGAAGCTTCTGGGCCTGTTCGAGCGCGCGCTGATCTACCTGCTCATCATCATGATGGTGGGGGTACTGGTACTGGCGGCTGTTGAACTGGGATATTATCTGGTGAATAATATCATTAATTCGGATTTTATGCTGATCGACCTGGATGCTCTGATGGACCTGTTCGGTCTTTTCCTCCTGGTCCTGATCGGCATTGAACTGCTCGATACCATTAAGATTTACCTGCGCGACAATGTCGTGCACGTGGAAGTGGTGGTACTGGTGGCCATCATTGCCCTGGCCCGTAAGGTGGTAGTTCTCAAAGTTGAAGAGCTTTCCGGCGATCTGATCCTTGGCATTGCCGGGCTGATAGTTGCCCTGGGCGTCACCTATTACCTGATTAAAAAGTCGGGTTTGATGGCTTGCAGAATGAATGAAAAAAACCGGGATGAATAAGCCCCGGTAAAAACCGGACACAAGCACCTGTGCCTTTCCGGAAGGGGAAAGTGAACCATGCATTCCGCACGCTGGCCCCGAAAGGCCTTGCCCGATTACTGCAGAATCAGTTTTTCAGTCCAAAATGCGTTCTTCCCGTAAAAATGCAGGAAGTACATACCGCTTTTCAGGTCGTGCGTGCTGATTTGCTCCGATGTCTGGCGGAGGATTCCTGATTTCACCTCTTTCCCGGATGCATCTGCGATTTTGTAGGTGTCGAACCGGTTGAGGTCTCCTGCTGTACAGGTAATCTGCACAAAGCCAGTGGCCGGATTGGGACTGATGCGGAAGCCCGGTGCTGATTCAATATTCCGGGAGGATACCTGTGTGCCGGCGCAGTCGGGTAGCAGCGTGAATCCGAGCTGGCCCTGATTGTTAAGCACACCCCGCCAGCAATTGCCGTCGGGCGATTTCATGATGATGCCGCGGTTGATGTCCTCAATAAAAATATCACCGTCTTTCACCTGAAGTTTCGCTACGGGTTCGCCGCTGCCAATACCAACATTGCCGCTATTGCTCAGGAATAGGTTGAAATTGATCCGCTCGTCGGTGAGTTGCGAAACCGGATTGAAGAAATTCAGCCCGCCGGGGCTGAAAACATTGTCATATTCAATGCCCCATTTGCCGTGCCTGTGTGTATTGGTGACATTATCCGAGAACAGGATCGCCCCGTTTTTTGAGGTGGGATTAAAAGCGGGCGAATAACTCTGATTGAAACTTTTGCAAAGCAGGATATTTCCACCCTGCAACTGAAGTTTCTGCACAGGCATTCCGGGATCATATATATTGCCAAGCTGAACCTGAAATGCAGAAAGCGTCAAATATCCTGTTACATAATTGGTGCCGTTGTATTGTTCTATCCTGGGAATATATTTCATAAAATCGCTGGTTGTGCCGGATGGATTCAATACAAACCCGTTCAGCTGCGCGAAGCCCGGGAGGCTTAAAAACATAACTAATGCGAGGATAAACCCTGCTTTCTGAAATTTTGATTTCATGATTTGATAATTTAGTGATAAGATTATTTGGTGTTCTGTGTAACGTGTTGATTGACAATTTTAATATACTTGATGCTTGTCGGTTTGTGATGAATTTCCCTTTGATTCCGCTCAGCGCATTTCAACGCCTGATCCGGAGACGGTCTGTATTTATTGAAAAATGTAATCTGTTTCAATTAATCCTGCTGCGTAACCATTGCGTACAGCTCGATTCGGGTCTTTTTTAACTGATGTTTTATGGGCGCTCAATTATAATGGTTAAAAGCAGATGATTCATGCATGAATATCATTTACAAATATTGCAAAAATTCTTTTTCAACCAACAAGCAGTTTTTTAATTTTTACGGGAGTTTTGCTCAGGCCTTTTCATCCGGTTGTCTTATCCGTTTATCCTTACCTTTGCAGTTCAAAGATTTGAATTATGACCAAGCTAAGTGTAAATATCAATAAAATTGCCACTTTGCGCAATGCCCGCGGGGGGAATCTGCCGGATGTGCTGAAGGCAGCCATGGACTGTGAACGCTTCGGCGCGCAGGGAATTACCGTGCATCCCCGGCCCGACGAGCGCCATATCCGCTATCAGGATGCGCGCGAACTGAAACCTTTGGTAAAAACAGAGTTCAACATCGAAGGTAACCCGGAGCCGCGTTTCATCGACCTGGTGCTTGAGGTAAAGCCGCATCAGGTGACGCTGGTGCCCGACGCCCACGATGCAATTACATCAAATCAGGGTTGGGATACCATCAGATACCGCAACCATCTCACGGATATCGTCCGGACTTTTCATCAGCACGGCATCCGCACTTCCATCTTTGTGGATCCTGATCCGCGCATGGCCGAAGCCGCCGCCTATACCGGCACCGACCGTGTGGAGCTTTACACCGAGGCTTACGCCGCCGGCTACCTGAAAAACCGTGAAGCCGCCATCGCGCCTTTTGCCGCGGCCGCCGAAGCCGCCACCAAAGCGGGCCTCGGGCTGAATGCCGGGCACGACCTGAACCTCGATAACCTCCGGTATTTTGTGCAGACCATTCCGGGCATCCTCGAAGTATCCATCGGTCACGCCCTGATCGCCGACGCGTTATACTTCGGACTGGAAACCACCATACAGCTTTACCTGCGCGAGCTGAAGCCCTGGCTTCCGGTGTAAGTTCAATATAAGTTCAATCACTTCCTTTTATGAAACTCTTTTACCGCCATTACGGAGAGGGACAGCCGCTGATTATACTTCACGGCATTTTCGGGATTTCCGACAACTGGGTGACCCTGGGGAAACGGCTTGCCGAAAAGTTCTCGGTGTATATTCCCGATCAGCGCAACCACGGGCAGTCGCCCCACAGCGTAACGTTTAACTACTTCGCCCTGGCCGACGACCTGCATGAATTCATCCGGGAGCACAAACTGGAAAAGCCCATGATCATCGGGCACTCCATGGGTGGCAAGGTGGCTATGACCTTCGCGCTGGAGCATCCCGAAATGGTTGATAAACTGGTGGTGGTCGACATCAGTCCGCGCAAATATCCCGGGCGCAATGTACATTTCGACATGATCAGCGCCATGATGGCAGTGAACTTTGAGGCGGTACACTCCCGGGAGGAGGTGGAGCAGCTGCTCGAAACCAGTATCCCCAACAAACGCATCCGCTTGTTTGTGATGAAAAACCTTTACCGCAAGACCCGGACCACTTTCGACTGGCGGCTGAACCTGGAAGCGCTGAGCGCGAATATGGATTTTGTGTTCGACGGGGTGGAGAGCTCTGACGTGTACGAAGGACCGGCCCTGTTTATCCGCGGAGGGCGCTCGGATTACATCAGCGATGCGGATGCTCCTTTAATAAAAAAACTTTTTCCACGGGCTGAGATTCAGACCATCAAAAAGGCCTCCCACTGGGTGCATGCCGATGCCCCTGCTGAACTCTGCAGGCTTTTCAGCCTTTTTCTCGGGAAAGAATGTGTAGCCCCGGGTGTTGAAGATTAAAAAAGCCGGATGCTTACACCCGGCTTCACCACTTTTTTCCGTCTGTCATCAGATTTACTGCATCATCCGGCTCAATACCTGTCGACATTAAGGCTTGAGACCGCGGCATCAATTTCAATATCAATTTTTTTGGCTGCGCTGTCGTAGTTTTCAGTGCGATAGATTCCGCTCCTGATCTTTTTAAAACCCGCGAAATTGCGGCTGGTGAGGGCTGTCTCGGTTTTGAGTTCGGCCCCCACGTTTTCGGGTATCCTCAGCTCAATGGAGGCAGCGCCGGCTTCAATGCTAACCGTAGTGAAATCGTTGAGGTCACCCAGTTTGAGTTTAATGGATGAAGCCCCGCCGTCGAGGTCAAGATGGCCGACTTTGTAATTGCTCAGGTCAAAATCTATGCTGGCGGCGCCTATATCGAAGTCAAAGTCCCACACCGGTTGGGTATGCAAACCCAGCTTTACCCGGTTGCCTTTGTTTTTAAACCTGATATTTGATTCATTGATTTTCAAGTCAATAAACATTTTGCTGCTGTCGTTGCGCGAGGTCATGCTGTAATTGCCCACGGTGCCCTGTTTGAAGAAAGTCAGCAGTTTATCGGAAGGGGCGGTGTCGTTCAACCTGAAATCGCCGGCGGCAGCTTCAAGTTTCAATTCAACCCTGCTGATGGCGGAATCAAACTCCTGATAAAGCTCCTGGGTCTGTTCACTATCATCCCAATCAGTGCGGTCGCGCCAGTTATGCCGGTATTCACGATCAGAATCACGCCATCCGAAACTGTAATAACCTGTCCTGTCGTAGCGGTTTACCAGAAATACGGATATGGCGATGGCAAGCACGGAGAAGATGAGTTTCAGGTAATCTTTCACCGGGATCAGCGAGATGCCCCAGAGGATCAGGATCAATGGCCATAACCTCCAGATGGTAAGCCAGTCGAAGTAGATCATCCCTATGTTTTTCAGGATGAATAGGGTGCCGATCATGACAAGGATTACACCCCAGAATATTTTGCGGTAGCTCATGGTTTATGGATTAAAAGGTTTGCGGATTGTTTTCACTTTTATCGTCAATGGTGCCTGATTCTCCCTGCTTTTTGATTCCTTTAGGCAGGTTGCCGAGTATCAGCACCAATCCGATGGCAATCAGGATGACGGGCCAGAGGTCACCGAAGTTAATTCTGGGGACAAAACGTTCGATCAGAAAGAGGGATCCGATAAAAATCAGCGCTACACCGCCGATAAGGCTTCCTTCCACTTTCTTACGCTGCTGCATTTCAGGCGTTGCGGCTGCGCCCTGATTAAATGGCTGAGAAGGTTTTCCCTGCTCAAATCCCTCGTAGGTTTCCCCTTTGCCGGTATCAGATCCGGAAGGGGCGGGATTGGGAGGCATATTACCGGCAAAGTAACCGGTATACTGATTTTTCTCCGGCAGGATAATCCAGAGAATCAGGTAGAGCAACACCCCGCTACCGCCGAAGATTACCAGCAGGACAAAAATAAGCCTTACGATAGTGGGATCCATGCCGAAGAAATCGGCCAGACCGCCGGCCACCCCACCGATGACCCTTCCGTGAACGGAGCGGTATAATCTTGTGTCTGACATAACTTGTTTTTTATTTTCGATGGTTTGACGCAGCATCTGCGTAAAGGTTACACCGGCTTATTCTCCGGCTTCCCTTCTTTTGCGAGCCACCCGCCTTGCCGTGAGGATGCTGAGTTCGTAAAGTCCATAAAGCGGAATACACACAAGTATCTGGCTGATGATGTCGGGCGGGGTGATGATGGCAGAAATGGTAAGCAGGATTACCAGCATGTATTTGCGGTTTCGGGAGAGGAACTCAGGCGTGATAATGCCCACTTTGGTCAGGAAATAGACAAAAACCGGCAATTCGAAAACCACTCCCAGCGAAAAAGTAACCGAAACTACCGTGCTGATATACGACGACAAAGCGATCTGGTTGTTGATGGATTCGCTTACCTGGTAAGTGCCGAAAAAGTTGAGGGTTAGGGGTACTATCAGATAATAGCTGAAGAGGATGCCAAGAATAAAAAGCAGCGACATTATCCAGACCGCCCCGCGGGAGTGTCGGCGTTCGTTTTCGTAAAGCGCGGGTTTGATAAAGCGCCAGATTTCCCAGATCACATAAGGCGCTGCTGCGATCAGCCCCGCAAACATGCTGATGTACATATGGGTGGTAAACTGCCCCGAAAGGTTGATGTTGATGATCTGAAGGTTGAGGTTGCCGAGGCAGAGGGAGGGAACATTGGCCCAGGTGGCGAGTTTGCAGAGCAGGCGGTTGGTGATGAATTCCGGTTCCTTGGGCGCCAGGATCAGCGTGTCGAAAATAAACTCCCGGTTAATAAAAGCTACAATGCCCAGCACGATAATGGCAAGGGCTGATCTGAACAGATGGCCGCGCAATGCGTCCAGATGCCCCCAGAACGACATTTCCTCTGCGGGTTCAGGATCTGCTGCTTTTTTCTTGCTCGAAACAGGTTCAGGCATTCCGGAAATTTGATTGATGGGTCAAAAATACACAATCTCCCCGGGCTAACCTAAAACATAATTGCAGGCGGTCGCCGGTCACTTGTCAGGCGGTGCTTTCTCCTGTTATTTTTAATTTTCTGCAAATTGCTGAGCGGAGGTAATTTCGGTTGTCTTCAGTTTTTGCAACAGTTCCCCGGCGTCAGTCAGCGCCTGTTTCACCGAAAGGCCGGGATGCCTGATCAGTCGCCGGGCTCCGGGCATACGCGAAATCATAAACGGGAGTATCGAAAAGGCCATGGTTACAGCCATATATGGCCCCTGCATGCCGCTCCTGGTCAGGAAACCGCGTACCACCGGATTCCTGATTTCGATGCTGATGGCCGAAAAAGCGGAGATCACCACGATCGCCCTGAGTGTCATCGCGATGCCGGCCATTAATCCATCCCGGCTGATGCAGATCCATCGGTTGCAGTCAACCTCCCAGAACAATGCGGAAAAAACTGTAATAAAGAGAAATTGCAGCCAGAGTGCCGGTTTTCTGAACCTTCTGAAAATCTGTTGATACCGCCGGCTAATCAGCAGACACCAGACCGCCACGGCTGTCACCCCGGTTACAATTCCTGTCTGTCCGCTCAGTATGATAAATGCCGGAATCGAGCACAGGTGCAGCAATAACAGCGTGAGCGAAAAGCGACGTCCGGTGGCGGCAAACGGTTGTTCCGCGGATTGAATGCTTGCCGGAAACTGATCCGGCTGCAAGGTTTTCTCCGGAACAGGCACCGATAGTCCCAGCAAAGCGGCAACCAGCCCTGCTGCGACATAAACGCCTGCCAGCGCCATCAGCAGCTTCCAGGGGTCGGGATTTTCAACGCCGAACTGACGGGCGGCAAAGCGGTATATGTTCAGATATACTTCAATCAGACTGAATCCGTAAAGGATCAGAATGCTTACGATTTTGTGGATAATCGCGCTGCTTACGCCGAGCACCCCGCCGGTGATATAGCCGGCTTTGTTGGCCCCCAGCAGCCTTACCGATAATTCCAGCAGCATTGCTTCGGTCAGGATACCGATCATCGGCCCAAGTATCAGTGAACTCGGGGAGATGGATTTCATCAGGGCGCAGATCACGCCGGCACGCCAGATCAATCCCCGCTCAGGCCACAAACGGTGAAAGGCAATCATCAGCACCATCCCGGTAACGGCCAGCAGGCTTCCGGCAAAAGGCATGCGCATATTGTGAAGGAAACTGCCGATGATGATCTCGAAGGAGGCCCACAATCCCCCGGCTACGGCAGCCTTTATCCATATCTCATCCGGAAGGGGCGCTTCCCTGTATGTGGCTGTTGCGATACCGGCTTGAACTGGCATATGGTTGGCTCAGGAAAAACAAATATAAGGAAGCTGTGGTATTTCCGGTAACGGTTTTTCCGAAACTGAGCATCCGCTTTACCATAACCGGAGTTATTCATTAAATGATGGGCTGATTATCAGGCCACGGAAATACGAAGACTCAAAATAGTACTGAAATATTTATAAAAGGATTTTTTCGTCGAAATATTCAGCAGATTAGTTATAACTTACGTATATAATCCAATGTGAAGAATC
>DJGZ01000018.1 GCA_002433025.1 Bacteroidales bacterium UBA5833
ACACATCAAATAAGGATTTGCCCCTTGTCTTTATAATGCCGGATTTCGCTCAAAACCCTTGATTATTTGAGTCTTATTTCTTATATTTACAGCATTGGAATCCGGTATTCCACGCTCCTTGCCTGTTCTGCAATTTCCGCAATCTGGCTCATCCCGCTGCCGGTCATCATGCTTCATTTCCAGTTTCTGATCTTCTGAGAAATTTCTGCTTTTAATGTTAAGCGTTTGATTATGAAAACAAGAATTGTATGGCTGTTGCTTTTAATGGCTGCAGGTTTGCAGGCCCAGGTCGCCATCAACACCGATGGCAGCGCACCCGATAATTCGGCAATGCTGGATGTAAGATCAGGCTCCAGAGGGGTATTAATCCCGGGGATGCCCTATTATGCCGTCAGGGAGATCGAAAGTCCGGCGCATGGCTTGCTGGTGTTTCAAACCGATTGTACCCCCGGCTTGTATTTTAATGCAGGTACCCCTGAAATTCCTTCCTGGAAAATGGTGGGCTTTAATGCAACAGATCATGGCTCCATTACCGATGCCGACGGGGATACCTTTATTACCACGGATGAGGGCCCGGACCAGGACATCATCCGGTTCTACTCCCGAAATGCGAACCATGTCTGGATCGACAGCAACAGGCTGGTGGTGAGCAGCGGGTATTGCAACGTTTTTATCGGTGACAGTTGCGGAACCTTTAACACAACGGGCAGCAGCAATCTTTTCATCGGGTTCAATGCAGGTGCCAGGGCAAATATCGGGGTGGACAATGTTGCACTCGGGAGCTTCGCAGGTTACAATAACCATCATCATTACAACACCTTTGTAGGAGCCTGGAGCGGAAGAAACAACTACACCGGCTGGAACAACACATTTCTCGGTTATGAAACGGGGTTCGAAAACCTTACAGGAAGGCGTAATGTTTTTATCGGTTACAGGGCGGGTTATCACAATACGGATGCTGAAAACAATACATTCGTAGGTACTGAGTCGGGCTTCAATAACAGCACAGGCGTTAACAATGTTTATGTGGGCAACCATGCCGGCAGAAACAATGAAACCGGAAATCATAATGTTTTCATCGGTTACATGGCCGGCATAAATGAAACAGGTTCCAACAGATTGTATATATCAGGTTCCGGAACTGATAATCCGCTTATATACGGAATCTTCGATGAAGAGATTCTGAAGTTCAATGTAAGGCGCATAGAAATCAACTCGGCCGACAGCAATGTGATACTCGGGTCCCGTTCAGGTGCGCTGACAACAGGTGCTTACAATGTATTTGTCGGTGATCTGGCGGGCGAGGATAACACCACCGGTACGCTGAATGTATTCAACGGTGCCATGAGCGGAAAGGACAATGTGTCGGGCAGCATGAACGTGTTTTTAGGGCCGAATGCCGGTGGACGGAACACGGAAGGTTCGCGCAACACCTTTGTGGGATCTTACGCAGGAGGAAACAACACTACCGGATGGAGAAACACTTATATCGGACTTTCGGCAGGCTACCTTAACAGCACCGGCCATTATAATACATTCATCGGACGTGGCGCCGGATACAACAATTCGGAAGGAAGCGGCAATATTTTTATAGGCAGCCTGGCAGGTTACAACGAAACCGGATCGGATAAACTTTACATATCAAATTCTGATACGCTTTCTCCGCTATTATATGGGGAATTTGACAACTCACTGCTCAGGTTGCACGGGCGGGTTGAAGTGGTTGATCATGATGTGTTTGTAACGGATGCAACCAAAGGAATTATTCTCAGATCTCCCGATGGGCAGTGCTGGCGGGTGATTGTTGACAACGAAGGCACACTTTCCGCTTCACCGGTGGTATGTCCTTAACGGATGAATCATGGGAGATTTATTTTAAAACATTTAAAATGAGTTGATTAAGAACCTAACTTTCAAAATACTTAGTCATGAGAACGTTTATATTGTTTCTAATGCTCCTGGTTGCTGATATTTCCCTGGCCCAGGTCGCCATCAACACCGATGGCAGTGCGCCCGACAATTCGGCGATGCTTGACGTAAAAAGTATTAATTCAGGTGTGTTGATTCCCCGAATGTCACAAGCGCAGCGCGAAGCCATTGACACGCCAGCCACCGGGCTGCTTGTTTTTCAGCTTGATGAGGCTGCCGGTTTTTACTACAATGCCGGTACTCCCGGTGAACCATTATGGATGCTGCTGAGTGGCGGCATCCTGCCCGGGCTTGGTGTTGTGCTGCTTGAGGACAATAATGCAGGCGGGCTGCAGATCAAAAATATTGCCGATCCTTCGGCGCCTCAGGATGCCGCTACCAAGGCTTATGTCGATGCCCTGCAAGAATATCTTGTGGAGGCGGGTGTAATTCCATTACGCGATATTGATGGGAATGTGTATTCTACCGTTAACATAGGCACACAGACATGGACAGTTGAAAATCTGCGTGTATCCAGGTATGCCAATGGAGATCCGGTTCCGAATGTTACTGCCGGCAACGACTGGATAAACCTGACAAGCGGTGCCTGGTGCTGGTTCTACAACGACAGTCAGTATGAGGATGTGTATGGCAAACTTTATAACTGGTACGTGGTGAATGATCCGCGAGCATTGTGTCCTGCCGGCTGGCATGTGCCTGCTGACAATGAATGGCAGACTTTAGTTGATTTTCTGGGAGGATGGGAGGTTGCAGGGGCAAAGCTCAAATCTGCCGGTACGCTTGAAGCCGGAACCGGTTTATGGGCCAGTCCGAATACCGGAGCTAACAATGAAAGCGGCTTTACGGCGCTACCCGGAGGGATGCGTGATTCCGACAGCCAGTTTCATTTCCTGAATTCAATCGGTCATTGGTGGTCATCAACGGAACTGACTCCCGAAGCAGCATGGGAAAGGGTAATGTATTATGATGGTATTCATGTTGCACGGCACGGTTTCGACAAAAGAAGGGGCTTTTCAGTTAGATGCATAAAAGATTGATTGTTTAAATTTTACAGAAAATCAATATGAAGCAGAAAGGGTTTTTATGGATAACGGTTTTTGTCATATTGACCGTATCCGTGGTGCAGGCCCAGGTGGCCATCAATGCCGATGGCAGCGCACCCGACAATTCGGCGATGCTGGATGTGAAATCTTCAAACAAAGGGATACTGATTACCCGTATCGCCCTTACCGGCGCCAACGATTATACAACGATTGCAAGTCCGGCCAACAGTCTTTTGGTATTTAATACTGCCACAGCCGGAACAGGAAGCGATGCCGTTGTGCCGGGCTTTTATTATTGGGAAGCGATGGCAGGCCGTTGGAGAAGTCTTTCAACCAATGCAGGTCAGGGGGGCGATGTGTGGATAGGCCTGAACAGCAACATATTATCGGCGAATTCAGCGGGTCAGATGTTGCAGGGATCTTTCAATATTGCGCTGGGGGAGGGCGCTTTCAGCGATCCAGCTGACCCCTCTGACTACGTGATTGCCATTGGCCGGGGTGTATGCAATTCCGAATTAACCGGAGGTGAAGCCTTTGTGGTGGCAATTGGCGCAAACACAGCGTTCTTCAACAGCGGCACTTATCTGAATGCGTTTGGTATGGAAACGGCCTATAACAACACGGGAGATAATGTAAATGCCATGGGCATGTATGCGGCAACGGGTAATTCGGCTTATTCGGTGAATGCTTTCGGGGTTTTTGCGGCTGCTTCAAACACCGGCGACAATACCAATGCTTTTGGTCCCAGTGCTGCCCAGTCGAACCAGGGATCATTTGTGAATGCCATCGGACAGTCGGCCTGCAGTAACAACGCCGGTACCAATGTGAATGCGCTGGGGTATGAATCGGCTTACGAAAATAAAGGGCAGGATGTAAATGCCTGTGGTTTTCAGGCAGCCTTTGCCAACACACAGTGGGCGGTGAATGCACTGGGGGCGGTTGCAGCACGGAATAATTCCGGGTATCTGGTGAATTCGCTGGGAGCACAGTCCTGCGAAAGCAATACGGGGAATTCGGTGAACGGGATGGGTCATTTATCTGCCCAGGAAAACCAGGGAAGCGAGGTAAATGCAATGGGCGCTATGTCAGCGCAGTTTAATTCAAGTCATAATGTCAATGCATTGGGAAATAAGGCTGCCCAGTACAATACGGGATGGGGCCTGAATGCATTCGGGCTTGAATCAGCACAATACAATACCGGTGCTAATGTCAATGCTTTTGGGGTACATGCAGCCAGGTACAACAATGGTGACAATTGTGTGGCAATCGGTGAACGTGCGCTTTCGGGAAGCGAATTCGCAGATGAAGGGCAGGGAAATATTGCCATTGGTTATCAGGCTGCTATGAATATAGGGTCAGGGGCTAATAATATTGCCATCGGATATGATGTTCAGCTATCCGATGGCGACGCCACCAACCAGATCAATATCGGCAACAGCATTATCAGGGATGAAGCGGGGGTAATTCAACTTAAGGACCTGATTCAACTCACCCCGACCAATGAACCGGCATCTCCTGAAGCCGGGATGATCTATTTCGACAGTACTTCCAATTTGTTGAGGTATTACAATGGTGAGACCTGGATTAATCTGTAACCCGGAGGCCGGATGGCAGTTGCGCGCCTGAAATATTTGATCTGAATAAGGAAATACCTTGCCTTTTGTTGTGTGTATTGAACCGTATAAGCACCGCAATTGCACGGTCCTTGCTTTTCCGTGGCATCACCTTCAGTGTAAGGGCGGAGACGGATAGTCCAGTAAATTATCCCGTGCATCCGAAGGTTCGGAGGGGGCTCAGGTACGAATAATCAAGGGACAAAGCGCACTGTTCTGCGTTATGGCAGCCAATGAGGTAGTAAACAATGGGGTGGCATTAAAAAGTCAGGTTTCTCCCTCCGCTGGCAGCAAACTGTATGCTAACTTCTGAGCCTTACCGGGAAGCAGACGGTGGTACTTGTTGGTGTGCCGGATTGTAAAGCCTGCTTTCAGCTATACGATATTAGAAAGACCTGCCATGTCGTGAAAACATTGCGGCAGGTGTGCTATTTGCGATGATTTAACCGGAACTTACTATATATAGATAACCAGGCTTCAAATAGGTATTTGGTTGTTCAGTCAGGTGTGATCCTTATGAAGTTCTTTCTTTAAAAAAAACTTGCATTTTACGGCAACAATTCGTACCTTAACCACTTTGTAATCATAGTGTCCTGGGTACCTTGTTTTCGAACAGGTAAGTTTACTTCCCGCCTTTTTCTTGCGCTTTCTTCCCGCCTTTCATTTTAATGGTTTTCTGTTGTCCGGACTAATAACGCATTATTCCTTATTGCATGTTTTACCATAAAACCGAAAAGTATGAAAGCATTATTACTTATTTTCCTGCTGGCCATAGGGATCAGTATCCAGGCCCAGGTTGCCGTCAATACCGATGGCGCAGCACCCGATAATTCGGCAATGCTGGATGTTAAAAGCACTACCAGGGGCCTTTTGGCGCCCAGGATGACCCTCGCCCAGCGGAATGCCATCGTATCACCGGCCTCTGGCCTGATGATTTATCAGACAACCGATATCCCGGGATATTATTACAATTCCGGAACCCCTGCCGCACCGGCCTGGGCACTGGTAGGCAGCAATGCCGGCCAATGGCTGAACAATGGAACGAGCATTTACTACAACCTTGGAAATGTTGGAATCGGAACAGCCAGCCCGCTTGAGCGACTGCATGTGGATGGATTTATGCATCTGTCCAGCAGCGGTGGAGGCTATCCGTTTATTAACTTTAATAATACAGTTACCGGAGGAAACTCCGGATTAAAAATAATGGAGAATGGCGCAAGCAAGGCATGGATAGCTTATCGAGGAGATATTAATGCACTAACCCTCAATGCGGATAATTCAGGAGGGTGGAGCCCTGACATGATTGTTAAGTATGGCGGTAATGTGGGCTTAGGTACTCTGGAGCCTGCGTCCAGGTTGCATGTAATGAAAAACACCCCCGGCTACACCGCGGCCTTCGGTGTGCCCATCAGCCCATGGACTTCAGGTACTAATGTTTCAGTCGGGAACGACGATGAAGATGCTGTGCTTTATGTTGGCCAGGCTCCCGGGCGTGAAGGATTTCTGATATGGCAATACAATGCTGATCCCGCTTTAGGGTACTATAGCATCGGGACATACAATGGAAGCAATAATATGACTTTGCAGGAATATGGGGGCAATGTCGGCATCCGGACAGCTTCACCAGCCGCCCTGTTTCATGTTGCAGAAGAAAGCCCCGGATACACGGGTTTGTTTGGATCGCCCATCAGTACCTGGAGTTCGAGTACAAACTTAAGCATAGGAGATCCTGACGGGCCATCTGTGCTATACATCGGGCAAAGTCCCGGTAATAAGGGATTCCTGTTCTGGCAGAATGCTGCTGATCCGGCAAATGCCTATTACAATATAGGTACTTACAATGGAGCGAATCCTCTGGTACTCCAGGCTGCGGGTGGCAACGTCGGAGTTGGTGTCAGTGCTCCTGTTGCCCGTTTTCAGGTTGCAGAAAGCGGGTCAAGTTATACCGGACTTTTTGGTACGCCAATCAGCAGCTTTACTACAGGTACAAATCTATCCATTGGAGATGATAATGCAACTTCTTTGTTATATGTCGGACAAAGTACTTCCAACAAGGGATTTTTAATCTGGAATTATAATGCAACAGCGAGCAATGCATTTTTTGGTATAGGTACCTATTCGGGTAATAATCCATTGATTCTTCAGCAGGCCGGTGGCAATGTCGGAATCGGAACCACTGCTCCAAATAGCAGACTGGATGTAAGGTATAATGATTATGGATACAGTCAATTAGGCTATAGTAATACTATTCCAAGCTTTTTTTATCACTATGAACTGGAAGCTGATGGTGACGGGCAAACCGCCATTTATGGTTACCGGACCCGTTCGTTACAGAATGATGGGACGGGTTACGCCTATTATTCAAGTAACTCTGCCATAAGAGGGTACTCTTACTGGGGGGATGTCTATTCTTTTGGAACAACCGGATACAACTACAACGATTATACGCGCTGTGGCGGTGTTTTGGGAGCATACCAGGGCGGTGCCTATTGGGGCTCGCTCGGATATAAAAACAGCGGCAGCACCACCTATGGTGGATATTTCACCAGTTATACCAGTGGTGCAGGAAAATCTCCGGGTCAGGCTGATACCGGAATTGGAATAGGAGCCTGGGGAGACCTTATGGGGGCCGATATTCACGGTAAGGTTTATGGGCTGTATGCAGAAGGTGGTAACTATGCCATGTTCGCGAACGGCGATGTATATAAAAACAAGCTGGATGTGCATCTCCAGGATAACGGAACGGGTACCAATACTGTGCTGTACACCAATGTTTCAACCGATGTTACCGTTCAGACCAGCGGTGTGGCAACGCTTTCAAACGGAAGGGCAAACATAGCTTTCGACCCGTCATTTGCCGCAGCCGTATCTTCTGAATCACCGGTTATTGTGACTGTGACACCCATCGGCAATTCCAATGGAGTTTACCTTGCTGAAGTATCCGGCACCGGATTTAGTGTTGTGGAAAACAATACCGGTAAAAGTAATATAACAGTGAATTATATTGCCATCGGGAAACGGGCAGGTTATGAACATCCAGGCATTGCAGGTGAAGTAATTGATGCAGCTTATACAAGAAATATGGCCAGGGGATTGCACAACGATGCAAACACCCAGACAAGCGGGGAAGGCTTGTACTATGAGAATGGCCGGTTGATAGTAGGAGTTCATCCTTCGGTGATGACTGATCCGGATAAAGCTGCTGAAGAAACGATTCTTCCGAAACCTTCAACAAGGCCTGTTAAGAGTGATAGAAATGAATACAATGCAGTTGGCATAGGGAATCCTGAACCGGTTCTGACCCGGGAGGCTGTTACAGAAAAATCTTCTGTTGCCAGCCCGGCCGGTGGAACAGGCAAGCCGGCAGAAACTCAGTCAAAGGCCCCGGCTAAAGAGATTCCGGCAATCAATACCGCCGGCAGCGGCAGTGGCATGGCCGAACCTGTTCAGCCGCCAACTCCGGTAAGTGCTCCGGAGAAAGGGAGTGCATCTGAAAAGAGCGGTGACCTTTCACAACCGGTACGGAATAAATAGCCGGCTGGCTTAACAAGGCAGAAATAGTTGCCCTGATTCAATAAACGGGATTCATTCAGCATAAACAGAGAATAGAAGCCATATTGAATCCTGAAGAAAGATCATACGATTTGACCGCTATCCGCCATTCAGGTATCTGCCTGTAGGCGGATAGCGCTTTTTATTGGAAACGAGACCATCCCGGCTAAGGCCTTGAGGGTGGTTTTATATCCAACACAGCCGGATAAGCTTCCTGGGTCATACAGCCTGTTAGTAGATTGAATGAAGCCGGAGCACTATAATATCAGGTATTTTCAATAATTATCCATCCTTCGCGCCGGAGCTGAAGCCGGCGTTGACAATCCCTGCAAATGCTGTTGCTGCAATCGTAAATGAAAACAACCTCCAGGAATCACGGAACACTGCCATTTCGGAATTTCAGTTTTCCCTGTTCTTTTCCATGATGAAACATTTTATTATCAATGTCCTGGAGTTATGAGTCATGCATTTTTATGCATTATGTGGATTCGCTAAGAGAATGATAACCATTGGATAAAGAAAAAGAATAATCCAATCGAAAGAGTGGGGACTCCTTCCAGACACCTGGTGTCGACAGGTAAATTAATACCGGCTAATGAATTCCTCCAGGCTTTAAGTTGGGAGATTCGAAAAATACGGGGATGGAGTATTTTTTAAATCTAAAAATTATGCTATCATGATAATTTAATGCCCTGTTTAACCGATCAGTATGAAGTACCTTACCTATTGCCTGCCTAATCTTATGGCAAATTTGAAAACAAGTTATATTGTTTCTGCCAACGTCAACCATGAGTATAGAAGTGATAAAAATGCCGGGTACCGGTATTTACTGACGAGAGATATGGCAATTTAAAAAATATTCTATATTTGTTTAATTCAAAGGGATATATATTGAAATCCACATGTTTTGCAAGCGCAACCATGTATTTGAATGGCTTTCAGTCTGTGAGTTTTCCTTTACGGGCGGGTAAAATTGGTAAGATTACTTATAAAATCAAAACTGTTTGCAGATGAAAATTCAGGTATTTGTCGGCAGGGATTCAAAAAACGATATTGTAGTTGACCAGCCTGCGGTTAGCAAAACACACGCGAAGATAACCTTTGTAGATAAGGACAAAATTCAGATTGAGGATGTCGGATCTACCAACGGTACTTTCGTGAATGGTGAAAAGATTTTAAAAAAGATTATCATGCCTTCAGACCGGGTGACACTCGGTTCCTACCCTTTGAATACGGAAACGTTGTTTAAGTCCATTAATAAAAAGGTTAATGAGAAGAGGACAGACTTTACTCATGAGTTTTCAATGCTCCGGCTTCATTATGAGAGTTATGAAAATAAAGTAGATCTGCTGCAAAAGGGAGTTCAAACCAAACCAATGTACATCAAGGCCGGCATTACCCTTGCTGCCATGGCTTTTTCCTATTTCATCATCAATGATCCCAATTTCAAGTACCCCGTGATGACGGTGGCAGGAATTATCGGAGGGTTTCTTTCGTTGAACAATAAGGCAAATGCCCGGATGAAAGATGAGGTGGATCGCCTGAGTGTGGAATTGCAACGCGAGTACAGATGTCCGAAATGCGGTTATTCGCTGATGGGAAAACGCTGGAATTACTGGGCAGGGCTGGGTGCCTGCCCTCAGTGCAATGCCAAATGGGTGGAATAGCAGGAATAATACCATTAGTAGTTATATCAATATGAACCAGGAGCAATTT
>DJGZ01000005.1 GCA_002433025.1 Bacteroidales bacterium UBA5833
CTACTGATGTTCCAATCAATGTTAAGTGATATGAGCAAAAAGAGTTGTCTTTCAGCTTTTATCCGTTCAGGCCGCGGGGTCACGCAATCTCAACACAGCAAAACGTGAGTGATGGCAAATAATGTTCACCACGATAGCCATATCAGGCACAACTTGTCCGGGCTACTTTACCGGGAATAGTTGAACAGCATTTCCACGACTTGTCCCGCAACAGGCGGGATTTTCATATTTGCACATCTACACATTGCGAAGCAACCTGAACACCTGAACACTCATTAAGCAGGGCTACATTCAGCTAAGCCAGAATACTGCACGCTCTTTGATTTTGTATACTTATTCCAGTGTGAACTTTTCCGGGTTGCTCAGGGTTTATTTACGATTGACACTTTCTTTTTTATTGGCGCCGGTCACGGTTAGCCGGCCGTTTAAACGGTCCTCACGGTTGATATAGATGACGGCGTTTTAATTCTCTATCTTAACGATGAACTCTGATAACGATGAAAAACAAGGAAAGACAGATCATTACCATAGAAACCACGGTAGATGTCCCGGTTGAAAAAGCCTGGGAATACTTTAACGACCCTTTGCATATTGTTCACTGGAATGCCGCCATGTATGCGTGGCACAGTCCGCAGGCCGTGAACGACCTGAAACCCGGAGGCAAATTCAGCTACAGGATGGAGGCCCGGGATGGAAGCATGGGATTTGACTTTAGCGGCGAGTACCTGAAAGTTGTTGCCCATAAAGAGATCAGTTTTCTGCTGGATGACGGCAGAAAGGTGGATGTGCTTTTCATCCCCCGCGACGGTCAGACCATGATCAAAGAATCGTTCGAAGCCGAGGAAACCAACGATCAGGAGATGCAACGTGCCGGCTGGCAATCCATACTCAGCAATTTTTCGCGCTATACCTTGAATGCCGGCAGGATGAAAAGGCTGAATTTCAGCATCCGCATACAGGCGCCGGCCGGAAAGGTTTACCACACGATGCTCGGTCAGGATACTTACAACCAATGGACCGCTGTATTTAACCCCACTTCACGCTACGAAGGCAGCTGGGCAAAAGGAAGCGAGATCCGTTTCCTGGGAACGGAGGAAGATGGCACTTCCGGAGGCATGCTCAGCCATATTGCCGAAAACATCCCTGAACGCTTTGTAAGCATTGAGCACTTCGGAATCATCCGCAAAGGTGAAAGGATCATTTCAGGACCTGAAGTGGAAGCATGGGCCGGGGGACTGGAAAACTATATCTTTACCCCTGTGGGCGATGCCACCCTGCTTAACGTGCAGGTAGATGCGGGCAGGGATTTCACGGACTATATGCTGGATACCTATCCCCGTGCGCTGGAGGTCCTGAAAAATATCTGCGAGCAGGAGTAAGTTCCGGGGCTTTGCGGAACCGGAACCTGTATACCCTGCTGCAGTGTTGATGAACGACGGAGCCCCCTTCCGCTAAGGGAAGCGGGTGACGTCATATTGATGTTTAACCCTAAAATCACAAAATTATGGCCAGTGTAAGCACCTACCTTAACTTTTCCCGTAACACGGAAGAGGCTTTTAATTTTTACAAAACTGTCTTCGGAACCGGTTTCCAGGGTAACGGCATTATGCGGTTCAGGGATATTCCCCCCGTAGATGGCGCGCCTCCGCTGCCGGAGGCAGACCTTGACCTGGTGATGCATGTAACATTACCTATCCTGGGCGGACACCTGCTGATGGGGACTGATGCCCCTGAATCCATGGGTTTCAGGCTGAAGCAGGGCAACAACGTTTATATCAACCTGGAGCCGGATACCCGCGCGGAGACAGAACGGCTGTTCAAAGCGCTTTCGGAAGGCGGAACCGTGGAACAGGAGCTTCAGGATATGTTCTGGGGCGATTATTACGGCAGTTGCCGCGATAAATTCGGCGTTCAATGGATGTTTAACTGTGCTGCGAAACCTGAAGAATAATAAAAAAAATCAGGGAGTTCCTCTCACGGGAGCTCCCTGGTTGTTTGTTTATAAAGAGATAAAGCGATGAAGGTTGTTTTCAATACGATTGATGATTATATCCTGGGTTTTCAGGGGGATATTCAACTGATTCTGTACAGGGTAAGGGAGACCATACGGGAGGCGGCGCCTGAGGCTACCGAAAAGATCAGCTACGGGATGCCCACTTTTTACCTGGAGGGAAACCTGGTGCATTTTGCCGCGCACACCCACCATCTGGGATTTTATCCCACGCCATCGGGATTGGAGGTTTTCCGGAAGGAGATTTCACGGTACAAAAATTCAAAAGGCGCGGTACAATTCCCCTTTGATCAACCGGTACCTTATGAGCTGATTGCGGAGATTGTAAGGTTCAGGGTGGCGGAAAATCTGGAAATGGCGGCCTTCAGAAAGCAGAAGCGGCGCAGGCCGGGGAATGAACCAACCTGACTAGTTTTCTTCCAACTTGTCAGGTCTTCTTTTTTTTAGTTAGCGCGCGTCTTCTGACGCGTACCACGGACCTCAACAGAATAAAATTTGCATAACCTTCCCCGCGCAAAGTCGCAAAGACGCAACGATTTTATTTGGTTTCCTGTAATTCCCGGCTTCCCCACAGGGCCCGGCCATAACAATCAACGAACCGACCTAACAAGTCTTC
>DJGZ01000083.1 GCA_002433025.1 Bacteroidales bacterium UBA5833
CACATCAAATAATGAATTACCCAATTAGATGCGTTTGCCCTGCAAAAAAACAGGAAAATTTATCGATTTATTTAAAAACATCGTAAATTTGCAGCCCCGAACAAAAAACTCTCCGTAGCTCAGTTGGTAGAGCAAATGACTCTTAATCATTGGGTCGAAGGTTCGAGTCCTTCCGGGGAGACAAAAGCAACGCCCGCTTCTTCACTGAAACGGGCGTTACTTTTACAGGCCAGCTTTATAACTTCACAACTTTTTCCGTAACCGTCCACTTTCCGGTTTGAAGACGGCAGAAATAGGGCCCCGGTGCCAGATGCCGGATATCAGGGACAATTGAATTGATCCCTGATTGACAGTAATGCCCGTTCATTCGAAAAACCTGACGGCCCCGGGCATCCAGCAGCTCAATATTAACCCATCCCGGTTCAGCCATAAAGAATGATATCCCGACACTTTCCGCAAAAGGGTTCGGGATAAATGACAATAGCGGAGGAATCTGCATTCCACCACCCGCCACAAGGCAGGCATCAAGCACTTCCGTCTCACTGATGCATCCCGGTGCATTTCCGTAAACAAACGCCTTTTCAGGGTAGAGTGACAGGAAATTACATACACTATGCACATCACAAGTACCTAGCGCATCGTTGTACCTGACAACAAGGCTGTTCAGCTCGTGCGGATTAATGCTGTCGAGACCTGTAAGGCTTAAAAGAGAACCATTATGTGCGATGAAAAGTTGACCGTGCACGGTTCGCAGTCCGGATAATCCATCCAGACTGACCAGGTCAGGATTTCCGGAATCCAGATTCAGTATCTTTTTGCCGATAATCAGATCACCTCCAATGGTAACCAGATTCTGAAGCCCATCCAGGGTTTCAAGCCCCTGATTTGATTTGATCTCCACGTTCCCGTCAACTTCAGCTATTCCTTCAAGTCCGGTTAGATTCACCAGACTCTGATTTCCGGTAACACGTAAATTTCCGGGCTGCAGTGTACTTTTTAGTTCACCATCCTTCAGTCCTGTATCCGGTGTGGCATGCCTTAGCCGTTTAACACTTTCAAGACCTTGCAACCCTTTTAAAGCAAGATTATCATTAATTTCTAAAGACCCGTTAACATCTTCAAGTCCCTGAAGGCCATTCAGATTGACCAGACTTCCATTTCCACTGATGATCATTCCGTTACCCAGATACGACAGGCTTTCTATACCCGAAAGATCCGACAATGAATTATTCCCCGAAATACTTAGTGTACCGCCAACAGAAACCAGATTATCCAGGCCATTCAGGTTCACAATGTCTCTGTTGTTATGCAATTCAAGATTGCCTCCCACTGAGATCAGGCCACCAAGCCCTGTGAGCTCCGTCAGCCTGGTCCCTTGTATTATTATTGAATTACCCGCGCGGCCAAGCCGGCCCAACCCGGAGAGATTCGTCAACAGGCTGTTACTGACAATTCTTAACGAATTACCGATAATACTCAGGCTGTCAAGTCCGGCCAGACTGCCAAGAAAATTATTACTTTCCAGTTCCAGCGTTCCGCCAATCTTCTTTAAATGTCCAAGGCTGCTGATATCCGAAAGACCCTGGCAATAATTGATGCTTAAATTTCCTCCGATGGAATCAAGGTTGTGCAGCCCCTGAAAATTTAGCAACCCAGCACAGTTTTCAATATATAGTGATCCCTGAAAGTACTGATACTGCTCCATTCCTTGCAGATCAGGCAGGGAGGGATTGTTTATCAAAGTCATTGTCTGCGCTATCGCAGGCAAGGAACTCATCCCGGAAAGGCTCGCGAGTGAGGCATTGTTTCCGATATAAAAATCCCTGGCAAAGCGCAGAGAATCAAGGCCGGTAAGATCACCAAGCTGACTGTTTCCTGTTATCCGGAGTTCACCGCCGACAGAATCAATATGATGAAGTCCGGTAAGATTACTTAACGAGCCATTACTTTTTATGTAAAGCGCGCTGTTGACAACAGAAAGGCCTTCCAGGCCCGTGAGCGAGCCCAATGCAGGATTTCCGGCAACCGACAGGTATTCACCCAGTTGAGAGAGACTTGCCAAAGATGAAATATCCACAAGAACAGGATTTCCCAACCCTGTCCCCGATCCACCGATCCCCAGACTACCACCGATGGAAGTCAGGCTATTCAATCCGGCAAAACTGATCAGGCTTGAATTCCTGTCTATGTATAAAGACCCTCCGATTGATTCAAGATTCTCCAGCCCGGACAAGTCCGTCAGCAGTGTATCAGCTAAAATCGAAAGATTTCCGTCGATATTTGTCAGGCTTTCCATTCCCGCCAGGCTTGTCAGACTGGTGCCTATAAGTTCAGGGCCAAACGGATATATGTTAACCCTAATAAAACCAATATTGAATTCCCAGATTACATTCTGAAGGCTCCCCAGCCCTGTAAGATCTGACAGTCCATTGCCACCTATCCTTAATGTTGACATTGAAACAACATTATCCAGCCCGGTTAATGAACCGAGGGCAGGATTATGACAGATTTCCACCTGCCCGAGCTGCGGGCCCAGCGCTGATAAACCTGAAATATCCTGAAGGGCAGGATTATTGCTAATGTAAAGTCCTCCCGCTCCCAGGGTATGCAGCCCCTGCAAACCATTCAGGTTTAAAAGGCCGGCATTTTCAAAAATCCATAAAGAGACTCCGATTGAATCAATGTTCTGGAGTCCGGTCAGATCCGGCAGGAGGCTGTTTCCCTGGATAATCAGTGACCCCCAAATACAATTGAGTTGGCTCAATCCATTGAGGTTTGTAATCTGGGAGCCATAGCTGCGGATAGTTACATCACCCTCAACCACCGAACAACCCGGAAAATTCACGGAAAAATTATCAACCATTGCCTGGCTTGAAAAGATAATACCCTGGGGGTTACAGTTCTGCGCATTCAGGAATCTGAAACAAAAAAACAATACCAGGGCACAACAAAGAACCTTTTTCATAAATAAATATATTAGTAAGAAGAATTAATTATATGTTAATGCTCATTAAAATGCTTCCCTCCGGAAACCCTGAAAATCCCCGGAATAACCCCATTATCATATCATTATATGATCATACACACCTGCAATGCTGACATAATCTAATAGCTACGATTCACAAAAGCAGGCCACTCCTGAATCCCACCGCAATATACAATAAACCCGCTTTGCAGGATGTATTTCAAAAATAAAATCAGGAGAAAAAAATATTCCCGGGTTTTGTCACATCAAACCGGGGAAATTATTACTTTTGCAGCCCTGAATCATAAAAGTTCCCTCGGGATGTAGCGCAGCCCGGTAGCGCGCTTCGTTCGGGACGAAGAGGCCGCAGGTTCGAATCCTGTCATCCCGACCAACAACCAAGCCTGCTTGTTATTCCCAGGCAGGCTTTTTGCCACTTTAGCTCAGTCGGTAGAGCAGCTCATTCGTAATGAGCGGGTCGGGGGTTCGAGTCCCCTGAGTGGCTCTCAGGCCGGACAACTTTCCGGCTTTTTTATTTCCACCGTTCGGCAAAGTCTGTACCTGCGTCGATAATCACCAATCAAATATTTCACCGTTCTCCGCTCGGCAAAGTCTACGACTAAGTCGTACAGATCATCAGGCCGCCTTTTTCTCCGGAAACAGCAGTGAAGCGCCGATACTTACACCAAGAATTATCAGAATGATATACAGCGAGTGCGCGGTGGTAAAGCCGATTTCTTTCAGCCAGTGGTGAGTAAGCATTTTAATGCCGATAAATACAAGCAATACAGAGAGGCCGGTTTTGAGGTAACGGAATATATCAATGATGTTGACCACCATAAAGAATAAAGCCCTGAGTCCAAGAATTGCAAAAACATTGGAAAAGAAAACAATATAGGGGTCTTTTGTTACAGCAAAGATTGCCGGAATTGAATCCACCGCAAAAATCAGGTCAGTAAATTCAATAACCATCAAAACTATAAACAAGGGTGTAATATATCTCTTACCGCTCTTCCGGATAAAGAAATGGTGCCTTACGAATACAGGGTATACCGGAAGGTATTTTGAAGCGAATCTTACCACCGGATGGGTGGCGGCATCTATTTTCTCCTTCCGGTTACGTGTGATAAACATCTTTACTCCGGTAAAAATCAGCAAAGCGCCGAAAAGATAAAGCACCCATGCAAACTGCTGTATGATGGCAGAGGCGGAGAATATAAAGGCAAACCTGAGCACAATGGCGGCCAGGATTCCCCAGAACAAAACCCGGCGGTAATAGCGTGGTTCGACGCCAAAAGCAAAGAATACCATGACCATGACGAAAATATTGTCGACCGACAAGGCTTTCTCGATCAGATAACCGGTGAGAAATTCAAGGGCAAGGTTATTCTTGTAAATCCTGAGTGCTTCAGGGTAAGCCAATCCTTCGGTTTTCACCGGATGGCTATACTTAGATACCAGATGCTGCAAGTCCTGAACTGTTCCTTTATTCCCCAGGTGTATCCACTCCCCGTGGGTAATAAGCAGTACATAAAAACCAAGTGAAAAAGCGATCCAGAGCAAAGTCCAGAAAAGCGCTTCCCTGAAAGGAATCACATGATTTCTCCTGTCGAAAACGCCCAGGTCGAGGAGCAATACCCCGGAAATGATTGCTATGAAAACTGAAAAAAATATCAGTTCACTGTGATTCATCAGGTATTTAATGATTTGGAGGTGCAAAAGTAGTGCTATGATGACTAATTTGTTCTAAAAGTTGAATTTAAATCATTAACAACAACCAAAAAACACCTACACCTGCTTTGTAACAAAAACTTTCTAATTTTGAGCACTTTTTCTATTGCGCCATAGTCAACGAAAAAGCTGATTCACTTTTCTGACTGCCGGAAAAACTCATAAAAACTTCAATAATATGACTGTTTTCACAGAATTAAACCCGAACCCGCTGGTACAATATCTTAACAAATCCGCGGAAGAATTTACAAAAGCCGACATCATCAAATACATTGAAGACCATAACATTGAGATGGTCAACTTCAGGTACGCCGGAGGTGATGGAAGGCTGAAAACCCTCAATTTTGTAATCAGTTCGCGCGATCACCTTAACTCTATCCTGACTACAGGTGAAAGGGTTGACGGGTCAAGCCTGTTCCCGTTTATTCAGGCGGGGTCGAGTGATCTTTACGTGGTTCCGCGTTACAGGACTGCATTTGTGAACCCGTTTTCGGACGTGCCCGCGCTTGACATCCTCTGTTCATATTACAACAAAGACGGCGAACCGCTCGAAAGTTCTCCTGAATACATACTTCGCAAAGCCCACCTGGCACTGAAGGAAAAAACCGGATTTACCTTTAATGTGATGGGCGAACTGGAGTACTACGTTATCAGTGAAGAAGAAGATCTCTTCAGGGCAGTTGACCAGAAAGGGTATCATGAATCCTTCCCATTTGCCAAATGGGAGCAGTTGCGCACCGAAGCCATGACAGCCATGGCCAAAGCCGGCTGTCTGATAAAATACGGTCACTCGGAAGTTGGTAATTTCTCTCAGGACGGAAAGCTGTACGAACAGAACGAAATTGAATTCATGCCTACCAATCTTGAAGAAGCCGCAGATCAGCTGGTTATAGCCAAATGGATTCTCCGCTCTCTGGCATATAAATATGGTGTTACCGTAACTTTTGCCCCAAAAATCACAGTTGGCAAAGCCGGAAGCGGATTGCACATTCACACCAAACTTGTGAAGGGCGGCAAAAATCAGATGGTAGCAAACGGAAAGCTGAGCGATACTGCGTGCAAAGCCATTGCCGGTTACCTTGAACTTGCCCCATCGCTTACGGCATTTGGGAATTCCAACCCAACCTCCTATTTCAGGCTGGTTCCGCATCAGGAAGCACCTACCAACATCTGCTGGGGCGACCGCAACCGCAGCGTATTGGTAAGGGTCCCCCTGGGCTGGACAGGAGGCAACTCCATGATTTACCATGCCAACCCGCTTGAAAAACCTACCAATGATGATCTGTCACAACTCCAGACTGTAGAATTCCGCTGCCCCGACGGCTCCGCAGATATTTACCTGTTGCTGGCCGGACTGACTGTTGCCGCAAGGCATGGGCTGGAAATGGAAGGCGCCCTTCAGAAAGCCGAAAAAACCTATGTGGATGTGAATATTTTCGATGAGAAGCACAAAGAAAGGCTGGCAGAGCTCAACAAACTCCCTGTATCATGCTGGGAATCAGCTGCAATGCTTGAGCAGCAGGCAGAGATTTATCTGAAATACGGCGTATTTTCACAAGGAGTGATCGACGGGGTCGCCCGGAAATTAAGGAGTTATAAGGACGAACACCTGCGTGAAGAAATCAGCTGCAAAAAGGAAAAAATCATGTCTCTGGTGGAGCAGTACTTCCACTGCGGATAGATTGTTTATTAAAACAGTATTCCAGGGCCCTTCTGCATCTCATTGCTGAGGGGCCTTTTCCATTTTCCTGAACCTGATCAGCTTTCGTCCCAGATACACCCGTCTGAGCCACAATGGTAAAACAATTGCACCAATGATCAGGTAAGGATAGTAGCTGAGCAATCGCCACGACAATGCCACCAGTGTGGTGAGGTCGCCGGCTGGCCCTTTAATGAATTCCCGGAGAAAAACCGGGAAAAAATACTCTGCAATTCCGCTCCCTCCCGGGGTAGGACTTACCAGCATAATTACCCACATCATAAGCTGGCGGGCATAAATAAGCATATTCTCCGATAAAGCGATAGAACCGGTAAATGCCATAATCAGGAAATTCACAACCCAGAACCGGGCTGTCCAGGAAAAAATCGTCGCTCCGAACGCTTTTAGCCAGAAGCCGGGTTTCCTGCCCCTCAGCTCACGGGACGTAATGATTACCTGATCACCTGTAATTTTTGCACCTTCCCTGAACTTCCGGAACATTCGCAATGAGGTAATCCGCATCAGCAACCATTTGAATCCGCCGGGATTAAATAAAATACCGTATGCAAGCAATAAGGTCAGGATGACGATCAGTGTGAATCCGATAAAGAAAATGCCCATTGGGCTGAAATCGGCACCAAACATGGTAAAAACCTTACCGCTTACTGAAAGTCTTTCGTACCCGGCCAGCAGAAAAATAACCGGCACCATTACAATGTAAAACAATTCATCGAGCATAGCGGTAACCACCACAATGGCCGTAGACCTGCCTGTTCCCAGTTTCTCTTTACTCAATATAAAAACTGCGATGGCTGACCCTCCTACCACCGAAGGGGTAACACTGGAAGCAAACTCCCACAGCATAATCACTTCAAACGATTTCCTCCAGTTGAGCGCCCCCCCTGTAAGCAGGCGGATCCGGTACATATAGGCAAGATCCCGGATTACCATCATCATGAAGGCAAGGACAAAAAAATATATCGAATGCCATCGCCAGTTAATGGAAGCCAGATCGCTGCGGGTTAGATCACCGGCAATCATGTAAATGATTACACCCAGTCCGAGAATTACCGGAATGATGATTCTCCGGAAAGCAAAAAGATTCAGAATACGTCGTTGCTGACTGGGCATAAGCGCAAAATTCAAAAAGCAAAGTTAAGGCCTGTGGCTATTGGATAAACAAACAAAAAAGAAAATCTGCACAACGCCTGCCTCTCCCTGCTGCTTCAGCAAAATCAGGGCAGTAATAATCAACTAAAATGCGCCATATTGTCACTATTAGCCAGGGATATATGTCATTTTGTCGCTTTTTTCTACGAAATCCTTACCGTTTTCCGCCTGGCACGGAAGTTGAAAATCCGGAAATAAACAAATTCAAAAACCAATATAAGGAGGACAGCCCCATGACACTTATCCGCTTTCATAATCATCCGGCCATGAACAATGCGTATGGCCAGTTTTTCAGCAACCCAACCCGCAACTGCAACAGCTGCAATCCACCGGCCAATATTTACGAGCAGGACAATACATTTTTCATTGAACTGGCCGCTCCCGGCTATACGAAAGACGACTTCAACATCAGCCTGGAGCAGCAGGTACTTAGTATTTCGGCTGCAGAAAAGCACAGGGAAACCGAAAACGAAAAATATCTGCGCCGCGAATTCGGCACCGGTGAAATCAACAAGCGCTTTGTGCTCCCCAAAACCGTTGACAACGACAACATCAAAGCCGACTATCAGAATGGCATCCTGAAAATTCACATTCCGGTTAAGAAAGAAGTGAAACTCAGCAGGGAAATTGCAATCTCATAACATCAATATATTCGCCCCAAGAAGCCGCCGTTTCATGCAAATGGCGGCTTTTTCATTTTGACGGAATTCTCACGACCTTTGCTGCCGTTTGAAGATTGCATGGAGAAATTAAAAATCAAAGCCCACGCTGCACTGTTTGCATCCGGACTGCTGTTCGGCGCCAACTACTGGATTGCCAAAGGGCTGATGCCTGGCTACATGCAGCCTATGCAGATAATTTTTGTACGTGGTTTTGCAGCCATGCTCTTATTCTGGCTGTTATCCGTCAGCTTGCAACCGCTGAAGATTCACCGCTCCGACCATATTAAGTTAATCATTTGCAGCCTCCTGGGCATTGCCATAAACCAGATCTGTTTTTTTACAGGCCTCAGCTATACCAGCCCGGTCGACACTTCCCTGATCCATGCCGGCAGCCCGCTCATGGTAATCGCTTTTTCCGCCATCATAGCCGGTGAAAAAGTGACCACTTCGAAAATTGCCGGCATCCTGGCAGGCGGTGCAGGGGCAATTCTATTGATTTTGCAGGGCTCCGGTGCGGCAGCAGCAGAAAATCAGCTTCTCGGCAATACCCTTATCCTGATAAACATAACAGCATATAGCCTCTACCTCGTGCTTGTAAAACCACTAATGATGAAATACAACGCCGTTACCGTGATGAAATGGATTTTTCTCTACGGCTTTCTGATGGTAATCCCTTTCAGTGTAAAAGATGCTTTCAGCATCAACTGGCAGGGTTTCACCCCTTCCGCATGGCTTTCGCTGGGCTATATCGTTGTGGGAACTACCTTCCTGGCTTATCTGCTTACAACTTTTTCGCTGAAGGCCCTAAGCGCCGGGGTGGCAGGTTATTACATCTACATGCAGCCGGTGATAGCGGCTTCAATTGGGATTTTCATGTTCAGTGAAGCTTTGAGCATGGTCAAAATAGTTGCCGCTGTTTTGATTTTTACAGGTGTTTACCTTGTAAACCGCCCGGCTGCCGTTAAAACAAATGCCTGAAAGGAATAAGCATCCAGCCAAAAATTTTTTCGAGTACCGGCCGGCGAAGCCAGGCTTCATAGTCAAAATCAATGCAGTCTGTCAGGGTTTTTCCGATATGGCCCTTCAGCAGGCTTACAATTTCCCGGTCTTTCCCAATTAGCATAATCTCGTGCTGATACCTGAAACTTCGATAATCGAAGTTGGCCGAACCTATGGCGAAGGTTTCATCATCCACCAGCACACATTTTGCATGCAGGTTACCCGGAGTATAAAACCTGATCCTGATTTTGCTGTTATAGTAAAAACCCATGTATTTGCTCCGGAGAAGATCAACTGACCTTACATCGGAGTGCAGAGGGATAATTACATTCACTTCAACTCCACGCCGGGCGGCCTGCATCATGTAGCGCCTGAGTTTATACCCCGGGAGAAAATAAGGCGTTTCAATATAAACTGATTTTCTTGCATTCTGAAGCAACTTCTCGTAACGCTTTTTAATCTGTTGCCTGTATATGGATGGCAGATCCTGAACTATTTCAAACCCACGGTAAAAAATTGTGCGCTTGTATGCAAACTTATTGAAAATATACTTTCTGTAAATTTTAGCGCTGTCGTTGAATGCTTTTCGGAAAACCTGTGCCAGTGAACCTTCCACCCTTAGCACCGACTCTCTCCATTTCATGGAATAGGCCGTCAGATTTGCCGAACCGATGTAACAGATATGATCATCTATGATTAGAAGCTTCCTGTGGTTCCTGCGGTGGTTCTTTGTGAAAAAGTCAATAAAGAATTTGATTTTTTTAAAATACCGCACCTCTCCGCCAAATTGTATGAGCTGCTCAAAAAATGATTCCGGCAGGCTGGTCCCCCATGAGTCAAGCAGGAGCTTAACCTTAACCCCTTCTTTACATTTTCTTATCAGCAAATCCCTGAACCGCTCCCCTACCGAATCATTCCCGATACGGTAAAACTCAAGAAAAATATAACTGCTTGCTCCGGCAATGTCGTTCAGCATGGCTTGCTGGAACAATGCCGGGTCATCAAAAAGCATTGAAGCATGCTGTCCGCGGGGCTTCATCTGATTACTGAAATAGTGGTTTACCCGATAGGCAAAGTTATGAAATCAACGGAATCAATACAAAACATTGATTAGTGCCCCGGAAAAAGAAAAAACACAAGCCGGCCGGCCCGGGTTTTATTTATCTGCACCTTGGCGCATGTTCCCGCAGCAGGCTCTCAATTTTCCGGGCGGCTGAAGGTGAAAAACCCCTGCCCTCGATCTGGCGTTTAGCGAAGGATTCAATCAAAATATCAGCCCCTGTAGCTTTAGGACTTACCTCAACATTGATAATATTCAGAATGGGAATTGAGATTGATTTTATCCCTGAAAAAGGGCCTCTTTTCTTCCTCAAAGTAACAAATGTTTCATCTATTTCAATTGATTCGGGATGCAGCAAGCTTCCCCCGTTCATCACACTTGACTTGAATCTGACAAAATGAAATGGCACAAGCATATTCATATATTTAATTATTCATAAAATGTTTTTGATTTATATTTCCCTCAAACCTGCATTCACCCTGCCCCAAACATGCCCGGTGCTGCTGAAGCAGCGATGACAAAAAATCGTCATCCATAGCCTGCAAAAACATGTATGCCTGATGAAGGCCAAAATGCCTGATGGCGCCACGGCATACACAACCGGCAGAACGTTGCGCAGCAGGGCATTTTCGCACCAAGCCCAATAAATTAAGGATCATTATATTTCTTTCCATATTATAAACATCAATCGAATAAACGCTGAAACTGAGTTATTAAATCCGGTGAGTAGTATTTTGCAATAATATTCAATCAGAAAGCACGAATGTTATCAAATGTATATTCGCACAGGTTTTTTTATCAAGCGTAGGGTAAAAAGCCGGAATCCGTAAAAAACGGCTAAAGATTGCGTAACACTTTCAGCAGGTCATCACGTTTTCGGTATGCAACCGGAATTTCAGAATTATCCTTCAGAATGCAGATTAATTCATCCTTTTTAAATTTTCGCAAATGTGTCAGGTTTATAATGTGCGATTGATGAATCCGGCAAAAATTATTCTCCTCCAGAAATTCTTCATACTCCTTGATAGATTTGGAAACCATAATACGCTCACCATTTTCCAGAATAAATACCGTATAATTGCGATCCGACTCACACCTGAGAATGTCGTCAAACTCCAGCACATGAATGGTATCGGCAGTTTTCAAAATGATCTTTCTATTATCCTGCGATGCAGGCTTTCCGAAACCATCCATCATTTTCTGAAGCTGGTTATTGATGCTGCCGGTTTCAATGATCTTTGAAACCCGGTCAATCGCCACCTGAAGCTCAATTGGATCTACCGGTTTGGTGATGTAATCCACTGCATTGAATTTAAACGCCTTAATCGCATACTCTTCGAAAGCGGTGACAAAAATAACCCGAAAATCTACCGGCATAATTTGCCTCAACAGATCAAACCCCGAACCGTCAGGCATTTTTATGTCCAGGATCACAAGGTCAGGTTTGTGCGTCCTTATAGCAGAAATCCCGGACCTCACATCCTCTGCTTCGGCAACAACCTCAGTATTGGCGCAATAAAGCCTTATCATCTCCCGGATCGTTTCTCTTGACCGGGCTTCATCATCAATGATTACAATGCGGATCATAATTTCTTCTGGTTAAAGCGACTGGAACTGACAGACTTTAGCAATCTGTCTTCAATCATTACCGAATGAAAGCAAATTGTAAATTTATACAAATGTATTGATAACTGCTTAATTGCAGCACCATTTTTATTACAACGATAAGCCGGAAATCCAGATGCAGGCCGCGGATACGGCTTGAGGCAGATTTGATAAATAATGCAAAGGCATTACTGCCCAAAAAGAATAGTAGTACCTTTGTAATAAAAATGAGCCAATGCTAAGGTCAATGACCGGTTACGGCAAAGCTGTTGCCAAACTCAACGGAAAGTCGGTAACCATTGAAATCAGATCGCTTAACAGCAAACAACTGGATATGAACGTGAGGCTTCATCCTGCTCTGCGCGACAATGAGCCGGAGATCAGGGCGGCTGTGAACAGGATGCTTGAAAGAGGCAAGATAGAACTTACCGGAAATATCGATTTTACGGGTACTGACTTACCGGCCGTCATCAACAGACCGGTCGCCATTTCATATTACAATGAACTGAGTTCATTAGCCAGGGAGCTGGGCGCAGTTGAAGAAAACCTGTTGTCTGTTGTAATGAAGATGCCTGAAGTTACCAGGCTATCAAAGGAGGAATTAACCGAAGAAGACCGGAATTCAGTATTCACCGCGCTTAATGAAGCATTACAGCAACTCGACGAATTCAGAAAACATGAAGGTGAGTTGCTGGAAAAAGATTTTATTCTCAGGATCAAGACCATACAAACGCTGCTGGCTGAGGTTGAGCCTTTCGAACAGAACAGAAACCTTCAGCTCCGTGAAAAACTCCGAAACAGCTTTGCTGATTTTATCGAAAATAACAATTTCGATACCAACCGGTTTGAACAGGAGATTATCTATTATCTTGAAAAACTGGACATTACCGAGGAAAAAGTCAGGCTGGCCAAGCATTGCAGATATTTCCTCGATACCCTTGACGAGGATGCCGCCAATGGAAGGAAGCTTTCCTTTGTGTCGCAGGAAATCGGCAGAGAGATCAATACCATGGGCTCAAAGGCGAATGATGCAGACATTCAGAAGCTGGTAGTAAGGATGAAGGATGAACTGGAAAAAATAAAGGAACAACTGGCCAACATTCTCTGATTGTGGATAAATCTAAAAAAACGGAAGGAAAATTAATCATAGTTTCGGCACCTTCAGGGGCAGGGAAAACCACTATCGTGAGATTCCTGCTGTCTTCCGGGCTCAATCTTGGATTTTCGGTTTCAGCCACAAGCAGGCAGATCAGGCCAAATGAAATTGATGGGATAGACTACTTTTTTATTACGCCCGAAGCATTCAGAAAAAAAATCGAAGAAGGTGATCTGCTTGAATGGCAGGAGGTTTATGAAGGAAATTTTTACGGCACATTAAAATCGCAGGTAAATTTTTTGCTGGATCAGGGAAAAAACATTATATTTGATGTTGATGTCGTTGGCGGGTTGAATATAAAAAAACATTTCAGCGACCGGGCATTATCGGTATTTGTTTCGCCGCCCTCACCCGAAGAACTGGAGAATCGCCTCAGGTCCAGAAAAACAGATTCGGTAGAGACGATAAAAAAGCGGATGGAAAAAGCCCGCTGGGAACTTGGTTTTGCTCCCCGCTTCGACTACATACTGGTGAATAATGATTTAGAAACAGCAAAAAATGAGATCCTTAAGGTGGTCTCTGAATTTCTGAAGCCAAAATATTGATTTACTAATGCAAAAAGCGGAAGTGGCATTAATGTTTTCTGACATTCGCGGTTATTCAAGGCTTCTTGAGCTTGATGAGCAGGAAGCCCTTGAGTTGCTGGCCAGGCATAATGAGATTTCGCAGCAGGTCATTACCGAGTACAACGGCCATCTGGTAAAGAGGCTCGACGACTCAGTACTTGCCTCATTTGTGTCGGTCAACGATGCCTATCTGTGTGCCGTTGACTTCCTTGAAAGGCTCAAAGCGTTTAACCGGAATAAGGAAAAGCCAAGGCGGCTTCTGGTAAGTATCGGATTGCACAAAGGAAAAGCGGAAGTCCGCAATTCGGTGGTGATCGGCGAGCAGGTGAATGTGGTTGCCAGGTTGCAGGCCATGGCAGAACCGGGCTGTATCTGCATGTCAAATGCCATGTATTCGGCCATCAGTAAGATGATTGACCTCAAGGTAGTTGAATACCGGGATGTGGAGATTGAAAACCTTCCGGGAAGTCATAACGTGTACAAAACGCTCTCCATTTACCGTGATGAATTTAAGATCGGCAGACCGGCGGTTCATCATAAATCAGATTTCCGGTATAAAATAAAAGAGATTGAACACCTCCCGGGCAGGGGCACTTCCTTTGCTTCCACAGCCTTTGCTGCACTCACATTCTTTTCAGTGATCCTGATCATGGGCGCAGGCATTCAGGCTCAAAGGACGAGCACCGGGCTTTCCGACATCCTGTCCATGTGGCTGAATTCTCCTGTATTATACTTTTCCGTAATTCCGGCTTCACTGTTCTTCGCAGCCCTTTATGCCAGAAGAAAAATGCGTGCAGTGTTTGATGATGTGCGGGAAGTTGACCGTATCCTGTCGTACATTATGTCGCAACTGGGCTATCGCCAACCTGTACATGCCAAAGGTTTTATGCTTTTCAAACCGGAACCGGGGAACTTCCTTATACTCGGAATGCGCAAGTTCAGGGCACGGGTTGACGGAAATACCATCCTGCTGCAGGGACCATACCTATACATGTCCCGGTTGATAAAGATGCTGAAACATTATGAACAAACCGGAAAAACCGACTCCATCTAAGCTAACCGGGCTGTTTTTCGGATCCTTTAACCCCATTCACACCGGCCATCTGTGTATCGCTGAATTTATGGTTGAATTCGGCGGATTGAAAGAAGTATGGTTTATTGTGTCACCTCACAATCCGCTGAAGGACAAGGCAACCCTTCTTTCGGACCAGTACCGCCTCGAAATGGCAGAAGCTGCCATTGAAAATGATGAGCGTTTCAGGGTCTCGGACATTGAATTCCGGATGCCACGGCCATCCTACACCATCGATACCCTTACCAGACTGAGCGAGCAACACCCCGACCGGCAGTTTGTGCTGATTGCAGGGACAGATGTCCTGCCTTCGTTTCATAAGTGGAAAAATTATGAACAGCTGCTCAATCAATACCGTCTGATGATTTATCCAAGGCATGGAGATGAGGAACACCCCCTGCTCAGCCATCCGTCGATAACAATGGTGAACGCCCCCCGCATCGAAATATCGGCAAGTTTTATCCGCGAAGCAATCAAGAACGGCAAAAACATCCGGTATTTCCTTCCGGATAAGGTTATGAAAATCATTGAGAAAATGGGGTTCTACCTTCGTTAGATTTCGCAGCAACGCCTGAAGAAATCGCGCAGGGCGGGAAACACTTTTTCAGGGGCCTCAAGAAAACCCATGTGGCCAACATTATCCAGTAACATTACCTGAACATTTCGTCCAAGCATTGCCTGGGCCATCACCTTATTGTAAGGCATCCGGCTGTCGTTTTTACCAATCACAAAGTAAAGGGGCAATTCCGTCTGAATCAGGAAATCCAGACTTCCCTTCCTGATCTTCATGCCCTCAAGCGATGCGATAATCGACCTGGAAGGGGTGGCAGCCGCGCGGTTCGTTAGTATCTCTATTTCCCCTGAGAGCCTTTCCCTGTTCTCTATGGCGAAAAGGTCCGGTATAAACTGGTGGATGAACCCGGTGTGATTGAGTTTAACTACACTTATAGTCCGGCTGCGGTTCTCCTTTGCCTGCTCATCGTCGGGTGCAAGATGCGAATGCAACAGCACCATTCCTTTAACATGATTACCTGAACCGGCGGCCAGCTCAGCAGCAATGTATCCGCCCATGCTGTGCCCGCAGAGCGCAAAATCGTCCACACCTTCGTATTTGAGAATTGCCGATACCGCAGCCGCCATATCCGGCATGGTGTGTAACTCACCCAGCAACCCACTCCGGCCGTGCCCCGGCAGGTCAATCATCAATACACTGAAATCCTTTTCGAGCACCGCAGCAAGCCCGCTCCAGATCTCCGCCGATTCCATAAAACCATGCAACATCACAACCCAGGGCCCTTTCCCGGTTTTCCTGTAAAATAACGGGGTGTTTTGATATGTGATTGATTCTGACATATTTAATGTGATAATACGACAGTCCCGACCGGTGGAAATTTCGCGCCTTCAGGCCGGGACTGACAACATGAATGAACTGTTTGGTAAAGGTCTTTTACTTTTTCATGATGGCTTCAATTTCGGCAACCGTTTTAGGTATCGGCCTGCCGAGCACACGGTTACCGCTTTCAGTCACCAGCACATCGTCTTCGATACGGATGCCACCAAAGTCCTTATATGTTTCAACTTTTTCGTAGTTGATAAATTCCGTGAACCTGCCTTCGGCTTTCCATTGGTCAATCAGGGCAGGGATAAAGTAGATGCCCGGCTCCACGGTAAGCACGAAGCCAGGTTGCAGGCGTCGGCCAAGGCGGAGGAATGCCGTGCCGAACTGGGATGCGCGGGTAATCTCTTCGTCATAGCCTACATAGTTTTCGCCCAGATTTTCCATATCGTGCACATCCATACCCATCATATGGCCCAGTCCATGCGGAAAAAAGAGGGCATGAGCGCCGGCTTCAACCGCTGCACCGGTATCGCCCTTCATCAAACCAAGGGCTTTCAGGCCATCAGCAATGGTTTTCGCAGCCAGCAGGTGAACTTCGCGGTAAGGGATACCGGGTTTTATGGCGGCAATGGCGTTCAGGTTCGCGTTCAGCACAATTTCATAAATTCCGCGCTGCCGCCCGTTGAACTTTCCGCCTACGGGAACCGTACGGGTAATGTCACTCGAATAAAGGCTCTCAACCGATTCGCAACCGGCATCCACCACCATCATGCGCCCTTCGGAAAGGGTATTGCCATGATAGTGATTGTGCAGGGTTTGCCCGTTGATGCTCAGGATAACCGGGAATGAAACCGGGCCGGCATTCGCCAGGGCGATTCCCTCGATGGTACCTGCAATTTCCTGTTCTACGATCCCGGGGTGTGCCATTTTCATAGCGGTAGTGTGCATCAGGTAAGCCACATCGACCATTTTTTCAATTTCGGCAATTTCTTCGGCTGACTTGATGCTGCGTAGTTTCACAACCGCTCTGATCAGTTCAACCGAGGCAGCCGCTTTCTGCTCTGCCACCGGAATACCCAGCAACGTCAAGAGCTGTATTTTGGTTTCGCCGCGGTATGGCGGTAAAAAATGTACTTTACGCCCTTTTTTCAACGCTTCGGCGATGGTGTCGCCAAATTCCGGAAGTGGAGCAGTACGATCAATGCCAGCCAGCTTTCCCCGGTCAGCCATCGAAGGCTGGGGCCCCATCCAGATGATGTCGTCCATATCCACATCGTTGCCGAAAAGCATATCCGTCCCATTGTCGAAATCAATAATAGCGGCCAGATCGGGTTGGTTAAGGCCAAAAAAGTAGCTGAACGTACTGTCCTGCCTGAAATGGTAAGTATTGGCCGGATAATTGAAAGCAGCTTCGGTGTTACCCGGAAAAACGGCAATTCCTGATTTGATTTCCCTGCGAAGGGCTTCACGCCTGCCGGCGTATGTTCCTGGAGCAAACATATATTTAAGTGTTATAGATTTAAAAAAAGGTGTTCAGTTTGACAAAAATAGCATTTTCAACCGGAATGCCGGCGTCTTTTACCAGGGAACCTGAAAAAAGGGCTTTCCTTTCGTGCTGATTACAGCACATTCAGGGACCTAATCCTTTATCAACCGAAGATAACCCTGGCAAATGAGGCAACTTGTGATTGGCTGAAATATCCCGCGGCTAATTTGCCATCAGCGCCTCAATGTCATCCGGCTCAATGGGGATGTGGGCCATCAGGTCAACAGGTTCTTCATCAACAATAATATCATTTTCCAGTCGTATGCCAAAACCTTCTTCCGGAATATAGATAGCTGGTTCGCAACTCAGCACCATCCCCTTACGCAAAGGATGTTGTTTGCTTCCGACATCATGCACATCCAGGCCCATAAAATGTGAAGTGCCGTGCATGTAATATTTAAAGAATAACGGGTTTTCGGGATCCTGTTTTTCAACATCCTCGCGGCTGAACAAACCCAGATCAATCAACTCGCTTTCAACAATTTTACAGATTTCGGAATGATACTTATCGATAGTTGTTCCTGGAACCAGCATCCTGGATGCCTTGCGTAACACCCTCAATACCGCTTCATACACCTGACGCTGGCGGGGAGAGAATTTTCCGTTAACCGGAATGGTGCGCGAACAATCACCGGCATAATTGCCGTATTCTGCACCGAAATCCAGCAACAACAGGTCACCGTCTTTGCAAACCTGATCGTTCTGATTATAGTGCAGAATGCAATTATTTGCCCCTGACGCAATGATGGGCGGATAGGCATGTCCCGATGCTCCGTTCCGCAGAAACTCATGGGAAATCTCTGCTTCAACTTCATATTCCAGAACCCCTGGTTTCACAAAGTTCAATACCCTTCCGAAAGCATCCCCCGTAATCTCGCAGGCCCGGCTGATCATCTCAATTTCTTCAGGTTCCTTAACCATCCGCAGGTCGGTAAGCAGTGGGGCCAGCCGTTCAAATGCATGCAGCGGATAATCATGCCTGAGTTGCTGCATAAACCGCAGGTCCCGCGAAGGCACCTCGGTGGTAAAACGGGGGTTTTCATTCTGATTAAGATATACAAATTCTGCACGGGCCATCAGATCACGGAATGTGTTATCAAAATCATCAAGCCACCTGACCGTTTTCACCCCTGAAATCTCTGTCACCTGTTCAAGTGTATACTTATGACCATACCAGGTAACCATCCGGTCATTTGTTCTGACAGTAAAAACAATCTCACGCATTGCTTCAACCGGATGGTTAGGAAAAAGTGTAAGTATACATTTCTCCTGGTCTAGTCCGGTCAGGTAAAACAAATCGCTGTTCTGCCTGTAAACGAAACACTGGTCGCCATTGCGGGGCATTTCATCATTTGCATTTATAACAGCCAGGGCATTGGGCTTAAGTTTTTTCTCAAGCTTGGCACGGTTTTTCCTGAACAAATCAGGGTCAATGGTATTGTATCGCATGGTTGAAATAATTTAGATTTATTTTAATTTAGGCCGTGGGCTTGTATCTACTCTGTTAATGATTAAATTTGTTAACCAAAGTATTGACAAGTTTCAATATGTGCGGGCAGAACAAATGTAAGAACATATTGTTTGCTGACCCGGCAAAAGCATTTAATTTTCTGTTAACAATAACCACTTATCGCTCATGGCATTAAAGTACTCATCCATCACCAAAAAGATCATAATGGCGCTGGCAGGATTGTTCCTGATCAGCTTCCTGATCGTTCATCTGAGCATCAACCTGCTGATCCTTAAAAACGACGGCAGGGAAGCATTCAACCTGGCCGCCCATTTCATGGTCACAAACCCCTTGATACAGGCAATGCAATGGGTGCTGTTCGGAGGCTTTATCATTCATATCCTTGTTGGCACAGTGCTGCAGATACAGAACTGGATGGCCCGTCCAACGCGCTACAAGGTTGAAGGATACTCCCATACTTCCTTCTTCTCCAAATTCATGATCCATACAGGGGCAATTATTTTGGCATTTCTTGTACTGCACCTGATCAACTTTTTCTTCAGGGCCAAATTCGGAGAAATGCCCGAAATAATGATCGGCGATAAACAATATGAAGATATGGGTCTGCTGGTGATTGAGAAATTCAAGAGCTTACCTTATGTGTTGATGTATATTTTCTGGCTGCTTTTCCTGGGATTTCATCTGGATCATGCCTTTCATTCTGCGCTTCAGTCGCTGGGATTAAACCACAACAAATACACGCCGGCAGCTTTCGGCCTCAGCCGGGCACTGGCCATTCTGATCGCAGGTGGTTTTATCCTTATCCCGTTGATCATTTACATAAGTTAATCATTCACTGACAAAAAAGCACTTCAGATATGGCTGAACTTAATTCGAAGATACCCAAAGGGCAGTTGGCCGAGAAATGGACCAATTACAAAGCGAATACCAACCTGGTTAATCCGGCGAACAAACGCAGACTGGAAATTATTGTTGTAGGAACCGGTCTGGCAGGAGCATCTGCTGCTGCCAGCCTTGCTGAACTGGGTTTTAAGGTAAAAAATTTCTGTTATCAGGATAGCCCGCGCAGGGCGCACAGCATTGCAGCCCAGGGAGGTATCAATGCAGCAAAGAACTACCAGAACGACGGCGACAGTGTTTACCGCCTTTTTTACGATACCATCAAGGGGGGCGACTACCGTGCCCGGGAAGCCAACGTTTACCGGCTGGCCGAAGTGAGCAACGCCATTATTGATCAGTGCGTGGCACAAGGTGTTCCGTTTGCCCGCGAATATGGCGGATTGCTCGACAACCGCTCTTTCGGAGGAGCACAGGTTTCGCGTACCTTTTACGCACGCGGCCAGACCGGACAGCAACTGCTGCTCGGAGCCTACAGCGCCCTCAGCCGCCAGGTAAAAAAAGGTAATGTTGAACTCTACACCCGTCACGAAATGCTCGACGTAGTGCTTGTCGAAGGTCGTGCAAGGGGTATTGTCGTTCGCGACATGGTTACCGGGGCCATCGAAAGATATGCCGCCCATGCAGTAGTACTGGCCACCGGTGGTTATGGCAATGTCTTCTTCCTGTCGACAAATGCCATGGGTTCCAACGCCACTGCCATCTGGAAGGCATATAAACGCGGAGCATATTTCGGAAACCCGAGTTTTACACAGATTCATCCTACCTGTATCCCGGTCCACGGCGACTTCCAGTCGAAACTCACCCTGATGAGTGAGAGCCTCCGTAACGACGGCCGCATCTGGGTGCCCAAAAGCAAGGAAGATGCCGAAAAAATCAGGCAGGGCAAACTGAAACCCACACAGATAAAAGAAGAAGACCGCGATTATTACCTCGAACGCCGTTACCCGGCCTTCGGCAACCTGGTACCCCGCGACGTGGCCTCCCGGGCCGCCAAAGAACGATGCGACGCCGGTTACGGTGTGGGAGATACAGGCCTGGCCGTTTACCTCGACTTCAGCGATGCCATCAACCGCCTGGGCAAGAAAGTAATAGAAGCACGCTATGGCAACCTCTTCCAGATGTATGAAAAAATCGTGGACGAGAACCCTTATGAAACGCCGATGATGATTTACCCGGCCGTTCACTATACCATGGGCGGTCTTTGGGTTGATTACGAACTGATGACCACTATTCCGGGCTTGTATGCAATCGGTGAGGCCAACTTCAGCGACCACGGCGCCAACCGCCTCGGTGCTTCGGCACTGATGCAGGGCCTGGCCGACGGATATTTCGTTCTTCCCTATACCATTCAGAATTACCTCTCTGACCAGATCAGGGTTCCCAAATTCTCGACCGATCTGCCTGAGTTCAAACAAACTGAGGAAGAGGCAGCGGGCAGGCTCCGCAAGCTGATGGAAGTAAAGGGAAAACAAACCGTTGACAGCTTCCATAAACGGCTGGGCCACATCATGTGGGAATATGTAGGTATGGGCCGCAATGAAGCCGGGCTGAAAAAAGCGATTGTTGAGATAGCAAAACTCAGGGAAGAGTTCTGGAAAGATGTGAAAATCACCGGTGAGCTGAACGAGATCAATCCCGAGTTGGAAAAGGCCGGACGTGTGGCCGACTTTCTGGAACTTGGCGAGCTGATGGCCCGCGACGCGCTGATCCGCAACGAGTCATGCGGCGGCCACTTCCGCGAGGAATACCAGACCCCCGAAGGAGAAGCGCTGCGCGACGACCAGAACCTGATGTACGTTGCAGCCTGGGAATTTACCGGCGACAGCGCCGAACCCCGGCTCAACAAGGAAGCGCTCGACTACGAATTTGTGGAAGTAAAACAGAGGAATTACAAGTAAAAACTACCGAACATGGACCTTACACTCAAGATATGGCGTCAGAAAAACGCCACCAGTAAAGGAAAATTCGTCACCTACAAGGTAACCGGCATATCGCCTAACAGTTCCTTCCTCGAAATGATGGACATACTGAACGAAGGGCTGGTCGTAAAAGGCGAAGACCCCGTTGCCTTCGACCACGACTGCCGCGAAGGCATCTGTGGCGCATGCAGCATGTATATCAACGGAAGGCCGCATGGCCCTGACAAAGCCATCACTACCTGCCAGTTGCATATGCGGAAGTTTAAGGATGGCGACACCATCGTGATCGAGCCATGGAGGGCCAGACCTTTCCCGGTACTGAAAGACCTGATTGTTGACCGCACTGCCTTCGACAAAATCATACAGGCCGGGGGCTATATCTCTGTAAATACCGGTGGAATTCCTGATGCCAATGCCATACCCATTCCCAGGGCCAGTGCCGAACTTTCGATGGATGCCGCCGCCTGTATCGGCTGCGGAGCCTGCGTAGCCGCCTGTAAAAATGCTTCGGCCATGCTTTTTGTATCGGCCAAGGTATCGCAGTTTGCTTTGCTGCCTCAGGGGAAACCCGAAGCGGCAGAACGCGTTCAGGCCATGGTAGCCGAAATGGACCGACTGGGATTCGGCAACTGCACCAATACCGGCGCATGCGAGGCCGAATGCCCCAAGGAAATCTCCATCAGCAACATCGCCAGGATGAACCGTGAATTCCTCTCGGCCAAAGTCGGGGCGCAGATTCCTAAAGAACAAGCCGGAGGATTTTAACCCAATCAGCTTTCACCGCTGCTTTTTACTGTTATTAAATTATCCGGTATGAAATTTCTGGTTATCCTGCTGCTTACTGCAATCACCGCAGTAAGCAGTTTTTGTCAGCAGGCCCCGGCGCGGGGAAAAACCGCACTACCTGAAATCAACGGAATTCACCGTTCCATTCAGCCAGGCTCAGCATTGCCGGATTATCCCAGACTGACCCTCCCTGAACAGGCGAAGCACATAAGCCTTCCCCCGGTAGCCGACAATTCGGGACAACCCTATCTCAGGCCGGTATTCAGGCAGGCAGGCGCTTCATGCGGACAATCCTCCACCGTTGGCTATAATTTCTGCTACGAAATCAACAGACTCAGACAGCTGCCATCCGACACCGCGCTGAATACTTATCCCGACCACTTTACCTATAATTTTATGAATGCCACCGAGCCATATTATGGTGAAGGGGTCAGCTATTTTCACACTTTTGACATCCTTTACGATGCCGGCAATCCAACTGAAGCCGTTTACGGGCCGATCACGCTGGAGGATGATTTTTTCTGGATGAGTGGCTACGAAAAGTACTACAGTGCGATGAAAAACCGACTTGGCTCAGTACGGTCAATACATGCCGGAACCCCCGAAGGCCTTGAAATTCTGAAGCACTGGATCCATAATCATCATGAAGGCTCGGCCATCGGTGGGGTTGCAAGCTTTTATGCAGGGATGAATAACGTCGCCCATCTCCCCCCTGCTTCCCCGGAAGCAGGAAAATCAGTGGTTACCGCCTGGCTTCCGACAGCTTCCCATGCCATGACCATTGTCGGCTACAACGATTCCATCAGGTTCGACCGAAACGGGGATAACATGTTCACCAATCATCTGGATATCAACAATGATGGCATTGTTGACATGAAAGACTGGGAAACCGGTGGATTGAAATTCGTAAACTCCTACGGCCCTGACTGGGAGAACAACGGATTCTGTTATATGCTCTATTCCACATTGGCTACAGAGTATGGGAAAGGAGGCATCTGGAATAATTCGGCGCATGTGCTGTTCCCGGATACTGCTTATACTCCCGGACTGACCATTTCAGCAAAAGTAAAATACAACAAAAGGGGCCGGATCAGGATTTCAGCCGGGGTAAGCACCGACACTTCAGGATTCTATCCTGAAAAGGAGTTGCAGTTTTCCATCTTTAATTATCAGGGAGGTGATTACTATATGACCGGGAGTCGTTTACCCGACGGCAAAACGCTTGAAATGGGCCTCGATATTACCCCTTTGCTGAGCTACATCCATCCGGGACAGCCTGCCAGGATTTTCCTGATTATCGATGAAAATGATCCCGACCATAGCGGTGAAGGATTAATCCTGGAATTCAGCACCATCAGTTACCTTACGGGAAGTCCGGAAACCTTTTCGGGTGATGAAACCCCGGTTGCCATCGCCGACAACGGCAGAACACTCGTTTCAGCCATCATTCAGGTTCAGCCTGACCCTCCGGTAATTCTTACTGAAGATATCATTATAATACCTGAAGATACAGAGGATTTCTCATTTACTCCTGTTATCAGCGGCGGAACCAATCCGGTTGAACTCATGTACGGCCAGATATATTTTCAGGGCGACAGCACTGGCATCTATCCCCAGCACCAGGGAGAAGATCTGCAGCCATCCAATCGAACCAATGGATTTGCAAGGGTAGCCATGCCTTTCTCATTTCCATTTTTTGGCGAAACATTCGACACCCTCTACATGCATGTAAACGGATACCTCATGTTTACCGGGGAGGATATGCCTTATTACTACCAGTTATATGACGAACAATATCTGCGTCAGATCAGGGCCATCGCCCCTTTTCTCAACAGAAACCTCAGGCAGAACACGAGCGGAGATTACCTGAAAGTCAATCTTACTCCCGAAAAAGCTGTTTTTACCTGGAAATTAACTTTTGGTACAATACCCGGATCCGCTGAATTTTCTGCAATACTTTATCCCGACGGCACCATTGAGTTTCAGTATGGAAATTCAGCAGGAGGCGATAAAACTATACCGGTCTCCGGCATCAGCAAGGGAAATAATGAAGCCTGCCTGCTTACCTCATTCTCAGGAAAAAGGCCGGCTTCCGGTAAATTTTTCCGTTTCGTTCCTTCGGACCTGCCGGGGAATGTTACAATAACCGATGACAGAAACATCACGATTCAGAACATCCGGCGGCCTGCAGCAGGAAGTATGCTGCTGATAGCCAGAGACAGGAACAGGCTTACCTGCCACAAGGAAATTACCCTGACTACCGGTCCGGCCGTGAAGATCAGTTTAACCAACCCCGGCATATTACCGCGCCCGGGAACAGTAAACGACCTTACCATCAGCCTTAGCAATCACAGTACTATTCCTGTCAGTCAGGCCATTTTCAGTCTTAAGACCGCGTCCTCAAATATTACCGTTGCCGGCGATCCCGTTACAGGCTTAAATATTCAACCCGGCCAGACGATTCATATCCGGGACCGGTTCAGCGTAATTATCCCTGACACCATTCAGGGAGAACAGCCATTTTTATTAAAAGGCACGCTGGACACCGGCTCCGGAAAAACAGATGTTTCCGGTGAATTCACCATTGCAGGGATTCAGATAGTGATTACCCCGCCAGCAGTTCTGGATAACGGAAACAACCTTGCTGAACCCGGTGAAGCAATATCACTGGCCTTTAACCTATACAACTACGGCAAATCTCCCGTGGGAAATATTACTGCTTCTATTGGGCTTGCGACGCCCTATGCGGCGGTGAGCGGAAAAAATACTATCGAAGCGGGATTCCTCAACGGGCATGACCGTATTAAGCTGGTTTTTCCTGTGAAAATCAATGATGCAGTTCCGGCTGGCAGTTATATGCAGGTCAACCTTAACCTTTTAACAGAATACGGGCAGCAGTATACTGAAACTTTTGGCATTCAGATCGGCAACGCTGCAATTGCCGTTATCGACAAGGACAAAAACTACAATTCGGCAGTCCATATCATCGCTGCCATCAATGAAATAAACCTGGCATGCGAAAAGCTGGATCAGATTGATTCGATACTCAATAAATACAGTACCGTATTCCTGTCGCTGGGCTTCTTTCCTCAGCATCATAAACTTAATGCTTACGAGGACAGTCTTCTGGTAAGTTTTCTCGAGAACGGGGGCAATCTGTACCTTGAAGGTGGTTCATTCTTCCGGTTTGATCCACCGACCGCGCTGCGTGAAAAATTCAGCGTAACAGGACTCAGCCAGTCTTTTCAACATCCTGCCGACACCCTCACCGGAATGCCGGGCACCCCGGCCGAAGGGTTCACTTTTCATTACCGCGGCGATAACTTCAGAGGTGAAAACCTTCAGGCCGAAGGAATTGCCGTTCCATGGTTTCATGATAAAAATACCGGTTATTGCTTTACAGCAGGACTGGATTCGGCAAGGTACAATGCCATCGCTTCAACGGTGGAATTCGGCGGAACCTTTATGTTTAACAGCCCGGGCAGGCCACAGCTTATGCGCAACTACCTGGAATTCCTCGGGTTCCGGACAACACCCCTGTGTGCAAGCTTTACCGCTGATAACACTCAGGTATGCAGGAATAATCAAATAAATTATACGGCATTTACCAGCGGAACAATAAGCCGGCTGCGCTGGTCCTTCCCGGGAGGCGAACCCCATATGTCAGAAGAAGCAAATCCGCAGATCAGGTACAATACCCCAGGCTTGTACAACGTAAGCCTGACTGTTGAAGATGGTGCATCAGGCAGCAACACTTTCACACTTGAGGATTACATTCTTGTGGAAAACTGCTCCGGAATGGATGAGCATGCTGAAAGTAACTATTTTGTTTATCCGAATCCCGCAGGCAGAATGGCCACACTGATCTGCCCGGACAGGCCTGAGTCAGTGAATATCAGAATGATTGACCTTTCGGGAAGGACAGTCTTTGAAACCAACGTTCATCATCCGGAAAAAAGCACTCAGCTCAGGTTTCCGAAACTCTCAGAAGGCCTGTATATGCTGATCATCAGAACCCGGGAGTCGCAGCGCGCAATAAAACTGATGATTCATCAACCAGATTGATCCAAATCGTCTAATTTAGCATCAAAAATTAACCGCCCGAATGAAATTCAGTGATATCGCAGGACAGGAAGAGATCAAGCACAGGCTCAGAAGAACAGTCAGCGACAACCGGGTAAGCCATGCACAGCTGTTTCTGGGGCCGGAAGGCTCCGGCAAGCTTGCCATGGCCCTGGCTTACGCCCAATACATCAATTGCACCGCCCGCACTCCTGAAGACTCGTGCGGATCATGTCCCTCGTGCATCAAGTATGCAAAACTGGCCCACCCTGACCTGCATTTCATTTATCCGGTTACTACAACCAAAGAAATTGACAAAGACCCGATCAGTAAAAAGTTCATTCATCACTGGCGCGCATTGGTCGAATCAACCGGAGGCTATGTCAGCCTGGCCGACTGGTATCAGAAAATAGGGCTGGAGAATAAACAAGGCATTATCAATTCGGAGGATTGCAACGAAATCATCAAGACTCTCAGCTACAAATCGTACGAGTCAGAATATAAAGTTATGATCATCTGGATGATTGAGAAGCTTTATCACGCGGCTGCCCCGAAAATCCTCAAAATTTTGGAGGAACCCCCTGACAAGACCCTCTTTCTGCTGATTTCAGAGCATAATGACCTTATACTGCCTACTATTCTTTCAAGAACTCAACTGGTCAAATTCAGGGCCTTAAACGACGATGAGCTGGTTGCCGCACTGACAATGAACGAATCGGCAGATTCCGCAACAGCCGGGAGGATCAGGTATGTCGCCAACGGCAACCTGAACCTTGCAAGAAAGATATTGCAGACAGGTGAATCGGATCAGTCAAACTTCGAACTTTTCAGAAACTGGATGCGTATATGCTATAGAAAGGATGTCTCTGAAATTCACAAACTTACTGCTGAATTTCATAGTCTGGGCAGGGAGAAGCAAAAGAAGTTCTTTAGCTACGCGCTCAAAGCTACCCGATACTGCCTGATGAACAGCATCGGGAATGAAAATGCCATTAGGGCGGAAGGAGAAGAACTCAAATTTATCAGGGATTTCACACCGTTTATCAACCGGGCCAACATTAACCTCCTTAATGAAGCCTTTAATACAGCCTCTTATCATATCGAACGCAACGGATCTGCAAATATCATCTTCATGGATCTTTCGCTGAAAATGACAGGCTGGCTGAGGCTTAAGTAAACATCGGAAAAGCGATACCGGCTTACGCAGTAAGACAAACGCCGAAAGTTAAAAGCAGGTGGTTCATAAAAGTAAATGAATAAGCAGTCCCCGGACCGGAGTTCATTTCTGCTTATCGTCTTTATCCTTGATAATCAAATAGATATCTTCATTATTCTTTTTCATCAGGTATTTTTCCCGGGCAAATTTCTCCAGCGACAATGAATCTGACATCAATTCATTCAGGGCAGCGCTGTCCTTCAGGATTTCACTTTTATAAAATTCCATCTGTTGCCGTTGTTTGTTCAGGATACGCCCGTAACGAACCTGTGAAATAAAATTATTCCGGTCAAAAAAGGTTAACCATACCAGAAACAATATAGTCACAAGCAGGTACTTGTTTTTAAGAAAGGCCGGAATTTTACTCCACATAACCGCAGGTTTGCTTCACAAAAATAATCAGAATTCGGAATGAAAAATATAATACGCCGGAAAAGACCGGCACTGATGTCTAATCATTCCCGGCTTCCGCAGCCTTGGCCTCATTCCAGAAAACATCAAGCTCAGCAAGACTCATATCGTGCATCGACTTGCCGGTTTCCTTCACTTTTTGCTCGATGTAATTAAATCGTCTGATAAACTTCTTATTGGTGCGTTCCAGAGCGTCCTCGGGATTTACATCGATAAAGCGGGCGTAATTGATCAGGGCAAACAGCAGGTCACCAAATTCGTCCTCAATTTTTTCGGGAGAACCATTTAGCTTTTCATATTGCAGTTCAGTAAGTTCCTCTTGCACTTTATCCCAAACCTGACCGACATGATCCCAGTCGAAACCAACACCACGCGCCTTTTCCTGGATACGGTAAGCTTTCACCATGGCCGGAAGCGAAGCCGGAACACCGCCAAGCACAGTCTTGCGTTCACCTTCCTTCAGTTTGATCTTTTCCCAGTTATTTTTCACTGTTTCTGCATCCTTGGCCATGACATCGCCGTATATGTGCGGATGGCGGTGAATCAACTTCTCACAAATTCCATTGAGCACATCTGTAATGGTAAACGCCTGCTGTTCGGATGCAATTTTTGAATAAAATACCAGGTGAAGCATCAGATCACCAAGCTCCTTTTTGATTTCATCCATGTCTTTTTCAAGAATGGCATCACTCAGTTCATAGGTTTCCTCAATGGTAAGATAGCGCAGGCTTTCCAGGGTCTGTTTGCGGTCCCAGGGGCAACCGGCCCTCAGTTCATCCATTATGGTGAGCAAACGTTCAAATGCTTCAAGACGGGAATCCATAAGGTTTAAAAATTCAAAGATTCAAAGATTCAAAAATTAATTAATTGTTCGTATCAGGAATACAATATTGAACATCTGCCGGAAACTGCAAAGCAAAGTTCAGGAAACATCCTTACATATTTTAAAGCATTTCTGCCAGGTTTTTTATCAGCAAACAGGTTCAGTTATGGTCGCGGCCGAAGCAGTAAAAGTAATGCTTTGTGCAAAAACAGGATTTCCATTGGCGGATTTTTACCTTGTGCAAAAGTAATCATTTTAGCGGGGCCGGATTTTGTATTTTTGTTGCACTGTCCGCCATTTGAAATACGCTGTTTTGATCATCCGCCACTGCCATATCATTTATTCCGGGTACCTCAGGCCATTCCTTTTCCTGTGTCTGGCTTCAGCTGCATTTTCAGGCGCTTCAGCACAGCATCGTTTCCAGATGCCCAACCTGCTTTTCGAACCCAGGGTTAACTATGGATTCTTAATGGCACACCATATCGAGATGGATATCTTTAACAGCCATTTCCCATCATTTGAATTCTCCATTTCACGCGAAACTTATGGCAAACGGCAGTGGGAATCATTCTACAACTACCCTGTAACCGGGTTTACCTATTGGAACGCATGGCTCGGGAACTCGAAGGACCTTGGGCAAGCGCATGCGCTATATCCTTACATCAGTTTCCCGCTTATAAAAAACGATAAAAGTGAGGTAAATTTCAGGCTTGGAGCCGGTCTTGCCTATCTCACAAAAAAATTTGACCGCCTCAGCAATTACAAATTCAACGCCATCGGATCGCACCTGAACGCCGCAGTTAACCTGATGGCAGAATACCGGTGGAAACCGCTGAAACAGCTCCAACTTTCTGCCGGCATACAGTTGATGCATTTTTCAAATGGTTCGACCAAAACACCCAACTTCGGCCTGAATATTCCCGCGGTCAGCGCCGGGGCAGCTTTCAGGCTGAATAAAGTGAACAACCCCATACGGCAGCGCGTGCGTCCAAGCCTGACAATGTACGAGTTCGATGGCAGGGAATTTATCGAAGTGAAGCTGGGCACGACCTTTGCTTATAAAGAGTCCGGCGATACCGACGGTACAAAATATCAGGTCTATTCAGGATTTCTCTCCACCATGAAAAACCTCGATTATAAAAATAAACTCGGGATCTGTTTCGACCTGTCATGGGACGGCTCAGACGCTCTGCTGGTTGCCCGGACCAACCATGAACCATACCCGGCCCGGCAGCTTACCAAACCCGGCCTGAGCGCCGCCTATGAGCTGGTGCTCGACAGAACTTCCTTTGCATTCAACCTGGGCTTTTATCTGGGCGGAAAAGACAAAAGCGAAGGCATGTCCTATTACAAACTGGGGATTCACTACCTGATCTCGAAAAACCTTTTTGCCAATCTTACCCTTAAAACCCATTACGCACGGGCCGATTTTGTCGGTATCGGCCTGGGCTACAGGTTCAAATGGGGATATTACCTTAAATAGGATAATATTGCCGGTTTCGCCTCATTCTCATAAACGATTTTAAACCAGATAGAACCAATTGAAAAAGAATCAGAATATAAAAACAGCATACCGATCCGTGAATGCGGGTTGTAAACTGTTTTTATATGCTCAACCGGCAATCATCGCCCTGTTGTTTTTTCTTACAGCATGCAACCGCGAACAGATGGACGACTGTTTTACCCGGACCGGTCCCATGACTGCCGAAGAAAGACCGTCGGGCTATTTCGAACGGATTGAATTATATGACAACATAAATCTTGTACTTATTGAAGGTAATCAACCAGTTCTAAAAGTAGAAGCAGGTGAAAAACTCCTTGAAGCCATCAAAACCGAAATCAGCGACAGCACCCTGCAGATCCGTAATACCCTGAAATGTAACTGGGTCAGAAGTTATGAAAGAGAAATCACAGTGTATGTTTCTGCTCCCGCCCTGCGCGAAATCAGGTACGAAGGATCTGGAGATGTGCGAACCGAAGGCCCGTTCATTACCGACTCACTGCAGGTGAGCATCTGGGGCGGTGCCGGATCGTTCAATCTTGATCTGCAGGCGTACCAGCTAAATCTCGCCCTGCACTACGGTACAGTTGACCTGAACGTCAAAGGCAGGTCCGTGATTACCACCATATTTGCCAACAGCTACGGACCTTTTTATTGCAATGATCTGATATCAAATATTGTATATATCCGGAACAGCGGCACCAACAATTGCCATGTTCACGCTGAACATATCCTTGAAGCTGAAATCACTTCTGTCGGCAACATCTATTATACCGGGAATCCTTATGAATTAAAGTCCAGCATTTCAGGCAGCGGAAAACTGATAAAAGCGGATTAGGGATACCCTGAAACCTGAGGCATTTATTGTCAATCTTCATTACCAGACATTACTCATCACAAACTGAAAGGGAACCCTTTCAGATCCCCTTCGATGTTGTTATGTTAGCCTGTTGTTCCCTGCATCAGTAGGCCCGGGCAAAAACCACCCTGCGTGCCGAAGGTTTACCGGTGAGGATGCATCTGCCTTCTTCAGGTCTGGCATCGAGCGGGATTAATCTGATGGTAGCCTTTGTCTTCTCCTTTATTTCCTGCTCTGTTTCCGGAGTCCCGTCCCAGTGGGCCAGGATAAATCCGCCCTTGTTGTCAAGCAGATCAACAAATTCTTCCCATGTATCGGCCTTGGTCGTCATATGATCCCTGAAATCAACGGCCTTCTGGAACAGGTTATCCTGAATATTCTGAAGCAAGTGTTCAATCTTGGTTTCAATATCAGCAATCTGGAAAGATGATTTCTCAAGGGTATCGCGCCTTGACACTTCCACGGTGCCGTTTTCAAGATCGCGGGGCCCGATTGCCAGGCGTACGGGAACACCTTTAAACTCATACTCATTGAACTTCCATCCTGGCTTGTAAGTATCACGGTCGTCATATTTAACCGTAATTCCCCTGGCTTTCAGATTTTTAACAATTTCATCGGCTTTTTCGGTGATGGCGGCCAGTTGTTCATTGGTTTTATAAATCGGGATGATCACCACCTGGGTAGGAGCCAGTTTCGGCGGTAACACCAGGCCATGGTCATCGGAATGCGCCATGATCAATGCGCCCATCAGGCGGGTTGAAACACCCCAGGAAGTAGCCCAGACATACTCAAGCTTATTCTCCTTACTAAGAAACTGAACATCAAACGCTTTGGCAAAATTCTGCCCCAGGAAGTGTGAAGTTCCGGCCTGCAGCGCTTTCCCATCCTGCATAAGGGCTTCGATACAGTAGGTTTCCACCGCTCCGGCAAACCGTTCGTTGGGCGATTTCACCCCTTTGAGGACAGGCACAGCCATAAAGTTTTCGGCGAAATCCGCGTAAACGTTCAGCATCTGTTCGGTTTCGGCAATCGCTTCTTCGGCTGTAGCATGAGCGGTGTGCCCTTCCTGCCATAGAAATTCGGCAGTGCGGAGAAAAAGGCGGGTACGCATTTCCCATCTTACCACATTTGCCCACTGATTTATCAGCAGGGGCAGATCGCGGTAGGACTGTATCCAGTTACGGTAGGTGTCCCAGATAATGGTCTCTGAGGTAGGGCGGACAATCAACTCCTCCTCCAGTTTTGCATTCTCATCAACCACAACGCCCTTGCCGTCGGGATCATTCTTGAGGCGGTAGTGGGTCACCACGGCACATTCCTTGGCAAAACCCTCAACATGACTGGCTTCCTTGCTGAAAAATGATTTGGGAATAAAAATAGGGAAGTAGGCATTTACATGGCCGGTGTCCTTGAACATTTTGTCCAGGGCTGCCTGCATCTTCTCCCAGATCGCATATCCGTAAGGTTTAATCACCATGCAGCCTCTTACAGCTGAATTTTCAGCCATATCGGCTTTAATAACCAGGTCGTTGTACCATTGAGCGTAATTTTCAGCCCTTGTAGGAAAATCTTTAGCCATTTCTTATTTTATGGTATAGTATTTGTTAATTTTCAGGTGTGAAACACACCCGCGAAAGCGGCACAAAATTAATAAAATTACCGCAGTCCGTACATCAGGACAAAACCAGTACGACAAACACTGCAAACAAAGGGAGGACCCAAAAATGAAAACTTTAATCACATTGGTTGCTGCAACTGCTTTACTCCTTACGGGATGCACAACGCAATACCAGGCCCGCGCCACCTACGATGACCTGTATTACTCGCCCAAGGATGCAGTAGCCCAAAAGGCCCCTGAAACTACGGCAAAATCAGCCGAATACACTGAGCCTGATCAATATACACCCACAGAACAATATCAGCAGCAACAACAAGCACAGGCAGAGAACAACTATGCCTACGACGAAAATTATTATCAGGAGGAAGGGTATGACTATCAGACCAGCGAACAGTATACCGACCCTCAAACCGGGAATACCTACATTACCAACAACTATTACAATTCCGACGATTATTACGACTACGCTTATGCTGCCAGGCTGCGCAGGTTCCATTCCAATGTTTACTACAGCAGCTACTATTCGCCTTACTACACCAATATGTATTGGTATGACTACAATCCCTGGAGCTGGGGAACCAGCATTTACATGGGTTACAACTGGTGGTATCCCAGCTTTTACATGCGTTGGGGCTGGGGGTATCCATACGGATACGGATATGGAAATTACTGGGGTTATTCTTCCTGGGATTATCCCTATTACGGATGGGGATATCCGTATTACGGTTACGGAAGCTACTGGAGCGGATACCGTCACGGTTACTGGGACGGCTTTTATGCCGGGTCAAACTATTTCAACAGCTACGATTACAACTCATATTACTACGGTCCGCGCGGATCAGGCCTGAGCGGTGGTTCAGGCAGCGGGCGTTCAGCCTCATTCGGCGAGCGCTATGAAGCCGCTGTCAGCAGCGGCCGTCTTGAAGGCCAGCGTACTTCACCCATCGGAGTTTCCGGTCCTGGCCGCACCACCGATCCCGGAAGGAGCGGCGGAACGGTTACCCCGGGACGCGCCGAAGAGCCCGGAAGAACTTCAGGCACCGTAACGCCAGGCCGCACCGAACAACCCGGAAGAACCAGCGGAACGGTCACTCCCGGACGCACCGAGGCCCCGGGAAAAACAACGGGAACTGTAACTCCGGGACGCACTGAGCAGCCTGGCACCGGCACTGTAAATCCGGGAAGAACTACTCAGCCCGGCACCGGTCAGGGTACTGTTACCCCGGGCCGCACAGAACAACCCGGCAGGAGCAATGAAACCATCAATCCCGGCAGGGTAATTCAACCGGTACGCACCGATCAGGAAAATCCGTCAGGAACCGGCACAAGACAAGGCAGCGATCCCTCACGCTATACCGCACCTTCAGGACAAAATACCAGAACAACCGCCCCGCAGGGTGAAGGCCAGGGAAGCGAAAGACGCTACACTCAGCCGCAGCAGCGGCCTGTATACCAAAAACCTGCCACAAACCAGGAACCCAGGATGCAGGAAAGCAGAACGCCGCAGTCATACAGTTCACCGGGATACAACAAGCCCAAATCAAGCAACGAGTATACCAGTCCGAGGTACCGCAATATCCGCGAAACAGGTGTCACGCCCAGGTACTCCAGCCCTCAGCAATCAGAACCACAGCGGCAGCAGGCACCCCGTGAAGTAACCCCGCAGCGGCAGTCAAATCCTTCATACACACCATCCCGCTCCAACGAAAGCAGAGGGACCTATTCCGCCCCTTCTCGCTCTTCATCATCCGAAAGAAGCTATTCTGCGCCCTCTTCCGGAAGCAGTTATTCAGCGCCCTCCCGTTCATCCTCATCCGGTTCATCGGGCGGCAGCTATTCAGCCCCTTCGCGCTCTTCATCATCATCTTCATCATCGTCATCATCTTCCTCAGGCAGTGGCAGATCCTCCTCCGGAAGCGGACGCAGGTAAACAAATGGATTTACTGACTTAAACTCAAAAAAAATTGCTATCATGAAAAAGCTCATTATCCTAGGCATACTGTCCATTTTTACCACTTACGGACTTAAAGCGCAGAATGAGATTGACGCACTGAGATACTCGCGCCTGAATTACTCGGGATCAGCCAGATTTGTCTCCATGGGCGGCGCATTCGGAGCCCTGGGCGCCGATTTCACCAGCCTGAGTCACAATCCGGCCGGTATCGGGCTTTACCGCAGCTCCGAAATCAGCATTACCCCTTCAATAAACATCTCTAATACCGAAGCTACGCTCAACGGGACATTCCGCGATGACTCACGCTATAATTTCAATCTTGGAAGCGTTGGTATTGTGATGAACAACAACCTTGAATCACGGAATCAGCAATCTCTCTGGAAAAACGTTCAATTTGGCTTCGGACTGAACCGAATGGCCAATTTCAACAACAGGGTCAGTATTGAATCGGAAAACCTCGTATCATCTTTCCTGACTTCCTATTGGGAAAACGCCCAGGGAATCCACCCTGACGACCTTGGATCTTTTGATACCCGGCTGGCCTATGACACAGAATTGCTGTTTATCACCGACTCAGCAAGCTGGGAATATGGCATCGACAAACCCTTTGGCGGCGTGAACCAGCGGAAAAACATTGAAAGTAAGGGGTCCATCAATGAGATGGTATTTACTTTGGGTGCGAATTACAATAACAAGCTATACCTGGGCGCAACCATTGGCGTACCTTATATCAGGTATTACGAAACCGCAACTTATACCGAAACAGCGCTTGCTGACGACAACACCGTGTTCAACAGCATGACCCGCACTGACTTACTTGAAACCACCGGTACCGGATTGAATTTCAAGTTCGGGCTTATCTTCAGGGCAACCGACTGGTTACGCCTGGGCGGAGCCATACATACACCAACCTTCTATACATCCATGTCGGATGATTATACTGCCACCATGAGATCGAGATTTGACAATGGTTATTCGGCAAGCGCAAAAGCAAACGGTTTTTATGAATATGAGCTTACCACCCCAATGCGTGCCATTGGCAGTATCGGTTTTATTATCGGCAAAGCAGGCGTGATCAGCGCCGATTATGAGTTTGTGGATTACAGTGCCGCCAGGCTGAGGGCTTCTGATTATGACTTTTATGATGAAAACAATGCCATACGTTCCATTTACCAGAAAGCCAATAATCTGCGATTCGGAACTGAATGGCGTTACGGAGCACTGAACTTCAGAGGAGGCTACGGGCTCTCAGCAAATCCTTACGTTTATGGAACCAATTCGGCACTTTCTTCATACTCGCTGGGAATCGGAATCCGCGAGCGCTCATTTTACTTTGACATGGCTTGGGTTTACTCAACATACGATGATATGTATTATCTCTACAGCGGCAATGTGAAAGCAGCCAACACCACTACCATGAACAACGCTTTTATGGTAACCCTGGGAATAAAATACTAATACTTCTCAACCCTACTTATTACTTTTCTCAATATACTCCCTGAAGCGGCCTTTGAAAAGCCGCTTCATTTTTTATCAAGCCTGTTCAACCCGGCCCTGGCTTTCTGGCTGATGCTGGATTTGTATTCAGAGTACTTTAATGCGAGGCATTTCCGGAAATAGTACTCAGCCTGACTGAAATCTCCCTTCTGCTCATGGATTAATCCCAGGTTCAGTGCCGAATTGGCAGCAAAATACCATGGTCCGGCTACACCGGCATCAATCACCTGACGATATGTTGAAATGGCCATCGGCTCCTGTCCCTTAAGATGATAAATCCTTGCCCTCCGGTAAATAAATTCCAGCTTATCTTTTGGATCAGAGAAATCATCGGGAGTCATTATAGCAAGCAGATCTCCGGCCTGTTTATAATACCCTCCGTCGAACAGCAATCTCGCCCTGAGCAACCTGACATCCGGTGGCCGGCTGCTTTCCGCTTCGGCCAGGGCCTGCTTATCACCGTCGATCAGGGCGCGTCCGGCACGCCTTATCCTGAACATGTATGCATGATAGCTTTCCTTGTCGCCCCGGAGCAAATCGATCCATCCAAGCCGCTGGTAAGCTGATTTAATAAAACTCCCACCCTTGTACCCGTTGACATATCTCAGAAACCAGATGCCTGCATCTTCATCGAGGCGGTTGAGTTTTGCCAGTCCGGTGAGATAATCAAGATAATGAAAAGGATAATATGCAGTACCCGCCGGGCGCTTTTTCAGGTAATCAAGGGCAATTTCATTTTCCCCGTAATGCATGTGGAAAACCGCAGCAGCATAAACCAACAGCGGGCTGCGCTGAATCATAGTATGGTTCAGGTCGATCAACTTCCCGGTCATCACCCTGTCAGCCTCAGCTCCGGAAAGGTTAAATGTCACAAACGTCAGCATAAACAGGGTTTCTGCCTTTAGAAAAGGGTAATTTGCATCGGTTGAAACCGCTTCCGTTACCTGCTTCAGATCATGAATGCCTTCACTGACACTGCCCCGCAAAGCGAACAAACGGGCAATCCATTGATAATTATCCGGTACTGAGCCAATCAGGACTTTCATCAGGCCAAGTGCCGCCCGGTTGGGTGCAAAACCGGGATACAGGTCCCTGTTGCGCACCAGCAAATGGTAAGCTCGGTTCATTTCAACAGCGGCGGTGGTATACTCTCCGAACTTCAGCCTCGCAAAAGCCCATTGCATGTTAAACATCGCCTGACTGTAAAGATGCCAGGGAGAGGCGGCATTTCCCGCTTCCAGTTGCCGGATGATCGTTTCCTTTCCGGCTGAGCAGGACTTAAAAATTTTTTCGTCTTCAGAAATAATTATGCTCAGGAACTGAATGTAATGCTCAAGATAAGGTACGAGGTGATCCTCTTTTGCATTTGTCTCTTGTTCAAGCAGTTTCCGGGCATCATCAAAACGGAGCTGCAGCACCAGCTCATAAGCTTTTACCTGGCCAGGCGTCAGCTCATTCCCTGCCCGGGAACTTAAAAGCAATAACAGAAACAGTAAAGTGAGGATGGTTTTATTCATGACTACCCAAAATTAAAACAAAAAAGGGGAAAGCGAGCCCTCCCCTGTTTCATTAAATCCTGATAAAATCCTAGTGATTAACACTGGAAGCCAGGCCATGATCCACCAGAATACGGCCACAATATTCACAGACGATAATTTTCTTGTGCATCCTGATATCCAGTTGACGCTGTGGAGGAATTGCGCTGAAGCATCCACCGCAGGCATCACGCTCCACGCTCACCACTGCCAGACCATTGCGGGCATTCTTGCGAATCCGTTTGTAAGCAGTAAGCAGGCGTTCCTCAATATAGCGCTGGTATTCTTCCGATTTACCCTGCAGGGAATTTTCCTCTTTTTCGGTTTCACTGACAATGTCGGCAAGCTCACTTTTCTTTATTTCCAGGTCGTTCTTACGCTCATCAAGCACTGTCTGGGCAGCTTCAATTTCCTCATTCTTCAGGGATAACAGTTGAGAAAACTCCTTGATGCGTTTTTCGGCCAGCGCGATCTCGAGATTCTGAAATTCGATTTCCTTGGAGAGCGAATCATATTCCCGGTTGTTGCGCACATTCATCTGCTGCTCTTCGTATCGCTTAATCTGCAGATGACTGTCCTTGATCTGCGCCTCTTTTTCCTTCACCGAAACCTTGAGGGCTTCAATTTCCTGGATATAGTTATCGATTCTTGTTTCCAGCCCGATAATTTCATCCTCAAGATCTTCTACCTCAAGCGGAAGTTCACCCCGGATAATCTTAATTTTATCAATCTGTGAATCAATCTGTTGAAGGCTATAAAGGGCAATGAGTTTCTTTTCAATCGAGATTTCGGTTTCCTCAACGTCAGACTGTGAGAGCGAAACGTGTGCAGAAATTTGGCTTTGAACTTCCGTTTCCTGAGGATTTACGGATTCATTTTCAGTGGCTGCTTTGGCTTTTGACGTTGATTTTGCCATAGTATTTCCGATTATATTGTTGATTTACAGATAATTGACAGGATTGGTCTGAATGCTGGAAATTCGGGTTGCAAAGGTAGTAAATTTTTCTTTAACAATCTGAACCAATAATTCTTTGGTAAATTGTTCTGTTTCATAATGGCCTGCTTCGGCAAGCAGAATTCTGTTTTCTGCAAGAAAATAGTCGTGATATTTCAGTTCTCCGGTAACAAAGGCATCAGCCTTTTGCGCCATTGCTGTCTGTACCAGGAAGTTGCCCGAACCTCCGCAGAGGGCAACACGCTGCACCTTCCGTCCGGTGAGCGGTGAATACTTCAGGCATCCGGGGCCGAATACCTGTTTCAACAACCTGAGAAAATCCATTTCGTCCATCGCTTCCTCAAATTCACCCATCATACCTGAACCGGCACCCTGATGCACATTTATCAGCGGATAAGCATCCCAGGCCACCTCTTCATAAGGATGGGAATCAATCATAGCCTTTACAATACGGTTGAGGGCATGGGATTCACAGATGGTTTCAATCCTGACTTCCGGTTCGCTGTGGAGTGAGCCCATTGCACCCACAAACGGATCGGCGCCATGCAGTGCCCGGAAAGTTCCCTGGCCTCCGGAATTAAAACTGCATGAATCGTAATTCCCGATATGTCCGGCGCCAGCAGCAAACATGGCCTGACGGACAGTTTCAGCATGATCCTCCGGGACAAAAACCACCAGCTTCCTCAGCAACTCCGCAGCCGGCTGAAGGATACGGCAATTTACCAGGCCCAGTTTACCGCATATCATCGCATTAACGCCGCTTCGGGCGTTGTCGAGATTGGTATGCGCAGCATACACAGCTATATCGTTCTTGATTGCCCTGATGATGCAACGCCCGGTCACACTATCATCAAGAATCCTTTTCAACGGTTTGAAAATAAGCGGATGATGGGCGATAATCAGATTGTAACCGGCTTCGATGGCTTCATTTACGACTTCTTCCGTAACATCAAGGGTAAACAGTGCCCCGCTAGCCTCATCCTGCACTGAACCGCAATAAAGCCCTGAATTATCGTATGCTTCCTGGTAAGGTAATGGTGCAGTTTCCTCAATTGCACGGATGATATCTCCAATCTTCATAGTCCTTATGGTTTACAATGGCCAAATCTAACAAAAAACAGGGGAAAAGGTCTATAATTTGTCATAATAAATTGAACGAACCGCATGGAGATATCTTTGAAAGTTTTGTCAGGGAAATGCGGCTTGATAATAGGATATCCGGTGTATACTTCAGGTCCGGGAACCTGATATAATGAATTTTATAATAGTTTCAGATTGTCATTTGCTCATCCAGGCCAGGATTCTGAAATTAACATAATTATAATGTAAAAATACTTGCATCGAAGGTTAATTTTTATACTTTTAAGCCATGGAATTTCTCAGGCTTCTGTTGCTCCCGTTCTCGTTTGTTTACGGTTTGATTACCGGTATGAGAAACCTGTTTTTCAATCTGGGAATACTTCATTCAAAAAAGTATGAGGTTCCGTTAATCTCGGTAGGGAACCTTTCGACCGGCGGCACAGGTAAAACACCGCATGTAGAATACCTGATACGGCTGTTGTCACCATTAAATAAAGTAAGTACGCTCAGCCGGGGATACGGCCGGCGGACGCAGGGTTATCTGATAGCGAAGGCGGGATCAACTGCTGCAAGCATCGGAGACGAGCCTATGCAGTATTTCCGGAAGTTTCCCGAAGCAGGGGTACATGTGGACGAGAAGCGGCAAAGGGGAATTGAAACCATCCTGAAAACTGAACCTGAAACGGATGTAATTCTGCTCGACGATGCGTTTCAGCATCGTTATGTCAAACCCGGTTTATCCATTTTACTAACCGATTATCACAAACTATACTATAAAGATTATATTCTTCCGGTGGGATCCCTGCGTGAAGCCAGGCGGGGGGCACGCAGGGCTGACATCATCGTGGTAACCAAAACCCCCGGAATCCTCAGCCCTATCCTCAAGCGGCAGATAATCTCGGAAATCAAACCTGCACCCCACCAGAAAGTTTACTTCTCTTACATCCGCTACAGCGACATTGTACCGCTCTGGAGTACCGGCTGCAAGACCTTTCCGGAAAAAAAATTCAGCCATATTCTGATATTTGCTGGCATTGCAAATACTTACCCCCTGCAGGACCATCTTTCAAAGATGTGCCAGGACCTTACCATTCTTCAGTATCCGGACCATCATCAATATACCCTGGAAGACCTTGACAGAATCAAGCGAAAATTTGACGATCTTTACAGCCGGAATAAATTGCTTGTTACAACTGAAAAAGACGCTATGCGGCTGCTGAGCCCGGGTCTCGATGAAAAAGCGAGACAGCTGCCGGTTCACTATCTGCCGATTGTCGTTGAATTTCACAGGAATGACAAGCAGGCGTTTGACGAACAAATACTTAATTATGTTAGAACAAATCAAAGAAAGCATTGATTTCATAAAGACGCATACCGGCATGGTTCCGGAAGCCGGAATTGTGCTTGGCACAGGGCTGGGCGGACTGGTACGTGAAATCGTTACCGAATGTGAAATTCCGTACAGCAGTATCCCGCATTTTCCGGTATCCACCGTTGAAGGGCACAAGGGTCAGCTGATTTTCGGCACGCTGGGGGGCAAACCCATTGTGGCCATGCAGGGACGGTTTCACTACTACGAGGGTTACTCCATGCAGGAACTTACATTTCCCATCAGGGTGATGAAGCTGCTTGGCATTAAGATGCTGATTGTTTCAAATGCCAGCGGCGGGCTGAACCCCGGATTTGAAGTGGGTGATATCATGTTTATTACAGACCATATCAACCTGATGGGCGACAATCCGCTGATCGGCAGGAACCATACCGGCCTGGGCCCCCGTTTTCCTGATATGAGTGAAGCTTACGACAGGCGTATCCTCGATCTGGCTGCTGATATTGCCAGCCGCGCAGGCGTTCCTTTTCGCACGGGAGTTTACGCTGCAGTAACAGGACCTACTTTTGAAACGCCTGCCGAATATCGTTACATCCATATTCTGGGCGCCGATGCAGTCGGTATGTCAACCGTACCGGAAGTCATTGTGGCCAGGCATATGGACCTTCCCGTTTTTGCAGTTTCAGTGATCTCCGACCTCGGCGTTCCCGGCAAAATCGTTGAGGTGTCGCACCAGATCGTAATCGATGCAGCCAGCAAAGCCGAGCCCAGAATGACCCGCATCATCAGCGATTTACTGAAAGAAATCAGCTTCTGACGTACCATGCTTATTTTTCAGGAAAAGCAGCCAGAATGCTGCTTCATCCGGCCTATCAGCGAAAGCAATGAAAACTCTGTTAAAAGTTCTGTCATACTTTCTGTTTGCGGCCTTTCTACCCTTCGGGTGTCAGCATAAATATGACCCCGGAAGCATCCTGCTGAAAGGCCAGTTGACATTTCCGTCAAAGGGCAGGGTGCATCTTTACTATATCGACACCTCGGGCATCGCACCCGTTGACTCGGTCAGACCCAAAAAAAACGGCGGGTTTGCCTTCCGTTTTACCCCTGAAGAAGCCGGATTCTACTATCTGAAGGCTGGAAAAAGACAATCCGGAATCCTGATATTGCATCCGGGCGATTCTGTTGATGTAACCTTAACGGACAAAGGAATAAGCCTTATTACAGGAGGCCGGGAAGCCGGACAATATAGTATTTTTTCGGCAAAAATACAGTCCGCCCTCGGAAGCATGGACTCACTGGCATTGCTCATTCAGCAAAGCCGTCACAACAAGGATTTCCTGCAGGTGAAAAACCGGGCCGGTTCCGTTTATGCTTCGATTTACAACAATCTGCGCTCCGAAGCCGTCAGATTTCTCAAGGATCATCCGGATTTTCTGTCGCAACTGCTGGTTATCAACGGCAAACTCAGGCAGACAGCCCTTTTTGAAACATATTCCGATGCCGAATGGTTTCTTTATACCGATTCAACGCTTCAGGGTCATTTTCCGGCAAACCGGCATGTAATCAATCATCGCAAAAGGGTTGCGGAATTAAAGACTGTTCTTTCCGGGGAAAAAAAAGCGCGTGAGGTACTTAAAGCCGGGCGAAAAGCACCGCCAATCAGCCTGCCCAACACAGGCGGAAAAATGGTTACGCCGGCCGATGGAGGGAATGCTTTTACCCTGCTGTATTTCTGGGCGCCGTCGGATGCCCTTAGCCGTAAGGCCGTCCAGGATCTTAAAAACCTTTATGAAAAGTATCGTAAGCGGGGACTGATGGTGTATGCCGTCAGCCTTGATCTGTCAACCGAAAGGTGGAAGACAACCATAACGATGGATAAACTCTGGTGGACCAATGTCAATGACACCCTCGGATTCAGATCGGCCGTGGTTGAAGATTACCTGATAAGGAAACTGCCTGTTTATGTGCTGCTCGACCATGAACAGAGAATAATTGACCGGTTTATTTCATTGCAGGCTCTGGAAAATTACCTTTTAAAATTACTACCGGAACAATCCGGATAAATTTGCCTGCCGGATTCCGGATGTTTTTTTGTAGGTTTGAAAATCGTAAAATTCAAACATTTTGAAGATTTATTTTGCTTCTGATTTCCATCTCGGGATTCCCGATCATGATTCAAGTCTGATACGCGAAAAGCTGCTGGTGCAGTGGCTGGAACTGATCAGCAAGGATGCCTCCGAGATTTTTTTAATGGGGGATATTTTCGATTTCTGGTTCGAATATCACACGGTTATTCCGAAAGGATTTGCCCGCCTGTTCGGCAAACTTGCTGAAATTACCGACCAGGGAATTCCCGTATACCTCTTCAGGGGTAATCATGATATCTGGGCTTTCGATTATTTTGAAAAAGAACTGGGGATCAGTCTGCAGCGCGAAGCAGTTATCAGGGAATGGAGCGGGAAACGATTCTACCTCTCGCATGGCGACGGTTTGGGTCCGGGAGATTCCGGCTATAAATTCCTGAAAAAAGTCTTTGAATTCAGGCCCAACCAATGGCTGTTCAACTGGCTGCATCCCGATATCGGCACCAGAATGGCGCTCTACTTTTCACGGAAAAGCAGGTACGCCAACGAATTGCGCGATCAGAAAGAAATCAGGGAATCAGGAAAAATTGATGTTTCCAAAGAGCGTCTTTATGCTTTTGCCAGCGACTATCTGAAATCAGATCCGGACATTGACTACTTTATTTTCGGGCACCGTCACATTGCCGTTGACCTGCCCCTGAGCGGGAAAAGCAGGTTTATCAACCTTGGCGACTGGGTCAACAATTTTACCTATGCCGTTTTCGACGGGAAGGAACTCAGTTTAATGACTTTCAGGGATGGCGTGCGTGCAGCATTGCCGCCTGCTGAATAAAAGAACGGAATATGCTATTTTCGAGTATCGACATAGGGTCCAACGCGGTAAGGTTATTATTCGCCAATGTTTTCGACAGCAAGGCCGGTCCTGTAACCGAGAAAGCCTCCCTGATCAGAATCCCGTTGCGGCTCGGCTTCGATGTTTTTAACGGGGGCAGCATTTCACAGCAGCGGGCCGATGACCTGGTAAAGACCATGCTGGCATTCAAGCTGCTCATCGATGTATATCAGCCGGCGGGATACCGCGCAGCCGCCACTTCTGCCATGCGCGAGGCCGCCAACAACGAACTGATCCTTGAAAGGGTTAAGCGTGAAACCGGTCTTGAAATTGGCATGATCGACGGGATTGAAGAAGCCAACATCATCAGTTCGCTGAGCAATATTTTTGTCAATAAAAACTTCAGCAAAACGCTGTATATCGACGTTGGGGGCGGGTCCACGGAATTGTCGGTACTTGAAGGAAAACGGTTCATTACTTCAAACTCATTCAAAATAGGCACCATCCGGCTGCTGGCCGACAAGGTGGAAGATGCCGAATGGGAAAATCTGCGCAGGTGGCTGCAGCAATTCAGGGCTGATTTCGGCCAGATGAACTGCATTGGTTCCGGCGGCAATATTAACAAAATCACGAAGTTATACGGCCACGCGCTCAACAACATCATCACCTTCGATCAGCTTGTTTTTGCCTACAAGCAGCTCAACAACATGAGCCTGACGGCCCGCATTGAAAAAATGGGGCTGAGGCCCGACCGCGCTGACGTAATTGTGCCGGCTGCCAGGATTTTTGTCCGCATCCTGAAATGGACAGGTATCGGCACCGTGATTGCCCCGAAAATCGGACTGGCCGACGGGCTGGTGCTGCTTCAGTACAAAGAGATGAAAGAGAAGGGGCTGATCTGAGAAATCACTTAACCGGCAGGAAATCCACCTTGACTACATTCAGATTCCGGTTTAAAAAATCACTGGCTGCCCCGATAGATCATCCCTGAGCTAAAGAAAGGAAGGGAAAAAGATTCCGTATCGCAAGGGTTAATTATCTTTGCCGCAAATCTGAACGATCTGATATGATCACTTTTGAAGAAGCACTTTCTATCATTAACAATACCAGGGTTTCATGCACAACCGAAAAGGTAAGTCTTGAAACTTCACCCGGAAGGATACTGGCTGAGGACATTTACTCGGATGTTGAAATGCCTCCTTTCGACAAGGCCGCTGTCGACGGTTTTGCCTGTCGCCGTGCCGACCTGCATGGATTACTCGAGGTGATAGAGGTTATCCCCGCAGGGAAACAGCCTGAAAAAGCGGTCGCTGCCGGAAAATGTTCAAGAATCATGACAGGGGCCATGGTGCCGGAAGGCGCTGACACGGTCATCATGGTGGAGCATACTGAGGAAACAGAAGATGGAAGCGTACGATTTCTGAAAGAAAAGACTTCTGCCAATATAGCTTACAGGGCGGAAGATGTTAAACAGGGACAGCAGGTGCTGAACAAGGGCACCCTGCTGAAGCCGCAACACATTGCCATACTTGCAGCCGTTGGCATTCCGGAACCGCTTGTTTTCCGGAAGCCGGTAATCGGGATCATTTCAACCGGAGATGAACTGACGGAGCCCGGAAATAAACCCCGTACCGGTCAGATCCGAAACAGCAACGCCTGGCAACTGATGGCGCAGACAAACCAGCTGAGGCTCAATACGGTGTACACCGGCATTGCAGCCGACACCCCTGAAAGCGTCAAAAAGCATATCCAGGAGGCATTTGGCAAAAGTGATATCGTATTGCTTACAGGCGGCGTATCCATGGGCGATTTTGACCATGTACCGGCTGTTATGGAAGAGACAGGGGTAAATATACTGTTTAAAAGTGTCGCGGTTCAACCAGGAAGACCGACCGTTTTTGGCATCAGGGATAATAAATATATTTTCGGGCTTCCGGGTAATCCGGTTTCCTCCTTCGTCCAGTTTGAACTCCTGGTCAAGCAACTGATCTATCGCATTATGGGTCATCAGTTCAGACCTGCCATCCTCAGGTTGCCGATGGCCTCGGATTATTCGCGGCGTAAAGCGGTGCGCAAATCATTCATACCTGTAAGGATCAATGCTGAGGGGCTGATTGAACAACTCGAGTATCACGGATCGGCGCATATTCATGCTTATGAGGAGGCCAATGGTCTGATGGCCGTTGAAATAGGGGAAGCACAAATCGCAAAAGGAGAAATGAGGTATGTTCGACAGCTTTAACAGACAGATTAATTACCTGCGCATATCAGTAACCGACCGCTGCAACCTCCGGTGTGTTTACTGCATGCCCGAAGACGGAGTGAGACAACTGCAGCACAACGAGATCCTGTCTTTTGAAGAAATAACAAATGTTGCTTACACTGCCGTGAAGCTTGGTATTGATAAAATCAGGATCACCGGTGGGGAGCCATTGGTGCGAAAAGGGATAGTGTCGCTCGTGGAAATGCTGGCCGATATCCCCGGCATCAGGGATTTGTCGATGACCTCAAACGGTACATTGCTGAAACAATTTGCTCAGCCGCTGAAAAACGCGGGGCTGATGCGGGTGAATGTGAGCCTCGACACCCTTGATCCCGCCAGATACCGCATATTAACCCGCGGCGGGGATCTGCAACAGGTATTGGAAGGCATCATAGCAGCCCGCGAAGCCGGTCTTACACCCTTAAAGATCAACTGTGTGGTGAAATCATCCTCCCGGGAACAGGATGCCCTTGAGGTTGCTGCTTACTGCGAAGAAAACGGCCTGGAGATAAGATTCATTCATCAAATGAGCCTCACGGAAGGTCATTTTTCGGTGGTGGAAGGTGGCTCCGGCGGTGATTGCAGCCATTGCAACCGCATCCGCCTCACAGCCAGTGGCAAGCTGCTCCCGTGTTTGTTCAGCGGAATAGAATATGACATCAGAAAGATGGGCGCAGAACAAGCCATTCGTGCCGCCATTGCAAATAAACCGGCCTGCGGCAGTATGAACCTGAAAGGGGAGTTTTACAATATCGGCGGCTAAACGGCAGCACCAATCATTCCTTGAAATAAACCAAATCAAAACACATAAAAGAACCAACGGCCGATGAGCAGCTTTTCACATACAGATGATAAAGGCAAAGCCAATATGGTGGATGTGGGGCACAAGCCCCTTCAGCGCCGGAGTGCAACCGCCGAAGGGCTTATCAGACTTTCGGAGCATGCCCTGAACCTGATCCGTGAAAACGAGATGAAAAAAGGAGATGTGCTTACCGTTGCCGAAATTGCCGGCATACAGGCCGCCAAAGAAACCAGCAGGCTGATCCCGCTTTGCCATCCTTTGCAGCTTACCAAAGTTGATGTTAAGACCCGGCTCACCGAAACCGGTGTCAAGGTAACTGCAATGGCGGTATGTACCGGGCAAACAGGGGTCGAGATGGAGGCACTTACCGCTGTAAGTGTGGCCCTGCTTACCATTTATGATATGTGCAAAGCTGTCGACAAAGAAATGGTTATCGGTGAAATCAGCCTGATTGAAAAAATCAAGACCGATTTGTAAGCATACAATGAATAAAAGAAGTCATAGTCTTAAACCCGCAGTTCCCAGGCGTGCGCTTTTTTTTGCCGCAGCCGGGGTGTGGGCTTATGCGGCTGTCAGGGTTTTCGGGCTGGCTTATGACTTCGCTCCTGAAGGCCCTTTGCCGCTGTGGATGGTTGTAGTGACAGGATTGGCGGGAATTGCCGTATTTTTCAATTTTGTATTTTTGAAAATAAGCCGGAAGTATATAGCCCGGATTGCCGGTATGGAACAGAAAAATCCATGCATTTTCGCCTTCTTCGCGTGGAAAAGCTACCTGATGATCGCGATTATGGCAACCATGGGTATACTGTTTGTCCGATTCGAGGTCATTCCCCTGTATCTTCAGGGAGTCTTCTATATCGCACTCAGCGGATCACTGCTTTTGTCGGCATTGATGTTTATCAATGCGGGTTTTCTTTATAAGGATCCTGACAGCAATCATTCAGGCGGTGCTGTTGAAGATAATGCCGTTTAAAAACTGATAATTATTACCAATGAAGATAGATATAAAGTCCGTCAACATCTCTGAGAAAAAAGGAACCATTAAGGTGCCTGTGGAACATATCGCGCTTACCCTTAACGGTGTTGAAGGAGATGCCCATGCCGGGAAATGGCACCGTCAGGTAAGCCTGTTGGGAACAGAAAGCTTCAGGAAATTCGAGAAAGTCGCCGGCAGGCCGTTGAAATACGGCGAGTTTGCCGAAAACATCACCACTGAAGGTATTATCCTGTACGAAACCCATCCGCTCGACCGGTTTACGATCGGCGATGCCTTGCTCGAAGTAACCCAGATAGGAAAAAAATGCCACGGCGACAGCTGCGCAATATACCGGGAGGTTGGCAATTGTGTGATGCCGAAAGAGGGCATTTTCTGCAGGGTATTGGAACCGGGCATCGTAAAAGCCGGAGATGAAATAACCTATCATCCGAAGGTATTCAGGGTAAAAGTCATTACGCTGAGCGACCGTGCAGCATCCGGCGAATATGAAGACCGCAGCGGGCCCCGGGTAGTTCAGTTGCTTGAAGAATACTTTGCCGGCCTTGGATGGACTGCTGAGATCGCGAGGAGTGTGATTCCCGATGAAGCAGGGCTGCTAAGGCAGGAAATCAACGGGGCGGCCAACGCAGATATAATTATCTCAACAGGCGGGACAGGCATCGGGCCGCGGGATATTACCGTGGATGTTGTAAAACCGATGCTTGACAAGGAAATACCCGGGATCATGGAAATGATCCGGCAGAAATACGGTTCAGAAAAACCCAATGCCCTGCTGAGCCGGGGTGTTGCCGGGGTGATCGGATCGGCTCTTGTTTACACGCTTCCGGGTAGCGTGAAGGCGGTAGAAGAATACCTGTCCGTCATCAGCAGTACAATCAAACACTCGGTATTTATGATGAACGGGCTGGACCTGCATTGATTATAAATTGAAAAAGGGATTATTTCCGGCTGGCAGGGCATGAATTGAAAGGGAATCACAAAAATTCAGAAGAGGAAAACTATGTTATTGCCAAGAAATGAAGCACTTGATTTGCTCAGGAGTTATATAAAGAATGAACGAATGATCGCCCATTCGCTGGCGTCGGAAGCTGTGATGCGGGCACTCGCCCTTCGGTTGGGCCGCGATCCGGAAAAATGGGCACAGGCAGGACTGCTTCATGATCTTGATGTGGAAATTACCAATGCGGACCCGGCTGTCCATGCCCTGGAGACCGCACGCATCCTTACCGGAATGGGGCTGGAAGAAGATGTGGTGGATGCCATCCGTATGCACAACGAAATGGCTACCGGTTTGGAGCGGGAGACTGAATTTCAGCACGCCCTTGCTGCCGGAGAAACCATCACCGGGCTCATCACCGCAACAGCCATGGTTTACCCTGATAAAAAGGTAGCATCCGTGAAGCCCAAATCGGTTGTGAAACGGATGAAGGAAAAAGCTTTTGCAGCTTCAGTAAGACGGGAAGTTATTCTTGAATGCGAGAAAATCGGTCTGACGCTGGATGAATTCGTAGCCCTGAGTATAACTGCCATGGCCGGTATCGCCGATGAAATCGGGCTTTAACGCCCATGCACATTTACCGCCATTATCATTCTGAATGTCAAATTGATACGCTCACCCTTAATGGCGGCTGATTTGAGCAATGCATGTTGCCAGAAATGCTGAATGGATCCGCCCATGACCAGAAGGCTCCCATTAGCCAGTTTTACCTTGAAAACCTTACGGTGATTGTCCTTGCGCCGGAACCTGAAATCCCTTTCCTGCCCCAGACTAAGACTTGCTATCACCGGATTGACGCCCAGCTCTTTTTCGTCATCGGCATGCCAGCCCATACTGTCATTCCCATCGCGGTACCAGTTAAGCAGCACGGAATTGAAACTGCATCCGGTTGCTGCAACAATCATGTCCCTGAGCTGTATCAGCACCGGCGTCCATGGCTCAGGACTCAGTTTCAATCCTGAGTAGCTGTAGGCGGCCCCGGTATCACCGTACCAGGCTGTGAGGCGCGGAGTCAGGTACGATTTGCCAAAAATGCGGAGGTTTTCCTGTTTCCAATTGATTTCGGTTTTCAGCTGACAGGTATATTGCCCGCACTCAGCCGGTTGAAGAAATGCTGGATAATAATTCAGCATTCCATTGTCAAGAGGAATTGAAACAGGCCGGGGATGTAAGGAAAAAAGATCCGGTATATCCTTCATTTATACGAAAAGCAGCAGGCTTACAGCCATCACAGCCATACCGGCAATCAGTCCGTAAATGGTCAGATGGTGTTCGCCGTACTGCTCGGCGGTGGGCAAAAGTTCGTCGAGCGAGATAAAGACCATGATACCGGCCACAATGCCAAAGGTAATGCCAAAGGTCAGTCCGTTGAAGAAAGGGAGCAGAAACAAAAAGCCGAAAAGTGCACCGACCGGTTCGGCAAGCCCAGACATAAAAGAAAGGAAGAAGGCTTTTTTCCGGTTTTCCGTTGAATAAAATACCGGGATTGAGACTGCAATTCCTTCGGGAATGTTATGAATGGCCACTGCGATGGCCACGCTGATACCCAGTGCCGGATCTTCGATGGCCGAGAAGAAAGTGGCGAGGCCTTCGGGAAAATTGTGAATGGCAATGGCCATAGCCGAAAAAATACCCATACGGTAAAGCGCTTGCTTTTTTCGTACCGCATGCTGTACATCGCTGATCTCGCTGAGCGAAACCTGCTCGTGCGGGTTCTGTCCCGATGGGACCAGCTTATCTATAATGGCGGAAATAAAGATTCCGCCGAAAAAAGCCAGTACGGCAAATGTATATCCCTGCGCCTCTCCGAGTTCACTGATCAGACTTTCCTTCGACTTCTGGAAAATCTCGATCATCGACACATAGATCATCACGCCGGCGGAGAATCCTAGCGCCGTGGACAGCAGGCGGGTATTGGTCTTTTTTGCAAAAAAAGCCACCGCCGCACCAATTCCCGTTGATAGGCCGGCAAACAGTGTTAAACCGAAAGCAAAAAGAATTACTGAAACCGGGATATCACCGCTCATAATTCAGGTCAGATAGTTTGATACAAAGGTGCAAAAAAAACCGACAACTGCACCAGGCAAGGTAAATCCCTGACTATAAGCCGCAATAACAGTCAGAAAAATAATCCGTATCACGGCTTGCTGGCCCGGGGGTACTATTCGACGTCTGGAATGTCGTTGAAATTGAAAAGTATCCGTCGTCCTTCAATAAAGTCGAACAGTGTCAGTTTACGTAGCTCGTAGAAACTGCGCCAGTACGATGAGAGCGATGCAATATAACCTTGCTGGGCATTATCTTTTTCCGTCTGGGCCAGATTCAGGTCTATAATACCGATCTTACCGATCAGGTAACGCTGCTTGGTGACTTCGTAACGCTTCACGGCTACAGTATCGCTTTTGGCGGCAATTTCAAGCTGTCTCCGCTGCATATTGAACTGCATCACTTTCAGAAAAATTTCCTGATCAAAATCTATCATTTCCTGTTGTACGGCAGTACGTTCCAGTTCGCGGTCCGATTCGGCCAGTTTGATTTTTCCCCGGGTCAATCCCCAGTCGAGAATGGGTACCTGTATTCCAAGTACCAGCCGCTGCTGATCCTGAGGATTTTTGTAAACTTTACTGAAGTCAGAGGAGCTTTGGGTCAGTCCGTAAACAGCATAAAGGTTTGCATTAAAGCGGTTTTCAGCCTTTGCTTTATTCACGCCACTTTCAGCGACTATCATCCTGCGATCGAAGGCCAGGGCATCGGAGCGGTTTTCGCGTCCTTCATTCACGGCCAGTTGTGCATCGATCACCGGAGCAGCTGGCGCCGATGGCGCAATCAGTTGCAAAGACACATCTTCGGGTATACGAAGAAATGATTTCAGGCTGAACATTTTCATTTCCACCTCCAGGCTGGCACTTTCAACGGCAGCGCGGGCATTGAGGAGACTCAGTTCAATCTGCAGCAATTCATTTTCGGCAATGGTACCGATGTTAAACCTTCCCCTGGCGATCTGATAAAGGGTATCGTTGTTTGCCAGGTTGATCTGTTGAATTCTCTGGCGTATCTGTGCATCCAGCAGGCTGAAAAACAGATTGACAGCCGAGATGCTTACCTGCTCCACATCTTCGATATATCTGCGTTCAGCTTCGTTGTAGCGCATTGGCTCCACCCTGCGTGCCCAGCGGAAAGGATTATAGTTGAACAAAGGCTGCCTTATTCCGATGTTGAGGGGAGAAGAGAGGTAAGAAGTGACAGTACTGTCGCTGAAGAGGTCGATACGCTGAAGATCTGAGTTAAGAAACACCTGTCCTCCGGTTAACCCGATATTTTTGGAAAGGGACAGGCCAGCTGTATAATTGGCCAGGTTACGTTCATAGAAAAAATCCCCTTCGGGAGTGGTGATTTTCTCAATACTCCGGCTCAGGCTGGGCAGGGTTCCGTCGAGGGTGAGCATAGGCATCAATCCCGCCTTATAATTCCGGTACTGCCAGTAACTACTCCTGAACCGGTGCTGTGCAACCAGAGCATCGGGCGATTGTCTTTTGGCTATCTCAATTACCTCGGGTAAGGTAAGAACTTTAACCCGGGCCTGGGCATGTGCCGAACCGAGCGCTGAAACAATCAGAATAATGAGAAAAGAAAATTTTAAACTACGCATTTTGAATAACCTTAAATCCGATGATTGCTGATTTTGCTGTCACGAATATGTATCAAATGATTTTACTCATACCGGAGAGAAGTCACCGGATCCTGCATCGCGGCTTTTTTGGCCGGCATATAACCGAAGGCAATTCCAACTGTAGCTGAAACGCCGAAAGAAATTACAATGGAGGCCACTGAAACGATGGTAAGAATCCCTGCAACTTCCATAATGATTTTCGCAAGGGCCATGCCCAGGAAAATGCCGACAATCCCGCCGGAAAGACTGATCAGGGTAGCTTCGGCAAGGAACTGAAAAATAACATCTTTCCGCGTGGCCCCGGTAGCCATACGGATACCGATCTCCTTGGTGCGTTCCATCACTGAAGCAAGCATAATGTTCATAATTCCTATACCGCCGACAATGAGTGAAATGCTGGCAATGGCCCCAAGCACGATATTAAAAATATCCTTTGTACGTTGTTCCTGCTTCAGCAGGAGTTCGGGTACCTTGATCTCGAAATCATCCACTCCGGCATGCCGGCGTTTAAGCATCCGCTGAATGATTTCCGATGTCTGGCCGATCAGGTTGGTTTCTTTTACCTGTACAACAATTTTATCTATCTGGTTTGCAATGCCCTCATCGCTTCCGCCGGAAGAAGAGAACGACATAAAGCCGCCATCAATGACCATACTACCACTGCTCCCTCCCCTGATCATGGCCGTTGTAACCATAGAACGGTCGCGGTAACGCAGAAGCATCGTTTGAATAGGCGCATAAACCTGGTTATTGTAATCGCTGATGCCCAGGTTTTCCGAAATATCGGCATTCACGGCGCGGCTTTGTAATACACCAACAACCTTGAGCCAGACGTTTCCGCACTTTACATGTTTTCCGACCGGATCGGCATGGGGGAATAACTTTGCTTTGATGGTAGCCCCGAGAATGCAGACCGCTTTTCCTTCGCGCAACTGCTCTTCGTTAAACATCTCTCCCCGCTCGAGGGGGAGGCTGAAAACATCGAAAAAGCCGGGGGTGACACCGCTTACTTTCCCGTAGGTACTCACCCCTTCTGATATAATTACAGATTCATACACCACTTCCGGGCTGACCTTCTCAACAGAAGGTATAATGGCCGCAATACTGGCTGCATCGGCAAGCGTTAATCCCGGAGAGAATTTTTCAGTAGCCTTCTTTCCCTGTCCGTTCTCCTTGGCAGCTTCCTCCATTTTTGACTCCACCTTAGGCATGATGATGATGTTGTTGACCCCCACCAGTTTCATCTGTTCAAGAATCTCCTGTTTTGCCCCGTTGCCGATGGCAAGCATGGCAATTACCGCAGCTACACCAAAGATTATTCCCAGCGCTGTGAGCATAGAACGGAATCTGTTGGCAAAAACAGCTTCCAGCGCAATGGTAAGTATGTAGAGTTTCCGGCCGGTGAAAAATATTTTTTTCATGAATCAATTGCTGTTATCACTGAACATCTACAAACCAACCAGTTTCCATTCTATCGCATGCTCGGGCGGAGACAGATAAACCTCCTCCCCTTCTTTCAATCCTCCGGTAATAATGATCTGGTTTTCGTTGGTAACACCGGTTTTAACCTGCTGGCGGACCTGTCCTGAAGTTTTATAAACAAAGGAGATGCTGTCGCTGGTATGCACACATTCTATCGGCAGGAAAAACACATCCGGGATCACAGAGGTGATGATGGTATTTTTTGTTGTCATGGCCGGACGAAGTATGGAATCAAATTCATTTACCCTGATCCTGACTTCAAAAACCTTGGCATTTGAGTTCCGCATCTGCTCACCAATATTGGCCACTTCGGTTACTTCACCGGTATATTTCCTGTCGGGAAAGGCATCCACACCAATCTGCACCTTCTGTCCGGTTTTTACTTTGCTGATGTCTATTTCATTTACATACGTTTTCGATATCATTTCATTAAGGTTTGGCAGGGTTGCCACCACATTGTCCCAGGAACTCATGGTTGATCCGATCCCCATCTTTGACCCGTCCCAGTTGCGTTTATAGATCAGCATACCGGGTTTTGGCGCAGTAACGGTAAAGCCTTTCAGCACATCCCTTATCTGTTCAAGCCTGCGCTGCGCCTGGGTATACGACGCAGCCACTTCCTGCATGTTTGCGTTATTTTTATCCGAACGGAGTTTGTAATTTTTTTCCGCCTGCTGATAGGCACGCTGGGCCTTTTCCAGCTCGATGCGGGCCTGACGCTGGGTTGCAGGCGGCTCATAAATGGATTGCTCTACAGTAATCTGGCGTTCCTCAAGTGCATACTTCAGGTTAATCAGTTCTTCACGGGCCGCCCGCATATCAATGGAGGTATCAAGCTTTGTTTTCACAAACTGCGACTCCAGCTTCTCCAATTCACTCTCCAGGTCTTTCAATCGGTTGGTAATCTCCGTACGGTCGAGGGTTGCCACATACTGACCGGAGTCAACAATGGTTCCTTCAGGAATGATATCACTGATCTGAACCTGCCATATCCGTACTTCACGCAAGCCGGGAGGGCCCAGGATATTTTCGGAATTTTTAGCCTCAAGCTCCCCGCTGGTGGTAACATTGATGCTGAAGTCACCATAAAGTACTTTTGTTGTTACCGCGGGGCCGGATTTCCCGGAATTAGAGAAATAATACCAACTTGCAAGCAGGGCCAGGATAACAACCGGAAATATATACCAGAATTTCCGGCCAGGTTTTGGTAATGACATAAGAAAACGATTAATACTGATCAATAATATTGAAAATATCTTTATTCAAGGTAACGGCAAATTTAGCCATTTATTGAGTTTGCATAAAAGAAAGCTGAAATAAACATGCATGTTTGATGAGGGTCCAAACCATCAGCAACTCGCGCTGTAACGGGATAAACCGGGCGAAAACAGGCAGCCCGTTCAGCATAATCTCCCGATCAGAAAACCGGGTTATAAATCACTAAGCCGTCACTAATACTCCGGGGAATATCCCTGAACGCCATGCATAAGCCGAACAGCTATGTTCAAACGTTGATCAGCGCCTGATTATTTAAGCAATTCCTCCACAATTTGTTTCACACCGATGCCTTCCGCTTCGGCTTTGTAATTCCGCACGATGCGATGCCGGAGAATGCTGGTGGCTACCGCCTGAACATCTTCAATATCCGGCGAATACTTGCCACGGATGGCAGCATGGCATTTGGCCCCGAGAATCAGGTATTGCGATGCGCGGGGACCTGCTCCCCAGGTAAGATAGAGATTGGTCCAGGGGTGGGCCATTTCCGTGCCGGGACGGGTACGTGAAGCCAGCCTTACAGCATACTCATAAACGTTGTCGGCAACGGGAATGCGGCGGATCAGGTTCTGGAAATACATGATCTCTTCGCCGGTCAGCACCACCGAAGGCGCCGATGTTTTTTCTGTCGTGGTATTTTTAACGACATCTATTTCCTGTCCGAACGTAGGATAATCCAACCAGATATTGAACATAAAACGGTCGAGCTGGGCTTCGGGCAGGGGGTAAGTTCCCTCCTGTTCTATCGGGTTCTGGGTAGCCAGCACAAAAAAAGGTTCAGCAAGCAAGTGACTTTCACCGGCAACGGTTACTGCCTTTTCCTGCATGGCCTCAAGCAAAGCCGACTGGGTTTTGGGCGGGGTTCTGTTGATTTCATCAGCCAGGATGATATTGGCAAAAACCGGCCCCTTCAGGAATTTAAATCTGCGGTTTTCATCGAGGATTTCGGTTCCAAGAATATCCGAAGGCATCAGGTCAGGGGTAAACTGTATACGGCTGTATGAAAGTCCCAGCGAACGCGCGATGGTATTCACCAGCAGGGTTTTTGCCAGTCCCGGCACCCCTACCAACAGGGCATGCCCTTTACTGAAAATGCAGATCAGCACATCTTTTACTACATCATTCTGACCTACAATTACTTTGCCTATTTCGGCAGTCAGTATCCTGTATTTATCAACAAAGGCGTCCACCGCCTCAACATCGCTTTTATAAGGAGTCATAATTAAATTCTTTAACAGGTTCATTTATCGAATGCTCCAGTTATGTTCAAAATTGCAATCCTGATAGCTTTCATTGATCCTGAAATAGGTTTTCCCGATCTTGTCACCGATCCATTTGTTGATCGCATCATCCTGTTTCTTATTGAGTGCCCACTGCTGAATGGTGCTGTAGTCGTCTTTCAGGTTGGCACGGTGCGGTTCTGTTCTGGTTTTCAGGAAATAAAGGTTCAGCGTTTGTTTGGCCTCTTCATTCATCATTATCATCGGGCGCGACACATCACCCACGTTCATTTTATCAATGGCAAAGAAGATTTTCGGATCCAGGTGCTTGGCCGAAAACCTGGTATTTCCGGTCATTTCATTTACCATCAGGCCTCCGCTGATTTTTCCGGGGTCATCTGAAAATTTCAACGCGGCTTCTTCAAAAGTCATCTGCTTATCGCGGATCAGCCCGGCAACACTGTCGAGCAAACGGGATGCCCTCGCCAGGTCTCCATCGGATATTTTGGGCATCAGCAGGATATGGCGGGTATTGATCATCTCGCCCCTTCGCTCAATCAACTGAATTACATGATATCCAGCCTTTGATTTAATAATATCGGATATTTCGCCCTTCTTTAACCCAAATGCTGCAGCCTCATACTCAGGATACAACTGACCGCGGCTTACAAAACCAACCTCTCCGCCCTTTTTTGCCGATCCCGGATCATCGGAGTACAACGCCGCCAGGGCGGCAAAGTTCTCTCCTTTAATCAATCGTTCACGCAGTGCCCGCAAACGGTCGCGCGTTGCATCCATCTCTTCCTTGCTGATCGATGGTTCCTTTACAATCCTTCCTACCTCATATTCCATCTCGATCAGCGGAATGCTGTCCTTCGGAATTCTGTTGAAAAAACTGCGCACTTCGGAAGGCGTTACCTTAATGTCCTTGACAAGCTTCTGCTGCACCTGATCAACCATCAGTTGTTCTTTCACCAGACTGCGGAACTCCTCCCTGATCTGGATCAATGGCTTTTTATAGAATTGTTCCAGCTTTTCCTGTGAACCAAACTGCTGTATGTAATACCTGAACCTTGCATCCATGGTCTGCTCGATTTCATCATCGGTAACCTGTATACTGTCGAGTTCTGCCTGGTTCAGCAACAATTTCTGAAACAACAGATCCTCCAGTATCCGGCAACGCGTGGCACGGGCGTCACTGATATTGCCCTGCATCCGAAACTGTATATACTGAGTTTCAATGTCAGATTGCAGGATATAATTGGCACCGACTACAGCAACCACTTCATCAATCACCTGCTCCTGCGCATAACTCTTATCCGCGGCAACCAATATCATTATCAGTATCAGCAGTGCAACAGTTTTTTCTATCTTCATTTAGTAATAAATTAAACCCGGGTTAATTAAAATATTTCAAACTCTTTGTTTTTCAATGCTTCCTGAAACACTTCCTCCTGCATCCGGTTGATCAGCTTCTGCTTGCGCATGTTCAGGATCATGTTCCGGATGCGATTAACTTCAAGGCTCAGGGGGGAAGTACTTTCCATGATCTTGTAATCGTTGAACCGGATAAGGTATATAAAAAGGGAATCCCCGGTTTCGTGAAATGACCGGTTCTTCAGGAAGTTTTCCTGATCATATATTTCAAGCGGCAACTCGCGCATCAGGTCATTGAAAACGATCCAGTTCTCATCATCGGGTCTGCACGAAATCGTTGATTTATCGCACAGTTCAATTAATTTCTCCATATCACCCGATTTGGATGACATCAGATATTGTTTCGCTTTTTTTGCCTGTGGGGAGTTTTCATAGCCCCGCGGGATTTTAACGTAGCTGACCCGGACTATATTTTCGCGCAACTGAAAATTACTTTCATTTTCATTATAAAACGTCCTGATCTCCTCATCGCTGACAACGGTATCGAGTTTTTGCCTGATCAATTCACTTTCATACTCATAGATAATAAGCGAATTGCGATAATTCTCCAGCTGTTTCTCAAAGTCCATTTTATCTTTTGGCAGGTTCCCCTGCGCATGGTGCAACAATACCTGCTGCCTGACCCAGTTATCGATATACTGCTGCGTAATTTCCAGACTATCGGCGGTAGAAACCCCGTCAGGAACCACACCGGCGAGCTCCGAACGGTACAAATATTTATCATACGCAAGGGCAATCACCTCTTCTTCAGGCTGATTGCCTATCAAGCGGCAGGCCGAGAAAAAAACAGCCGGAATCAAGAGAAAACGGGTCATTCGGGACATTGGCAATCATTTATTTTATAGAGGAAAGGACCTCATCATACACCTTAAACGGATACCTGGCCCTTAACTCCCTGATCCATTCCTGCTCGAGGTAATTCTGGTAATCAGCAGTGATCAGCCCCCGGGCTTCATTCAGTTTTCTGGGTTCCGGACTGAGCAGCGCATGGATATTCACCAGGCGGACCTTACCGTCATCTATTGATTCAGGTGCCAGCCCGGGTTTCCATTCAAGGCTGTCGATCAGTTCATCATCACCCTTCTGAAACTTACGGTGGTCAATCGTCAGCAATGAGGTTGTGTCAGTGTTAAACCGGGTCAGCATTTCAGTATCGGTAAGGCCTTCGGCGATCGCTTTGCGTAAGCCGGCGATCATCTTATCATCAGTTGATTCAAGGGTATAAACCGTTGCATCCAGGCGCTGCTCCCACATATAGTTGCCCTTGTTTTGATTATAAAACGCTTCAAGTCCTGTAGTATCCTTCACTGCCTTTGACCATATCTTCTGATCGGTTAATTCAAACAACAGGATTCCATCCCGGTATTCCTTTACCAGCATTTTAAAATCAGGATACTTTGATTCGAGGCGTGAATCTTCATAAGCCAACAGAGTTTCATTTACGAATGTAGTAAACATGCCGTTCACAAATGTCCTGATATCTTCTTTGGCACGTTTGCGCTGGTTTTTTGCAAGCCAGTTTGCAAAATCCTGCTGCGAGAAACTCTGGCGGCCAATGGTCATGATGGTTTTCTTTAATCCGGCAGCCTGTTGCGCCGACCATTTCGCACTGAAAATGGTATCAGTAACAACTTTGTAAAAATCATCCCTTGCTTTCAGGTTCTCGGTGTACTTATATTCGCGTCTGATCCGGTTGAGCAGTGCTTCTTCGCTCTTTTTGGCGCGGTCGCTGCGGGTCAGGCTCTGTTTCAATTCGTTGACAACATCTTCGTAGGCTCCTATATCTTTACGGTCGAGCAGCTTAACAATATGCCAGCCAAAGGAGGTAAGAAACGGTTTGGTGACATCATTCAGGTTTTTCAGTTTTGTGATTTCGCTGATAAACTCAGGAATCATTTTATTGGCGCCAAACCAGGGAAGTACGCCGCCTTTTGATGCAGTGGATTTGTCATCGGAGTTCTGTTCAGCCATACGGGCAAAATCCTCGCCGTTGAGAATGCGCGTGTAAACTTCCATTGCCTTTGCGGCTATCCTGGCGCTGTCTTCAGCAGAAGCATCGGCCGGCAGGCGCATCATGATGTGGGCCACCTGCACCCGTCCGAGTGCCGGTTTCCGGTCAGTTACCTTAATCAGGTGGTAGCCAAAGTCGCTGCGTACCGGCATCGACACCTCTCCTACCGGGGTATTATATGCTCCGGTTTCGAAAGGATAAACCATATCAAAAACGGTAAAATACCCGAGATCCCCGAGATTTCCCTTTATCGTACGGCCTTCCATCTGCCGGTCGCGTGCCGATAAATCATCGGATGCTTCCATGGCCACTTTTCCGAAGTCCTCACCTTTAAGTATCCGCTTACGAAGGTTCATCACTTTTTTGTAAGCCACCAGCGTATCGGCAGGCGCCGCGTTCCGGTCAACCCTGATCAGTATATGGCTGGCGCGGATGTCCGTCTTCTTACGGTCGTAGGCTTCCTGCAACAGCGATTTATTCATTTCCTCATCGATCAGATAAGGCTGCGCCAGCTGTTTGCGGTATCCGGCAAGCTCATCCCTGAACGAGCGCACCGTATCAAGGCCAAGTGCTTCCGCTTCCTTTACCTTCAACCTGAAATTAATATACAACTCCATGTACTCTTCCAGTGATTTGCGGTCGAGCACCTCGCTGTTCACATTGTTTTTCATGTAAACATTCAGAAACTCCGAGCGCGAAATCTCTTCTCCTGCCACATTCAGTATCACAGGATCACTATCCTGCGCAAAAACCGGAATTGCAGTAATCGTAAGGGAAATCAATACAATCAAACCAAATACTGACTTTTTCATTTTTTTATCGTTTTAATGCTTATCAATTGTTACTGTTTTAACTCACGAAGTTTTCGCAAAACTGCTGGTTAAAGAGCCGGAACCATTTAATTTTACCTGCTGTAGTTCGGCGCTTCGCTGGTAATGGTGATGTCATGGGGATGGCTTTCGGCAACACCGGCAGCGGTAATTTTAATAAATCTGGCCTGCTGAAGCCGGGCAATATTTTCAGACCCTGTATAACCCATGCCGGAACGCAACCCGCCTACCAGTTGATGAACCACCTCTGAAAGAGTGCCTTTGAACGGCACACGGCCGACGATACCTTCAGGAACCAGTTTTTTAATGTCGTCTTCCGTATCCTGGAAATAACGATCCTTTGACCCTTTCTGCATCGCTTCCATTGAACCCATTCCCCTGTATGACTTATACTTGCGTCCTTCGTAGATAATGGTTTCCCCGGGCGACTCCTCCACGCCCGCGAATAATCCGCCAGCCATAATGCAGTCGGCGCCGGCCGCAATGGCTTTGGGAATATCGCCGGTGTATCGGATCCCGCCATCGGCAATTACCGGAATCCCTGAGCCTTTCAGTTCGGAAGCCACCTGGTAAATGGCAGAAAGCTGCGGAATACCGATGCCCGCTATGATCCGCGTTGTGCATATGGAACCGGGGCCTATGCCGACCTTGATCCCGGCGATATTCAGTTTTTTGAAATCACGTGCCGCTTCGGCCGTGCCCACATTGCCGACGATGAGGTCAACACCGGGAAAATGTTTCCGGAATAATTTCGCGGCATCCATTACCCCTTTGGAATGGCCATGGGCCGTGTCAATCACCACCGCATCAACCCCGTTGCTTACCAGTGCCTGAACCCTGTCAAGCATATCGTTGGTAACGCCGACAGCCGCGGCTACCCTCAGCCGGCCACGCTCATCCTTGCAGGCATTCGGCCGCGCCTTGATCTTGATGATATCTTTGTATGTGATCAGGCCTACCAGTTTGAAATCTTTGTCAACTACAGGAAGTTTCTCTATCTTGTACTGCTGAAGAATATCGGCTGCTTTTTCAAAATCGGTAAATTCAGTGGTTGTGATCAGGTTGCTGCCGGTCATCACTTCTGAAACAGGCCTCCGGGGATTGCGTTCGAAACGGAGGTCGCGGTTGGTAACAATCCCGACCAGTTTTCCGGATACGTCAACCACGGGAATTCCCCCGATTCCGTAATCCCGCATAATTGCCAGGGCATCCGCAACCAGGGCGCCTTCGGTAAGGGTAATCGGATCCAGGATCATCCCGTTTTCGGCACGCTTCACCTTGCGTACTTCGTTTGCCTGATCCTCAATCGTCATGTTCTTATGCAACACCCCAATCCCCCCTTCCTGGGCAATGGCGATGGCCATCACGGCATCAGTCACGGTATCCATGGCGGCCGTAACAATGGGGATGTTCAGTTGAATATTCCGCGAAAACCGGGTGGAAATGTCAACATCGCGCGGCAGAACCTCTGAATAGGCCGGCATCAGCAAAACATCATCAAATGTTAAGCCTTCGCCCGTAAACTTTTCGTTGATTGCTGACATGTTTTTCCGGATTGGGATGCGCAAAGTTATGAAAAATAGATTTTCAACGGGCCTGACCACCGATGCAGATGGCACATAACTGGTTCACTTAATTCAGCATATCCATTTTCAGGAATAGACCAGGACCCGGTAATAAATGAGAGTGTCATAAGTCAATGCCATCAGTAAAAATCACTTATTATTGATTATCAATTTGATATAAACTCAATTAAAACTAATCAGCATAATATAATCAGCGCTTTTTGCTTTGCATTTGTCCCTGGAAAGCATTTACTTTGATTTCGTTTTTATAATGTTAAAAATTCCTAAACTTGTCGTTCCCTGAGAAACTACCATTAATCACACCAATTATGCGGAAAAACTACCTCATTCTTTTGCCTTTATGGCTTATTTCATGGTTTTTGAATGCTCAGGTTTTCAATGGTTCAGGTGGAGCGATTCCCGACAACGGCAACCCGGTAGCCTTTCCCGTTAGCGTTTCGGGCCTGAATCCCTCAATCCTCAGCACTGCACATGGCATTGCCGAGGTCAGGGTAAATATCATCCATCCATACGATGCCGACCTCTACATAGCATTGATATGTCCCGACGGAGCATCGGTGCTGCTTTCGACATCAAATGGCGGCGATGGCGACAATTATATTCAAACCCGTTTCTCCGATACGGCATCCATTTCGATTTCAGCCGGATTTCCTCCTTTTACCGGGGTATTCAAACCTCAGGAAATCCTAGGAAACCTTAACAACGGACGTGAAGGAAACGGAACCTGGCATCTTTACATTCATGACCTTTACCCTTTTGCCGACCAGGGCACCCTGCTGAACTGGAGCATCACCTTTGCCGAAAATGTTACCGGGCCTTTTGTTTTTGAATCATCTAACCTGCCCATTGTGCTCATTGACACTTACGGACAGGAAATCCCTGACGATCCTAAAATACAGGCAGGAATGAAAATCATAGACAACGGACCGGGCGAACGGAATTCCGTAACCGACAACCCTGTCTATGATGGATTTGCCGGTATTGAAATCAGGGGATCCAGCTCGCAGATGTTTCCCAAAAAAAGCTATGGGTTTGAAACCTGGGATGCGAACGGAGAAGAGATCGACGTTTCACTACTGGGGATGCCTGCCGAAAGTGACTGGATCCTGAATGCCAATTATACCGATAAAACCCTGGTCAGAAATGCCCTTGCGTATCAGGTGTCGCAGAACATGGGGCATTATGCCACCCGGCACAAGTATGTCGAAGTAGTCATCAACGGAATGTACAAAGGCATTTATGTTTTCTCGGAAAAAATAAAGCGCGACCCGAACCGTGTAAATATTGCCAAATTAAAACCCGACCAGAACAGTGGGGATGTACTCACCGGCGGATATATTTTTAAGGTTGACAAATTCACCGGAAGCGGCGGCGATGGCTGGACTTCGGCTTTCCCCCCTCCGCAAAATCCCAATGGACAAACCATTTTCTTTCAGTACGAATATCCGAAAGCCGCTGATATCACCGTGCAACAAAAGCAATACATCAGTGACTATGTGAATACTTTCGAAGCAACCCTGTCCGGCCCCGGTTTTGACGACCCGGTCAATGGCTTTAGAAAATATGCTGACGAGTACAGTTTTATAGACTATTTTTTAGTCAATGAAATCAGTAAAAATGTAGATGGCTACCGCCTGAGCACCTTCCTTCACAAGCAACGCGAAAGCCTGGGAGGCAAAATCCGCATTGGTCCGGTGTGGGATTATGACATCGCGTGGCACAATGCCAACTACTGCGGAGGAGATGAACTCACCGGCTGGGCATATCAGTTTCCCTGCCCCGACGACTACTGGCAGGTACCCTTCTGGTGGCAGAGAATGCTCGAAGACACCCTCTTTGCCAATAACCTGCGATGCCGGTGGGAAGTATTGCGAACAAACATACTCAGCAACGCCTGGTTTGAGTCAACCATCGACAGTGTTGCCGGTCTGCTGAATGAATCGCAGCAGCGAAACTTTACAGTTTGGCCGATCCTGGGAGTTTACGTCTGGCCCAATCCATGGCCCTACCCCCCTACCTATGCCGCTGAGATTGAATCGTTGAAAAACTGGATTTATCAAAGGCTGGAATGGATGGACGCCAATCTTCCGGGAAACTGCTACAGCATCGACAACAGTTATCAGGCGGTACAAAGTCCTTCTTTGAGAATTTTTCCCAACCCGGCTGACGATTATGTACATGTTGTTGCAAACCAGAATCCGGGAACCGGTTGTACCGCAGTGATAACTGACAAAACCGGAAGAGTGGTTGCTTCAGAAAAAATTATTGCCGGCCCCGAAGGCGTATTCTATTGGAATGCTAGCTTATCCCGGTTCAAACCAGGCATGTATTTTGTAAAATTTATCTTCGACAACACCACTGCCACAGGCAGGTTTATCAAAAAATAGAGGATAACCCTTTACTAAAAAAACCGGCAACCGGATTTGAGGTTTACCGGCGGTCTTGTCATGGATGCGCTTTGAAATTCCTCAGCTATATACTCTGAATTGGCACGGCATCAAAATATTCTTTAAAATTGTGCTTCTGATTTGCCCGGCAAAAACCAAAACAACTTACCCATGAAAAGACTAATCCTGCTATTTATGACAGTAACCAACCTCGCCATGGCGCAGACCAGCCAAACCTATCAGCTGCCCCCGAAGGAGATTCTTGATCTTGTTGATATCAGCCCAAGACCGCTGATACGCATCGACTCCCGGAATCAGACCATGGTCATGCTGGAACGCCGCACCTTCAAAACCCTTGAAGAGATGGCTGCAGAGGAGGTCAGGCTCGGGGGCCTTCGCATCAATCCGCTGACCAACGGGCCTTCCAGGGCAAATTACACCTATGGCATGTCCATTCTGAATATCGCATCAGGGGAAATATCGGTAGTAAAAGGATTACCTGAACAACTGAAAATCTCGGATTTCAGTTTTTCGCCGGATGAATCGAAAATCGCATTCACCAATACCCTGTCCCCGGGTATTGAACTGTGGACGGTAGATCTGGCTTCGGGCCAGGCAGAACGGGTTACGGATGCCAACCTCAATGCAAGCCTTGGAATGCCGTATCTGTGGACCCCGGATTCGGAGTCGCTACTAGTTTTTACGATCCCTTCATCGCGGGGCACGCTTACCACCGGACTGCAACTGCCGGAAGGTCCTGCAGTACAGGAGAGTACCGGGCGCAGGGCCCCGGTCAGGACTTATCAGGACCTGCTGCGCTCACCGGCTGATGAGAAGGCTTTTCACCATTACGCAGAATCCGAAATCGTCAGGGTCAGTCTGAAAGGAGCGGCTGCACCATTTCTTCCGAAGGCCATCTACCGCTCACTCAGTTTTTCACCGGATGGCAAGTATCTGATGGTTCAATCCATTCAGCGGCCCTATTCCTATATTGTGCCCTATTACAGATTTCCGGTAACGTATGCCATTCATAAGGCTGACGGAAGCCTGTTCAGCGTTTTTCACCAACGACCGCTTATTGAAGAACTGCCTACCGGCTTCGATGCGGTGGAAACTGGCAAAAGAAATATTCAGTGGCGGAGTGATCTTCCGGCGACACTATGCTGGGTTGAAGCCTTGGACAAGGGCGATCCTGAAGTCAGTGTCCCGGTCAGAGACCAGGTGTACACCCTCGATGCCCCGTTCACGGGCGAACCCTTTATCCTGGCGGCCACCCCCAACCGCTTCCGTTACGTAACATGGGGGAATTCAGAGACAGCACTTATATATGATGGCTGGTGGAAAACCCGCAGATCAACCACTTTTCTGGTAAATCCCGGGGCCGGAAAAAGTTCCATGAAAGTGATCTTTGACCGCTCCACAGAAGATTATTACGGAGACCCCGGCGATTTCCTGCAAAAGCGCAACCACCTGAATGCCTATTCACTCTGGTTTTCACCGGACAAAAAACGGTTATACCTCCAGGGCGAGGGATACTCTCCGGAAGGGAACAAACCATTCCTGGACGAACTCGATCTGAAAACACTGAAAACCAAACGCCTGTGGCAGGCTGACGGCATTTCAACCTACGAATCAGTGGTTAGGGTTGTCAATCCCGAAAAAAAGATGCTGATTACCAGCATAGAAAGCAAGACCGAAAATCCCAACTTCTACCTGCGTTCAGGCAAATCGCTCCGGAAACTAACCGCATTCCCGAATCCGTACGCTTCATTTATGAACGTCAGTAAGGAAAGTGTACGCTATAAACGCGCCGACGGGGTTGACCTTTCGGCCACCCTTTACCTGCCGGCAGGTTATGACAAAGCGCGCGACGGGCGGTTGCCCATGCTGATGTGGGCCTATCCGAGGGAATACAAAGATGCCGGGCAGGCCGGGCAGGTGAAAGAGTCGCCGCATACCTTCGTGCAGCTATACTATGGTTCCCCGGTTTACTGGGCTGCCCGCGGATATGCCATCCTCGACGATGCCGATTTCCCCGTTATAGGCGAAGGAGAAACTGAACCCAACGATTCATTTGCTGAGCAACTGGTAGCCAATGCCGCCGCTGCGATAGATTTTGCCGTTGAACGCGGGGTTGCCGACAGAAACCGTGTGGCCATCGGAGGCCATTCGTACGGGGCATTTATGACCGCTAACCTGATGGCCCACAGCGACCTGTTTGCCGCCGGCATCGCGCGCAGCGGCGCATACAACCGCACGCTGACACCTTTCGGCTTCCAGGCTGAGGAGCGCACCTTCTGGGAAGCACAGGATGTTTACCTGAAAATGTCGCCGTTTGTGCATGCCGATAAAATCAACGAACCCCTGCTGCTGATCCACGGTGATGCCGACAACAACCCGGGCACCTTCACCCTGCAGAGCGAAAGGCTGTTTGGTGCGATTAAAGGATTAGGGGGAACGGCCAGGCTGGTGCTGCTACCTTATGAAAGCCACGGATACAGCGCCAGGGAAAATGTACTCCACATGCTTTGGGAAACGGATGCCTGGCTGGAAAAATATGTGAAAAACAAAGGGGTAAAGGAATAAGCCTATCAGCGGAAAAGCATAACAAAGCCTTTCCGGACATAGTCTGCTCCGTTAAAATCCCTGTACCTGACAATTACAGCATATATCCCGGCAGCTGCTGCCTGTCCGTTGAATGAGCCGTCCCATCCCGCGGTGTAATCACTGGTTTCAAAGACCAGTTGACCCCAGCGGTTGTAGATCAGCATACTGTAAAAACCCGGCTCGATATTTCTTACAAGGGGTTTAAACTCCTGCGAAAGACCTCCGGCCCTGAATGCGTTGGGCATGCGGATATCTGCCTCTCCGGGAAGCAGCACCTCGTTGGAACGGCTGACGGCATCATCCGCCCTGAGGGCTTCCACGTAATAGGTTACGCGGCCGGCTTCCGCTCCTGAAGCGTAATCGTTGAAAAAGAGCACTGAAGGCGAGACCTGCTGCGGAAACCCCGCTGCCGGCTGTCCGTTGTCGAAGCGGTAAACATTATAAGCCACCGGGCCGTCAGGCCATCCCTCAATGGCGTTCCAGTTCAGCCGGATGTTGCCGCTCCCCATATCGGTAAGTTCCAGAAAAATGCTTCTCATCACTTCCGAGGATGCAAGTTCAAAACCGCAGGGATCCAGGGCAACTACCCGGTAATAATAGCTCGATCCGGTAACCTCAGCGGTAGGTTCGGGCAGAATCAGCGAGCTTCCGGCGCCCCAACCCGTCCTCACCAAAGGTTGCAGCAAGGCAGGCCCTTCTGATGAGCGCAGCACTTCAATTTCAGCAATCAGGGAAGCCGGTGATCCCGATAGGTACAGGTCTATCCGTTCATTATTCAGCACCGTGAGGTTATCCAGGGCAAAAGCAGTGAGCTGTTCCGGATCGGGGAACAACTCAAGCCTGCAGCTTTCCGAACTAAGCGTGTTATCCTGATTTACGCCCCTGACAAAATAAGTATAACTGCCTCCCGGCTCCAGCAATTCATCGTCGATAAAAGTGTAGTTTGCCGCAGTACCCGCAGGAACGGAGCCAACTTCCACGGGCGGTCCTCCGTTGAAGGAGCGCATAACAATGTAGGCGCTTACGGGCGGCATCATGTTTTTGTAGGAATTCCAGCTGAGCGACGCTTTCCGGTTGCAGAGGGTTTCCGTATCCCCGCTGATCAGGATGGTATTGTGCGGCTTCAGGTAGTTCACCGCGCCCGAACTTGAATTGCCGCACTGGTCGATGGCGCGCATAACGTACGTAACCACTTCATTGCAGGGGTCGTGGTAGGTCGGCAGGGCGGTAAGGTCATCCGTAAAAAAATCGGTATAGCCCGTGGTGGTATGATCATTGAAATTTGGCCCTTCCTTCACCCCTATCACGTATCCGCTGACGTCGGGCGTAGGACTGTGCGCCCAGTGCACTTCCGCTTTTCCGTCAACTATGGTGACATAAGAAAGCACCGGGTCCTCCGGGAGGTTATCGTCTTCAAATATGCCACTTGATACCGAAGATGCTGCATCCAGCATTCCCTGCCCCGCAATAACCTTGTAGTAAATCGTTACCGGATTGCAATACCGCTGTATGGTATCATAAAAAAACTGCTGTGCGGTTTCGCCTGCCGGATTATAAGTAATCCCATCGTCAGATCGTTGAATGCTGTAAACTTCGGCAACAGCAGCATTCATCTTGTTCCAGTCAAGCCGGGCAATACCCGTACCGGACCCAGCGTTAGAAACTGACAATAAGATGGTACGAAGCGTACCTGATTCATCCGACACATCGGTTCCGAGAAAAGTGGTAAGAAATGCTTCATATCCGGTGGTCATCGCGTCTGTGACAGGAATGACCCCTCCTGTTTCTGATGAAGAAAAATCGATGGAGAAGTAAGGTATGGAAGTGCCTGATGGTCTATAATAGAGCCTGAATCCATCGAAACTACCTGCCGGAATAGTCCAGGAGGCAGTTACGGAACCGTCAGACTTAACAGATAGTGCCACCAGCTGAGGCGTAGGCTGGGCAGCAGCCCACCCGCTGTGTACAATCAGTATTAAGCCGGTTAATAGTTTTCTGAGCACCACGATTTCACTTTTACCCCTAACTTATTCCAAAGTTACGAAACAGCCGGAGACGATTCATTAATAACTGAATGAATCATGAAATATTATTCCTGATGGTTGCGCAAACCGCTATCCCCTGCGCCGGTTATCTCAAACCCGGGCTTTGCAGCCGGTTGTAACAGCAAAAAGTTAACAAGTCTTATCCTTGAAATACGTCAAAAAGTGCAGGCAGGAAACCTTCCCCGCTTCAGAATTGTTTACCCGGTAAGAAGCATAAGTTTAGCGGTCAAGATGATTTGTATTATCAAAAACAATAATTTTGGCCGGCTATAATCAATCACTTTTTCAACACTACCAAATCCTTTACTTCACACACAACATCCATTACTATGAAAATAACCTATACACTGCTTTTGTCGCTATTATGTGCTGCTGCATCCGTATTTGCGCAGGACAGCATCGTAAGGCCCGCCGTAGTCGGTCACGGAACCCTGATTGGCGTCACCCCGCCGCTTCGCGACCTGCCTGCACTTACCCGGGCGGAGTGGGATGAAATGGAAGCCAAAGCGCACGAAAAGCTGCTTAACCCCAAACTGCGCACCAGAACATATCCCTATGCCGAAACTGCATTACCCAAAGGGCCTGATGGTGTGTGGCAGAAAACCATGGGAACAAACAAGGCCATGCAAAGCGATCCCATTGTTAATTTTCAGGGGCAGACTTCTCCTTATTTTCCTCCTGACGAGAATGGTACAGCCGGGCCTAACCATTACATGCAAACGGTGAACACCACTTATGCCATCTATTCCAAGACAGGCACCCTGCTTGCCGGTCCGACCAATATGAACCTGCTGTTTGGCAGTGTTCCCGGAGCTAACTGCAACGACGGCGACCCAATTATTTTGTACGACGAGATGGCCGACCGCTGGATGGCCGCTGAATTTTCCCTTTGCGGATCGCCCGACAGGATGCTGGTTGCCGTATCGGCCACCAATGACCCGACGGGTAGCTGGTACCAGTACTCCTTTAATATGGGCGGCATGCCCGACTACGAAAAATTCGGCATCTGGCCCGATGGATATTATATGGGGACCAACACCTCGAACAACACTGACATCTATGTTTTTCAACGTGAAGTGATGCTGAACGGCGGCACCAATCCAAAAATGGTGTCTTTTGACAATCCCTGGAGACCGGGGTCGGTTGACGGCTTTATGATGGTCCCCCCGGTTGACAATGACGGGCCCGCAGCTCCGGCCGGATCTCCCGGAATCTTCATCGCCCATCAGGACGACGCTTTCGGCGGCAGCGCTGATCAACTCTGGATCTATGAACTTGCCGTAGACTGGACAACAACGTCAAACTCAACGTTTACAAGGGTTCAACAGATCAATGTGGAACCTTTCGACAGCAACTTCGGCAACAACTGGAACAACATCAAACAACCGGGGACCAGTCAGGAGCTTGACGCCATTCCTCAGGTAATTATGAACGTGCCCCAGTACCGCAATTTCGGCTCCTACCAGACCATAGTGTGCTGCCATACCGTGGATGTGGATGCAACCGATCACGCCGGTATCCGCTGGTATGAACTGCGCAAAACCACCGGTAACTGGACCATCCGCCAGCAGGGCACTTTCGCCCCAGATGGGCATTCACGATGGATGGGCAGCATTATGCTTAACGGATCCAATGAGATCGGTCTTGGTTATTCCATTTCGAGCAGCAGTGTCTATCCAGGCATACGGTATACCGGACAAACAGCCGAAGAATACGCACTGGCCAGCGGTATTATGGATGTTCCCGAAGGGATTATCTGGGAAGGCACTGCCTCGCAAACCGGAGCCAACCGATGGGGCGACTACTCCCTGCTGAGCGTTGATCCCGCCGATGATGAAACTTTCTGGTACACCAATCAGTATGTAAGCGGCGGACAAAGGACACGCATTGCATCATTCAACATCGGCCCGCTGGGGCCCAATGCATCGTTCATCGTCAACAACACCCTGCCATGCATAGGTGAGACCGTAAACTTCACCGATATCAGCACCGGCGGCCCTACTTCGTGGAGCTGGTCTTTCATTCCCAACACGGTGACCTTTGTGAACGGAACCAGCAGTAACTCACAGAATCCCAGGGTGCAGTTCAACGCCCTCGGCAGCTATTCTGTTACCTTATCGGCCACCAATGCCGGCGGCAGCAACGCGGTTACCCAGACCAATTACATTACGGTGAATGAAGCGAATGCGGCTTTCTCAGCCACACCCCAGAACATTGTGGTGAACAATCCGGTAATGTTTACCGATGAATCCACCTGCGATGTTAACTCCTGGGAATGGAATTTCGGGGAAGGCGCCGAGCCGGCCACAGCCACCGGACCGGGACCTCATCAGGTGATTTATGTTACCACAGGGACCAAAACGGTTGCGCTTACCGTGAACGGCAACAATACCATGACGCGCACTGACTACATCAACGTGATTCCGGACTCCTTCAACATGAGCAACATCACCATCAATACATGCAGCGGAACATTTTATGATGCCGGAGGCCCATCGCAGAACTATGCCAACAACCTGAACCAGACTATGGTTTTCAAATCAACCATTCCCGGCAACCAACTGAGGGTTGAATTCACTGAATTTGAACTTGAAAGCAGCGCCAACTGCGCCAACGACTACCTGTCGGTACACAACGGCCTGACGCCTTTCGCGCCGCAACTCGGCAAATGGTGCGGCAGCGACACCCCTGGCGTCATCACTTCCGACAACAGCAGCGGTGCGCTTACTTTCGTTTTCAGAAGCAATGCCAGCGGGAACTACCCCGGATGGGTGGCAAATATCTCCTGCTTTAGTCCGGTAACCGCTCCGCAATCCTTTACAGCCGCAGCCCTTAACGATTCTGAGATAGGCCTGGAATGGCAGAAGAATGCCGAGAATAACGATGTACTGATCGCCTGGTCTGAAGCAGGGATCGGACAACCGGTCAACGGAACCACTTATTCCACGGGCGAAACGCTGCCCGGGGGCGGAACCGTTTTGTACACCGGATCACTTAACGCATTTACCCATAGCGGATTGACTGCTTTAACAACTTACAACTACAAGGCATTTTCCATGACCCCGGCAATGGACTATTCGCCGGGTCTGGAAGCCTCGGCCACCACGCTGAATGCCCCGCCTACCCTGGCCGTTTCACCAGTCAACATCGAAGTGGATGAAAATCAGGGAAATGCATCCTTTACCGTGACCAGCAATTCGTTATGGAGCGCCGTATCCGATGCTGAATGGTGCACCGTTACTCTGTCAGGCAACGGAAACGGCATCATTGAAGCCGTTTATGAAACCAATGAAATGGCTGCACCAAGGGTGGCCGCCATCACCGTTACCGTTGCCGGGCTTGATCCTCAGACTGTAACCCTTACTCAGGCAGGGGCAGCGCCCACACTCATTGCCAGTCCGCTCACCTTCCAGGTCGGCGCCGAAGCGGGCAGCGTTCAAAGCAGTATAACTTCAAATACCTCATGGACAGCCATCAGCAACCAGCCTGAATGGTGTACGGTAACCCCTGCCGGATCGGGCAACGGAATTGTTGACATTCAATTTACGGAAAACAGCTGGGCTGCAGTGCGCACGGCCACCATCACCGTTTCGGCTGAAGGCGCCAGCCCCGTGGAACTGGTATTGATGCAGGACGGAGCCGAGGCTTTCCTCATCGCGGAACCGCTGGCACTGCAGGTGAGCGCTGATGCCGGTGCTGTTCAGGTAAATATTCAGGCCAATTTCGAGTGGATTGCCGGCTCGGACGCCGCCTGGTGCAGTGTTGTACCCCAAACGGGCAACGGAACCGGTACCCTGACCCTCAGCTACCAGGAAAACACTGTTATTGAGGCGCGCACCGCCAACATCACCATCACGGGCAGCAGCCTGGAGCAAACGGTCACCCTTACGCAGGAAGCCGCCGCACCCAGCCTGGCCGTGACGCCGCTGATTGCCGAGGTTACATACGAAGCCGGATCTTTCAACTTTATCGTCACGGCCAATGTTGACTGGTCGGCAGCGGCTGATTCGGCATGGCTGAATGTTACCGGCACCGGCAGCGGCAACGGGGCATTGTCGGCTGTTTATCAGGCCAACCCCCATTCCGGTTCAAGAACAAGCATCATTACGGTGAATGCCGCCGGACTTGACCCTCAGCAGGTTTCGGTAGTCCAGGGCGGAACAGGATTGGGCATAGGCGAAACCGGCAGCGAATCCATAAGAATTTATCCTAACCCCGCAAAGGACGAGTTTGTTGTGGAGGTTAATCCTGCCGATTTCCCCGAATTTAAGGTTCAACTGCTGAACCTTACAGGTACCGAAATACTCTCGAAACAATGCAGCGGCAAGGAAAAATATGTGATTGACATCAGCGCGGTGAAATCCGGACCCTACATGATCCGCGTCAATTCCGGAGAAAAAATGATCAATCATGTTATGGTGATTATGAAATAACCGGGCACTGGAATTCCCTAATGAACCTCAACATACGGGCGCTTCATGCAGAAGCGCCCGTTATTTTTTCCGGGTTTCTGCAGATAACCCTGCCGGAAAACCGGACAGTTAATGCCGGCGCAGTCGCTCCGGCCAGGCAGATCCGGCAGCATCTGACAGACGCTCCGACTTTTTTGAAACTCAGGCGGTTTGGCAAAGTATTTAAAATTAGGCTTTACCATTGGCGGTGAATTACTTTTTATACCTTTGCACAGCCAAAACACAGCATTTACTAAGGTCATATTGCACAAAATCAAACATATAAACTACAATTTCATCATGAAAAAAGACAAGCAGGTTTTTGACCTCATCAAGCAGGAGAAAGAGCGGCAGATGCATGGCATTGAGCTGATTGCTTCTGAAAATTTTGTCAGCCAGCAGGTGCTCGACGCCATGGGTTCGGTACTTACCAACAAATACGCCGAAGGATATCCCGGAAAACGTTATTATGGTGGTTGTCAGATTGTTGACCAAACGGAACAACTGGCCATTGACCGTGCCAAGGCGTTGTTTGGTGCTGAATGGGCCAATGTGCAGCCCCACTCGGGCGCCCAGGCCAATATGGCTGTACTGATGACCGTGCTGAAACCCGGCGATACCTTTATGGGGCTGAACCTGGCGCATGGCGGACACCTGTCGCACGGATCGCCTGTGAACTCATCGGGTATCCTTTACAAACCGGTAGCTTACGGTGTGGAAGAGGAAACCGGCACCATCAACTATGATAAGATGGAAGCCGTAGCCCTTGAGACCAGGCCCAAACTGATCATTGCCGGCGCTTCGGCTTACTCGCGCGACTGGGATTACAAGCGTATGCGCGCCATTGCCGATAAGATCGGCGCCCTGCTGCTAGCAGACGTGGCCCACCCTGCCGGACTGATCGCCCGCGGCCTGCTGAATGACCCCATCCCATACTGCCACTTTGTAACCACCACCACCCACAAAACTTTGCGCGGCCCCCGCGGTGGTATGATCCTGATGGGTAAAGACTTCGAAAATCCCTGGGGATTGAAGACACCCAAAGGCGAAACAAAAATGATGTCGGCCCTGCTTGATTCCGCCGTATTTCCCGGCGTTCAGGGCGGTCCGCTGGAGCATGTGATTGCCTCCAAGGCTGTCGCTTTCGGCGAGGCCCTCAGCGACGAGTTTATGGAGTACATCATCCAGGTGAAGAAAAACGCCCAGGTAATGGCGAAGGCTTTCGTCGATAAGGGTTACCACGTCATCTCCGGAGGCACCGACAACCACCTGATGCTGATCGACCTCCGTTCCAAATTTCCGGATCTTACCGGCAAAGTGGCTGAGAACACCCTGGTGAAAGCTGATATTACCATTAATAAAAACATGGTTCCCTTCGACAGCCGTTCACCGTTTACCACCTCGGGCATCCGTGTAGGAACCCCCGCCATTACCACCCGTGGCCTGAAAGAAGAACACATGGGCATAATAGTAAACCTGATTGACGAGGTACTTTCAAATCCGGAAGACGAAACGGTAATTGACGCCGTCCGCGGAAAAGTAAATGAAATGATGAGCGAATTTCCGCTGTTTGCCTGGTAATCCATCAGTATTTACGATAACCAGAACCACCCAATGCGGGTGGTTCTTTTATTTTCCGGAACAGCCTTTGCAGGCAGAACCAGCAAAGCCGGCCAGACATCATGAAGCAGTTTTCCACAGGAAGAATACAGAAAGCAACGAAACCCGGAAAATCACTAATTTAGCCCTGATAACAACTACACAATCATGAAGAGTTTTTTCAGGGATGTATACATACAGCTTGAATCTTATTATGACTGGCTGGTTAACATAACCCCGAAGCTGCTTCTGGCATTTATTATAATGGCCGGAGTGTGGTTTCTGGCCAGATCCGTCCGTAAAACTGCAGACACCAGGCTTAAAAAGAGCATGGACGATCCTCTGCTGGCTGGATTTCTGGCTAACTTGCTCCGGCTTTTTATATTAATCACAGGGTTGTTGTTAGCGTTGCGGATACTTGGTTTCGGAGGCATCACCACAAGCATTCTGGCTGGCGCGGGAATATCAGCTTTTGTAATTGGTTTTGCCCTGCGCGACATTGGCGAAAACTTTCTTGCAGGAATACTGATGGCTTTCAAGCGCCCTTTCAGGGTCGGTGATTTTATAGAAACCGGAAACCCGCCAAACACCGTAAAAGGACGGGTAGTTTCTCTGAATATCAGGGTTACGCAATTGAAAACACCCGATGGAAAAGATGTTTACATCCCCAATGCCAACATCATTAAAACCCCGCTTTTCAACTATACTGTTGACGGATTTTTGCGTCTTGACTTCACAGTAAGCCTTCCGGCCGGGCAGGATTATTCCTCGATAATCGCAGAGATGCAGGGTGCAGTAAAAATGGTGGATGGCGTGCTCACAACAAACCGGATTCCCGGGGTAAGAATCAGCGGAATTGCTTCGGGCAGGCCTGAAGCCCGTGTAAGTTTCTGGATCGACACCTCAACAACCACGCGAAAAGAGGAAAGTATTAAATCAGATGTTATTCTTGCCGTACAAAGGATCGTTGAGAATTACACCATTAAACAGTAGATGAAGACTATGGAAAAAATAAAAAGAGTTGCTGTACTTACATCCGGGGGTGATGCCCCGGGAATGAACGCAGCCATCAGGGCTGTGGTGCGCTCGGGCATATCGCACGGGCTCAAAGTCTATGGCGTAATCAGGGGTTTTGAAGGGCTGATCGGAAACGAAATCAAGCAAATACTATCGACAGATGTGAGCAACATCATTCAAACAGGGGGAACCATATTAAAGACAGCCCGCAGCGAGGAGTTCATGACAGCAGCGGGCAGGCTGAAGGCCTACGAAAACCTGAAGAGCCGGGGCATCGAAGGACTGATTGTAATCGGCGGTGACGGTTCATTTGCCGGCGCAAACCAGTTTGCCAAAGAACACAACTTTCCGGTAGTCGGAATTCCGGGCACCATTGACAACGACCTTTACGGAACTGATTATACCATCGGTTATGACACCGCTCTTAACACGGTAGTGGATGCCGTAGATAAGATACGCGACACGGCCAGTTCGCACAACCGTATCTTTTTTGTTGAAGTAATGGGTCGTGAAGCCGGTTTTATTGCCCTGCGCAGCGGCATTGCCTCCGGGGCCGAAGCCATCCTGATTCCGGAAGTGGAAGGCCAGCTGAAAAAGCTGATGAAAACCCTGGCGGGTCGTGGAGAAATAAAAAAATCTTCCATCATTATCGTGGCAGAAGGTGAACGGGAAGCCAACATCTGGGAAATGGCTGAGCTGGTCAGAAAAGAAATTCCGGGTTCGGATGTGAGGGTCTCCATCCTGGGTCATATTCAGAGGGGCGGCAGACCAACAGCCTACGACCGCGTGTCGGCCAGCAGAATGGGGATTGCAGCCGTAGAAGCGCTGATCAGCCATCAGTACAATGTTATGACAGGGCTGGTTAACAATAAAATATCCCTGGTTCCCCTGAGCAAAACAATAAAAATGCACAAAGAAGTCAACCGCGACCTGCTGGCAAGCGTTAACCAGCTGATCTGACCTTACAACCGGACACCCTGACTTAATTCACATAACCTTAAAGACTACTGCAACAATGATTAAGAACCTATTCACGGCAATAATGCTTATACTTGCTGCCGCCTGCAGCCAAACAGAACAGCAGCCGGTAAGCCCCGCGGATAAGGCTACAGCATTCCGTGACAGCATCAGAAAAGTTAAAGAAGCCAGGTTTGCGGAAGCCACGCTGGTTTCAGCCAATGAAATAAGAGAAATTATAGAAACAAGACAACCCGGCGACCGATATAAAGCCCGGGGAGTTTCACTTTATTCTTCGGTACTGCTTCCTAAACTATACATAGAAAACGATTTCAACCTGTTATGGATCATCCATTTTGATTCACTCAATAAAGTGAATGAAATGGCAACTTTTCTCGAAGGTATAGTTTTCCACGGATTGATACCTGAACACTATCATGCTGCAGAAATCAGACAATCGCTGACAGAACTGGCGAATGACAGTGCGCTGATTTTTAATGCAGCATTTCTGGCAAACCTCGACCTTCTGCTCAGCGACGCCTGGTTTATGGCGGCATCGCACCTCTATTTCGGCAAAATAGATCCTGAAAGCCTCGAGGCGCAGTGGGGCATCCGGAGGGACAAACCCGACATCCCCTTTGACCGCTATCTGAAAACCATGCTCAGGCAGGAAACCGTAGAAAAAGGTTTCAGGCATTTTTATCCGCCCCATCCGGGTTATGCGGCCATGGTTGCGGAAGCAGAAAGGCTCACGGCGATAAAAGGCGGGGATTTCAGTATCAAAACAGATCTGAAAAACAGTTCCCTCAAGCCCGGAGACTCATCGGCATATATTGCGGAAATTAAAAGAAAACTTGCATTTTTGGGTTTATATACGCCCGATACCCTGACACATCCTGATAAATACGACGAAAGAATGGCGGAATCGGTTAAGAAACTTCAGGAACAGTTTGGCTTCAACACTGACGGTGCCATCGGGAAAAACGCGCTCAAAGCCCTGAATATGACCGTGGAGCAACGGATCAACCAGCTTTATATCAATATGGAACGCCTCCGGTGGATGCCTGACTCGCTGGAACACACTTATATACAGGTAAATATCGCCGATTTCAGCCTGGATGTCTTCAGGGGAGGCGACACCCTGCTGCGCATGCGCACCATTGTGGGCAAGGAATACCGTGAAACCCCCGTTTTTAATGCGCGCATCTCCTACCTGGTTTTCAGCCCCTCATGGACCGTACCACCGACCATTCAACGCAATGATGTGGTTCCTGAAGTGCGCAAAAATACCGGATATCTTGCAGGGAAAAACATGAAAGTTTATGATCCGAAAGGTAAGCTTATGGATCCCGCGAGTATAAACTGGAACCGTGACGGTATGCGCTATACCATCAGGCAGTTACCGGGACCACAGAATGCCCTGGGAAAGGTGAAATTCATGTTTCCGAACAAACACAACGTTTACCTTCACGACACCCCTTCGCGCAATCTGTTCGCCCGCGACGAACGGACCTTCAGTTCAGGTTGTATCCGCATCGAAAAGCCTTATGATCTTGCCCTGATATTGATGTCGGATATGGAAGGATGGACCCCTGAACGTATCCGGCAGGCAATGGACGCCGGCATTGAAAGAACTGTCGTTTTGAAGAATCCGCCCGGGGTGTATCTTACCTACCTCACAGCCTGGGCGACAAAAGAAGGCGTCATTCATTACCGTTCAGATATTTATAAACGCGATGCTGAAATGCTGAAAGCACTAAAAAATAAGCATACAAAATGGAATACCTGAGTGCGGAAGTCAACGCGGTATACTGATCCGGGCAAGTCAGGATGCGCCGGCATTTACTGAACAGGCACGGATCTTCACTTTTTTTTATCGGCATGGTAAAACCAATTGAAGAAATACAGATTTTTGCCGCACGACATTGATACAAAAATTAACCAGTTTTTAAAGTGCCTATTATCAAGTATTTGCGTATTCTGCTACTGACAGCGGTTTGTGTATTTTATGTGCCTTTCCCATCGTTTGATGTGCAGGCCGGTGAACCGCTGACCACCGGAAAAACAACCGAAGCGATTAACCTTTCTGCCTTTGGCGACAAACTCAATCCCTCGCTGATCCGTAGTTTGCTCGAACGGTTACCTGGTTACCTGCCAATGGCCAGCAATAAGATCATTACCATTATTGACTTTTCACTGCCAAGCACCGCCCGCCGTTTATGGACCATCAACATGGTAACCGGTGAAATCCTCTTCAATACCCTTGTTGCTCACGGCAAAAATACGGGGCAAAATATCGCGGAGAAATTCTCGAACATCCCGCAATCCTATCAGAGCAGCCTGGGGTTCTACCTCACCGACCAGGTTTATACCGGAAAGCACGGGCATTCACTAAGGTTAAAAGGGCTTGAGAAAAACATCAACGACAAGGCCTGGGAGCGGGCCATTGTGATCCACGGGGCCGATTATGTGAGCGAATCATTTATCAAAGCGCACGGCCGGCTGGGCCGCAGCCACGGATGCCCGGCAATCCCGCCCGAATTAACCGATGATTTCATCCGAACCATCAAGGAGGGGTCCCTGCTTTTTATTTACCATCCCGGTTATGATCAACACGCCGGCTGAAAGCAGCGCTCAGACTGCAAAACATCGCCGGGAGCCGGAACTAACCGTTAAAAATGATAATTAAACCCGAATAAAAGATCGATACCGGATCCGTCAGGAGTTCTCAACTGGTTGTCCAATGGCGCATACCCTCCACCGGATTCAAATTTATACGCAGCATTGTAATACTTCAGCCCGTATATGACCGACCATTTTTCGGACGGGTTCATTTCAAATATGCCTGTTACATGGAATCCGGCAGTACCCCCATAACTCCAGGTATCGTTAAAACCGCCGGCAACTTTGCTTCCTTTGATTTTCAGCTCAGGAGACAAAAACAGGTCAGGCCCGGCGCCCAGTTTGATCCGCATGCCATCACCACCATCAATCGGAATAATGTACGAGGGGGTGAGAGAGACCATAAAGCGGTTGAAACTGGCACTGGCGTTTTTCAGGTAAGGCCTGAGCCCGCTGCTCTGGTATATAGCTTCACCAGCCAGGTCGAAATGCCGGCTGAACTCATAGCCATACCTGATCCCTACACCAAAACCACCTCCGAAACTGACCTTTGAATCGTCGCCGTCAACGGTGGTAAACATCGGGAAGTTTTCAAATCCGAACCCAACACCAAAACTGATGCCGATCCGGTGGTCGGGCCGGTCGACAGGCATATTGCCGCCATCCAGTTCGCGCAAAGCCCCGCTCCGGATAACCGGAAGCGCTGATAAACTGTCAACAAGTATTAACTCGGGCACCGACGACCAGAAAGTCATCTTCAGCCCCATCCGGATATAATAGGCCTTGTTCTCTTCCACTTTCACCGTCAGCTCCGGTTGCAGTGATTTATTGATCCTGAAGGCATATTCGCCCGGTGCCGCATCGAATGAATAAAAGGATGCATTCTTCAACCGGATCAGCAAGGTGTCGTTGACGTTAATTTTATAAGTTACCGCTGATCCCTGATAGATGTTCTCACGGTAAAGCACGATGCTGCTTTTCTCCTGTCCGCTGACAAACAAAGAAAACAGCATGAATGCCGCCATTCCTGTAAAAAAGAACCGATTCATCTTTAACTGCATTTTAGGATTAAGAAACAAATATGACCGGTTTCCCGATTCAGCCGGAAGCCCCGGAGAAAGCCTCCCTGAATGCTGAACCGCCAATAGCACCGGAGGTACGAATATAGAGTAAATATAATGAAAATTTCAATAGTAACAGCAGATCAGGGTTAAGAAAATGCTTTGATAAAACCCTTGCATGGAGTCAATCTTCATCATGAATTAAAAACAGACCGTAAATCAGTGCTTTCTGCCCAACAGCAAAACTGAGGCTTTTCCGTCAATCCAGGCGGCTCCGGCATCCCGCTGATCACGGTAGCAATCGGGGGTAGAAACAATCAGGTCGTAAGCTGAGAAATCATCCGTGATATCGTGCAGGGCGATCTCCCTTAAAGCCTTGATTTCACGGCCTTTCACCGGAACTGCAGAAGGAACTATACAAGCTGATTCAATCGTGCACAGCGGATTTAACCTTGCTGCCAGTTCGTAGAGCCATGCCTCACTGCCCGACTCGGTGATGATAAGCACCTTTTCAGGTTTTACAAAGCCCTTGTCTATAAACAGGCCTACGTTACACCGGGCGTTTTCGAAGAAATAGCGTGCTTTACCGCCGGTTTCATCCTGGCTCAGCAATGGCCTTGAGCTGCCGACGATCAGCAAATCGAACTTTCCGCGTCTTGCCGTTTTTACAATCTCCTGAGAAACATTTTCAGCAGTGCGGTAAATGGCTTTAACCTCAATCCCGTTTTCGGCAGCCACTTCATTCACTTTCCCGAAAGCTTCCTCTTCAAACAGTTTTGCATTCTTTATCGATATCTCCGTGTTCGGAGTCAGGTGCAGTGCGGTAATTTTCAGGTTGTTGAGCGATCTGTTGAAAAGGCTGGCTACCAGTGAGCTTAACCGGCCACCCGCTTCAGGCGGGCCAAACGCAATCAATACCCTGAGCACAGACTTCCCGGCAGAATCTGCATCAGCTAATGGATAAAAATAATTAATCAGCGCCATAGCCGGGCCTGTCATAAAAGTTGTCACCAACGCCATCAGCACCAGGATGGTGAATATTTCGGGGGAAAGCACACCGATGTCATACCCGATGTTGAGGGCTATCAGTTCGATCAGTCCGCGGGTATTCATCAGTGCGCCCAGCAAAAGACTATCTTTCCATGAATAACCGGTTATCCGGGAGGCCAGCGCGGTACCGGCAAACTTTCCGGTAACGCCCACGGCAACCACCAGCAGGGCAGTCAGCCAGAGACCTGGTTCGTTCAGCAGCCCGATTTCCGTCCGTAAACCGGTATAGACAAAGAACAGGGGCAGCAACAGCACAAGACTCACATCTTCAAGCTTCTCTGCCATAATCTGCTTGAACCGCACATTATCCGGAATAATTACCCCGGCCATAAATGCACCGAAAAGGGCATGGATCCCTATCACTTCCGTGACATAGGATGAAACCAGCATGATGCTGAGTACAATGGCCACCACCATTTTGCTGATGGTTTCACGCACGGTATATTTCATAGCTACTTTACTGAGCAGGGGCCTGACGATCAGGAGCATAATCAGCACATACACCAATGAAAGAAAAATTGTTAAAAGGGCCCCGCTGATGGCGCTGGCATTGGCGATGGCCACCACCAGGGCCAGAATCCCCCAGGCCGTGATATCATTGACCGCAGCACAGGTAATGGCGGTCATCCCGAGTGAAGTCCGTGTCATCCCTCTTTCCTGAACGATGCGCGCCAGAACAGGGAAAGCGGTGATACTCATGGCGATACCCATAAACAGGGCGAACGGTACATACCTTCCACCTGTAGTGGAAAACCTTTCAAAAAGGAAGTAAGATAACCCCACCCCCATCACAAAGGGCAACACAATGCTGGCATTGCTGATAAATACCGCAGCTCCGGCCCTTTGCTTCAGCACACCGATATCAAGTTCCATCCCGATGATAAACATAAAAAGGATCAGACCGATCTGACTCAGAAACTGAAGGTTGCCCAATGAGGCTTCAGGGAACAGAAACAGCGTGGCCTCCGGGAAATACAATCCCAGCAGGGACGGCCCAAGCATGATTCCGGCCATAATCTCCCCGATTACCGTGGGCTGACCGATCAGGGACATGATCCAGCCAAGGAGCCTGGAAGCCAGAATGATTACCAGTATCTGGAGAATCAGCACAGAGAGCGGATGATGCAGGTTAATGACATCAATCAGATTGAACATTTCATTACTCCCGCTTAAAGCATTACCGCCCGGCAAATGATCAGGGATGGCTGACTCCAGCATCTTTCCTGCATCCAGGATAAACCAGAGCACGATGGCTACCACTGTGATCATGGCCAGATTGAAAAATGCACTGAATTTACCGGAGCTATTGCCAATTCCTTTCATTGCGTCAACGGATCATACTTTACTACAATCTTACTTTTATGAAATGGCCCGATAACAAGGCCTCAATATGTTACTCATCATTTTCATCCTCAATGCTTTTAAGAATTGAATTCACTTCCTTCTCGGTGGAGGTAAGTTTATTGCGGCAAAACCGGATCAATTCCGCTGCCCGTTTCACCTTTTCTGATAATTCATCTACCCCTATGGAAGCATTCTCAATTTCCGAAACGATTGTTTCCAGCTCTGCAATGGCCTGCGTGTATGTGATTGACTTGCTCATATTGATTTTTTTTCACTAACAACACTGATAAATTTTCCCGAAGCGGATTCCGTTTCCAGTAAATCTCCGGGGTCAGGCAAATTTCCCGGCGCTATTCCCCTGCCTTTTAACCGGGTGATGGTAAATCCCCTTTTCAGCACACCGACCGGATCAAGCAACTTCACCCGGCTATCCACCGTCCCGATTTCTTTCAACTGATTGCTGACGAGATACCGGGTGGTAAGACCCAGCATTTTCTGCTGTTCAAGCAATGTCGCCCTGTGAGAGCCCAGGATCTGCGCAGGCCGCATTGTGAGGCCTGACTCATACCTGCTCAGCGCAATACGGTGATTAAAAACCGCTACATTGGTAGCCTCCCTGACCACAAGCGCCTGCTGTTCAACCAAGTCACTTTCTTCGCGAAGGGTATTCTTCACCAGATTGAGCAAGGAGCCTGACAATGTGTTAAAACGAGCCGCATTGGTCTCCAGCACCACCATAACACCCGGCAGCAGCATTTGTTCTGCCGCTTTTATCCTGTCGCTGAATGAGCGGAAACAACCAATGAGAAAGTGCGCCACATCGGTAGGCGTAATTTTATTGATTCCGGCCACCATTTCCACCACGGTTTCATTGGTGGAATGCCCGATCCCCGTTATGACCGGGAGCGGGAAACAAGCGACATCACGGGCCAGCAGGTAATTGTCGTAACAGGCCATCCCTATTTCATCTCCGCCACCCCTGATGATGAGCACGGCATCAAACTGCTCCTGGTTATCGCGAATAATTCCCAGTTGTTTCCGGATCGAATCCACGGCGCCGTCGCCCTGGAGCAAGGCATGAAACAGGCGGGTATTGAAACGGTACCCCCAGGGATTATTCTCCAGGGTAATCATCAGATCGCTGTAGCCTTTGCTGGTTTGTGCGGAGATGACCGCCAGGCGTTTAGGCAGCAACGGAAGCTCAAGCAGGCGGTTGCTGTTAAAGATACCTTCCTTCTTAAGTCTTGAAATGGTTTCCATCTTTTCGCGGGCCAGCTCACCCAGCGTATACAGCGGCTCAATATCAATGATCTGCAGGGAAAGACCATATTCTGACGTGAATTTTACATAGGCCAGAAACATGATGCTGATCCCTTCCCTGAAAGGCTCGCGGGTAACTTCTTCAAATTTCCGGGCTATCTCAAACAACTCGTCGCGCCAGATCACCCCCCTTAGCTGGGCTTTGATTTTCCCTTCCTGGCGTTCTACCAGATCGGGATAGCAGTGACCACTCTGAGGATAATGATTCAGTTTTGACAACTCGGCCCTGATCCAGTAAGGGGAGGCATAGTATTTACTGAACATCCGTTCGATGCTCGCGGTAATCTCCGAGAGGGAAAATACACGTTTCCCCTCCTGACCGATGCTGGCAGAATCTGATATCAAGTGCTGTTTCCTGTTGAAAAAAGACAAACAAATTTAAGAAATAATCCCATGTATGAAACTCCGGTTATCACCGGGAGGTAAGGCAAGCGGGCTGGACTATTTCTGCCGGTCAGTAAATACGGACATGCCACACTGCCGCAACCGCCTTATGCAGCACTTGCAGCCCTGCGCCAGGATCAGCAATGCTAAAATGCGATGAAAAATCCATGCTGCCTGTAGACTTTCATATTATTAAATTGTTAAATGATTATAAGTGCTGAATTGGCTTTATTCAAGTATGTAATTTTGAGTTGATCAAGCATTTTCAAATCTTAAAATAATATTCACTATGAAAACACTGACCCTGATGCGGCACGCCAAATCATCATGGAAAGATGCCGTTCAAAGTGATCCGGAAAGGCCATTGCTTGAAAAAGGGCTGAAACGCACCCGCCTGGTGATTGATTTCCTGCATGGGAAAGAATTCAAACCGGAGATGATACTTACGAGCCATGCGGTGAGGGCATTGGAAACAGCCAGAATAATGGCACACGCATTTAATGTTCCTGATGAAAGTCTCAGGATAGAAAAAAGCATTTATACTGCATCGGCGGAGGAGTACTTTGACCAGTTTTTCGATATCCCCGGGCAGGTTGCCCATGTATTGCTGATAGGCCATAATCCGGCGATCACCAACTTTGCCAACCGGTTTCTGCAACAGAAGATCGATTACCTGCCAACCTCAGGCATTGTAAGCATATCATTTGAAACCGGCAGTTGGGAGGAGTTGCCGCTTGCCAGACACCGGCTGCTGTTCATTACTTATCCGAAAATGCTGAAATCTCAGGGCTAAACTGTTTAACTTTGCAATAGAACAGAATTATTTCCGGAATCCTAACCCGAAATTACGCTTACATGGCCAAACAATCCGTTTCACTGGTAAACCGAGAAACCAGCTGGCTTGAGTTCAACGGGCGCGTGCTGCAGGAAGCTGCCGACGAAACCACTCCCCTGATTGAACGCATCAAATTTCTCGGAATCTTTTCGAATAACCTGGATGAATTTTACCGGGTGAGGGTGGCCACCCTGAACCGTATGCTTGATTACAACAAGCGCAGCGGAGAGGGTCTGAGTTTCAGCCCGCGTAAGGTGCTGAAAGAAATCAACAGGATTGACCGGGAACAACAGAAAGAGTTTTCCGGCATTTTCCGGAATATTGTGCGGAAGCTTGCCCAAGAGGGAATCCTGATTGTTACCGAACGGGAGATTAACCGGGCACAGGGAGAATTTGTGAGAAAATACTTCAATCAGCATGTACGGTCACAGCTTTTCCCCATTATGCTCAACAACCTGAAGTCATCTTCGCTGGTTGACAAATCCATATACCTGGCCATCAGGCTTTCCTCATCAGCCCGGCCTGGTAAATTCCAGCATGCCATCATCAGGGTTCCTTCAAAACCACTATCGCGCTTTGTATTGTTACCCTCCCCTGACGAACGTAAATTCATTATCCTGCTCGATGATGTGATTCGCTATTGCCTGGATGAGATTTTTTCAATCTTTGGTTATGACGCTTTTAAAGCTTATACGTTCAAGTTCACCCGGGACGCTGAACTGGACATCGATAACGATGTGTCGAAGAGTTTCCTCGAAATCATGAGCGAAAGTCTGAAACAACGAAAGCTGGGCGCCCCGGTGCGGTTTATTCATGACAAAACCATGCCGGCCGACCTGCTCGATATCCTCAAGCATAAACTGGAGATCAGTGAAACGGACACCATATCGAAAAGCGGAAGATATCATAATTTCAAAGACTTTATGTCATTCCCGGATGTAGGCCGTTCCGACCTGCTGTATGCCCCCGTTCCTCCGCTTGAACACCGGCGGCTTCCCAGGCGGGAAAGCATTCTGAACATCATCCGCGATCAGGATATCATGCTTCATTATCCGTATCAGTCATTTCACTATATCATTGACCTGCTGCGCGAAGCATCCATCGACCCGGGGGTAAAAGCCATCAAGATGACCCTTTACCGAGTGGCAAAGGACTCGAGGGTGGTGAACGCCCTGATCAATGCGGCGCGTAACGGAAAATCAGTCACTGTATTCATGGAATTGCAGGCACGTTTCGACGAGGAGGCAAACATATACTGGGCCGGCAAACTGCAGGAAGAAGGCGTAAAACTGATACAGGGCATCCCTGGCTTCAAGGTGCACTGCAAGTTGTTACTGATCAGACGGAAAGAAGGTGACAAAAACGTTTACTATGCCAATGTCGGCACAGGCAATTTCAATGAAGAAACCGCCAGGGTATATGCCGACGACAGCCTGCTGACCGCCGATCCGCAGGTGACTGCCGATGTGAACGCGGTATTTCACCTGTTCGAGAGCAAATACAACCCGCCCAGATTTAAAAGCCTGATTGTCGCCCCGTTTCATATGCGCAATTACTTTACCCGCATGATCAACAATGAGATCAGAAATGCAAAAAACGGAAAGGAAGCCTGGTGCATCATCAAGTTAAACAACCTGGTGGACGATAAAATGGTGAAAAAGCTTTACCAGGCGGGCAATGCCGGGGTAAAAGTCAGGATTATCTGCCGCGGGACCTGCACCCTTGTTCCGGGAATAACAGGGCTTAGCGAAAATATAGAGGTTATCAGCATCGTTGACCGTTTTCTGGAGCACAGCAGGGTATTTGTCTTCCATAACGGCGGTGAAGAAAAATACTACATATCTTCGGCCGACTGGATGATCCGCAATCTTGACAACCGCATCGAAGTAGCCTGCCCCGTAAACGATGCAGGACTCAGGCAGGAACTTAAAACCATGCTGCTGATTCAGCTGAAAGATAACGCCAAAGCCAGGATCGTGAACCATCCGGATATCAATCCATACAAGGACGCAGGCAAAACGCCAAGGATCAGGTCACAGCAGGAAATATACAATTATCTCAGGGGTATATAGGCTCACGGATGCCGGAAAGCGCTGACGGATAAATCCACCTTCCCTGCTAAATCGGCAGATTATACAAACTTTTCAACCAGATCGGCTAAGCGGTGGGCGTATCCGCTTTCGTTGTCGTACCAGGCTACGATTTTCACCAGTTTGTTTTTATCGCCGAGCACGGCGGTAAGCCCGGCGTCGAAGATGGCCGAATGCGGGTTTCCGAGAATATCCACCGAAACAATTGGGTCCTCCGTGTATTGAAGGATTCCTTTCAGGTAACCGTTGGCGGCATCCCTGAAAGCGGCGTTGATCTCTTCAATGCTGGTAGAATGACGCAGGGTGCAGGTAAGGTCGGTCAGCGAGCCGTCAGGCACCGGAACGCGGATACCGGCCCCGCCAAGGTTTTTCTTCAGATGGGGGAAGATTCTGGTAGCGGCTTTGGCAGCACCGGTAGTGGTCGGAATAATGCTGTAAGCTGCGGCCCTGGCCCGCCTGAGATCGGCGTGGGGCGCATCAATCAGGTTCTGGTCGCGCGTATAGGAATGCACAGTGGTGATAAATCCCTTTTCCACTCCCCACAGGTCGTCAAGCACCTTGATCATGGGCGCCACGCAGTTGGTAGTGCAGGATGCGTTGGAGATGATCACATCACTTTTCTCAATAATATGGTCGTTGATGCCCAGCACCACATACTTAACGTCTTCATGGTCAGTTTTGGCCGGGGCCGAAATGATCACCTTGCGCGACCCGGCCTCCACATGCTTCATGGCAGCAGCCCTGTCGGTGAACTTTCCGGTTGATTCAATCACCACATCAATTCCCAGCTTACCCCATTTCACCCCTCCGGGTTCCGGTTCCGAAAAAACCAGTACCTTCCGGCGGTTGATCAAAAGGTAATCCGGACCGGCAACCACCGTGCCCGGGAAATTTCCATGCACCGAATCGTACTTGAGCAAATGGGCAAGGGTGGGAGGATCGGTCAGGTCATTGATGGCAACAACCTGAATATCCTTTTTACTGAGTAAAGCGCGGAAAGTGATACGCCCGATGCGGCCAAATCCATTGATGGCCAGCCTGATTTTAGTCATAACAAGTGCTGGTTAATACGCGCCAAAGGTAGAAAAAACCAGGCAGCTAAAAGTACAGAACAGAAGAAGAATAAGGCCTTCATGGGGAGCGAAATTTATCCGTTCGTTATTGCTGTCCCATAAACAAGACTCCATCAGTATAAAATAGTAAATTCCTTCCGGATAGGCGACATTCCATTTTCCTTACCGGAGGTTGTCGTCAGGAAGAATGCTGATCAATATACCGGCATCTGCAGATTGCAAACCCTCAATTTGAAAAAACAACCAATGGTAAGTATGGCGGGGAGGATAACAGTTACAACTGTTATCCGCATGGCTATTGATAAAAGCAACATCAGCAATGCGTTAGTCAGCATCGGCAGGTCAAAAGTCAGCTTGTTCTAACAGAGTATCTTTCTTTTGGTGCCGGTTGATTTCAACAGACCAGTATGGTCTGAAGTATTTATCCTGCCGGAGAAGCTGAAAGTTAATATTGTTGAATGATCAGTTTTCTGATTATCACAACCTCATTATTGGATAGCTTCAGGAAATAAAAACCATTTCCGGACCGGCTCAGCAGCAGCGAGGAGTTATAGGTGCTTCCCGGTGAAATCGAACACACTTCCGACTTGATCAGTTTACCCTGCGCTGTATAGACATCAAGCATTGTTTCCCCTTTCAGCCCTTCGATGCGAATGTTGAAAATCCCTTCAACCGACGGATTCGGGTAAACCAGCAAACGGTCATCAGATTCCTTTTCCCCTATTCCATAGCTGCAATACTGAAACGTAAAATAAACAGTTATACTTCCTTCGTTGCTGCACCCGGTGATAGGGTCGTGCACCATTACCTGATATGTTTGAATATCAAAAGAAATTCCTGATGTTCCAATATCAATCGTCTGATCGGTCGAACCATTACTCCATTGGTAAGTGGAGCCCGGGTTACCGGCACTCAGAGTTAAAGTATCGTAAACGCACAGACCGATTTCCACGGGGCTTATCATCACTACCCTGGGGTCATCCTGAGGAGCAAGCAACACAACAGGCAGCTGGTTGACGCTTACCGTCACGCTTCCCGTTGCAGTATTATATCCATCAAATACTTCAACAGTATATACGGTTGTGATAACCGGGCTTACTACAGGGTTTGCCTCTGAGGATGTAAAACCCGGAGGGCTGGAAGTCCAGCTAAAGGTTTGGTATGTATTGGAACCTCCGCCGGGGATTGCCCTTATTTCTGTTGATTCGTTTCGACAGATGACGGGCTCAATGGCTACCGGGTTTACCTGCAGTGGGCCTCCTTCTATCGTCACCACTGTACTTCCGGTCGATACACAACCTCTGCTATCGGTCACCTCCAAGGTGAAGTTCTGGGATGAATAAAGATTATGTGTAAAGGTTTCAAAGGATGTGGGGTCGGTTACCAGCTCGGCGGGGCTCCATGAATAAGTATAAGGAGGAGTACCACCTGCGGCAGACGAAGTCAGCCTGGTATTGGTTCCGTGAGCAATCACCTGATCGGGCCCTGCATCGGCCGTAATCTGAATTAACGTAATGGTAATACAGTCTTCCACTACATTTCCGCAGTTATCGGTCACCGTTACGCAATAATCACGGGTTGTTGCCGGCGAAACATTCACAATCCTGCCGTTGTATGTATCACCGCTCAGCATATCAGTCCATAACCATGAGCCGTTGGGGGTATCGTTGGCTGTAAGGGTAACCGTTTCTCCATTGCAGATTTCCTGATCTTCACCGGCATCTGCAAAAGGAAGACCGACAGTTACCAGGATTTCAGTTTGATCGGAATTGCCACAGTTATCAAAGGCCGTAACGGAATAAACGGTATTCACCAGCGGGGCTACCGTGATGCTTTGGGTTGTTTCGCCTGTACTCCACTGCCAGCTGGTGCCACCCTGCACGGAAAGCACCAGATCATCATAAAGACATATATTGATTTCGTTGCCCTGGGTTATTACAGCAACGGGGCCCCGCACTTCCACAGGGATTATCGCTTCAACAACATTTCCGCAAACATCGGTTACCTGAACAGTATAATCTGTTGATGTCAAGGGTGAAACCCGGATAATATCGGTGGTATCTGCCGGATTCCCACTGTCCCAGTAATACTCCCAGGGTTCTATTCCTCCGTTGGCCCCGGCCCGTATAAACACCTCCTGCCCGCATTCGATGGATTGCGGGTTACTGGCCAGCAGTTTGAATTCAGGATAGTCTTTGATCCATATCAGCGCCGTATCGGGAATATATTCGCAAAACGAGGTATTATAAATAACTTGCACATACTTTGTCGGCTCCGGGAGGTTATCCACAATCGGGATAATTTCAACTTCAGCCGTCAAAGCTCCGACAGGGATTACCACGCTGTCGGCAATAAGTTCGTAATCGACCCCATTGATGGCTGTTCCGCCAAGTTCATAATGAATTACAAACGGCTGGGAACGAAGGGTGCTGATTTCGAAGCGCAAAGCGGCATTGTTACAGTTCTCAACCGCTGTATCAACAACGGCATGGGTAAACGAAACGGCCGACTGCACACCGACACTGTTAAAAGAGTTAGCCTCCAGAAAAACCCCTGAATCATAACTACGGTCGCTGATGTCGGCAACAGCCAGTTTAATGTGATATGTCTGACAGGGTATAACAACTGCACGGGCAGTAAGCACCGTGGTAAATCCGTCATACTGGATATATGGGTTCTGTACCGGGGTGCTGCCTGTTCCGTTGGTAACATAATACTGGTTATTGACAATATGGTTGATGTTGTTTATGGAAACGTATGCCGGAGGAAGCACCTGGGGGACCAGTGCAATATTCTGCGCACCGTTCGGGAAGCCCGGCGGACTGGGGAAAGGCCCGTAAATATCCGGCCCGGAGATGAAAAAGCCAAAAACATCGTTATAGCTGGAATTGGCATACTCGGGATATTCCTCGGAAGCGAAAACATATCTGAATTCAACGATGTTCGATTGGGGCACAAAATCGAATTCAAGCACACTGGCATCAAGGGTTGAACTGCCCGAAAGCTGATTAAGGGCAGCATCACCGGGTGTGCCGGCCTGAAAAGTCGCGTTGGCTTGATTGTTCGGGCCTTTTGAAAGGCTGGCCCTCCCGGATGTAAGGATCACCCCTGCATCGATCCCTATATTTGATAAGCCATAAAATCTGCCCCTCGCATTTTCATGCCCTGAATAGGTGATATTTGAAGTTTCAACCCCCTGCCCGATCAGGTATTGCTTAACCAGCACTTCAGGATTAACGCCTTCAATAACTGTATAATCCGGCAATATCTGCGCTCCGGCGTTATTGAACAGAAGCAGGGCGAAAAGCAACAAAACAGGTAGCCTGAGCATCCGGCAGAAAAAATGCCAATATGACAATGGTATACAATTAAAGCAATAATTTCTCTTCATCTCACCTGGCTGGATTTAAGAAACAGAACGCGGGCAAACCACAACTTTCTCAGGATGTATCACTTGAAGAAACAAAAGACTGTTTTATCCCCGGCAGGTGACAAATATAAAAATTATTATAAAGTAAAATACAAATCATGCGCAGGAATCAATCCTTACCTTGTACATAATTTTTACCATTGTTGACCGGGGAAATTGTTATAACCTGACCGGAATGCTTTACAGGTGTTGGTTTCAGAAGATTGAAAAAGCATACAGCTTACTTTTACATATTTCGCCATTAAGCGATGTACTGAGCCTGCCGAAGTGGCACAAAGGCACGAGGTTGCACAAAACCTGATTTTCTCATTTAGTGATACTTAGTGTCTTTGTGGCAAATTCTTTCTTCGTTTTTTCCGGACAATGATGAATTTTTATGTAGTTGGTTTGCAGACAGAACAAATTTCCATGACGAACTATTTATAAATCATTAACAAATTGCATCCACCGGTTAAAGCTGTAATTCCTATCTTTATCCCATTGAAAATTAACCAATCATCATCATAAATAATGGAAAAATTAAACACTTACCTGGAATCCAACAAACAACGTTTTCTGGATGAATTGTTCGGGCTGATCCGCATTCCTTCCATCAGCTCACTATCAGAGCACAAGCCGGATATGCTCAGGGCTGCCGAATACTGGAAAAACACGATTCTGAAGGCCGGCGCCGACAAAGCGGAGATCATCCCCACCGCCGGCAACCCGGTGGTTTACGGCGAAAAAATCATCGATCCTTCAAAACCCACCGTACTGGTTTACGGGCATTACGATGTGATGCCGGTTGACCCGCCCGACCTCTGGAAAAGCCCGCCTTTCGAGCCGGAGATCCGCGACGGTAAGATTTATGCCCGCGGGGCCGATGATGACAAAGGACAGGCGTTTATGCATGCCAAGGCATTCGAAAGCATGGTCAGCACCGGAACTTTGCCCTGCAACGTTAAATTCATGATTGAAGGCGAAGAGGAGATCGGCTCTCCGAACCTTGAGAAATTCTGCAGCGATCATAAAGAGATGCTCAAAGCCGACATCATCCTGGTATCTGATACCGGCATGATCGCGCAGGATATCCCTTCGATTACCGTTGGACTGCGCGGGCTGGCTTACCTCGAAGTTGAAGTAACCGGGCCAAACCGTGACCTGCATTCAGGACTGTTTGGCGGCGCTGTAGCCAACCCGATCAATATCCTCTCAAAGATGATCGCTTCGCTGACGGACGAAAACCACCACATCGCCATCCCGGGATTCTACGACAAAGTGCTTGAACTTACGGCTGAAGAACGCGCCGAAATGGCCAAAGCCCCGTTCAACCTCGAGGAATACAAGAAAGCCATCGACATCGCTGAAGTATGCGGTGAAAAAGGCTACACCACCATGGAGCGCACAGGCATCCGGCCAACCCTTGATGTATGCGGCATCTGGGGCGGATATACCGGAGAAGGCGCCAAAACCGTGCTGCCGTCGAAAGCCTATGCCAAAATATCCATGCGGCTGGTTCCACACCAGGATCATGAAGAGATATCAAAATTATTCGAAGAACATTTCATGAAAATTGCCCCGCCTTATGTGAAGGTGAAAGTTACCAACCTGCACGGCGGACAGGGTTATGTATCTCCCACCGATACAAAAGCCTATCAGGCCGCCAGTAAGGCCTATGAAACTACCTTCGGTAAAAAGCCGGTACCCGTGCGCAGCGGCGGAAGCATCCCCATCATCTCCACTTTTGAGCGCGTGCTGGGGATCAAATCCATCCTGATGGGTTTCGGACTTGAGTCGGATGCCATCCACTCACCGAACGAGAATTACCCGCTGTTCAATTTCTACAAGGGCATCGAGACCATCCCCTATTTCTACAAATATTACTGCGAGTAAGCATAAACCAGAATATGACAAAAGCCTTCCCCGGTTTTCGGGGAAGGCTTTTAATTTCATGGGATCCTTATTGTTGATTCCCGTCCCTGAAAACAGCATAACTGCAGTCCGATATTCAGGAGGATGCCGTTCAGCACTTGATTCATTGTTATGATGACCCGGGCCCCTTCAAGGCAAATAAAACTTTCCCGTTATCCGGAAATCAGGATCACGGAATAGCCTGAAAAAATAGAAGCCGGCCGGAAGATTCATCAGGCTTACAGAGGTCCGCCCACGGCCGGTAAGCCGCTCAGCTGATACCATTCTTCCGTTTGCCTGATAAATCTGAATTTCAGCACTTTCAGTTAAATTGACGATTGACAGGGATTTATCCTGTACAAACCACTCCGGCCCGGAAACCGCAAAAGGCTCTTCAGCGATACTTAATTCCCGTGTTACTTTTTTCATGATTTCCTCCACCCAAAGGCTGTACATCAATCCGCTGGGGTGAAGTCCGTCGCCGGCAATCAAAGCAGGATTCGATAAGCCATTCCGGCTGATGGGCGTAATGTCGATATAAGTTACGCCAAATAAACTGCTGATGTTTCTGTTAACCTGATTGAATGCATCTATCTGCTGACTGATGGCCGGATTTCCGTTGCCAAAAGGGGTAAAGGCATAATCGGGAATGGAAAGTACAAAAACCCCGGAGGGGTTGTAACCGGCAAGGGCAATGGCCTGGCTGAGCAAATCTTCGAACTGCGGGGCATAAGCATGGGGAGTGCCGCCCTGGTACTGGTTATTCACTCCGATAAGCAGCGATACCACATTAAACCCATTCAATGGCAGTTGATGGTTGATGGCATTTTTCAGGTTGTCGGTTCTCCATCCCGTCTGGGCAATAATGCGCAGTTCACCGGTTTGAAATCCACTCCCTGATAAAGCATTCATCAACTGCACCGGCCACCGCTCATTTTCCGGTACACTCTGTCCGATGGTGTATGAATCACCCAGCGCCAGAAAATTAACCGGTTCCGGGATTTTTATCGTCTGACCTCTGCTGCCAGAAATAAAAAATATAATGGCAAATATGACAAACGCGGTCTTCATCCCTGTTTTATTTGCTTAACAAAATCACGGTAATTTTAGTTCAACCAGAAGCGCCTGGCGGATTTTCACAATAAACAATCAGCACAGCCGCAAACGAATATGCGCAGGCATCCGCCGGAAGACCGGTATGCTTTCAGCGGACAGCCTTCAATTAAAGTAAAGAAGGCCTTTGCGATAAATCGGGTATCTTCTGATCAGAAACCGGCCGGAAAAGATTTCAGACCGGAATAAATTCATCGGAAAGATTTTTTCCGGAACAGCGCAGCGGATTTTGCTACTTCACAAATTTCCATGTCCACTGTTTCCCTTCCGCGAGCAGGCGAATCACATAGAGTCCGGGGGTCAGGTCCCGAACAGACATTTCAAAGTTGTTACCTGCAAAATGGCGGGTTTCAACGATTCTTCCTTCAGGACCGATCAGATAAGCCTCGCCCCTGCTCACCGGCAGGTAATTGACCATGATTATACCATGCTGCAACAACAGTTCAGGCATTTGCAGCGGTTGGTCGGTGGTATGTGTGCCCAGCACGGCAAAACTGCCTTCATCCGAAAAGGCAGAACCCGCAAAAGCCTGATCAATGGCCTGAACCCTGAAGTAATATGTTCCGGGCTCAAGATTCCGGAAAACCATAAAATCATTCTGTCCGGCATTGCCCGCAGCAGTCATGTAGCGGTGGCCGGTAGCAGGATCGGACATTGGAGAGATCACATCAATACTTCCCGGCGAAGTACCCATCATTACATTATATGTAATACTGTTTTGCGGGCTTTGCGCGTCGGTTGACCGGGCCCAGCTGATTACCGCGTAGTCTCCCGACACATAAGTGTACAGATTACCGGGGGCCGTGGGCGGGGTATTTGGCTGAAAACTACCGGTTATAAGGTCGTTGCGGTATAAGCGGGTGGTATGACCGGTTGAAATCCCAGTCAATACCAGGTCGTAATCCCCGTCGTTATCAAAATCGCCCCAGGCGGAAGCGGCCCTTTCGGCGTAGGCAAGCCCGGCCGGGAATTCATAGAAACTTCCGGCACCGTTGTTTTCGTAAAGGCGTGTGGCGGCATTGCCGCATCCGGCGTTTTGCCCGGCTACCATAACGTCAAGGTCACCGTCATTATCATAATCGATCCAATCGGCAGGGCCAAGCGCCGTACCTACCAACCCGGCATTGGCGAAACTGAAGGTGTTGTCGCCGTTATTCCGGTAAACATAAGAAACCGGTGTCAGCGAGGCATCCTTGCCTGTAATCAGGATATCGAGGTTGCCGTCGTTGTCGAAGTCGCCCCAGCGGGCATCTCCGCCAACGGCGCCTTCAATCTGTGCTTCAAGGCGAAAAAAATCCCCATCCTGATTGATGTAAATATAAACTTCGCCAACCGATCCGGCATCTCCCGACATCAGCAGGTCAGGATCGCCATCGTTGTCGAAGTCGCCCCAGGCCAGTGCCGGGGTGTTCATGCCCACCAGGCCGGCTTCGTCGGGGCTAAAGGTGCCATCCCCGTTGTTGGTATACAGGTGGGTTTGCCAATTGCCCGAAATAACCAGATCAGGATACCCGTCGTTATTGTAATCGGCCCACGCCAGGTCACCACCGGCTCCGGCATTATAGAAACCGGCCGGAACCAGCACGAACAGCAGATTACCCGTATTCCGGTAAAGCAGGGTTTTGCTTCCGTCAAAATCAACACCGGTGATCACCACATCCTGCAAACCGTCAAGATCGAAGTCGGCAACAGCCATTGCGCAGTTCTCAAGAGGCGCAATACCGCTTTCCACCCCAACAAACTGACCGGCATCGTTGCGGTAAACTGCCGAAAACGGACTGTAGGTGTTGTCCTGACCGCTGAGTATCAGGTCCAGGTCGCCGTCGTTGTCGAAATCGGCAAAAGCGACTGCACCGCGGCCAACACCGGGCAACCCGGAGTTGACACTTACAAAAGGCTGAGCATAAACCTGAGAAATGGCGGAAATCGTTAAAATCAGGATCAATGAATATCGTTTCATCCGGGCAGGGAGTTTTGAGGGTGTGAAAATACAATTATTCATGAAATTATATGTAACTATTAACATAATTAACCAACCGCCTGCAGAACGGGCGATCTGATATTCCCTTGCTTTACTGACAGTTATACAATGTCCTCGGATCAGTCCGGACAAAAAATCATCCTATCGCAAACAATTAAATGTATTGCATCATTTAAACCATCGGGCGATAAGCTTGTTTTTCATAAAATCCCTGCCAAAACCAAAATACATGCTAACTATGGAAACAGCCATCAACATATCATCAAATACTGAAAAAATAAATAACACAGCCTGTGGCTGCGGATCCGGCGGTTGCGGATGTCATTCGGGAGCGCCGGAGCTGCTTGAAACGGACGCCGATGTTCCGGCCAGGTTTCAGGTTATTCAGCAGGGCGACCGCATCGTGGAGTTCGGGTCTGGCACCGGTAATGATGCAATCATCATGGCGCGCCTCACAGGTGTCAGCGGCAAAGTAACCGGCATCGACCACGCGCCTGAAAACATCAGAGCAGCCCAACATCTGCTCGATCAATCGGGTATCAACAATGTGGAATTCAGGATTGGAAACATTGAAGATGCCCCGGTTGCCGATGAAACAGCCGATATTATTTACGCCACCTGTGTGTTCAACCTTCAGCAGAACAAACAACGCGTCGCTGATGAAATGTACCGCATTGTAAAGCATAACGGGGTTGTTTGCGTTTCAGACTTTGTAATCCTTGAAGAAATCCCAGACGGGCTCAGGAAGGAGGCTTCCGCTTTCGCCGGATGCATTGCAGGGGCTGAAAAGGTGGATATTTTTATGAACTACTTCCGGAAAACGGGTTTCAATGAAGGCGGCATTGTTGAGGTGAATAAAGTGCGGTTGCCTGATGAGATGCTCGGAAAACACCTGAGCCCGGAAGAAATTGATGCGTACAACGATCTCGACAGCGACAAAGGCATCTTCAGCGTAGTGCTGGTGGTTGAAAAACCCGAAACCTGCACCCCCGAAACATGCTGCCACAACCCGGATAAGCATAAAAACAATTAAGCCCGCTTATTGCGGACGTCCTCGTCCGTGCTTACCCGTTAGCGCGGTCGTCCTCGCCCGCGCCTGAGCGCTATTACTGACGGGCTCTAAACTCCGTCAGGCCGGCCTCAAGAAAGGCCAGGAAGTTCTCCACGTTCAGATCGTAAGCCTTTGGAGGAACCAGGGTGCTTCCTTTGGTATCGAGCAGCACATAGTAAGGCTGGGCATTTACATTGAACCGGCTGATCTGGAAATCGGCGTATTTCTTGCCGATCGTTTTCTTAACCTTACCGTCGTAGGTCGATGTAATCCATTCCGATTCAGGAAGCTGGGTTTTGTCATCCACGTAAAGTGCCACAATGACAAATTCCTCGCGCAGTTTTTTCAGTACTCTTGGATCGGACCATACCCGCGCTTCCATTTCGCGGCAATTTACACAACCATGACCGGTAAAATCAATGAACACGGGTTTATCCTGCTGTGTGGCGCAGGCAAGGCCCTGCTCGTAATCGAAATAGCCTTCGAGGCCATGCGGCAGGTGCAGCAGTTCGCCATGCTTGGGCTTATCGCAGAGCCCGGAAGGCTTTTCCGATGCCGATCCGCCACCACCACCGAACACCTGCACATTGTCCCTGACAATCTTGTTCAGGTCGAAATCGTGGGTGGCCTGAGGAGGCAGATAACCTGAAAGGGCCTGAAGCGGCGCACCAAACATGCCGGGAATCATATACAGCACGAAGGTAAAGGTGATAATGGCCAGCGAAAGGCGCGGCACGCTGATGAATTTCAGGTCACTGTCGTGCGAGAATTTGAGTTTGCCCAACAGGTAGAAGCCCATCAGGGTGAAAATCACGATCCAGAAAGCGAGGTAAATTTCACGGTCGAGGATGCCCCAGTGGTAGGTTTGGTCGGCAATACTCAGAAACTTAAGTCCAAGGGCGAGTTCGATAAAGCCGAGGACTACTTTCACCGAATTCAGCCATCCGCCGGATTTGGGCATGTTGTTGAGCCAGCGCGGGAAGAAGGCAAACAGGGTAAAAGGCAGCGCAAAGGCCAGTGAGAATCCAAGCATGCCGATGATGGGCTCAAGCACCTGTCCGCTGGCCGAAGCTACCAGAATAGCCCCTACAATGGGACCGGTACAGGAGAATGAAACCAGCACCAGGGTAAATGCCATAAAGAAAGAACCTATGATTCCGCCCCGGTCGGCCTGTGAATCCGATTTATTGATCAGCCAGCTGGGCAGGGTAATTTCAAACATCCCCAGGAAAGATGCGGCAAAAAACATAAAGATCAGGAAGAAAAGCACATTCGGCAGCCAGTGGGTACTGAGGAAGTTGGCGAAGTTGGCCCCCAGGGTAATGGCGACCACCGTTCCGATAATGGTATAAATCAGGATTATGGAAACCCCGTAGGTGAGTGCCTGGAATTTGGCTTTTACCTTGTCCTTTTCCTTCAGAAAGAAAGTCACCGTCATGGGAATCATGGGGAAAACGCAAGGGGTGAGAATGGCTGCCAGTCCGGCAATGAAAGAAAAGAAGAAAAGCGTCCACAATGATGAATGTTCTTCAAGCCCACCGCCATCGGCCGGCTTGATCTCACCCGTACCGGTAGCAACGGTATCGGCCACAGCCACGGCCACAGCCGTATCGGCCTGATTTCCACCGGGAGAAACCACTGATTCTGTAACGGGAACTTCAATCTTTCCGGCATCCGGATTGCCTTTCACCCGGAATTCAAAGTCCACCTCATCGGGAGGCAGACAACGGCTGTCGTCGCAACACATAAACTCCAGAAAGCCTTTGATCACGAAATCCTTGTCGGTCAGCACCTCGATTTTTTGCGTAAAGACCGCTTTATCGGCAAAATATTTCACCACCATGTCAAAATTCTTGTCGAACTCTTCTTTGGCTTTCGGCTCTTTCACCTTTCCGATCAGTTTATATCCCGGTCCGGGCTCGAAGGTGAACGATGTGGGCACCGGCCCGTCGGGCGGAATATCCTGTGAATAGAGGTGCCAGGTAGGATCAATGGTAGCGGTGAATATCAGCTGGACTTCACTGTTGCTGATTTGTTTTGTGGTGAAACCCCACTTAACCGGTTTCAGCACCTGCGGAAATGCAGTAACCGAGCTGCAAAGGATAATCAGCAAAAGCAGGAGTAATTTCTGGAATTTTTTCATCGGAAGTTAATTGGTTTAAAGCTGAAATTTAATCAAGTAGCTCAATGCGCAGTACATGCTCTGTACCCGGGTCGATCCTGAACCTGTTGCCGATACGGTGCCCGATCAACCAGGCAATCTCGTTGCCCGAAATCAGCAGCCAGGCATTTTCCTTCTCAACGATGGAAAACTTATTATCTATAAAGTAATCGCTGAGTTTTTTATTATTTGTCATGCCGTAGGGTACAAATGTATCGCCTTCTTTCCATTTCCTCAGTCTCAGCGGCCACCTGATCTTATCAGCATCAAGCATGGCTATGGCGCCGCTTTTGCTGATGATGAGGTTTTCATCATTTTTTAAAACCGAAAACCTTAGCTGGACTGGCTTTCTTAGCTCGGAGGTCCCTTCATCGATCATCACTTCACCGGCCGGCTGGCTGCCTGCTGGCCCCGATTCGGTAAGGATCAGCAATTCCCTGTCTCTCAGCAACCTGTGCGTTTGAGAGAAATACTGCTTTCCCGGAATATCCTGTAAACCCCTGACAATTTCATCGGTAACACTCCGGTTGAAGCCGTATGGTTGAAGCAACTCAAACAGATAAACTTCCAAAGGGGTTAGTTTCACCAATTCACTGATCCTGAACGAAATGCTGTCGGCACTCTCAACCATTACCTTTTGGCGCACAGCCGTAAGGTGATTGTCGAGCAGTTGCTCTGTTTCGCGCATGCGGTCGATGGTGAAAGTAATGGTCTTCCTGAATTCAGGGTTGATCTCTCCGAGCAGCGGCATCAGGTCATGCCTGATTTTGTTCCTGAGGTATTTGGAAGAGCGGTTCGAACTGTCTTCACGGAATCCGATGGCTTCATCGCCGGCGAATTCCTCGATCTGCCTGCGATAGGCAAACATCATCGGATGTACGATGCTGCGGCGGTTTGCAAGGATGCCATGCAGACCACTGATGCCTGTTCCACGGAGGATATTGATAAAAAACGTCTCAATCTGGTCATCAAGATGATGGGCGGTGGCAACGGTCCTAAAGCCTTCGGTGGCCAGCAATTCATCAAACCACTCGTAACGGAGGGTACGGGCAGCCATCTGAACGGAAATCTTGTTGAACCCTGCATACTCCCGCGTTTTAAAATGCTTCACAAAAAGCTTCACCCCATAACCTTCGGCAATGGAAGCCACAAAACGCTCATCCTGATTCGACTCAGCCCCCCTCAGACCGAAATTGCAATGGGCTATGGTAAAATTATATTCTGCCCGGTGAAACAACTCGGCCATAACCATAGAGTCCACCCCGCCGCTAACCGCCAGCAAAACAGGATCGCCGGGCTCAAACAGACGGAAATCTGCAATGTGTTGTCTGAACTGATCTATCATGGTGCAAAATTATAAAAAGTGGGGGATTGTAAAAATTTTACAATAGTATTCAATCACATGCTTTAACATATTTTAATATTTAAGTCTGATCAATAAAGCTGAAATGCAACTGTTTCATTTTCAAACCGGATCAAACCAGAAATCCTTAGCAAATACACCTTACCTCTCTTATATCATGCATTATCCATCCATGGCATCCGTCCACCGGCTCAGGTAAAAGGGCGCAGAGACTAACGAACCACGGAATACCCAGATAAAAATATCGGGTATGATTTTTTGTTCAGATAAGAATAATTTCAATAACTATTATGTATCTTTGAAATAGTTGCCAAATTCTTCCCGCATGAAAAAACAAACATTATTCCTCGCGCCACTTATTTTTTTGTTCTTTTATCCCTTTCCGGTAAAAGCCCAGTTTTTCAAAATTGACACCGAGTTTTACAGTAATTCACTTAAAGAAATCCGGAAGGTCAGTATTTACCTGCCCCATAATTATTACCAGGAGCAGGAGGCATATTACCCGGCTGTTTACTTTTTGCATGGCTGGGGAGGCAACCAGAATGCACTGGACGACAGGCAGATGTTGATGAGTCATTTACTGACAAGCGGGCAGATTCAACCCATGATCGTTGTATGTGCCGACAACGGATGTCAGCCCTTCGGGACAGGCGTTTATGTAAATTCGGTGATTACCGGCAATTTTGAGGATTTTACCATACTGGATTTAATCCCATGGGTTGAGGATAACTTCAGGGCTATTCCGCAGAAGGAGGCAAGGGGCCTGATCGGGCAATCGCTTGGCGGGTATGGTGCGTTCAGGTTCGGTATTCTTCACAAGGACAAATTCAGGGCAATTTCATCCCATGCAGCACAGGTAAATTACGACCTCTGGATGCCGGCGGTAAGGCAGATGCTGATGCTGGAAAACAGCGGACCTCCCTACTTTTATAATTTCTACGGGTTTATGAATGATGAGTCAATGGGTCCAAATGGGTTCTTTACCCGGAGTCTTTTTTTGGCCTCCAGCGGATTTTCGCCCGACCCGAACTCTAATCAAACCTATATCAATCCGCAGATCATTCAGTTCCCGTTTAATCAATATTGCCAGTTGCTTGACTCTGTTTATGCCAAATGGAAAGCTTTCAACATTCCCACCATGCTTTCAAACCTCAGTCCGGCCGACAGTGTCAGTATCCTCTACGGCTGTGGCTTGTACGATGAAACGATGGCTTATTTCCCGAACTTTGCGCTTCAGGATACCCTTGCGCACCATAATCTTTCCTATGAGTTTTTTTCTCATAAGGCCGGGCATGCTATGCCTGAAACCTATTTCACGCGGTCGATGATTTTCCTTGATTCGCTCCTGCTTGACTACAGCATCTACACAAAGGATCAGGCGCCTTTCAGTGATGAAATACTGATTGAAACAATGCCGAATCCTTTTTCCGAATACGTGGATGTGAGTTTTGTGCCGGATAATTCCGCCGATGCCTTAATTGAAATCGCCGATCTGAAAGGGGCTATCGTTAAGCACATGCACAAACAGGTAAAGGGAAAAGTCAGAAACCGCATCAGATTCAATACCTCTGAACTCAGCCCTGGAATTTACTTTATCCGGGTCACCTCCGGCCGGTTTACCGGATCCGAAAAAATAATCCGTCTGGAAGGTTGAGTTGACGTGCAGGATACAGAATTTCGCAGACAGGTTCCAAAGATCAGTTTTCGGTGATGTACCAGTTTTTCAGGTTCGATCTGTTCAGATCATTCAGCGTGTTTTTCCCTTCAGCAGTGTAAAGGAATTCAATCACCTGACCATACCTTTCGGTGATCTTGCCTCTGACCATTTTGAATGTCGAGTTGATCATCAGGTTTTTATCCGTAAACGGTTCAGGCAATACTGCAAAACAGGTAGGCAGCCACCTTTCGGGAAACATACCGGCAAACCGGCCGTGCTTGTAGTAGGCATTCACCTCGTGCTGCAGGAGTTTAAGGGCGTAATCTATCCCCTGTTCCGATCCGGGTTCCAGCCCATGCTTCGCCACAAGGCGGTTGATTTCCTGTATATTGGGCACAAGTAACCCAACGGTATAAGGATTCTGATTGTTATGCAGCATGCTCTGGTCAATCAGTTTTGAATTGTCGACCAGCGCCTCCTCAATACCCTCAGGACTGTATTTCTCACCGTCGCTGCTGATCAGCAGGCTCTTCGATCTGCCCATCACGACCAGGTAATCATCTTTATCCATATATCCAAGATCGCCCGTAAAGAGCCATCCATCCCGGACCGTATCGGATGTAGCTTCCGGGTTCTTCCAGTATCCTTTCATTACATTGCCTCCACGGATCACAATTTCACCGGGCTGACCTTTAGGCAGTTCATTGCCCTCGGGATCACAGATTTTCAGTTCAAGCGGTCTGACAACCTTCCCTGAGGTCCCCAGCTTCAGGTTGAGCAGCGAATTGGAAGAAATCACCGGCGAGGCTTCCGACAGACCGTAACCCTGACAAACCGGGATGCCGATGGCCAGAAAGAAACGCTGTAATTCAATATCCAGCAATGCTCCGCCCCCGATGAAAAACTTCAGTTTACCCCCGAACCCTTCGCGCACCTTGCTGAAAAGGATTTTATCAAACAAGTTTACAAGGGGTTTCAGCAGAAACCTCCACCCTTTGCCGCGGTTTATACCAATGCCGTTATACGCGTAAGCTATCCGCAGGCCGGTGTTAAACAGTGTGCGGGCGGCCTTGCCTTTTGCGGCAATGCCCGCTTCGATGCTTTTTCTGAAATTTTTTGATATTGCCGGAACGCTCATCAGCAGATCGGGCTTGATCTCTTTGATATTCAGCGGAATATTCTTGAGTGTTTCGTTTGCGGTCTTGCCAACCTGCAGCGAGGCAACTCCGGCGCCTTTGGCTATAAAACAATAGAGGCATGCCGTGTGGGCAAAACAGTGGTCCCAGGGCAGAAAAGCAAGGGTTTTATAGGTATCCGGAATATCCATCAGGGACAGTGACTGCATCACATTGTTCACATAATTTGAATGGGTAAGCATAATGCCCTTCGGATCGGAGGTAGTCCCGGACGTATAGGTGATATTTGCCAGTGTTTGCGGGGTTACCAGCCGCATGGCTCCGGCAAATTCGTCGGCGTGGGTCTTAAGATATCCCTCCCCAAGCCGGTAAACCTCATCAAAAACGACATCATTCTCATTTCCTGAGGAAACGGGATCCATCAATATGATCTGATCCAGATCCGGAAGGTTTTCCCTGATACCGGTTATTTTCGCCAACTGCCCCGCCGATACAATGATTTTGCGTGCCCCGCTGTGCTTAAGCCTGAATTCAGCTTCGGAGGGCGACAATTTGATCGATAACGGAACACTGCAACAACCAACATACAACAACCCAAGTTCCCCTATGATCCAGGAATTTCTGCCTTCGGCAAGAATGGCAATGCGATCGCCCGGAACCGCCCCAAGGCTCAGTAATCCGGCCGCAAAAGTGTAGATTTGGTCGCGCACCTGGCTATAACTAGCTTTGGCCCAGACGGCACCCTGCTTCTCATAAAGATAGGTATTCTCAGGAAACCGCGAAACAGCAGATTCAAACAGATCGATCAGTGTATGCATAGTTAATAAATTTGGGCGACGAAAATTAACAAATAAAACATTCAAACAAAAAAATATTTAGCGGAAGCCATAGTACAACTCCTGCAAACAAAAACATTCCATGGAATTCAACTTAATAATCCGTCTGAAATCAAATCCGGACTCCTGAGGATTTTAACCTGTTTTTTCTTTATCAAAAAAAATCAGCTATGCACCGTTCTTTATAAATTTGCAGGATAAAACCAATCGCGGCATACTATTTGAAATGCATGCATCATTTACAGGCTTAACCAGCAAACCAACCTTATATGAAATCAGGAAAAATCAGAATTCCGGCTTTATTCTTTTTTATGGCATTGGCCTTTACTTCCTGTGTGATTGACGAAGATATTGATCCTGACGATGGTGATGTCAGGGATAAATTCATTGGATCCTGGAGATTTACGGAAACAGAAGGGTTTAAAAGCGATCTTGGCATCAGCTATACCGTAACCATTACCTACGACCCGGGCAATTCATCGCAGGTGTTACTGAGAAATTTTGCCAACGCGGGAGGTAATTATTCAGCCTATGGGGTTGTAACCAGCAACCGCATCACGGTGCCTGCCCAGGAGATCGCGCCCGGGTTTCTTGTCAGCGGTTCCGGAAGCTCATCAGGCCAGAATCTGATGAACTGGGACTACACCATTGCAGCCGGAGGAGACCAGAATTACTATACCGCCTCTGCCTCCAGGCAGTAAAAGCAGAAAGCCGGCGTAAACAACTGCAATCTTAAAATCCTCTGTAATTCAGGGAAAACATCAGGGCAGGCGGTTCACCTGACCCGGATTTTGCTTTGCTGCACCGTATCCCCTCCGGGCAGGGGCAGATTATTGACACTGTCTTTGGCGCGCGTTAGCAAAAGGATAACCTCATCAAGCATCTTTTCGAAACCGGCCAGATCCTTCTGGTAATATGCAAGGTTTGCCTTAAACCGGGCGGGCGTTACCTGATGCCATGCATAAACCGAATCAAATGTCATGGCCGAAAGCTTATTCAGGCTGTCGCGTGATATTTTCCCCTGCTTGTAGCGAAGCACTGCTTCGGCAAGTTCGATATCCGACATCAGCAAAATCATCTCCTGCTTAGGGATCAGCACTTCATCACCCTCAATTTTCGCCTTTCCCCTACATGAGCTGATAGCAAAAACAGACACAAGCAGGAAAAAACCGGCGCCGGTGATCCATCCTTTACTCACTATTTTGAAGTTTTTCCTTTGTACTCGGAATTCAGCTGCCTGAGTACATCCTCAGTGATATCGAGCGAATCGTTGGCCGAAAGGATATTGCCCCCGCGGGAATGTGAGAAGATGTAATCAAAATTCATCTTGCGGTTGTACCTTTCCAGGAAGTTGTTCAGGCTGTCTATCAGCACGAGGTTCAGCTCGAATTCCTGGCGCGAGAGCTCAGCCGAATATTGTTCACGCAACTCATACAACTTCTGTTGTTCGGCCATCAACTGTGCATATATCTCCTGGGCCGAAGCTTCGGAAATCGTTTTTTTACTGACCTGCTCCTGAAAATATGCGGCATCTTTTTCAAATATACCCTGCTTCCGCTTCAGTTCATTCTCAAGGGCCCGTGTCTTTGTTTCAAGTGTATTACGCATCGATTTAACCAGCTCATAGTGCACCATAATGCTGTCGCTGTTCACAAAAGCAACCGTAACACCGCCCTGAGCCGACTTCTGAATCAGCGCCTGATTTACCGGCTCGCCATTACGGGGGCCGAGAACAATAAAATACAATACAATCAGCCCGGCAAGCATAACCAGATTAACTACCGTCAGCAAAACATTCAGTTTACTCTTGGGTGTTGTTTCCCTGATTTCAGGCATTTCAGGTATTTGATCCATTGTTTCCTCCTGCATAAAAAGTTGTATTTGTAGTTTGTGCTGCAAATTTAGATAAAAAATAAGGCAGCCGGTCAATAATTCGGCTGCCCTGTATGATTCTTAATTACCGGAGGCCTAATTCCCGAGATCGGACATAAACTTGATCCGCATCAGTCTGATTTCTTCCTCGTTGAATTCATCCTCGCCCAGTTCTTCCAGCGCCTTGTCGATGGAATCGCTTTCGGCTTCGCGGAAGTAATCGTAAATTTCGTCCTGGTGATAGGGGTCGACATATTCGTTCACGTAATAGTTCAGGTCGAGCTTGGTACCGGCCGAAACAATTCTTTCGACTTCGGTAAGCAATTCGCTGATTGACATGTTCTTGGCAAAGGCGATATCTTCAAGCGAGATTTTACGGTCGATATTCTGAATGATATAAACCTTCAGCCCCGATTTGTTTACCACCGATTTCACCACCATATCCATCGGACGGATGATCTCGTTATCCTCTACATAGGTCTTGATCAGATCAAGGAATGGTTTACCATACTTCTGTGCCTTTCCGGCGCCCACGCCGGTAATATTTTTCAGTTCATCAAAGGTGATGGGATACTGAATGGCCATATCCTCAAGCGATGGATCCTGGAAGATCACAAACGGGGGGAGATTTTCCTTGCGCGATATCTCCTTCCGCAGATCTTTGAGCATGGTAAACAGGTTCTTATCGGCCGTACTTGTTTTTGCACCACCGGCAAAGAAATCCTCCTCATCGGCGTTCTCATAATCATGATCGCGGGTGAGCATGATGGAGTAAGGCTTTTTGAGGAACTTATGCCCTTCGGGCGTAACCTTGAGCAACCCGTAGTTCTCAATATCCTTTGCCAGCAGGCGCTCAATCAGCATCTGCCTGATTACCGCATTCCAGTATTTCTCGTCGTATTCCGAACCTTTACCAAACACTTCCAGCTGGTTGTGCTTGAATGATTTGTTGTTGGCCGAAGGCTTTCCGGTAATTACACCGATCACATGCTTGGCCTTGAACAGTTGTTTAAGGGCAAGCACGGTTTCGAGCACCAGTTCCACCGCGTCTTTCCCCTCGAACTTGGTCTTCGGGTGGAGGCAGTTATCACAGCTTCCGCAGTTATCTTCGGGATAAACCTCGCCGAAATAGTGCAGCAACTGCTTGCGGCGGCACACCGACGACTCGGCATAGGCAACGGTTTCGAGCAGCAACTGACTGGCAATCTCCTGTTCAGCCACCGATTTGTTCTTATTGAATTTCTCCAGTTTCTGGATATCGTCATAACTGTAAAAAGCGATGCAATTCCCTTCGCCGTCATCACGCCCCGAACGGCCGGTTTCCTGGTAATATCCTTCGAGGCTCTTTGGCATATCGTGGTGGATCACGTAGCGTACATCCGGCTTGTCGATCCCCATACCGAAGGCAATGGTCGCCACGATCACGTCGATCTCCTCCATCAGGAACTTATCCTGATTGGTCACGCGGGTGGCCGAATCAAGGCCGGCATGATAAGGCAGCGCCTTAATCCCGTTCACCTGAAGGGTTTCGGCAAGTTCTTCAACCTTTTTACGGCTCAGGCAGTATACGATCCCCGATTTCCCCGGCTGCGACTTGATGTATTTAATGATATCCTTGATCGGCTCTTCTCCCTTCGGTCTTACCTCGTAATAAAGATTCGGGCGGTTGAAGGAGGAGATAAACAGGGAGGCATCCTGCATATTCAGATTTTTCTGGATATCCTGCTGAACCTTGGGTGTTGCCGTGGCCGTGAGTGCGATAATAGGCACTTTTTTCCCTATGGCTTCAATAATGGGGCGCAGCCTCCGGTATTCGGGCCTGAAATCGTGCCCCCATTCCGAAATACAATGCGCTTCGTCAATGGCAAAGAATGATATATCGATTTCCTGTAAAAACTGAACATTTTCATCTTTGGTGAGAGACTCGGGCGCTACATACAGCAGTTTGGTTTTCCCGTTTTTCAGGTCCTTTCTCACCTCTGTGATTTCGGCCTTGCTCAGCGATGAATTCAGAAAATGGGCAATCCCCTGCTCGGCCCCGAAATTACGGATGGCATCCACCTGGTTCTTCATCAGGGCGATAAGCGGAGAAATGATGATGGCCGTACCCGGACTGATCAGGGCCGGTAACTGGTAACACATGGACTTGCCACCTCCGGTCGGCATAATCACAAATGTGTCCCGGCCCTGGAGCAGGTTGTTTATAATCGCCTCCTGATTCCCTTTAAAGGAATCAAAACCGAAAATCTTTTTCAGTAATTCATTAAGCGAATAGTTATTCACTTTCTTCATTGCAGCTATTTTTTTTTCTCAGATCAGTTGCGGTAATCTGATTATAGTTTTTCATTTAAAACAAATGTAATCATTAAGTAAGGAAAAGTCAAAAAAAATGCTCCCCCGGTATCAATTTTCTGAAACCGGCAATCTGTCTTTCAAAAACAATGTACTATCCACTGACTTTTCAATACAAAACAATTCAATCATGATGGCCGGCAACCGGGAATTCATCCGAAAATCCGGCCAAATACGCTACTTCCGGCCCTGACCGGAGAGCTGAATTCTCCCGAAATTTAGTATTCCCGGCAGCTTCCCAAATCTGTGAATCCCCGCAGGGACGACCATTCTGATGCTGCAACCCGCGCATCCCGGCCGGGCTCAATCATCATTCACCTCAGATTTAAAGGCGTGCAAATTTCTAAAAAATATCATTCATTCAGCAACTTTCTTAAAATCTGTTTTTTGCAGGTCAGATTCCTGGTTCTTCCGGAAAATCTTTCGGATGAAAAATAAATATCACCAAACCGGCTGGAATGAAATACACCCATAAGATGGGACAGCCTGCCCGGTCACAGCTGGTTCCCGGCAGCAACCGGTGCCTGAATTTATTTAATCCGGTTACCGCTCATGAAATCAGTAGTTCAACCTCAACGGGCTTTCTGTTGTTCAATCCGGATTTAAAGGTGCAGTCAGCCTTGCCTGAATGTTGTATATTTGTACGCCTTTATCATATAAAAATCCCCCTCCCATTGAAGACAGCAGATCAGATCAGGCAGATTGCACTACGGACCATTGCTGAAGAAGCGGCAGCCATCGGCCAGCTCGGCAATTACCTGACAGATGATTTTATCCGCAGTGTTGAGTTAATCCTTGCCTGCACAGGCAGGGTAATCGTTACCGGAATCGGTAAGAGTGCCAACATCGGCGCCAAACTGGTAAGCACTTTCAACAGCACGGGAACGCCGGCCAGCTTTATGCACGCAGCCGATGCGATCCACGGCGACCTGGGTATGATCAGGGCCGGGGATGTTATTATCTGCCTGTCGAAAAGCGGCGACACCCCTGAAATTAAGGTGCTGATCCCCTTGCTGAAGCTGATGGGCAACAAACTGATTGCCATAGTAGGCAACACGGAATCCTACCTTGCCGGGAATGCGGATCTGGTAATCAACTCAACGGTCAGCCGCGAAGCATGCCCGAACAACCTGGCGCCTACCGCAAGCACCACCGCACAACTTGTAATGGGCGACGCCCTTGCCGTAGCCTTGCTGGAATGCCGGGGATTCACCCGCCAGGATTTTGCCCGGTATCATCCCGGAGGCGCATTGGGCAAAAGGCTTTACCTCAGGGTTGCCGACCTATACAAATACAATGAAAAGCCGGAGGTTCAGGCAGGCGACAATATGCGCGCCGTGCTGCTTGAGATCTCTTCGAAACGCCTGGGCGCCACCGCCGTCCTCATCGGATCAAAACTCGCCGGCATCATTACGGACGGAGACATCCGGCGCATGCTTCACCGCGAAACCCCGGTCGAAAACCTTAAAGCCGCCGATATCATGACCCGCGACCCGCTGACCGTCGACGCGGAAATCCTGGTCGCCGACGCCCTCGACATCATGAGGAAAAACAATATTACCCAGATGCTTGTTATGGAAAACAATGAGTATGCCGGCGTTATTCACCTGCATGACATCCTGAAAGAAGGAATTATCTGACTCCGGCATCCCCCTAAACAAATAACATGATCATGGGAACACAATCTGATGCGTTTAACAGCTATCGCGAAAAGATGAACGAACGCCTGCTGGGCGCCGAAAACAATAAGGTGATCAAGCGGATTTTCAACGTTGACACCAATGCCTACCTCGAAGGGGAACTGCCGGTAAAAACCAAGGAAATGCTCGGCCTGGTCGCTTCCATGGTATTGCGTTGCGACGATTGCATCAGGTATCACCTGATCAGATGCAATGAAAACGGAATGACCGAAGCTGAATTAATGGAGGTGATGGGGATAGCCAATCTGGTCGGCGGTACCATCGTAATTCCTCATACAAGGCGTGCCCTTGAATTCTGGGACGATCTCAATGCCTGAACTGCGATGACTGCCCTTTCTATCAGATATTGAAAACAATGATGCATTCCCGGCTACAGCCCAGACTTCCCGGAATAAAATCCGGTCTTTTCGCGCCCCTGATCGCACTCATCCTCCTATTTTCCGGCACGTATGAGGCTAAGGCACAGATAACCAAAATCAGGGGCAGGATAACCGATGCCGTTACCGGAGAAGCCCTTCCTTTTGTCAATGTGTATTTCAAAGGAACTACCAGCGGTTCAACCACCGATGAGCAGGGATATTATTCGATAGAAACAAGGCAGGCCGCCGATTCGCTTGCCGCCTCTTCGGTCGGATACCATATCATGGTAAAACCGGTCGTTCGTAACCGCTTCCAGGAGATTAACTTCAACCTGCAGCCTGACCAGATCAGCCTTTCGGAGGTCGTGATCAAAGCCGGCGAGAACCCGGCCGAAATCCTGCTGCGCAAAGTCATTGAAAACAAGCAGGTCAACAACAGGGAGAACCTTGAATACTACCAGTTTGAAGCATACACAAAAATAGGTTTTGATGCCAACAACCTTTCCGAAAAGTTTATGAACCGGAAGATATTAAAGCCTTTCGCCTTCATCTTTGATTATATTGACACATCTTCCTATAGCGGCAAGGCTTACCTGCCCGTGTTTCTATCCGAATCGCTTTCCGATGTCTATTACAGAAACACGCCGCGAACAAGGCGGGAAGTGATCAAAGCATCGCGCGTTTCGGGCATCGATAATGCCAGCATTTCGCAACTGCTGGGCGATATGATTCAGCAGGTGAACATCTACGATAACTACATCACCCTTTTTCAGAAGAATTTCACAAGCCCGCTGGCCGGTTCTGCCTTGTTTTCATACAGGTATTATCTGGTTGACAGTGCAAACATCGACGGGCACTGGTGCTACAAAATGGCATTCAAGCCCAGGCGGAAACAGGAATTTACTTTTTACGGCGAAATATGGATCCACGACAGCACTTACGCCGTAAAACAATTTGAAATGCGCATCGCCGCGGACGCAAACATCAATTTCATCAACGACCTGGTGTTGGCCCAGGAATTTGAGCTGGTTGCCGGCCGGCACTGGATGCTGGCAAAAGACAAGCTGCTGGTGGATTTTAACATCACCCAAAGGGATTCGGCCCGCAACATCGGCTTCTTCGGATCGAAAACCAGCTCGTACCGCGACTTTGTCATAAACCAGCCCAGGGAAAAGGCGTTCTACAGCACCCCCACCACCATCATGGTAGATCAGGCTGCCGGCATTAAAGATGATGCCTTCTGGGCTGACGCCCGCCACGAAGCGCTTACCCGGCGGGAGGATATGGTTTATCAGATGGTCGATACCCTGCGTTCGCTTCCCGTTTTCAAAACCTGGGTCGACATTGTGCAGATGGTCACCACCGGCTATTACGTTCACGGTAATATGGAATGGGGGCCTTACATGTCAACTTACAGTTACAATCAGCTTGAGGGCCATCGTTTCAGGCTCAGCGGAAGGACCAGCAACCATTTCAGCACAAATCTGATGCTGGAGGGTTACACCGCTTACGGGTTGTCGGACCAGCAGATCAAGTACAGCGGAGGATTTAAATACATGATTGATAAAAATCCGAGGCGTGTGGTGAGCGGTTCCGTCAAATACGATGTGGAACAACTCGGGCAGAGCCAGAACGCCTTCCGCGAAGACTTCCTGCTGGCCTCCCTTTTCAGGAGAAATCCGGCCGACAAGCTATCTATGGTTCATCAGTACAAGGGATACTATGAGCACGAATGGTTCACCGGATTGTCCAATACGTTTACGTTCACCCAGCGGAGCCTGTGGAGTTCGGGACGCGTTCCTTTCACCATTCATTGCAATAACGGCGATTGCCTTAAACAAACGGATGTGATCAGAACTTCCGAGATCAGCATCAACACCCGTTTTGCCATGCACGAAAAAGTGGTGATGGGCGAGTTTGAGCGCGTCAGTCTCGGCGGGAAATATCCGGTTCTTGAAATCAATTACACCTATGGCATTCCCGGCTTGTTCAGCGGGGATTATGAATACCACCGGCTTCAGCTTTCGCTGCGCCACTGGTTCAATATTCTTTCGCTGGGCTGGTCGAAATACAATATTGAAGCAGGCAAAATATGGGGGAAAGTCCCCTACCCACTGCTGAAGATACATCCGGGGAACGAGACTTATGTGTATGACGAGTCGGCATTTAACCTGATGAACTATTATGAATTCATCAGCGATCAGTATGTCAGTTTTTACTACACCCACCATTTTGTCGGTGCATTCTTCAATAAAATCCCTGTATTCCGGAAACTCAAATGGCGTGAGGTGGCCCAGGTAAAGGGGGTAATCGGCAATGCTACCAAAGAGAATCTTGCCTTCTCGGCCTTGCCGGCTGGCACTTACACCACCTGGAAACCCTATGTTGAGGCAGGCCTGGGCATCGAAAATATCTTTCGCATTTTCAGGGTGGATGCCGTGTGGCGACTTAGTTACTATGACCATACCGATATCAGCAAATTCGGCGTTATGGTATCCATGCAGTTTGATTTCTGAAATTACCTACTTTTGATGCACCATTTCATTTCCCTATGATCCTGAGAACCGAAAACCTGGTAAAAAAATACCGCAGCAGAACCGTTGTCAATAATGTATCCGTGCAGGTAGAGCAAGGGGAGATCGTCGGGCTGCTCGGGCCCAACGGCGCGGGAAAAACCACATCCTTTTACATGATCGTGGGCCTGATCAAACCATTCTCGGGGAAAGTATTTCTGGAAGATACCGAAATCACCGATATGCCCATGTATAAGCGCGCGCAGCAGGGTATTGGTTACCTTGCGCAGGAAGCTTCTGTGTTCAGGCATCTGAGTGTCGAAGACAATATTGCCGCCGTGCTCGAATTCACTTCGCTGAGTAAATCCGCCCGGAAAGAAAGGCTGGAATCCCTGATTTCGGAATTCGGACTGAACCATGTAAGAAAGAGCCATGGCATACAGCTATCGGGCGGAGAACGCCGCCGCACCGAAATCGCGCGGGCACTGGCCGTTGACCCGAAGTTTATCCTGCTCGACGAACCCTTTGCAGGCGTTGACCCCATCGCGGTGGAAGACATTCAGCAGATCGTTTCCAAACTCAGGGAGAAAAATATCGGAATCCTTATCACCGACCACAACGTGCATGAGACCCTGTCCATTACCGACCGGGCGTATCTGCTGTTCGAAGGATCGGTGCTTAAATCGGGTTCAGCCGAAGAGCTGGCTGCCGACGAACAGGTCAGGAATGTGTATCTCGGTAAAAATTTCGAATTAAGAAGGTAAACAAGCCTTTACAAGCATGAAAGCTGTTTCATGATCAGAAATGCCGGAAATTGCTTTCTGAAATTGAGCTGAGAAAGCTGCCACTAAATCACGAAGGCACAAAATCCCACAGAAAAGGCTTATAATTAAAACATACGACCCCGCCGGGGTGGAAGATTCTCCCGGATATGTCCTTTCTATACACATATGACCCCGCTGGGGTCATAAATCCTTAATCCGAACCAGGATCAAGACTCCGGAGGAGTCATATGTTTATAGAAGTGATTCAGTTATAATACTACCACTAAATCACAATGGCAAAGATCCCTCAGGTAAGGCCTGTCATTAAAACATACGACCCCGCCAGGGGCGATGATTCTCTTTGCGATGTCTTTCTATACACATGCGACCAAGATGGGATCATAAATCTCTATCCGAACCAAAACACTAACTCCGGAGGAGCCATATGTCTATAGAAAAATTGCAGCAAACAACCCCGCTTACGACCTGTCCATGCCCTGAATCCTGCTGATCAGCCTGTTGATTTCCCCGGCTTTTGTGGCCTTTCCGCTCTGCTGCATAAAGGTGCTTACCTCTGCAAGCCGTTCAATATCCACCTGTTCCGCCTGCCCGGTATCCTCAAGGAAAAGATAGAAGTCATAGGCTTCTTCGCAACCCTTCTCCAATGCAAGGCCTGCCATGGCACGGGTGATGTCTTCAACCGGATAATTGTGGATAATGGATTCTATCTGACTTACCAGCTCATGATTGATCCTGGTGCTGGTATTGTTTAGCACGATGATGGTGTTACGGCTCTCCGGGTAACGGTGGAAATTCGACCTGAAGCCTTCCCATACTCCGTTGTGATAGACTACTTTCTCTTTGTTATACGTCCTCAGGCGGAAACCATAGCCATAAGGTATTTCTTTCCCCGACAGGCTGCGCACAGGTGAAAAAGCCTCATCAAGCAGCCCGCTGCTGATGGGGAAGCCTGAATAGAGCGCCTGATCCCAGATATACAGATCTTCCAGGGTTGAACACACCCCTTTGTCGCCCACGGGCCCGTTGGATTTCGACTCCTGTATCCGCAGATAACCGCTTTTCAACGCCCTGAAACCATCAATGTGCCTCTTTACCAGGTTTGAATCGGCTGAACTGTAAACATAAGTATTCTTCATGCCAAGCGGGATGAACACCCTGCGCTGCAGAAACTCATTCAGGCTCATCCCCGTTATCCGCTCCACCAGCGCGGCAAGTACCACGTATCCGGTATTGGAATAATCATACCTGCTGCCCGGCTTAAAAAATGCCGGCAATCTGTAACGTTCAAGCATGGCAATAACATCTTCGGTGTCGGGCGGGTAATTCTTACTCCAGTATTTATCGATCAGGTACATGTAATTGGGCAGACCGCCGGTGTGGTGCAGCAGGTGAGAGATGCGCACCCCGGGATAGGGCAACTCGGGAATATAATCCGCCACCTTGTCGTCGAAGTCAAGACGGCCGTCGGATTTGAGCAACATCACCGCGGCGGCGGTAAACTGCTTGCTGACGGAAGCCAGTTGGTAAACGGAAGCCGAACTGACCGGCTCTTTCCGCAGCGGGTCGGCATAGCCCGAAGCGCGCTCAAATACCTTGTAACCACTGATGGCTACCAGCACATTGCCATTGAAACCTTTAACCGATGTATAAACGTTGAGGAGGGAATCAAGCCGCCGAATCCTGTCGGCAGAAAGTATTTTATTCAGCTCCAGCTCTTCCTGGCTAGTCAGTATTTCTGATTCGTCGAAGCTCGTTCCTGAAGTGAGACTGTCGTTTCCTGCAAAAAACAGGGTGAACATCAGGGTCAGAATCAGCCGGGGCAGATGTTTCATGCGCATTAATATCATTTAGTCGTTAGTCGGGAAGGCAGATCGCAAAAATATATTTAATTTTTTAAAATCAACATTTTTTTAGTTTTTTTCACCCTCCGTAAACAGGGAAATCATGATATACATCACGATGATCAGCGGAATACCTCCGAAGCGAAAAAAAACCAGCAACAACACACTGAGCAGTAAAAAAAGATACCTGGTCTTGTTTTGAGAAACCCCGAATCCCCTGCTGAACTTCAATGCAAACATGGGTATATCCGACACCAGCAGCCAGCAACTCAGGGGGATCAGCAGCAGCTGAACCCACAGATTGCCGGCAAACAAAGAAATTACGCCGGCATCAAACAAGGGCGCTTCACCGGCAATCAGCGAGAGGGACACGATAAAAATCGCATTGGCCGGCGTGGGCAGGCCCCGGAACGAATCCGTCTGACGGGTATCGAGGTTGAAAAAAGCCAGGCGGTAGGCCGAAAAAGCGCCGATCAGCAATGCAAAATAGGGGATCAGGCCTGTAACTACTTCCGCTTGCCCGAGTCCCGGGTTGTTCCGCAAAAGCATAAACAGGAACAGGGCCGGCACCAGCCCGAACGAAACCACATCCGCCAGGGAATCCAGCTCCTTGCCGATGGCTGACTTCACTTTCAGCAAACGGGCGAGGAAGCCGTCGAAAAAATCGAAAATGGCCGCCAGCCCAACCAGTATGGCAGCGAACAGGGTTTCGCCCGACAGCACCATGATCACGGATACGGAACCGCTCAGGAGGTTCAGCAGGGTCACCATGTTGGGGATCTGCGAAATGATTGGTCTGTTATTTTTCAAGGCGGTGTATTTTTTTCAAATTTAAGCCATAGAAACCATTGTTCTGGCAACCTGCTTTGCTTTTCTTTCAACTGCCCGCTGTTCATAATTCAGTAAGGCTGATGCAGGCCAATGAAACTGACTGATAAAGAGCAGAAAAAACGGTGAAGGATAATACCCTCAGACTACTCCGGTAATGTATAAACCGCAACTATTCCTTGACATTGAGAAAATTGTAAGCCAACAAAGCTCAATTCCGGTCGCTCCGGCCGCGCTGGAACTAAAGGTTGGGCTGAAAATCCGCACCTTAAATAAAACGTTAATCCCTGAGTTTCATTTTAGCTCCCCGGAAGGTGGGTGTTAATTTCTATATTGCTTTGAAAACATTACTTTTTTAGAGTTTTGGAGTTTTTGTGGCAAAATAAACAAACCATAGATTTTACGAACAACCATTTTCACGCTTCAGTTGATTAACTTTTTATCAACTTTACTGTTATAGCCTTAAACAATGTCCCTGAAAAGGGTGTGTCGGATATAAAAATCAGAAAAGGAATATGGAAAATAAGAAATTGGTTGAATCTCTGGGATTTGTAATCAAAAAGGAAAAGGTTGCCAGCCTGGCTTCCGATTACAGGTTTAACGAACTGATACTTGAAGACCTGGATCCGTTTCCGGGGTTTTACGATCATTATCATATTCCCGTCAATGAAAAGGAGCAGAAACCAAGGTCTGTATTTGCCGTAATGAAGACCAGGGGGCTGGACGAAATGGATGATTTTATCCGTACCACCGTACAGATCAAAAAAGCTTCAGGGCTGAAGTTCGACGCGGTAATGGGATGGCTGGAGTATCAGAACAGCACTACGGGCTGCATCCGCATCAATATGGAAGATTACGCGGAACTGCCGTCGATCATCGGGCATTACAGCAAAAGCGGCATTGACTTTCTGGCCAACCGGGTTGTAAAGCCTTACATCAGTCTGATAACCGTCAGAAAATACATGATTCTCGAAGAAATCGCCACCCGCATTTACCATGACACGGAAATGGCCGATACCTATTACATCATGGTTGACAAGTACTTGCCCTGGCCGAAATTTGAGGAGATCAGCATTTCGATCCGCAACAACTGGGACCACAAGGTTTACGACGCTGCCCAGGCAGGCATCTACTGCAAAAAAGGCGTGGTTGAAATGGTCCGTATCTTCGACCGGAAAGCTTCCCTGAACCGCCTGGAGTACCTGAGGGACAAATATGATATTGAACTGAACCGTAACCAGTAAACCAGCATAGGGTCATGACTATACAGGAGTTCAGCAGTCTTCCGGTCCAGGAGCAGGTATCTGCCGTGCTTTCGAACGGAAAGGAATTGCTTGACCGCATTTATGTTTATTACGTGGTAAGACTCTATCATATCGGTGATCTGTATGTCGAAATCTGGTATCAGCAGTTATCCAACCGCATCGACAAGGTTCAGGTGGTTGAGATTGATGATGTGATCCACCTTTACGAGAGTCAGATCAATATTTCGGATCTGTTCCGGCAGGAATAAGGGCCGGGTGACAGAAATTCATAACGTATCCCACGCAAAGACGCTACGACGCAAGGTTTTTTTGGTTCCCCACAATTCCTGACTTCCACACAGGTACTGACCACAATAACCAACAATATGACCTAACAAGTTTTCTTCCAACTTGTTAGGTCTTCTTTTTTATCAGCTAGCGCGCGTCGTCAGACGTGTGCCACGGACCCTGCAAAGAGAAAAATACCACAACAGGCTCCAGCTTGCGCGCGTCTTCAGACGCGTGCCACGGACTTCAACAGAATTAAACCTGCATAACGTACCCCGAGCAAAGCCGCTACGACGCAAGGTTTTTTTG
>DJGZ01000003.1 GCA_002433025.1 Bacteroidales bacterium UBA5833
AAATTGCTCCTGGTTCATATTGAAGTATTTATATATTAAAGGTTGGTTAACTGAATATAGCAAAATCTTTTGCAGCTTCCTCCGGCGTGTTCTAAGCAGCAGACAAGAGAAGCCATTCAATTCCCCAAAGGCATAAATGGAGCGGCATAGATCTCTGCTGCTCGATGTCCCGCATTCATCTGTCTGGCCTCCATAATTCCTGTTGCTTCCTGAATTCCCTGCAACCACTGGTTGTCAATACACTGCAATGATCATCTCCTTATCAAAATTGCCGAATAAAACAGGGGTTTGCGTATATCCGACATTTTCCCTGACGAAATTATATGTATTGTCCCTGACGTAGTAATAGGTTTCAGCTATGGTAATCAGGTTGTCGTGATTTTTATCTGCAGCGCCGGACAATCCGTCTATGAGATAATATGAAAATACACCCTGATTGATGGAAGGGTATTCAAAGCTTATCTGGTCTCCCGCACTTGAGAGCATAATGGCTACATTCCTCCGGTTACTTTGTGGCAGGGTTGATTTAATCCCGAGACTGGCAAGTACGTCAGCGGGAGCACTTGTTGTTACCTCTTTGCGGATGCTTCCCGAATGACATGCATCCGCAAAAATCAGCTTGGCCGAAGCTTTGGACGCGGCAAAGAGTGCCTTTACCTGATCATGTTCCAGCATAGGATTGCCCCTGTTGTTGACATCATAAGGCAGGAAACCCGTTTCGCTGCCGTGCCCAGAAAAGAAAAAGACAATCCGGTCATTCTCATCTGCCTTTGCGAACATTTGCCGGCCCGCTTCAAGTATACTGGCATGAGTTGCCTGACTATTCAGAAGCAGCTTAATGTTGGAAGCCGGAACCCTCCCCCCCTTGGGGCTTTGCAGGAAATTATTGAATTTTTGGGCATCGGTCACTGTGAAACGAAGGTCTCCGGTACCGGGCCTGAAATGTTTATAATCTGCGACTCCGACAATAACAGCGTATGTCTGAACGCTGTTTCCAGGCTCAATTCCGATAAACATATCAGCTTCCCAAAAGCCGTCAAAAACCTTTCCTGAAGATGTAATCAGTTTTCCCCGGCCATCTTTTTTATGGTTTTTAAAAGCACCGGCGTAGGAACTACCATCATTGTATGTAAAAGTTCCGCTGATTTTTTCTCCGTGTTCATATAAGCCCTTAAAAGTATTACCGCTCTTTTTGTATTGATAAACACCCTGCCCGTGGAAGCGGTTATTGAGAAAAGATCCGCTGTAAACATCGCCGTTTACAAAACGAAAATCCCCTTTGACCATTTTGCCATCCCTGAAAGAGCCTTCAAAAACGGAACCCGAAGGAAATTCGTAAGTCCCGTTTCCATTGATGCAGTCACCTGAGATGCATGTTCCCTGACCTGAACCAGACAGGCAGGTAACAATAGTTAACATTCCACAAATAAGGTATCTTACCTTTCTGAACCTGACAGAAACTTTTATTATTGTTCTCATAGGATGATAATTCTGATTAATGATTTTCTTTCCCGGCTTACTATCCGATTAACTGTGAATCATACTCTTTCAACACAGCAGGTGAAGCCCTTTCAATTAATCTGATCCCGGTTATACTCATTTGCAGTTTAACATACTTGTGAAGCAATAAATGTCAGACCTATCCAATTAAACCCGGATACTTTCCTTCGTCAGCCAAAAGCAATCTTTCTGATTTTCCAGCGGAAGGCTAATCGGGCCTGTCCAAACCGCGGATCCCATGGAACCGCACATGTGCCGTATTATGGGCACTCAGGCTTTGCGCCTGCTTTTCAGCAGTCCTGCCGGAGATTATCATAAAAAGAACCACCAATGCTGATATTATGATTACTATCAGAATCAACCATTTCAGGGAGTTAAACCGCTTTTTCCTGCTTTTCTTCCCTTCCGGGATGTTGATCCCGGATTGATTGTCACTGATTGCTGATAAACGGCTTCCCGGGGTTATAATTTCGTACGGATTACCGGAAACATCATGGACAACTTCGGGGGTTTCAGCACTGCTGGTATGGGAAATGACCTTTCGCATTGCCATCTGATGATCCGCCCCGTTGTTAAAAGCATCGTTAGGTTCAACCTCTGCCAGAATAGCGGTATTGTTATCGGATGAACCATTTTCACAGGTCATTCTGACAATTTCGAGTTTTCCCTGTGCAGATAAACCAGGTTTACAGAGAACCGCCATCAGCTCAGCATCATCAAACGACTCAATTACGCCATCGGTACAAAGGAAGAATAAGTCACCCGCATTAAGTTTGTTCAGTTTTATAATATCTGCCTTAACCGTTTCTCCTTTGTCGTTTGCCTGAATGGCCCGGGTTACTACGTTTTTCTTCGGGTGGGTCCTGGCTTTGGATTCAGTTATAATCCCGGAATTTACCAACTCCTGAACCAGGGAATGATCTGTAGTTCGCCAGTATTCCCGTGAAGATGGATTGACATAATAAACCCTGCTATCACCGATCTGCGCAATGTAAGCTGCCTGATTTTTTATCATCAGCATACTTAATGTTGTGCCCATTCCGGTTTCTTCAGGATATGACTGCAATCGTTTATTCAGGTCCTGATGTATAGCTGCGATGTTCTTTTGAATGAGATCTTCATTCAGTCGCCCCCTTAATATTGTTTCAGCTTCACTTATCAGCGCATCAACCACAAACCTGCTGGCGACTTCCCCTTTGGATGCCCCTCCCACCCCATCACAAACGATAAATATTCCGGCCGGATCATACCCAAAAAAATCCTCATTGTTGCTCCGCTTGCCAGTGGCTGAATAGGTATATACTTTCATGGCAGTTTTGTTTTACTTAACCGTATTTCAACCGGAGATGCAGGGTTTACTCATTTGCTTCGGGCCAATGGCATCAGCATCGCCTGAAAATCATTTCAATTCAAAAATAATCTGCGTATCACCCAGTATAATCACATCCGACGGATGCAGAAAGATTTCATCATCTTTCTCCAGTGCTTTTTTGGCCTGGTTATGGAAAGTGCCGTTTGCGCTGCCGGCATCCTTCAGTATAAAATCCCTGCCTCCGGTCTTATTATCTGTCACTGTAATCTGACAGTGTTTTTTCGAAATGTATGTATCACTAGTCCTGATTGCAATGTCAGGGATATAAGCTCCGGGCGAACCGGCATATCTGCCAATTGTATTGACCCCGTCCTTCAATGCAAATAACTGAGATTCAGTTTTCTGATTTTTTGAAACAACGAGAAACGCCTTTTTATTGAGATTGTTTTTCTGTGCATTTTCAATTCTGGTTTCAAGTATCGTGTGATTGGCTTCAATAATAGTCTTATTTCCATCCGCACCCGCTGCTTTAAAAACCGGGACTTTCAGGTTCTGAACTGCTTTGCAGCCCGGATTCTGACAAGTAATCCTGATTGTTCTTCCGCTGTAAGGAGCCAGAACCTCTGTGCTGACCTGCATCGTCTTGCCGCAACTACCGCATTTAATCTGAAACTTTTCCATGGCTGTTTATATTTTCAGTTTACGACAATAATGAAGGATCATCAAAATCACTCACATCCGCATCATTGTCAATATCTGGCATAGGTTCCTGATTATCCGTATATTCTCCTCCATTAATTTCTGCCCCGATGGAACTTTGGTCATTTTCGCCTGTCAGATCTATGATCACTTCCTCCTGCAGCATAACAAGCTCGGCGGATTCAAAATCCCCGGATCCAGATGGATCTATCATTGCCATATCAAGCCCCGGCATTCCGTCGGAATTGACCAAAACGACATCCGGAACAGCATTTCCATCTGTATCGATCAGCACTGCATCAGCAAGACCGTCACCATCCGCATCAGAAGCCAAAGCCTCAAAAATTCCGTCACCATTAATATCAATCGGAATCCATTCTGCGGATGCTTCCGGCTGATTGCCATCCTGGATATCCGGAGAACCGCCATCCTCATTGACTCCATCATAAGGATTGGCGATTCCGGAAGCGGGTGAAACCGGATCAGGAGCGTTTTCCGGGCCTCCGGAAATTTCTTGATCAACCGTATCTGTTGGCTCTGCAAATCCGGCGGAAACATCGTTACCCTCTGAAACCCCTGCAACTACTGCATCTTCCTGCAATGACACAGACGACCAATAATCTGCTTTATCCTGATCAGACAGGGCTCTCCACTCTTCTTCGTTGTATGTATTAAACACCCTGTCGTGCCAGACAAAAAATCCACCCGGGCCGACTTCGGCACGTGCAGCCGCGAAAGCAACACCAAACGACATTTCATCATTCACATGAAGGGCCATGGGCGCATCGGTATAGATTGCAACCTCGTCCTGATCATCAGGTTGGCCCTGCACGGGTAATTCATCAGAAATTTCGCTAAAACTTAAACCAAAAGCACCGGCCGCCCCCAATCCAAATATCGCAGCAGCAAGCCCCGATTTTCTGAGCAACTCTTTCTGCTTTGAATCCTTAATGACCAGTTTGTTTTTAACAGGTTTGTTTTTGTCGTCTGGCTTAATATCTGTTTTGTCCATTTTTGAAGGCATTTAAATTACCAAACGAAAATATAAAGGTTTTTATGCAAAACCAAATATTGACCGGAAAACCAACCTATTGATCAAAATAACAGGACATTATTTTCAAAATATCCGACTATATCAGGACATCTTCATTCACTTATATAAGAAAATGCTATACATATATATACGAATTATGTGCCTTTGGTTGCCGGCCTTTGACCAATCACCCGGAAGGCACATATCTCTGCAGATCCAATCTAAAACATAACACTGTTTTGCTGTCAAAATTCTAATAAAGCAGGGTGAAACGAAAAAAAACTGAAAACACAGAACTTAATCAACCTCCTTAACAAGACGGATGCCCAATGCATCAGCCCGCATATCAGGTATAATAGACTTGCGCCTGGCGCTCCGGCACTGACCTGCATCGTTAATAAATCCACCACCTCTAGCCAGCCGGTATTCACTTGAATCAGGGCCCACCGGATCTGTTTGTTCATCAGCCGGGTAACCATCATACCAGTCACTGACCCATTCCCAAACATTGCCGTGCATATCATACAACCCCCAGGCATTGGGAGCATAGCTGCCTACCGCTGTTGTCCTATCCTTTTTAGAGCCCTTCCTGCAATCATGATAAGGCTGCTCTCCGTCAAAGTTAGCCTGAGAAGTGGCAAGGCATGTTCCTGTAGCAAACGGGGTGGCTGTGCCGGCCCTGCATGCATACTCCCACTCGGCCTCGGTAGGCAGGCGGCAATCCAACCAACCGGCAAAGGCCAATGCGTCCTCATAGCTAACATTTACTACCGGATGGCTTTTCTTTCCCGGGCTATTATCATAAGGCTTTTCTCTGCCAGTTGCTATGCAGAAAGCATCATATTGTTCAATAGTTATCTCATATTTACTCATCATAAATGCACTCAGTGTAACATTATGTTGTGATTCATCTAAATGCCTTCCTGCTTCCTTGTAAGGGCTGCCCATGATAAACGTTCCCGCAGGTATATATAACCATTCGATTTCAGGCTTGCTACCCTGCATGCCGGGTGAACCGGAAGCATCAT
>DJGZ01000066.1 GCA_002433025.1 Bacteroidales bacterium UBA5833
GATGGCAATAAACTCCGGCAACCGCACCTGAAATACATCGTTTACCGGGTTGGGGTAAACCTCCATAACCGCTATATCGGGCAAGGTGGCAAGGTGGGCTGCGCTTACCACAATATCGCACTCCTCCATACCAATGGTATCGTGTGGTGCTACACCACCGGGGCAGGCGTAGTCATATACCCGGGGGGTGGGGTCAAACACATCGTCTTCGAGGGTGGGGGTGAGTTTGAAAAGCATTGTGTTAAGCATAGGTCCATACGGGTTTTCCTCGGCACTGCCGGTGGCGAGAATTTTGTTGTCGCGTGTGGTTGAGACAAAATAATAAGGCCCTGTATAATTATCCAACAACCGCCGGCTATGAAGAATAGTACCCATGGTATCAACAATCTGAACTTCAACCCTATGTTCGAACCAAAAATCCGGATTTTCCATTGTACCAGATATGACAATGGTGCTATCCTGCATCCAGCTCAGAGAATAAGCATAACTTAAAGAATCACTTAAAGGAAAAAACACAGGGTTTGCCTCATAAAGAGATTGTTTTCTAAGGGTTTTATGCAAAGGTTCAGTAACGCCCGCCGAATACAAATGTCCACTGTTTGATTCAACTGTAAAGAAATCTTGAGCGCCATCAATAGAATCTATACTTTTATAAAGAATGGAATAGTCAAGAATATTACCTTCCATATCAATGTTAATTTTCAGGGGTTTTTCAAACAATCGAAGTAATGTTGTATCGTAATATTCTCCAAAGCCTGTGATAAGAAATGTACTGTCTCTCAATAGGAGTATATCCCACCAGTTTTCAGTTCTCAGCAACGGGTCGTCATAATTCAACTTCCATTGAATCTGACCGTTCTTGTCAAACTTAACCAGGGTGTTCGGGTTATCGGTGCTGAAGGGTGGGCCCCCACCCGGATGATAATTGTTGTACATGCCCACATACCCGTCGTTGGTTTCAACCACATCGGCCCCGAAATTATCAATGCCGGGTTCATTGATGATCTTACACCAGTCCAGTTCGCCGCAGGCATTTAGCTTCATAAATGCGGCATCTGAATATATTCCAAATGGATATAAGTCCGCATATTTGGTCGATAAAGCTATAAAAAGACCGGAATCGTTTGTAACCTGCATAAAATTTGTTTTAGAGTAATACTCTGTTAAGTCTCCAATCGTTCGCTCCCAGAGTATAGTACCATTAACATTTGTCTTTAAAAGCCAACCAGCAATTAAAATTCCTCCATAAACTTTGTAGTTGCCGATTACAATGAAACCATCATCATATGTCTCAAACGCGCAACGAGGGCTGGTGTTTCCATTAGGGTTAATGTATATATTTGGCCATGTTTGAGCAAAGGTAGATGTTGAGAATAGTAAAAAATATAAAAGTTTAAAAAATGTCTGCTTCATGTTTTACAGAATTATTAACCCCCACAGGCTTATTTACCTGTGGGGTTTAAGGTTAATAGCTATTTAACTGTAAACTTAGTACTGTGGACTTTTTTTCCTTCAACCATTCTTGCAATATAAATGCCTGAAGTTAAATAATTAACACGAATAACCAACTGGTTTTGTCCCGGGTTAATGATTTGAGAGTGTACAATGCGCCCATCCTGAGAAACGATGCTTAATTCACCCTCCTTATCCAATTTATATGCGATAACAACATACTCGTCGGCCGGATTTGGAAATACATGAAGCATTGCTTGTGAAGATTTTCCTTTACTTTTGGGTTTGTTGACAACAAATGAGGACTTTAAACTGGTATCAGGCAAAGTGACGGAAGGCTCATAGCTTAGTAACCTGTAGGCCGAAAGAAGGTTACGGGCCGCGATACCGGCAGGATTGTCGATGTGACCAACCTTAAACATGATTTCATTTTTCATTTCTGAGTATGTAATGCAGATTATTGCTTGTCGAACTCCGGGTAAGGATTCTGATCAATGGTTAAACTTTATCCTACGGAAGCGCAACGTTTGTAAACAGGCAGTATGATTCGTTGCTTTTTGCTTGCCCCAATGAACGTGCTAATGGGTTAAGTGAGCAAAAAGCATTTATAACTCCGGAAATTCAACGCTTCCTGTACCGATAGATACTCTCTCTCTCTCTCTCTCTCTCTCTCTACGTATTTGCATATTCCTGAATTATTTCAAATAGAAAAAATTATACAATTATACCTCCTGAATCCCTTATAATCTGCTAAAATAATAAATATCCGGTTAAATGGATATTTTTTTTAAATTCAGAATTATTCTAAATAGTCTTATCATTATATCAGAAAAGACTGCCTGGGGTAATGGAGTGTATTTTCATTAAATTTGCCGGGACCAAACACTGTTTCAAGCAATGCGGGTATGGTTGCAGGTCATTTTCGGTCAGGAGTTTTTTTCTGAACAGGCCAGGTGGTATTTCCGGTTTGTACAACAGGCGGGATTAACTTATTATAAAACAGAATTATTATGTATATCGTAAAATATGTCCTGTGGGTGTCGGTGATTGTAATTTTACCGGGCTTGTCCGGCATACGGGCCCAGTCGCCCGGCTGCACCGATCCGCAGGCGCTTAACTACAGCCCGGCTGCCGGGGTGAACGACGGTTCCTGTCTTTACCCGCCGGTTTCTCTGATGCCAGCCACCCTGGTAAGGTCGCTGCCGGCCACCGTGAAGGAAACTTCCGGCCTGATCTTTCTGGATGGCTTTCTGTGGACGCACAACGACAGCGGGGGAGAGCCGGTGCTTTACAAACTGGATACCCTCAGGGGAAAAGTGCGCGCCACGCTGACAATCACCAACGCGCGCAATGTAGACTGGGAGGAAATAACCCGGGATCAGGACTATATCTATATCGGTGATTTTGGAAATAACCTCGGTAACCGCAAGGACCTCTTAATTTATAAAGTCTCCAAAGCCGCCATCACCGGGGCTGAAAACGGTGAGGCGGAGGCGGAAATCATTCGTTTTGCCTACGGCGATCAGTTGGACTTCACCATCGCCAACCGCAGCAACAACTTCGATTGTGAAGCCATGCTGGCTTCCGGCGACAGCCTGTACCTGTTCTCGAAAAACTGGGCAGATCAGCACACGCGGTTGTATGCCCTGCCCAAAACGCCCGGAGAATACATTGCCCGGCCGAAATCCTCGTTCAACGCCGACGGCCTGATTACCGGCGCCGACATTTCACCCTCAGGCAAAGAGGTGATGCTTTGCGGATATAAAAATTACAGTCCCTTTATCTGGCTCTTGTACGATTTCCGGGATGCTGATTTCTTCGGCGGCAACAAACGGAGAATTGACTTTTCGGGCCATACCGGCACACAAACGGAAGGGGTTGCTTACCTGAGGGATTACGAAGCCGTGATTTCATCGGAAAGAACTGCGGTGAGTCCGGCCGGATTATTTAAAATATTTACCCGCCCCTGGACCGGGAATACCGGAGATCCCCTTCCGGACGCATTCAAATAGTTAACTTCCGGCTTCGCATCCTGAAATTCCTGTTTTTCTCAGAACAAGTGGATCCCGTTCGGGTAATAATCCCGGGTGGATTTCCGTTTTATATCTATTCGGATTATCTTAGCTGAAAATTCTGAAACCGATGCGTGCAGGGGTGTTACATCTGGCTTTGCTTCTTTTGTTTTTATATCCTGCCATGGCATTTGCCCAGCATGAGGCTGACGGCAGGGTGATGAAAATGCATCAGAAAGCCCTGGCATACTACCATGCTTCGGCATATGAGGATGCCCTGAAGGAGACGGAGAAGGCGCTGAAGGCAGACCCCCTGTTTATTGAAGCCTGGCTGCTGCTTGGCGATATACATGCCCTGAAAGGCAACCGCCCCGATGCGATCACGGCTTACTCCAGGGCCATCCGGCTGAATCCGGATTTTTTCCCGCCTGCGTTTTACATACTGGCCAATCTGCAGTTTGCCGAAGGGCGGTATAAGGACTGTATCACTGCTTACGAAACCTATCTGCGTTATCCCACGGTGAAGCCGGCTGAAGCGGCGCGGGCGGAGAAAAATATGAAAACTGCCCGTTTCCGGATGCACGCGCTGGCCAATCCGGTGCCCTTTGAGCCACTGAACCTTGGCCCGGAGATCAATACCGGAGGCTATGAATTTGTGAACTACATCAGCGCCGACGGGGAGCAGCTCTATTTTACCCGGAGAAATCCCAAAGGCATTAAGCGGGATGAGGATTTTTTTGTATCCACCCGTGTGAATGATTCAGTATGGGGCCCTGCCCGTGAACTTGGCCCTCCGGTAAATACCGAAGGGGATGAGGGCGCCATCTGCATATCGCCCGACGGTCAGTTCCTGTTTTTTGCCGCCTGTGGCAGGCCCGATGGTTACGGCAGTTGCGATATTTACTTTTGCCGGCGCGAAGGCGACCGATGGAGCGAGCCGCGCAACACCGGCCCTGAGATCAATACTTCATACTGGGAATCGCAACCGGCTTTTGCCCCCGACGGACGCACCCTTTACTTTGTAAGCAACCGTCCGGGCGGCCACGGCGGAAGCGATATCTGGATTTCATGGCTGCAGCCCGATGGCCGGTGGAGCCAGGCCGTGAATGCCGGACCGGTCATCAATACCGCTGAGGCCGAGCGTGGCCCTTTTATCCATCCCGACGGACAAACCCTGTATTTCTCCTCCAAAGGGCATCCCGGCATGGGCGAAGGCGATATTTTTATGAGCCGTAAAGATGAAGCCGGCAACTGGTCAGCCCCGGTAAATCTGGGGTACCCGGTAAATACCTCTGCCGATGAAGTTACCCTGGTCGTTGACCAGCAGGGGCGGTATGCATACATTTCCTCAGCCATGGAAGGCGGCTCCGGCATGCAGGATATTTACCGTTTCAGGTTACCTGAAGCTGCCCGGCCCCTGGCTGTCACCTATATGAAAGGCATTGTTACCGACAGCATCAGCGGAAGCAGGCTGGGCGCCGGTTTTATCCTCAGCGACCTGGAAACCGGGAAAGAGGTGGTAAAATCGCGCTCAAATCCCGTTACCGGTGAATTTCTTGTTTCCATTCCCGCCGGCAGGATGTATGCCCTGAATGTGGAGAAACAGGGTTATCTTTTTTATTCCGTTCATTTCTTTATCGGGGATAAAGCGGGGATTGAGGAACCTTATCTGCGCGATGTGTTGCTGAAGCCTTTGCAGAAGGATGAAGTTACCGTGCTGCGCAACATCTTTTTTGAAACGGACAGCGCCAGGCTTCTGCCGGCATCCATGGTTGAGCTTGAGCGCCTGCTGCAGTTCCTTCAGCAAAACCGCGCCCTTTCGGTAGAAATCAGCGGCCATACCGACAGCACCGGGAGCGAGGCACATAACCTTGACCTGAGCCGGCGTCGGGCAAAGGCGGTTTACGACTACCTTACCACTAAGGGCATCAGTGTAAACCGCCTGACTTACAAAGGGTATGGCGCCATGCAGCCTGTTGCCGGCAATGAAACAGTTGAAGGAAGGGCTGCCAATCGCCGCACCGAATTCAGGATTACCGGTGTGGATGGGGATGATTGAACCTCAGATACTGCAGGAACTGAAAACAGGGGTGTTGATGGGAAATACTTATATCTGGGTTTCTGATAAACCGGATGATAAAAACAAAAGTTTTGATGCTTACAGTAGTGAAATGAATCAAAAACCGGAGCACTAAGATTAACTTTGACTATATAAAACAAAAAACCCGGCTTCATCACCAGCAGAAAACTGGGAGAGGAATATCCGGGACTACCTGACAAAGATAATATATTTATGGATAATATTGAAATTATTGAAAGAATTATTTCGAAGGAAAGATTTGAACCCTATCTGAAATACCACAGGAATGACCTCCCGAAAGCGGTATCACATTATAAAAGTAACATATTGATATCAGAATCATTTTATCCGTTGCTTGCTGTTTTGGAAATTGGTTTAAGAAATTCGATTGATTATCAATTGACCAGAAGATTTAATAATCGGGAATGGTATGATGATAAGGATTTTGTCAAAATTGCGACCAGATTTCAAATTGACAGAATATCACAGGCAAGGACTAATATTTACTCGGAAAAGAAGGAAATTACTCCGGGAAAATTGATTTCGGAATTGTCATTTGGGTTCTGGACATCATTGTTTGACGTGAAATTTGAAATGTCTTTATGGAAATACCTGAGATTGGCATTTCCTTATTGCCCGAAAGCTATCAGAAAGAGAAAGACAATGAGTTCCAAACTTAACAGTATCAGAAAATTGAGAAACAGAGTCTTTCATCACGAGGCAATAACCTGGAATTTAGATGTGTTAAATTTGTATAAGGACGAAATTATTCAAGGAATTGAATGGCTGAACAAGGATTTGCCTGAGTGGATAGTTGAATTAAATCATGTAGAGGAAGCCATTTCAAGATTCAAAAGGCAATTAGCGGACGATTAATTAATAATTACAGCCTGCAACTGGACGTTAAATTATCGGGTAAGGCAACAAATCATAAATAATTTGTCAGTTTTTGTTTGCGGGAAGAAAATAGTCAGCATTCTGCTATTTAGTCGCTCCTTAAAAACT
>DJGZ01000007.1:0-9403 GCA_002433025.1 Bacteroidales bacterium UBA5833
CCTGTCAAAAAAATAAATCCTGTGAATCCTGCAAACCCTGTCTTTATGAAAAACAACCATCAGCACGATCAATCATATCAATCCGAAATCAAAAATCAAAAATCCGAAATATCAAAACTCCTTACTTTTGCAAAAAATCAACTAAATGAAAGTCTCCGGTCTCACCTTTATCCGCAATGCCGTTAAATTCGATTACCCCGTTGTGGAAGCCATCACCTCCATACTTCCGATCTGCGATGAATTCGTGGTGGCGGTCGGCAATTCCGAGGACGGCACCCGCGACCTGATCCTGGGCATAGGTTCACCAAAAATCCGGATCATAGATACCGTTTGGGACGACAGCCTGCGCGAAGGCGGACACGTGCTGGCCGTGGAAACCGACAAGGCCTTTGACGCCCTGAGCAGCGACAGCGACTGGGCTTTTTACATACAGGGCGATGAGGTGCTGCACGAACAATACCTGGAGCCTGTCAGAGAAGCGATGCTGAGGTGGAAGGATGATTCACGGGTGGAAGGACTGCTGCTGAATTACACCCATTTCTATGGCTCCTACGACTACATCGGCGACAGCCGGCGCTGGTACCGGCGCGAGGTGAGGGTAATCCGCAACGATAAGTCCATCCGCTCCTACCGCGACGCCCAGGGCTTCCGCAAAGACGGCCGTGCGCTGAACGTGAAACCCGTTGAAGCAAGCATGTATCACTACGGCTGGGTAAAACCGCCCGAGCTGCAGCAGGCCAAGCAGGAATACTTCCATAAACTCTGGCACAACGATGAGTGGGTGGAGAAGAAAATCCCGAAAGCTGACAGCTTCGACTATTCCGGCATCGACTCCCTGGCCCTTTTCAAAGGAACCCACCCGGCAGTAATGCAAAACCGCATCAACCGGCTTAACTGGCAGTTCAGCTTCGATCCCACCCAAAAACGCCTGCCATTCAAATCAAGGTTGCTGCATTCCATCGAAAGCCTTACGGGATGGAGGATTGGCGAGTACAGGAATTACCGGGTAATTGATTAGAAAATGAGATAATTTGAGGATGTGAGAATGTGAAAATGTGAGAATGTGAAAATGTGAGAATGTGAAAATTCCGGAATACCTGTTAATAAGAAATCAGCAATCGGCAATCATTGAGAGATATGTCCTTTCTTACCGCTCGAATATATTCGGCAAAGCGGAGCGTGGGTAATTCGTTATTTGATGTGCTGGAAATAATATGGCGACTTTGGCATTTAAAGGAAGCCACCAAAGCACTGAAACACAAAAACACACAAAAGAATTTTATCTCAGTTATAAAACCTTGAAAAATTGATTGCTGATTGCAGTTCCTGCACCAAGTTATTGAAATACCGGACCCGGAATACAAGTATATTCATTTATAATTTGCTTTAATCATAACGTACGGCAACGGAGAAAGGAGTAAAATATACCACATTGACAGGCTGAAATTTCAATAGCAAATATCAATCCTATTATCAGCATAGATAATGAATGAATGTGCACTCTGAGAATAAGGATATTACTGTTGTACGGTAAACATTTGGAAGGAGTTATAAGATTACCTTCGGTGAGCTCTCTTTGGTCGGTTCTTCACTTCACTACGTTACGTTCAGAATGACAATACATTAATGATAATCAAAGGGGGCTTGGTGGCGGCTTCGCCGCCACCAGGCCCCCTCCATTGAAGCCTAAAACATTGTCTTTCTGAGCGTAACATCGTGGAGCGATGAATCTCTCAGTCTATTATCAGGTTTTTTCCGGACAATAATGATTTTATAAATAATCACTGTTGTCCGGGGAAATCATTATAATCTGACCGGAATGTTTTATAGTGTGTTGGTTTCAGAAGATTGTAACAACATTCAGCTTACTTTTAAATATTTCGCCACTAAGCGATGCACTGAGCCTGCCGAAGTGGCACAAAGGCACCAGGTTGCACAAAACATATCCCGGTTTATCCGGATTTATTTTCCTCATTTAGTGATACTTAGTGTCTTCGTGTCTTTGTGGCAAATTCTTTCTTCATTTTATCCGGACAATAGCGATAAATAATAGCTATTTTTGAGAAAATCAACTGCAATAGTTAAACAATTTTACATGAAACGATTGCTGATACTAATTCTTTGCATTATCTCCACCGCAGTTTCAGCCCAGCGGGAAACCGATAACTGGATTTTCGGCTGGGGTACGTGGATCAGTTTTGCCTCAGGAACACCTGCATATGTTCCCGTGCACACCGGACTCTTTTCATTCTATGGTTCCACTTCCCTGTCCGATAGTGCCGGAAATTTATTGTTTTATTCTGACGGGATAGAACTTTATAATAGAAATAAGGATTTAATGGAAAACAGCGACGGGTTGATGGCTGCAGCTTTTGCGACCAACCCGTGCATTGCATTTCCCAAACCGGGCGATCCGGACAAATACTATTTTTTCACGGTTGGCGGAAGAACTGGCTCCACCAACAGGGCGGGCTCGGAATATTCGGTCATCGACATGGACCTTGACGGGGGTCTGGGCGGAATTATAGAAGGCCAGAAAAACATAACCCTGATTGCCGCCGACAGCACTTACGAAACCATTCAGGGGGTAAAACACGGAAGCCGCGATGCCTACTGGGTCATCCTGCGCAACCACCGCAGCCCGAATAAGTTTTTAAGCTATCTGGTTGATCAGTCAGGGGTAAAACAGACTCCCGTTGTTTCAAACTGCATCCTTAACTTTCCGGCCGAAGGAAATCAGTCGGAATACATGAAAATCTCGGCCGACGGCAAATATCTTGTGTTTGCCGACCGCAACGGCACCGCCGGGCACCAGGGGATGACAGAAATATACCGGTTCAACAATGTTACCGGACAACTTACGCCGGCTTTACTTTTTGATACAGGCGCCGAGTCAATTCAGGGGATTGAGTTTTCTGCAAATTCTGAATTTCTGTATATGAGTGAAGGCATCTTTCTACCAATAATAGCACGGCGCGACAGATGGATTGCACAGTACGAAATGAGTAAAACAGATGACCTCACCCAGTTTATGGATGCAAAAGCTGTAATGATCAGAGACACTTCGGTTTGGGGTTACGGCAATTTGCTTCTTGCAAACAATGGGAAAATATATTTCGCACACAGCGAAGACGACGGAACCAATTTTTCCGGATATCTGTCAGGCATCAACAATCCTTCAGCAAAGGGCGAGGATTGCAATATTGAATTGATGGTTGTTGAAACCTCCAACCCCTTTGAGGGACTCCCGACTTTCATCAGTTCATTTATGGCCGAATTTGAGTGGACAGGAAGCTGTGTAGGTGATACCATTAAGTTTGATTCAAGATTCTCACCGGCACCTGTTTCCTGGCTCTGGAATTTCGGTGATCCGGCAAGCGGCGCAGCCAACACAAGTTCGGACGCCGACCCCTGGCACATCTACTCTGCACCCGGCGAATACGAGGTGTCGGTTACCGTTGTTTTTCCTAACGGCACGCAGCATACTTCCACCAGAAGCGTTCATATTTTCGGTTTGCCTGTTTTTTCGCTGGGCGATACCATCAGAATCTGCGAAGGCGGAAGCACTGTACTGACCCCGGGACCCGGATATGCTTCCTATCTCTGGAGCAACGGCTCTTCCAGTCCCCAGATTACCGTGAACACCCCCGGCGAATACTGGGTTGAGGTCCGCAACGAAGGGGATTGCGCGTTTACCGATACCGTTCAGGTGATGCATCACCCTGCAGCCCTCCTTATTACGGACGATCTTGTTGTAAGCCCTACCACCTGCGGCGGACAAACGGGGGCCATTACCGGCCTCAGCATCGACGGGCTGCCACCGTTTACCTATAACTGGACGGAAATCATTTCCGGCAGCCCTGCAGGCCATACGCCCAATCTTTATAATCTGGGGGTGGGTATTTATCAGCTTAACCTAACCGATGGCAACGGATGCAACCTACCGGCAACCAATTTCGAAATCAGGGATGTCGGAAACCTCCTGATTGACACGGTTACGAATACAAACGCATTATGCAATGAGGCCAATGCGGAAATATTTGTCATTGCTGTTTCAGGGCTTGGTTCAAGAATACAATACTTTATCAGGCATGAAAATGATACATTGTCTCAATGGCACAACGGTTTGTTTACCGGCCTTGAAGCAGGTGTTTATTATGCCTGGGCTTCTGATTCAACCGGATGCACCAGCGTTTACGGGCAGCCTGTGATAATTACAAGCCCTGACGGGCCGGAGATCACAGACCATCTGATGCTGCCTGCAACAGCCGGACAGCCGGATGGAACCATTATCCTTTCGGCGCAGTCCGCTGCAGGCGACACCATTTACTATACCGTAAACGGCATTACTCAAATCAACGATGGCTACTTCGACGACCTCCCCGCCGGGGATTATCTTTGCGAAGTCACCGATGAAAACGGATGCAGTACCTACATTTCCATCACCATCACCACCCTTGAAATTGTTTATCTCAATGCCATCGCCGGTGAAGGGTCGGCCTGTTCGGGCAACCCGGCGGTTTCCCCGCTTTATGTCAGCAATTTCAACGGGGTCAGATCATTTAAGGTAACACTCACCTACGATCCGGCCATAATGGAATGCCTGGGTTATCTGGATGTCCACACCCAGCTACAGGCCGGCATGCAGCCTTACCTGATCCCTGAAGCCGGAAAAATTATTATTGAATGGGCAGGTTCCGCAGTCGTGTCGCTCCCTGACGATGCGAAAATGCTTGACCTGGTCTTTGAAACCGGGCCGGAAGGGGTCTCAGAACTCAGATGGGATGCCGCACCCGGCGTTAATTTGTTTCTCGACAACAACGGCCTTTCGATTCCGGTTGACTACACCAACGGAAACATGGTCGTGACATCAGCGCCCGGCCTTGCTGAACCATCTGCAACTGCAATCTGCGAAGGCAGCAGCTTAACCTATACACCTGAAATCTCTGGTGGCACCGGTGAAATGACCTATAAATGGAAATCGCCTTCCGGGGAAACCTCTGCGCAGGCCGGACTTACTGTGACCAATGCAACGACTGACAATGCCGGCACATACGCCCTGATTGTTACCGACGCTTTAGGCTGCAGCGATTCCACACTGCTCACCCTGCAGGTTACCCCTAATCCCGCTGACTGGTTTTTGCAGGATACCATTTTGTTTGAAAACCAATACCTGCTTGCCGGCCCTGCGGGTTATGCCTCCTACCTGTGGAGTACCGGCGACACCATGCCCGAAATCACCGTAAACACCGAAGGCCTTTACACCCTGCAGCTCACCACACACAACCTGTGCGCGGGTGCTGATTCCACTTACCTCAAAATGCTGGAAGCCGAATCACCTTTTCTCGTCCCCAACGCCTTCACCCCCAACGGCGATGGGCTGAACGATGTCTTCCGTCCCATAGCAACCACCGATCTGATCCGTCAGTTCAGCATGGTGATCTATAACCGCTGGGGGCAACTGATCATCGAAACAACCAATCCCATAGAGGGCTGGGATGGGAAGGATGCACCGGCGGGAGTTTATAGCTGGGTGATAAGTTATTCGGACCATATAGGTAAATTGTTTAAAATGAAAGGTGGAGTGACTTTAATCCGATAGCTTATATCTATTTTCAAATTAACCAAAACTCAATATTACCTTTGTGTTAATTTCAAATTTATAATAGCATTACATCAAATTTTTTATTACTTTTGAGTTTCATTTATAAACCTCACCCGTTTATGAACCTGCAATACCTTACCGAAAGCATCCTTCTTCTGCCAAATTGCAGTATTATGACTCTTTCCGGGGGGGGGTATTGCAAGCCAGCCAATTGCTGCCAAAGCCCGTTAAAACACTGCACAGACAGCACAGGTAAAGCCTTGCAATTCCAGGGTTATTTAAAGAGACTCCCTCCTTAGTACTCAGGGTTAGAAAGTGCATTACTAGTTTTTGTTTCAATTAATTTTCTTTAACCCTAATATTAATAAAAATGAAAAAACTTATTTTGTTATTTGCAATTTCGCTAATTGCATTCGTTGGTTATTCACAGTTTATCGTCCCGGTGACATTAACAGGCGATTGTGTTTACCCGCAAACAGGTACTTTTTATGGAGTACATGTCAAAGTATATCAAGGCACGACACTAATGGCTGAGGGTTATGCAACATCCTTAACAACTACTAGCCAATTTACAGTTGAAATCCCTGAATTTTGCATTGTTGACAATATAAAAATCTATAAAATTGTTGTAGATGCACTAAAAGGATATATAAGTCCATACTCATTAATATGTAGAGGAACATTGTAAATTCTGAACTGGTATCTTGTCAGGATTTTGTAACTGGTATTGGTATTCAACAAGTTTCCTTAGAATAGTTAATCAATGAAAAAGCAAATTATCATTTGGCTTATCACCGTGCTGCTTTTTGAACTTAATTTATACGCCCAAAATCAGGCAAATACATGGTACTTTGGTTATATGAATGGCCTGGATTTTAATTCCGGTTATCCTGTATATTTACCAGATTGCCCTCGATGGTTAGGTTTTACTACCAGCGTTTCTGACACAAATGGTAATTTGCTTTTTTTTACTGATGGGCAAACTGTATGGAACAAGGACAGGGAGATAATGCAAAACGGGGATGGCCTTCATGGAGATTGGATAATACGTCAACCCGCTGTAATATGCAATGACCCTGGGAACCCCGAAAGATATTATTTATTTACAGTAGGCTCCCTGGATGTTTATAAAGGTCTCGAATACAATATTATTGACATGTCCCTTGACAATGGCAGAGGTGCAATAATTGAGAAAAACGTTGTTGTTTCTTCCGGTCAATTTGCAAAGCACAAAATTACCGCAGTCCGGCAGGCTAATAACCTTGATTGGTGGATTATAACTCGTTTTCAAGAGCCAAACAATCCAAATGCCTGGGCCAGTTTTAGTCTTACCTCATCCGGATTAAATCCTGTGCCTGTTATTAGCCCGGCTTACCATCTAAACACAATGCAATGCGGGCCAGTAAAGGTTTCACATGATCGGAAGAAACTCATTTCTGTTCAAACTGGCAATGCAAATAGTCACGGAAGTTTTGACGTTTGTGATTTTGATAAAAACACGGGAATCATTTCTCATAAGTTTCATATTAAAGAACATTGTGATGCTTGTTTTGGTATCTATGGCATGGAGATGGCTCCCGATTCCAAACTCCTTTACATTTCTTTTGATGCGCTTCATCTTGTACCCCCAAACCAACATTTTACTTTTATTTATCAATATGATCTGACAATTACAGATTCTCTCGACTTTCTGAATTCCAGGCTGACAATTAGTACGAATAGCAGTGCAAGCGATTTGCAGCTCGCCCCCGATGGGAAAATTTACGTAACAACTACTGCACTTGATCCTCTGCAAGGCAGATATCTCGGGGCCATACATAATGTGTGGAAGCGGGGTATTTTTTGTAATTATGAGATTTCTTCTGTTGAAGTTGGAACACCAAATAATAATTTTATATCAACCATCCCCTCTTTTCCTGCCGAACTGCTTTTCCGCTTCGTCTGGTATGGTGGCCCATGTGCCAAAACCCCCTTCACCTTCCGCCACCGCTTTATTCCTGAACCCGATAGCATCGTCTGGGATTTTGGGGATGGTGCCACCTCAACAGATTTTAACCCCACACATATTTTCAACTCAGGTGGCAACTATGAAGTGCATGCCCATGTGGTATATCCGGATGGAAGGATTGAAGAAACTTCAAGAGAAGTGGAAGTACATGCTGCTCCGGAACCCTGGCTTGGGAATGATACCCTGATATGTTCAAATGTTACAATAGAACTAAATGCAGGGGCGGGTTTTACCCAGTACGTCTGGAACGGGCAATTCCCCCCGGGAAACCAGTATTATACTGTGACAGATACCGGCTATTACAGGGTCAGGGTTAAAAATGACCTGAATTGTTTTGGTTATGACACAGTGCATGTAGCTTTGTATCCGCCTGTTTTCCTCGATATTTCACAGGCTGAAATTTCCAACACTACCTGCAGCAACAGCACAGGTGCCATCCGTGGAATACTGATTTCTCCAGCTGCTCTTGTTGAGTGGAGGGACGGCAGTGGCAACCTGGTGGGATCAACAATAGATATATCAGGACTACCGGTTGGCAACTACTATCTAACTGTAATTGACACAACGGGCTGTATTACTGAGATTCCAACCCCATTCACCATCAATAACATAGATTCGGATCTGATCATTGAATCGGCCGTAGGAAATACAGCTACCTGTGGACAGTCCAACGGTAGCATTCAGGTTGAGACATCCGTGTTCGGCGATTTGCTGCTGTTTTCATCGGATGATGGAAATACGTGGAAGGATAACCTGGGTAATTTTATTAACCTGCCAGCCGGACCCTATATGATACGGGTAAAGGACACGGAAGGTTGTGAAGCGGTATACAGTAATAATCCTGTTTGGGTATATGATGCAGGCAACCCGGTGGTAACATATGCCGGTTCGACCTCAGCAACGGGAAGCAATGCCGATGGGACAATTACGGTGACAGCCACAGGCGATAGCCTGTACTATCAGCTGAATGCCGGTATGGCTCAGGATACCGGTTATTTTGAAGGCCTGGCACCGGATGTTTATTACGTAACCATTACTGATAAGTATGGTTGTGACACCACGGTAACTGTAACCGTCACATCAGAAACGGGCTATCAGTTATCAGCCATGGCCGGTGATGACAGGCAGTGCCTGCACGAGCTGGCAACCTCTGAGCTTAAGGTGAGCAACCTGAACGGCGTAAAGGACTTTAAGGCAACCGTGCTTTTTAACAGCCTGCTGCTGGACTGTATCGGGTATGACGGGCAGTTTCATAATGACCTGACGGTAACGGAGTTCACCGACAGGATAGAGCTGGAATGGCATGGAGCACAACCACTGGCATTGAGTGATACGGTAAGTTTGGTTCATTTGATCTTTGAAACCCGACAAACGGGGGTTGCGGATGTAAACTGGGATATGTCGGGCAGCAGTTATTTTAAGGATGAGAATGGGATGAACATCCCCTGCACACCAATAGATGACGGGGAGATTATGATCAGCGATCCGCTCGTGCTGGTAACCAACGGTGATCAGCGAAAATGCGAAGAAGAGTTCGCAGTTATCTCGGCTGATGCTTTTCATGGAGTTCCGCCATACACACATGAATGGATTCTACCCGACGGCACAATAAATAACGAATCATCTATCTGGTTATTCAACGTGGGGGCACAAAATGCCGGTGAATATATCATTAAGGTGACCGACCATTATAACTGTGTGGCGAAAGATACAGTCAGACTGGTCGTAATACCACCTCCTTCAGCCAACATTCCAAATGACACCATACCCTTCGAACAACAGTTTACCCT
>DJGZ01000007.1:9505-11637 GCA_002433025.1 Bacteroidales bacterium UBA5833
ACCCCCAACAACGACGGCCTGAACGATACCTTCCGCCCCGTAACTGATTACGACCGTTTTAGTAAATTTAGTATGGTCATTTACAACAGTTGGGGCCAGAAGCAGTTTGAAACCACCAGGCCCGCAGAGGGCTGGGATGGGCAGGATGCACCGGCGGGGGTTTATAGCTGGGTGATCAGTTATTCGGATATAGTGGGGAAGGTTGTGAAGATGAGGGGGAGTGTGACGCTAGTTAAGTAGCTGCTCACCTTGCCCTCTCCTCTGGCGCCTGCACTGATTGGTGAACTTTTACGTCGAACCATAGCCGAAAGCAAGGAGTGGGTTCTGGAATCCTACTGCATCAGAACATTGTGCTTATTAAGAAACTAATTTATAAATTTAGCAAGATGTCACTCCCTCTCCTTGAGGAGAGGGCTGGGGTGAGGTGATAAGAAGCGGCGGAGGTTTAGCTGGGTGACCAGTTACCATGCCCACTCCCCTGGCTCAAAAGCCGGTTGATGATCCTTTCTGCCCGGATGACCTGAATATCAGGCAGGCTTTTGACAAACCTTGGCGCGGACAGGAGAGAGCTGTAGTATAGCGGAAGGTAAAAATCAATCCAGAAATAAATGAACATAATCAGCCATAAATAACGGCAGATTAATCAATCCTTCTTCTTTCTTTAAATTTCGTAATGAAAATCTTATGCTGATTTCCGGGTTGTACTTTTCACGGTAAACCGACAATGACCTGCTTTTGATATTCTGATCTGATTTTACCTCGATAGGGATAATCGTATTTTCAAACTGAACAATGAAATCAACTTCAGCTTCATTTCCAGACCTCCAATAATATGGCATTGATTTAAACTGTGAAATAATTGAATTGAGAACGAAATTTTCAGTCAATGAACCTTTAAACTCTGTAAAAAGCCGGTTACCTTCTGAAATAGCGACCGGATCAAGCAATGAAAGCCTTCGCAGAATAGCTGTATCAGATAGATATATCTTAAATGCTGTCAGATCTTCATAAGCTTTTAAGGGTAGTCCCGGCTTCGTAATCCGGTGAATCTTATAGACTAGTCCTGCATTTACCAACCAGGTAAGTGCATCCTCATATTCTCTGGCTCTTGCTCCCGGTTTAACCGTCTGATAAAGAAATTTCTTATTCTCCCTTGATAATTGTGACGGAAGTGAGGACCAGATATAATTGACCCGGGCAACATCTCTGGTATCTATATGTTTTGAAAAATCAAGAGAATATGCATTTATTATATTCTGAAGTATACGCTGACAAAGCTGAGTGTCACGATTTCCCAGCAATGCAGCAACCGCTTCCGGCATCCCACCTGAAATGAAATATAGTTTAAGTTTATCGGTCAATTTACTGAAGAAAATCTCTGGAATGGGTTCAATTTTCTGCAGGCTGTTGAGATAATCATACATAGCAACATCAGCTACTGATAGGAATTCCTTAAATGTAAGTGGGTACATTTCATGAAATTCAACATTACCGACAGGGAAAGAGGCCCCGCGACTTAACGCTACACCTAACAGAGATCCTGCACCAGCAATTATATATTCAGAATGCTCTTCATTAAAATATTTAAGTGAATTAAGCGCAGCATTGCATTCCTGTATTTCATCAAAGATAATCAGGGTATTTCCCGGAAGTATTGGCCTTCCATTAATTATCGAAAGAAATTCAATTATCCTGACCGGATCTTTCGTTTTTTCGAAAAAGTCCTTTATCTCTGTTTGCAGGTCAAAGTTGAAGTATGCAGTGTTTTCAAAAAACTGTTCCCCGAAATGTTTTAATATCCAGGTTTTCCCAACCTGCCTGGCTCCTTGCAGAATAAGAGGCTTCCTGCCCGGGTTGTCTTTCCAAACCTTTAAATCGTTTAGTATTTCCCTTACTATTTTCATAATTTCACACTTTAAGTGACATTTATGTGATTTTTATCACATATTTGACACTAATTATGTGCAAAGATAAGAAAGTTTCCCTCTAATTCAGAAGGAGTTAAAACTGTTGATGCAACTTAATTTTCTCTTTGGCTTATTCCCGCTCTGTAAAGAGGCAGTAAAAGAGGGAGCGGGTGGCGGCTGAACAAATGCAGATAACTGTAGTGCCGCCACCCGCTTCAGTCTATT
>DJGZ01000007.1:11671-11826 GCA_002433025.1 Bacteroidales bacterium UBA5833
GACGAAGGAGGAATCTCAACCCGGGTATGGCTCTTTTCCATCAGATTTCTCGCTGCGCTCGAAATGACGGGCCGTTTTCTTAAGAGAGGGAGGGAGCAGGTGCCGGCTGAACTGAAGCAGGCAACCTTTTTACCGCCACCCGCTTCAGTCTATTA
>DJGZ01000007.1:11859-19585 GCA_002433025.1 Bacteroidales bacterium UBA5833
TTCCGACGAAGGAGGAATCTCAAACCGGCCAGAGCAAACAACTGTGTGATCAGTTATTCAGATTTTGATGGATAAATTTAGAAGTTGCGGATTAAGTTGATAAATTATGATGTCTATTGCTTCACTTTTAATCTGTTGATATAATTTTTCGCACAGGGCTGTCTATGTTCAGATGCGTTTGCTCATAAATAGAGACGTCAGAGTTATACGGCTCTTAATAAGCATTTTCCTTATATTTGCCAATACATGAAACAGATACTGACCATATTTATAGTTTTATTTAATGTGCTTTCATTCGCACAGATGGAAGCTGTAAACTGGTATCTGGGACAGCAGGCGGGTGTATCTTTTATATCGGGACACCCGATCAGTCAACCAAGTGCCATTAACAGTTGGGGAGGCTCAGCTTGTATCAGCGACGCTGCAGGGCAAACGCTGTTCTATACCGATGGCAATGACGTTTTCAATAAGAATCATATAGTAATGCAAAACGGCAGCCAGCTGATCGGTTCAGACAATGGTTACCAACCTGCAATCATAATTCCCGTGCCGGAATCAAATTCCAGATTTTATATTTTTTGCGTAGGTAATTTTCATGATCCTGTTGGTTTGCACTACAGCATTGTTGATATGGAGCTTGATGACGGTAAGGGGGCCGTTACATTAAAAAACATCCCGCTTAACAGCGCCGTTTGGGCTCAGGGGAGAATCACTGCGGTAAGGCATAAAAATCAACGTGATTTCTGGATAATAGTCAGATTGGTTTTTGATTCAAATTATGCAGCTTTCCTCGTTACACCATCCGGAGTATCAGAAGTTCCGGTGTTAAGCCCGGCCTATTATATTTCTTCTGCTCAAAATGAAATTGGAAAGCTGAAAGTATCACCGGATGGGAAAAAATTAGTATCAGGCTACAGTATCCAGAACATGTCAACATTTAAAAGCGGCCTTTTTGATGTTTGTGATTTTGATAATGAAACCGGAATTATAAATTTAAAATTCTCAATTTATCAACAACTACCTGGCTTCGATTATGACCATTCCAAGCCAACCGGGATAGAATTCTCACCCGATTCAAAATATGTTTTCATCGGCCTTAACACTGAAACAGTTCATGGCGACCACATTTACCAATACGACATCAGGATTGATGATTCTGCTTCTTTTATTGAATCCGGTATGCCTGTTGCTTTGGTCAATCAAAAAATCGAGGACCTTCAACTGGCTTCAGACGGGAGAATCTATGTCAGGCACACAAGTGAAATGACTATAAATCTTGATAGCCTGGATGTAATACATTATCCCTGGAAAAGAGGGGCTGAATGCATGTATGAAAAGAATTTTCACGAATTGAATACACAATGGGCTCAATATCTGCCTAACTTTCCACAGGAACAACTCTATCGTTTCGTATGGCAAGGTGGCCCCTGTGCCAAAACACCCATTACTTTCCGACACCGCTTTATTCCTGAACCCGATAGCATCGTCTGGAATTTTGGCGATGGAACAACTTCAACAGATTTTAATCCCACACATATTTTCCTGTCAGGTGGTAACTTTGAAGTTCATGCCCATGTGGTTTATCCCGAAGGAAGAATCGAAGAAACCTCGCGTGAAGTAGAAGTGCTTCCTGCTCCCGAACCCGATTTAGGCCCCGACCGGTTGATGTGTTCCGCGCAACCCATTACCCTGGATGCAGGTGGTGATTACGACCGTTATAACTGGAACGGTGCATTTACCCCCGGGCAAAGAACTTATGTGGTTAGTGATACCGGCACCTATTGGGTAAGAGCCATGAACAATTTTGGTTGCTTTGCTTCAGACACCGTGCATGTCGGATTATTCCCACCTCCTGTAATTGACGAAACCAACCTTATCCTCTCCCCCACCACCTGCGGTGGCAGCACCGGCGCCATACGCGGGCTAACAGTCAGCGGCACCCAGCCTATTGCCCTTGAATGGAAAAACAATGCCGGAAATGTATTGTCAAACGAAGCTGACATTTATAACCTGCCCATTGGCAATTACTACCTGTGGGCTACTGATGGCAACGGGTGCACAAACCTGGTGTCGCAATACACCATCAGCGATGCCGGCGATGTGCTGATTGCATCTGTTTCTCATTCAGATTCCTACTGCGGTCAGAATAATGGAAGCATAACCGTTACCGCCGTCAGCGGTTTGAGCGATATGCTGGAGTACTCCATAGACAATGGGGATAACTGGCAAAACGAAGACTTGTTCGAAGGGCTGACCCCGGGTTTGGATTATGATGTCCGGGTAAGAGTTCCTGACGGCTCCGGCTGTCAGGCTGTGTATGTCAACAATCCGATCACTATTGAAGACTTTGCAGGACCTCAGGTCGATCCCTTCAGTCTACCAGCCACCGGCAGCAACGCCAACGGAAGTATTACCCTCACCGCTTCGGGATTTGGCAACCTTACTTACAGCCTGAACGGCGGCGCACCGCAAACTTCAAACGAATTCGCGGGACTAATTGCCGGAACCTACACCTGGCGCGTAGAAGATGAAAACGGCTGCTTTACCGAAGGCAGTATTGAAGTAGGTCAGGAAGCCGGATTCATCATTTCGGCCATAGCCGGCAATTCAGCTGTGTGCCTTGGCAATGCCCCCGTTGCCCCTTTGCTTATTGAAAACTTTACCGGTGTTCAGGCTTTTACAGCCACGCTGGAATATGATGCCACGCTGGTAAACTGCGAAGGTTTCCGGCCCGGCAGTGTTCATCCACAGCTTGAAGCCAACCTTATTGCTGAAGTCTATCCGGCCTCTCAGCGCATCGTTGTCACCTGGGCGGGCAGTGCACCGCTTACCCTAACGGGAACAGTAACCGTGCTCGATCTGGTATTCAGTGCCACGCAGGCGGGCAACAGCTTCCTTACCTGGGATCAGGCACCGGCAGCCACATGGTTTACCGGCGAATACGGCAGCATTGAACCGGAATTTCAGATCGGGCAGATACAGGTAAACAATCCACCTGTACTGGCACAGCAGTTTCCGGTAAACGTATGTGAAGGTGAGCTGGCCTGGCTCACTGCTCCTGGCTCAGGAAATGAACCTTTAACTTATCAATGGACTTTACCGGATGGAAGCACCAGTCAGAACTCTTCATTGATGTTTTTTGATGCCTCAACAACCCATTCAGGACAATACCGGGTAAAGGTAAGCGATGCCCTTGGCTGCAGCGATTCCACCCTGCTCACCCTGCAGGTTACGCCCAACCCCGCTGACTGGTTTTTGCAGGATACCATTCTGTTTGAAAACCAATACCTGCTTTCCGGTCCTGCTGGTTATGCCTCCTACCTTTGGAGTACCGGCGACACCCTGCCCGAAATCACCGTAAACACCGAAGGCCTCTACACCCTTCAGCTCACCACACACAACCTGTGCGCGGGTACAGATTCAACCTACCTCAAAATGCTGGAAGCCGAATCGCCTTTTCTTGTCCCCAACGCTTTTACGCCCAACAACGACGGCCTGAATGACACCTTCCGCCCTGTAGTTGATTACGAAAGAGTGCGTATATTCAGCATGGTGATCTACAACCGCTGGGGCCAACAGATCTTTGAAACCACCAACCCCGCAGAGGGCTGGGATGGGAAGGATGCCCCGGCAGGGGTTTATAGCTGGGTGATCAGTTATTCGAATAACACCGGAATACTATATCAATTAAAAGGCATGGTTACTTTGATAAAATGATAAATCATGAGAATCAAATCTACGTTGCCTATCTTGATGCTGTTGTTATCTTTGGAATCTTTCTCCCAAAAAGAGGCCTACAACTGGTATTTCGGGAACCGGGCGGCCCTGAATTTTAGCACTGGCGAAGCAGTATCATTAGATAACAGCAATATGCTTGCATGGGATGGATGTGCTTCACTATCAGATTCATCAGGCAATTTGTTATTCTATTCAAACGGAGAAAAAATATGGAATAAAGAACACCAGGTGATGCCCAATGGCAATGGACTCTTCGGGTACAACGGTGCAACCCAGTCGGCTTTATTCATTCCTATACCTGAAGCTTCCGGCAAATATCTTCTATTCACTATGGGGAATACTTCCCTAACAGGCCAACAACCTGGGTGTTTCTATTCTATGATAGATATGAATCTTGACAATGGCAGGGGAGATATTATTTCTGATCAGAAAAACCTGTTTTTATCAGGTTCAGATTCTGCAAATGATGTTATGATGGCAGTTTCTCATGGTAACTCTAAAGATTACTGGTTAATTATCCGCAGTTTCTCAGAGTTCAATTGTTTTAAGTCATATAGAATAACTATGAATGGCATCGGCAATGACCCTGTCATTTCTGACTGTATTTATGATATTACTAGCACTGCAGCACAAGGGACATCTAAAGTTTCACCCGATGGCAAGTACTATATTTATGCCAGAACAGAATGGTCTCTGAGTAACCCCAGGGGAACAGAATTATATACAGTTAACAGCCTGACAGGTTACCTAACCCCGGTTTTTGCCTTCGCTGCTGATGATGATAGTTTTTGGGTAAATGGAGCCGAATTTTCCGCTAATTCTGAGTATTTATATCTATCTATCAATCAGATACTTTACCCACCCATTACCTATCATACAAAGGTTAAACAATTTGACATGAGTAAACTAAATAATGTTGACCTTTTTGAATCTTCAGGGGTAACATTGTATCACGAAGAAAGTGAAAATGGGTTTGAGCAGATGCAGATTGGCCCCGACGGGAAAATATATGCAGCACATAATTTGGGTGACAATAAACACATGGCAAGAATTAATTATCCGGCAAAGCATGGAATTGCCTGCGAATTTGAAAAAGAAGCCGTTGAATTGATTCGTGGAAATACATTGCATGGCCTTCCAACATTCATTCAATCCTACTTTGTAAGATTTTCCTGGCTTGGAAACTGCCTCGGTGATTCTACCCATTTCAGCTCCTGGTTTCTGCCTGAACCTGAAAGTATACAATGGGACTTCGGCGATCCCGGAAGTGGCTCAAACAATTTTAGCAACTTGCTGAATCCTGCCCATCAATTTTCCGGACAGGGCAATTTTACTGTATCGGCTATTGCATCTTATCCCAATGGACGGACAGAATCGTACGTGAGGGAGGTATGGATTAACCCATACCCCGTCTTTGAACTGGGCGAAGATCAATCCATATGTCAAGGTGATGAAGTTACGCTATCTTCCGGTGTTATGCTTGCCCAGTGCTTATGGAATACCGGCGCAACAACTCCATCTATTACAGTATCCGACCCCGGAGAATACTCGCTTAGGGTCGAGAATAATAATGGATGCATTTTCAGGGACACTGTCAGTGTTTACCTCTTTCCTGAACCATCACTCGATACCACCAACCTCATCATCTCACCCACCACCTGCGGAGGCAGCACCGGCGCCATACGCGGGCTAACAGTCAGCGGAACTGAACCCATTGCCCTTGAGTGGAAAAACAATGCAGGAACAGTCCTGTCAAACGAAGAAGACATTTATAACCTGCCCGTTGGCAATTACTACTTGTGGGCTACTGATGGCAATGGGTGCAACAACCTGGTGTCGCAATACACCATCAGCGATGCAGGCGATGTGCTGATTGCATCTGTTTCTCATTCAGACTCTTATTGCGGACAGAACAATGGAAGCATAACCATTACCGCCGTAAGCGGTTTGAGCGATTTGCTGGAATACTCTATAGATAATGGCACCACATGGCACAGCAATGAAGGCTTGTTTGAAGGGCTGAACCCGGTTTTGGATTATGATGTCCGGGTAAGAGTTCCGGATGGCTCTGGTTGTGAAGCTGTGTATGCCTTCAATCCGGTAATGATTGATGATTTCTCAGGACCGCAGGTAATTGCCTCCTCTGAACCCGCCACCGGCAGCAACGCCAACGGAAGTATTACCCTCACAGCTACCGGATTTGGCAACCTTTCCTATACCCTGAACGGCGGCACACCTCAATCTTCAGGTGAGTTCACGGGATTAATTGCAGGAACCTACACCTGGCGTGTAGAAGATGAAAACGGTTGCTTTACCGAAGGCAGTATTGAAGTACGACAGGAAGCCGGTTTCATCATTTCAGCCATTGCAGGCAATTCAGCTGTGTGCCTTGGCAATGCGCCTGTTGCCCCTTTGCTTATTGAAAACTTTACCGGTGTTCAGGCTTTTACAGCCACGCTTGAATACGATGCCACACTGGTAAACTGCGAAGGTTTCAGGCCCGGCAGTATTCATCCACAGCTTGAAGCCAATCTTATTGCCGAAGTTTATCCGGCCTCACAGCGCATTGTTGTCACCTGGTCGGGCAGTGCGCCCTTAACCCTATCGGGATCAGTAACCGTGCTCGATCTGGTATTTAGTGCCACGCAGGCGGGAAACAGCTTCCTTACATGGGATCAGGCACCGGCCGCTACCTGGTTTACCGGCGAATACGGCAGCATTGAACCGGAGTTTCAGATTGGGCAGATACAGGTAAATAATCCACCCGTATTTGCGCAGCAATTGCCAATTAACATCTGCGAGGGTGAGCTGGCCTGGCTTTCCGCAACAGCCACGGGCAATGAACCACTAACCTATCAATGGACTTTACCGGATGGCAGCAATGTAAACGACCCGTTTCTCATCTTCCTGAATGCTTCATCAACCCATGCCGGACAATATCGCGTAAAAGTGAGCGATGCCCTTGGCTGCAGCGATTCCACCATGGTCACCCTGCAGGTTATGCCCAACCCTCGCGACTGGTTTTTACAGGATACCATTCTGTTTGAAAACCAATACCTGCTTGCCGGCCCCGCGGGTTATGCCTCCTACCTGTGGAGTACCGGCGACACCCTGCCCGAAATCACCGTAAACACAGAAGGACTTTACACCCTTCAGCTCACCACACACAACCTATGCGCGGGAGCAGATTCCACCTACCTTAAAATGCTGGAAGCAGAATCACCTTTTCTCGTCCCCAATGCCTTTACCCCCAACAACGACGGCCTGAACGACACCTTCCGCCCGGTAGTAGATTACGAAAGGGTGCGCATGTTCAGCATGATAATCTACAACCGCTGGGGGCAACTGATCTTCGAAACCACTTACCCGGCAGAGGGCTGGGATGGAAAGGATGCACCGGCAGGGGTGTATAGCTGGGTGATCAGTTATTCGGATATGGTGGGGAAGGTTGTGAAGATGAGGGGTGGGGTGACGTTGGTGAGGTGATACCACCGGTAATATAGTTTTTCTACCTCCTTCGGCCATGGCTTGAGTCGCTTAATCCCGTTTTTCTGTCACTCAGGCCGTTAGGCCTCGATCAGGAGATTCCTCTCTGTGTTCGGAATGACGGCTTTATGTTAGGAGGGAGGAAGCAGTGGCGGCTGCGCCGCCACTGCTTCCTCCCCTTCACATATTTTAACAATGCAGTCATTCCGAACGAAACGAAGTGGAGAGAGGAATCTGCTGATTATTAGCACGACTTAAACAGAACTCCTTCTCTCAAAGAACATTTTCTCTCATCTTCCCTTCTATTGCCAAATGACACAATATAGGAGAGGGTTCTGTGATCCTATTGTATTGACGGTTTATTGGCATTTTATCCTTGCCCATTCTAGCCTGTAATAAGCCCTGATAAAACTAAAGCTCCCGAAAGAGTATGCACTTAAAAAACTTAACTAATTGTTAAAGATTTTTTATCACATTTAACCCTTAGTACATGACAAAAATT
>DJGZ01000087.1:0-21005 GCA_002433025.1 Bacteroidales bacterium UBA5833
CCGTTACCGGAGGCACCCCGCCCTACACTTACCTGTGGGATGATCCTTTGGCACAAACCACCGCCACCGCCACCAACCTGACGGCGGGTACCTATACCGTGACCGTGACCGATGCCAACAGTTGCGAAGCCACGGCCACCATTACATTGACAGATCCTATCCCCGCATTGGCTGTTAACATTACTATTGATCAGGAAATCAGCTGCTTCGGCGGCAACGACGGGCAGGTGACGGCAAATGTTACTGGTGGTGTGCCCCCCTACACTTACCTGTGGGATGATCCTGCTGCCCAAACCACCGCCACCGCCGTCAACTTGACGGCAGGAACCTACACCGTACTGGTTACCGATGCCGTCGGAACGGAAGTCAGCGCGTCCGTTACCCTTACCCAGCCGGATGAACTGCTGGTTGCCATTGCCGGCACCGACCCCACCACCCCGGGTGGCAACGATGGAACAGCGACCGCCACCGTTACCGGAGGCACCCCGCCCTACACTTACCTGTGGGATGATCCTTTGGCGCAAACCACCGCCACCGCCACCAACCTGACGGCGGGAACCTATACCGTAACCGTGACCGATGCCAACAGTTGCGAAGCCACGGCCACCATTACATTGACAGATCCTATCCCCGCATTGGCTGTTAACATTACTATTGATCAGGAAATCAGCTGCTTCGGCGGCAACGACGGGCAGGTGACGGCAAATGTTACCGGTGGTGTGCCCCCCTACACTTACCTGTGGGATGATCCATTGGCGCAAACCACCGCCACCGCCGTCAACCTGACGGCAGGAACCTACACGGTGACGGTGACAGATGCAATGGGTACGGTGGTGATCGCAGGCGTGACCCTTACACAACCAGCACAGTTGTCGGCAACTGTAGTCTGGACCAACGAAACTTACCCCGGCGCCAATGACGGAAGCATTACCGTCAGCGCGCCTACGGGCGGTTCAGGTGCTTATGAATACAGCATCGACGGTATCAACTGGCAGGCTTCCGGAAACTTTACCGGACTTGCTCCCGGTTCGTATGATGTGTATATCCGCGATGCCAATGCCACAGACTGTTATATTCTGTTGCAGACCATTGAGATACTTCCCGGCAATGCCCTTACGGCGGATGTTGACTTTACCAACGTTACCTGTTTTGGCGGTAACGACGGATCCATCACGATCAGCAATCCCCAAAACGGCTCAGGCAATTATGAATACAGTATTGATGGCGGAACAACCTGGCAAAACGTCGGATCATTTACCGGACTGACAGCAGGCTCTTATGAAATAATGATGCGTGATGCTGATGTTCCGGCCAATGAGGTCACCCTGACTACTGTTGTCATCACCGAACCCGCCATCCTGGCTGCCACGGTTGTCTGGACCAACGAGACTTACACCGGTGCCATCGACGGAAGCATTACCATCAGCGCGCCTTCGGGCGGTTCGGGAGCCTGGGAATACAGCATCGACGGTATCAACTGGCAGGCTTCCGGAGACTTTACCGGTTTGGCACCCGGTTCATATAATGTATATATCCGTGACGCCAATGTTACCGATTGCTTTATTCTGTTGCAGATCATCGAAATTCTTCCGGCCGATGCCCTTACGGCAGACATTGTGTTTACCAATGTCACCTGTTTTGGCAGCAGCGATGGCACCATTACCATCAGCAACCCGCAGAACGGAACAGGCAATTATGAATACAGCATTGATGGTGGATTCAGCTGGCAGTCCGTCGGCAATTATACCGGTTTACACTCCGGATCTTATGTTGTGATGCTGCGCGATGCGGAAATTCCAGCCAATACCGTAACCCTTACCACCATCATCATTACTGAGCCGGCTATTCTGGCAGGGAGTGTCACCTGGACCCATGAAACTTTCCCCGGCGCCAATGACGGCAGTATTACGGTCAGCGCCCCGTCGGGCGGTTCCGGAACTTACGAATACAGCATCGACGGCATCAACTGGCAGGCAGGAAATGTCTTCAACGGGTTGGCTCCCGGAATGTATGACGTTTACATCCGCGATGCAAATGCCACCGATTGCTACATCCTGCTGAAGACGCTTGAAATTCTGCCTGGCGGTACCCTGAGTGCCGAGGTTACCTCAACCAATGTTACCTGTTTCGGCGGGAATGACGGAACCATCAGCATTACCAATCCCCAGAACGGATCAGGCGTTTATGAATACAGTATCGACGGCGGAGCCACCTGGCAAAACAGCGGACTATATACCGGATTAACCCCAGGCACTTATGTGGTGATGCTGCGCGACGCCAACGCCATTGTAAATGAGGTCACCCTCGACACTATAATCATTACCGAACCTGCAATACTGGCAGCCATCGTTACCTGGACCGATGAAACCTTCCCGGGAGGCAACAACGGAACAATTTCCGTAACCGCACCTTCAGGAGGTTCAGGCGTTTATGAATACAGCATCGACGGCATTAACTGGCAGGTTTCCGGCGACTTTACCGGTCTGGCCCCGGGCAATTATGATGTCTATATCCGCGACGCCAATGCCACAGATTGTTATATCCTATTGCAAACCATACAGATTCTGCCAGCCAATGCGCTTACGGCCAATGTCAGTTACACCAACATCAGCTGCAACGGCTTAACGGACGGCACCATCAGCATTACTGATCCGCAAAACGGATCCGGTTCCTACGAATACAGCATTGATAACGGTACAACATGGCAGGGAAGCGGAATTTTCACCGGACTCCCGGCAGGGGTGTATGTGGTGATGATGCGCGACGCACTTGAGCCCGGCAACAGTGTGACCCTGACTACCATAACCATTACGGAGCCGGCCATACTTTCGGCTACGGTCACCTGGACCAATGAAACCCTGCCCGGCGCCAACGACGGAACGATTACCGTAAGTGCACCTTCGGGGGGCTCAGGCGTGTACGAATACAGCATCAACGGCATGGTATGGCAGGCTTCGGGCGTTTTCACGGGACTTGTTCCGGGATTCTACCAGGTCTTTATCCGCGATGCCAATGCGCCGGATTGCTATATCAATCTGATGATGGTTGAAATCCAGGCAGCCGGAGCGCTTACCGCGGATGTCACCAGCACCAATGTCACCTGCTTCGGCGGTAATGACGGAAGCATCACCGTGAGCAACCCCACGGGCGGCTCGGGCAATTACGAATACAGCATTGACGGAATGAACTGGCAAACCAGCAATATCTTCGGCGGATTGACGGCTGGTTCATACACCGTATTGATGCGCGATGCCGATGATCCGGGCAACAGTGTCACCCTGGCAGTGGTTATCATCAATCAGCCCGCCATCCTTGCCGCCACCGTTACCTGGACCAATGAAACCTTGCCCGGCGCCAATGACGGAACAATTACCATCACCGCGCCTATGGGCGGCTCGGGAGCCTATGAATACAGCATCGACGGCGTCAACTGGCAGGCTTCGGCAATATTCAACGGCCTGGCGCCCGGCAATTACGATGTTTACATCCGCGATGCCAACGCGACGGACTGCTTTATCATGCTGCAAACAGTTACCATACTGCCGGCCGGTTCACTTTCCGCGCAGGTTGACCATACCGACGTCACCTGCTTCGGCGGTGATGACGGCAGCATAACCATCAGCAACCCCACGGGCGGTTCGGGCAATTACGAATACAGCATTGATAACATCAACTGGCAGACAGCCAACACCTTCACAGGTCTGACTGCCGGCTCTTACACCGTATGGATGCGCGATGCCGATGATCCGGCCAACAGTGTTACCCTGGCCGTAATCGTAATCACACAGCCTGACATCCTTGCCGCCATTGTTACCTGGACCAATGAAACCCTGCCCGGCGCCAATGACGGAACAATTACCGTCAGCGCGCCTATGGGCGGCTCGGGAGTACACGAATACAGCATCGACGGCGTCAACTGGCAGGCTGGAAATGTCTTCAACGGCCTGGCGCCCGGCAACTATGATGTGTACATCCGCGATGCCAACGCGACGGACTGCTTTATTATGCTGCAAACCGTTACCATACTGCCGGCCGGTTCACTTTCCGCAGAGGTTGACCATACCGATGTCACCTGCTTCGGCGGTGATGACGGAAGCATCACCATCAGCAACCCCACGGGCGGCTCGGGCAATTACGAATACAGCATTGATAACATCAACTGGCAGACAGCCAACACCTTCACAGGTCTGACTGCCGGCTCTTACACCGTATGGATGCGCGATGCCGATGATCCGGCCAACAGTGTTACCCTGGCCGTGGTGGTAATCACCCAGCCTGACATCCTTGCCGCCATTGTTACCTGGACCAATGAAACCCTGCCCGGCGCCAACGACGGCAGCATTACCGTCAGCGCTCCTTTGGGCGGCTCGGGAGCTTACGAATACAGCATCGACGGCATCAACTGGCAGGCCTCGGGAAGTTTCAACGGCCTGGCGCCCGGCAACTATGATGTTTACATCCGCGATGCCAATGCAACGGACTGCTTTATTATGCTGCAAACCGTCACCATTCTGCCGGCAGGATCGCTCACCGCCCAGGTTGATCAAACCAATGTTTCCTGTTTCGGCGGCAACGACGGCAGCATCACCATCAGCAACCCCACCGGCGGCTCGGGCAATTACGAGTACAGCACAGACGGCACAAACTGGCAGACATCCCCCATTTTCACTGGCCTGACTGCCGGCTCTTACACCGTGCAGATGCGCGATGCCGATGATCCGGCCAACAGTGTTACCCTGGCCGTAATCGTGATTACGCAACCTGATATCCTTGCTGCTACCGTAACCTGGACCAATGAAAACCTGCCCGGCGCCAATGACGGAACCATTACCGTCAGCGCTCCTTTGGGCGGCTCGGGCGCCTATGAGTACAGCATTGATGGCGTCAACTGGCAGGCTTCGGGAATATTCAACGGTCTTGCTCCCGGCAATTATGATGTTTACATCCGCGATGCCAATGCCACAGACTGCTTTATCCTGCTGCAAACCATCACCATACTGCCGGCCGGGTCACTCACAGCCCAGGTTGACCAAACCAATGTTACCTGTTTCGGCGGCAACGATGGAAGTATTACGATCAGCAATCCTGCAGGTGGTTCAGGCAACTATGAATACAGCCTTGATGGCACAAACTGGCAGACATCCCCCGCTTTCACAAGCCTGACTGCCGGTTCATATACCGTATGGATGCGCGATGCCGATGATCCGGCCAACAGTGTTACCCTGGCCGTAATCGTGATTACGCAGCCTGATATCCTTGCTGCTACCGTAACCTGGACCAATGAAACCCTGCCCGGCGCCAATGACGGAACCATTACCGTCAGCGCTCCTTCGGGCGGCTCGGGTGCCTATGAGTACAGTATTGATGGTGTCAACTGGCAGGCCTCGGGAATATTCAACGGTCTTGCTCCCGGCAACTATGATGTTTACATCCGTGATGCCAATGCCACAGACTGCTTTATCCTGCTGCAAACCGTCACCATTCTGCCGGCCGGGTCACTCACAGCCCAGGTTGACCAAACCAATGTTACCTGTTTCGGCGGCAATGACGGAAGTATTACCATCAGCAACCCTGCGGGCGGCTCGGGCAACTATGAATACAGCCTTGATGGCACAAACTGGCAGACATCCCCCGCTTTCACAGGCCTGACTGCCGGCACATACACCGTATGGATGCGCGATGCCGATGAACCTGTGCTTACGGTTACCCTTGGCATCATTACAATTACTGAACCTGAGCAGCTCACGGCGGTGATATTATCCACCCCTGTAACCTGTGCAGGTGCTGCTGACGGAATTATTGAATTCTCTGCACCCGGTGGCGGATCAGGAAGTTATCAGTACAGCATCGACGGAGGCATCAATTGGCAGGCAGCCCTGAATTTCGTGAACCTTGCAGCCGGGGACTATCAGGCATGGATCCGGGATGCAATTCATCCGGATTGTCAGGTATTTATCGACGAAGTGACCATTACCGAACCCGATGCCATTATAGCTTCGGCTGAAACCGTTCCCACCACCTGCGGTGAAGACAACGGATCCATCACCATCACGGCAACGGGAGGCAGCGGCTCCCTGGAGTATATGCTTGACGGAATCAGCGGATGGCAGGCTGCCGCAGTATTTGCAGATCTGGCTGCCGGTACGTACACGGTAACAGTCAGAGATGCATCCGGATGTACCCTGTCATTGGCAAACATCACTGTAACTGCAATCCCAGCGCCGGTAATTGTCAGCCTTGAAGTGGAGAATGCCGTGAACGGAGAGCCCAACGGCAGCGTGACAATCATCGCCAACGGCACAGAACCGCTGCAATATTCGCTCGACGGCATCAACTGGCAAAGCAGCAATACCTTTACCGGTCTGGCTATTGGCCACTATACCGCATGGGTGATGGATGCCGACGGATGTATTGTATCGCAGGAATTCGACATCCTCAACACCGTGCTGGGAGAAGTCCTGATTTCGACCGATACCGTGACTTACTGTATGAACGTTCCGGTTATCATCCCGGTGGATGCCAGGGATTTCAACAATATTTCCTCATTTATCCTGGAACTGGAGTTCGATCCTGACATCATTTCCTTCAACGGACTGCTGAACATCAACGGAGCCTTGTCGAACGGAACCTTCAGCACAAGCATCATCGGCAATACACTGCAGATCCGGTTCTCCATTTTCGATGGCTTTGCAACGGTAGGCAGCGGACAACAGTTATTCTCCATGAGCTTCGATGCCCTTGCACCGGGCAATACCGACCTCAACTGGAACTGGCTGCAGTGCGTCATTTATTCTGCCGGCAACGACTCCATCCCGGGCATTTATGTCAACGGAATGGCCGAGATACTTCCGAGTCCTGAAATCTTTGCACTGGGTGAAGGCGATTATTGTTCCGGCGATACCCTTACCCTGCAGTCAGGCAATGATAATGGTGAACAACTCGATTATTACTGGACAGGGCCTAACGGAACTCATCAGACAGGTTCCGAATGGCAGCTGGGTGTGCTCGGAATCAGCGATGCAGGAAGCTACCGGGTGGTTGCAACAAACAGTTATTTCTGTAATTCAGCGAAAGAGCTGGATGTAAACGTCTTTCCCTCTCCCGATATCCACATCGGCTATGCCGATACCATCTGTTACGGGCAGCAGGTGCTGCTTGATCCGGGAAGCGGTTATATTTCCTACAACTGGCACGACGGTTCAACCATGCAGAGCATGGTTGTATGGGAGGCCGGTGATTACTGGGTAAGGGTGGAAGATGAAAATGGATGCCGCGGCATTGATTCCGTAACACTGATTCCCTGTAATATTGAACTGAGAATCCCGAATGCCATCACGCCCAACAGCGACGGACTCAACGACATCTTCAGGCCTATTTTCGTAGGTTGGGAGCCCTCAGCTTATTCAATGCACATATACTCCAAATGGGGACAACTGATCTATGAAAGCTTTGATCCGGGAGAAGGATGGGACGGAACCGTTAACGGTGTATTGGTTTCACCTGACTCATTTGTATATGTGATCGCCTTTGAAGCTCCATCGTATGTAACCAGAATCACGAGCAGTCCGGTAACCGGAAGTGTAACCGTAATCAGGTAAACTGCATCACATGAAAACAGCTTATTGAACAATATACCTGAAAACCTCAAAACCTGATCACTTGAACACTCGACCACCTGAACACATGAACACTCGACCACCTGAACACCTGAACACTTGAATACCTGAACACCTGAAAACATAAAAGCTGTTCTCCACGGGCATGGTCAGTTGCCCCCCTGCCGGCCCGTGGATGTTCAGCTTTATCTTTTACGACCGGATCAGCATCCGGAACGGGAAGAACGATATTCATCAGATAATCAAAGAAGATTATCAGAGATTTTCAGAATTTCACAATCTTTAAACGTAATAAGGTAATTTTTGTTGAACCGGAAAAAGGATTGAACCATTAAACGCTGAATATCAGCACCCCGGGGAGATGATCAGACAGAGCCCGGAAAAAGATTCTCTCCTGATGCAACCTTTTGCGGTAATTTCCGTCATCAATTCAGTATTGCACATTCAATCAGACCTCAACCGGATGATTGCCGGTAATTTTAAACAGAGACCATTGTTATGAAACTTCTCATTGCTATATCAGTCCTTTTAGTCTCCATGCTAACGCCGGGATGTAAGAAAGAGGACGACAAGGCCCCGCAAAGTCCGAAGCCCATCAACCTGCCGGCCAAAGCCGGCCTGATGATCAGCCTGAGCAACAGTTTCGGCATAGACCTGTTCAGGGAAACAGCGCTGACAGAGGAAGGCAACCTGATGCTGTCGCCACTGAGCGCTTCCACAGCGCTCTCTATGCTGCTCAACGGTTGCGAAGCGGAAACGTACACGCAGATCCGGGATATGCTCGGTTATGAATCGCTTTCCATGGATGAAATCAATGAAAATTACAACAGCCTTGTAAGCCAATTGCTTACCATTGACCCAAAAATACAGCTTGCACTGGCCAATGCAGTCTGGTACCGCCAGGATTTTGATGTAAAAACGCCGTTTCTTGATCGCATGCAAACCGCCTATAAGGCCAGTACCGGATCGCTCGACTTTTTGAGTCCTGAGGCACTGACGACCATCAACAACTGGGCAAAAGACAATACCAACGGAAAAATCGAAAAAGTGCTTGATGAGATCAGCCCCGATGCCGTGATGTTTCTGATGAATGCCCTGTATTTCAAGGGAGACTGGACTTACAAATTCGACAAATCCGCCACAGCCCCCCTCCCCTTTTATCCGGAAACCGGAAATGCAGCGGATGTGGATATGATGAAGGCTGAATTTCCTTTTAAATCATTTTACGGGAACAATTACAAAGCCATCGAGCTGCCTTACGGACAGCAAAACTTTGCCATGGTGCTTGTTCTGCCTTCCGGTCCGCTCAGCGCATTTATGAATGCGTTTAACGCGCCTGTATGGCAGGAAATCACTTCCGGACTCGATGCTTCCACCGCTCAAACAGCAGAATTGTTGATGCCGAAGTTCAGGTTTGATTTTGAGAAAGTGCTGAACGACCAGCTGAAAGTCCTGGGCATGACAGATGCATTTAATCCGGCAATGGCAGATCTGTCAGGGATTTCTGACGAGAATATCTTTGTCAGTTTTGTAAAACAAAACACCTTTGTTGATGTGAACGAAGAAGGTACCGAGGCTGCCGCCGTTACCACCATCGGCATTGAACTGACCAGCGCTCCGGAACCGGTAGTGATCGACAAACCCTTTATTTTCGCGATCCGTGAACGGATGACCAACACCCTGCTGTTTATCGGCAAGGTTGAAATGCCCGCTTATTAGCATTCACGTTTATTCCTGATGATTTTTACACGCCCCGGGGGACGCATTCATGCGCAACCAACCAACCACAACCCCGGGGCGTTGTTTTTTTTAGTGCTGGTACAAGTCACCCCTTCTGATCCGGAATTGTTGGCGCAGACGTCCTTGCCCGGCTGGCGCGGACGTCCTCGTCCGTGCCCAAATAACCCGACTGGCGCGGACGTCCTCGTCCGTGCCCATGAGACTACATGCCAAATCCGATTCCTGCCCGGAAGGTTTAGAAGACCTGACAAGTTGGAAGAAAACTTGTTAGGTCAGGTTATTGATTGTTGCAGCCAGGCCCTGTGAGAAAGTCAGGAATTACGGGCACAAAAAATAATCGTTGCGTCATTGCGGCTTTTCGCGGGGTACGTTATACAGGCTTTATTCTGCTGATGCCCGTGGTACGCGTCGGGAGACGCTCGCTCAATCATTACATTCGTGCATTCGTGGCAACCTGTTGCCGGTCGGTACGGAGCAAACGTCAATTTCCGCTACGGAATCAGGAAGACCTGACAAGTTGAAAGAAAACTTGTTAGGTCAACCACAGGTTGGCGCGGACGTCTTCGTTCGTGCCCCGGCACATAAAACTAAAGATCAAGTTCCAGCAGCTCCCGGCTGGCGCGGACGTCCTCGTCCGTGCCCAAATAACCCGGCTGGCGCGGACATCCTCGTCCGTGCCCCGGCACATAAAACTAAAGATCAAGTTCCAGCAGCACCGGGCAATGATCGGAATGAACCGCTTCGGGCAGGATGCGGGCGTTGAGAAGTTTTTCGCGCAGCGAATTACTCGTCATATTGTAATCGATGCGCCAGCCCAGATTCCGGGTACGTGCCCCGGCTCGGTAACTCCACCAGGTGTAGTGATGCGGATGCTTGTTGAAAAACCGGAAAGTATCCGTAAAACCGCTGTTCAGAAAGTCCTCCATCCATTCCCGCTCCTCGGGCAGAAAGCCTGAGTTGCCGGCGTTGCGGACGGGATCGTGAATATCGATGGGCCGGTGACAGATGTTATAATCTCCGGATAAAACCAGGTTCGGACGTATATCGGACAAACCATGGGCATAATCATAGAAGTCCTCCAGCCACTCCATTTTAAAAGCCTGCCGTTCATCCCCGGTTGTACCGGATGGATGGTACACACTCACCACGGTAACATCACCGAAATCGGCCCTTATCAGGCGGCCTTCCACATCGTAGCGGTCGATGCCGATCCCGCTGAAAACAGCATCCGGTTGTTTCAGGCTTAGAAGTCCGACCCCGCTGTAACCTTTTTTCTCCGCAGAAAACCAATGGCAATGATATCCCAGCGCTTCAAACTCTTCTGCAGGTATCTGATCAGGCTGCGCCTTGGTCTCCTGCAGGCACAACACATCGGGCTTCTCACGCATTAGCCAGGTTATCAGCCCTTTGTTCAGCGCTGAACGTACCCCGTTAACATTATAAGTGATGATTTTCATGATAGGGTCTTCATTTCCGTGTGATGCCGGCGGTAACCGGGTTAAAGCATATCGACCACCAGGGCAACGCCTGCCACAAAGCTGAACAGGGCAATGCCCCATAACCACCATCGCATCCGTCCGGCGCGGTTCACGGTCAGGGCTTCTGTTCTTTTCTTCAGTGGCTCTGCCAGCCATGCGCTGATCACGATGGCTCCGGCTACACCTATGAACGTACCGGCCAGTACATCCCCGGCAAAATGAACCCCGGTGTAAATCCTTGTGTAAGAGATAATGATCACAGCCAGTCCCATCCAGAAGCGAAAACCATGGCCGTATGGAAGGTTCAGCACAAGGGTGGTAATGGCCGCGGCAGCCACAATGCTGTGCCCCGACGGGAACGCGTTATGGTACATTTTGTATCCGGCGACGGTATGCACACCGCCCGTTTCGGCAAAGACGCGCAAGGGCCGGTCCCACCCGTCAAAGAAGGTGTTTTTGAGCAGTTGTCCGAAGAGTCCGGTCAACGCTACGGTGATTATCAGCAGCAGCACCAGGTCAGGCCGTGCGCGGGTAAGGAGCAGGGCCAGCAGGGAGGTAAGGATCAGCGCATCGCCCAGATGGGTCAGGATGAACATGGGGTAATCGAGCCATGGCCGGTGAAGGCCGTTCAGCAAAAGAAAACTTCCCCTGTACCCTTCAAGCACCAACAATATGGACAGAAAAAGCCAGTAAATACCCGCCAGCAAAAAAAACAGCCACTGATCCTTTCTGAGTACTTTTATCATGCGGATTTTCTTGTTAAACCATCAATAAACAACTTGTATCAGATCAGCCGCCGGGCTTTAAGGCCATAAAATCAAAACGGCTCCCTGCAGCTCCCTGACCGCTAATCCTGTGAATACTCCTTAACCAGTTTACGATAGGCCGAAAACACATTGGCCCGTGATACAAAACCGACATACTTCCCGTTATCGAGCACAGGCAGGTTATAATGGGCGCATTCGCTGAATTTCCGGGCCACATCCTCCATTGTTTCACCAATGCTGATCAGCGGTTCAGGCATATACATCAGGTTGTGGACAAAGGTCTGATCGTATAACTCATGATTAAACATGATGTCCCTGATTTCATTGATAAAAACCACGCCCAGGAAGTTATTTTCCTTATCAATCACCGGAAATACATTTCTTTCGGAGCGGGCAATCACCTTTACCAAGTCGCCGAGACTGGCATCCGGGCCTATGGTCAGGAAATTGGTTTCTATAAGCTTGTGAATACTGAGCCGGGAAAGTACTGCTTTATCTTTATCATGTGTAATCAGTTCTCCCCTTGCAGCCAGCTGTTTGGTATAGATGCCGTGGGGTTCGTAAAGGTTTATGGTAAGGTAGGATATGGTTGAAGTAATGATCAGTGGTATAAAGAATCCGTACCCTCCGGTAATTTCCGCGATAAGGAATATGGCGGTGAGGGGAGCGTGCATCACTGCAGCCATCACGCCGGCCATTCCGGCAAGGGCAAAATTGCTTTCGGGCAGGTGACCGAGTCCGAAATAATTGATAAAACGGGCGGTAAAGAAACCGGTAACCCCGCCCATAAACAGGGATGGCGCGAAAACTCCTCCAATTCCGCCGCCACCGGTTGTGCAGGCCATGGCTACCACCTTAAAGAACATGACCAGCAGCAGGAATCCAAGAAACAGCCAATGATTCTCACGGAAAGGATAGAAAAATGAGTTGTTCACAATTTCATCCCCCCTCCCGTTCAGGATGGCGGTAAGCACCTCATACCCTTCACCGTACAGCGGCGGCAAGAGAAAAATCAGCAGACTCAGCACCAGACCGCCGGTAAGCATGCGGGAAACGGGCCGCCTGATGGCTTCTATCCGAGACTCTATAAAAGAATTCGCGCGGTTGAAGTAAAGTGAAACCAGGCCGGTGACCATTCCCAGAATAATATAAAAAGGGATATTCCCCAAGTTGAAGGGAACATTGACGGTAAAGGAGAAAATGACCGCGCTTCCCATCAGGAAAGAAGAGAGGGTAGCGCCGGTGACTGCGGCAATCAGCAAGGGGATCAGCGAAGCCATGGTCAGGTCGAGCATCAGCACTTCCAGTGCAAAGATCACCGCGGCAATGGGAGCCTTAAAGATGCCTGCAATGGCACCTGCGGCGCCACAGCCGATCATCAGGGTGATGGTACGGTAATCCATGCGCATCACCCGGGCAAGGTTGGACCCTATGGAAGCCCCGGTAAGTACGATAGGCGCTTCAAGACCCACAGATCCCCCAAAACCGACGGTCATGGTGCTGGCAACCAGGGAAGAGTAGTTATTGTGTACTTTCAAATGGCTGTTGTTCTTCGAAATGGCATAAAGAATCCGGCTGACCCCGTGAGAAATATTATCCCTGACCACATACCGTACAAATAACACGGTAAACGCAATTCCGAACAGCGGGTAGGCCAGGTAGAGCAGGTTGCCGCTCTCAGCGTCAAAGCCACGGGTAAGGAAATAATGGGTATAATGCACTGCATTCTTCAGCACCACGGCCGCCAGCCCGCTCACCAGTCCGATCACCAGGCTGAGGAGTAGCACAAAGTTGCGGTGGCTGATATGTTTTACCCTCCACTTGCTTACCCTTATCAATAATCCTGTTATGATCATAGGAGGCAAATATAGGGAAATTAGGCTGTGCAGGAAACGCACCGGAAAAAAATCGCCGGAATTAAGGCAGGAGTAACCTGACGGCTTCTAATTATCCCTGAAATCCTTCTTACGGTTCAATTTCAGGTCCTGCAACACACTGGCCTTTACCTTGATATAAAAGTTCCAGCTCTTGTAGTATCCGATGGGTATCCAGTTAAACCGCATCTCCCAGCAATGGAGATCACGATAAACATTTACGGATGTATGGGCAAGTTTGTTCAGTTTAAAATCCCATCCCGATTGCATGGAAAATTTCCATTTGGGCGTGATGCTGACATCCCCGTTGAAACCCAGCGTCTGCACGACCTCGCTCTTGACCGTCCCGGTGGCCGGAAGGTTCCGGCCGGTATAGTTCAGGTTATAGGTAAGCCCCAGGTTCCAGGGATTGTTCCAGTCGATATAGTTCTGCGGGTTCTGCTGAAATTCTTCGAGTTCGCTCTGAGCTTCCTCGGTGGCGGCTGAGCGCGGCGCCTGACTTTTCTTCTTGCCGGAAGCAAAGTCATACCTCATGGAGAAGTTCCAGGCGGTATTGTCGCGCCTGAGCAGGCGGTGGTTCTTATCCCATTCAAACTGGTTCAGCCTGCGGCCGGTTTCGCTGATCACATAAGGATCCCATATACTGGAATACTGAATCTGCAGTTTCTTGAAAAGGGTGGTTCTTGCGCTGATATTCACCACCGACCACTGCAGCGAATCCCTGGCAAGATCGTAGGAAGTGCCGATATTAAAACTCTCTATCAGCATCACTTTTTTCATCCCGGTAACAGTATCATTCTTCGAACGCACCTTCATCTCCAGGTTGTTGCCGATGCTGAAACTTACCCTCCCGGAACGACCGTCGGGCGGAGAACCGTACAGCGGTGCATAATCGGATCCGCTGCCAAAGACAGAATAGCGTTGAACATTACCCAGTGTATCGGACTGAACCTCCCGGTAGTACCCGAATGATGACTTTCCGAAATCGGGCCGCATCGACATGGATACGGAGGGCCTTGCCACGTGCCTGATGGCCCTTAAGGGTCCTTTTTTAAACTGCAGCATCCCGTAAAGGGTGGTATTCAGCGAGGAAGTAAAGCTGAAGTCGCGCCCGGCCTTAAATCCGTCAAGGGTGTCGGTCTGAATGTAACCGACCCTATAGTTTTCACCGTTCCAGAGTGTGTCGTTTACCCATGATTTGGCGATACTCCTGCTGTACCAGCGCTCGGTGAAGTCGAACGTATTGCTCATGGTAAAGTATTTCAGTATCTTAATGCTCGAGCTGACGGGAATTTTATGCTGCATACCGTTGCGGAAAGCATCGTACATCTGAGGCCTGAACAACATGGTATCCGGAACATTTACCTCATTGCGGGCCGACATCGAATAGTTGACGCTGATGTTGTCGTACCACTTCAGGTTGGTCGTTTTGCCCGGCTTCCGCAGCGGGTAAAAACGGTTTGCCGACACTGAAATGCTTGGCAATGTCAGGTTCACCATTTTGTTGGAGGTATTCTGACTATGGCTGAGGGCCGACGTAAAGGAAATCTTATCCCTGAAAAGGGTTGTCTGGTAACTTATGCTCGACTGGAAAGTATTGGTCAGCAAATCCTGGGTGGTGGTAGGATTGTATTTATTATACTGACTTGAAACAAAGTTAACATTGGCGCTGAACCTTGATTTGGGTCTTGCCCTGGGGTCCTGGCTGTGGTTCCATGCCACCCTGAAGTCGCGGTTGCGCTTGAAACTGCTGGTTTCCCTGATGCCTTCGGTGTTGATGGCATAGCTGAAATTGAAAGAACCGTTGAATTTGTAGCGCTTGCGGTAATTAAACTGCGGCTTGAGCGCCCAGCTTCCCCGTGAATAGATATCACCCAGCAGGTAAAGTTCCATATAATCGTTGATACCGAAATAATAGCCGCCGTTTTCCAGATAAAATCCGCGGTTGGCCGACTCACCGTAAGTGGGAATCCTGACACCCGACGTCTGCCCCCGCTTGTTGGGAAACAGTCCGAACGGCAGCACCAGCGGAAGGGGTACATCTTCAATAGTGAGAAAAGCCGGCCCGGTAACAATTTTGTTATTCGGAATTACTTTGGCCTTTGTAAACTGAATACTGAAATGAGGATGATCGAGGTTGCAGGTAGTATAGGCTCCATGCCGCATATTGCTGACGTTGGCCTCCAGTTTTTTCACCACCTCCCCGTGCAGGTACCCTTCACCTTCCTTGGTAATCACATTTTTAATCAGCCCCTTGGTTGACTTAAAATTGTAATTGATCTCTTCCGAAACAAACGACTGGTCTCCTTCAATGAATTCCGGTTTCCCGTAATCATTTCCCAGCGAGTCTTTTAAAGGCCGCGCCCTCAGCATATTTGTATTGAAGTCAATCTCGATAAAAGCAGCCTTCTGGTGTATTTTTTCATATTTGATATCAGCATCGCGATACAGGTAAACCTTTTGTGATTCAAGGTCCAGGCTGACAGAGTCGGTGGCGCTGTATTCAACCTTACTGCTGATGGCACTTTTCTTCTGAGGCTTACCGGTGATATCCTGCAGGGTGTCGGGTGGCAACCCTGTGCGCCAGCTGATTGAGTCAAGCACTATCCTTACCGAGTCGTTTGCCGGCAGGCCGGCTTCAACTTCCTGAGCGCCGGCATTAAGAGGTTTAAGCAGAAAAACACAGGCAATAGCAGGTACGAGCAGCAGCATAACCGGTAAATCTGGCCATATTTTATATGCTGTGTATCTCAATTAATGCTAAATTTGTGTGTTAAATCAGGGCTTTTACCCGCAATAAACCGGCTGCAATTTTGTTTTTATTGTAAAGCGCTGCGAAATGCTTCTTTTATTACCAGTTAATAATAAACCACTTACGCTGCGGCACAGCTTGTAATACCACATGGAGAACCGGGGGTCAAAACTAACGAAAATTGTGATGGTGTTTAAACGTATTATTCTAATTTTTATTCTGTTTACAGGCGTTTTCGTTTCTATACCTTCTCTTCTGGCCCAGAAGGTGCAGCGGGTTGTGATTGATGCCGGACACGGGGGGCACGACCCCGGGGCTGTCGGCAAGTATTCCAAAGAAAAGGATATCACCTTGTCCATTGCCCTTAAAACAGGCAATCTCATTAAAGAACACCTGAAAGATGTGGAGGTAATTTATACGCGCAAAACCGATGTCTTTGTGGAGTTGCACCGCCGGGCCCGCATTGCCAATGAAGCCAAGGCCGACCTCTTTATCTCCATCCACTGCAACGCGAATAAATCTACAACCCCCTACGGTTCCGAAACTTACGTGATGGGTCTTCACCGCAGCGATGCCAACCTCGCAGTAGCCCAGCTTGAAAACGCCTCCATCCTGCTCGAGGATGACTATCATGTTCAGTATGAAGGATTTGACCCCAGGTCACCGGAAGGGTATATCTTCTTCTCCATGTTGCAGAACGCCTTTCTGGATCAGGGCCTCGACCTTGCTTCACGCGTTCAGGGCCATTTCAGGGATCATGTAAAGCTCTACGACCGGGGCGTAAAACAGGCAGGATTCCTGGTACTTTACAAAACGACCATGCCTTCGGTGCTGATAGAAGCGGGCTTTATCAGCAACGCGAATGAAGAAAAACTGCTGGCCTCCGAAAGCGGACAAAACAAGATTGCACAGGCAATTTTCAGGGCCGTGAAAGATTATAAACATGCAGTGGAGAAAATCCCGCCTGCCCGTTATGATGAAACAGCTTCGGCAGAAGGCTCCGCTGAACCTGCCGATAGCAGTGGCGGCAGCGCCGACGGCGGCACATCATCTTCAGCAACAGGCCAGGCCACGGATCAGGCTTCAGCAACAGGGTTGCCGGTATTTAAAGTGCAGTTTATGATCTCTAAAACCGAGAAACGCCTCAGTTCTCCCGAATTTAAAGGAATTAAAGAGGTTGGCTTCTATTTTCATCAGGGAATGTACAAGTACACGGCAGGCAATGAAAACTCCCCGGAAGATGCGATGAAAATAAAAAAGGAACTTGATAAAAAAGGCTACAGGGATTCATTTGTCATCGCTTTCATAAACGGGGAGCGAATTAGCATTGATGAAGCCAGAAAACTACTGAAAAACTGACTATCTTTGCATTGATAATGATGAAACACTTTAAATTTTCTAGAGAAATACGGGTCGGCCTGCTGACGCTGGTTACGCTTGCAGCATTCATCTGGAGTTACAACTTCCTGAAAGGCAGGGACGTGTTCAAAAGGCAGCGCACTTTTTACGCCGTTTATGACAATGTTGCCGGTATGATGACTGCCAATGCCATTACCATTAACGGGCTTGAGGTCGGTCAGGTGAGCCGGATGTATTTTCATCCGCAGCAGCCGGGCAGGGTAGTGGTTGAGTTATTTATGTCGAACGATATTCCCATTCCCCGCAATTCAACAGCCCGCATTTATAGCTCCGACCTGCTGGGCACCAGAAGGATACAGATTATTCCCGGCGACTCGCCTGAATATGCGGAATCAGGGGATACCCTGATCGGGCAGATGCAGCAAAGCCTTCAGGATGAGGTAAATGACATGGTTGAACCCATCATGCGTAAAACCGAGAACCTGATCACTTCCTTTGATACTGTGCTGAATGTACTGAGTGAAATTTTCAACAAGGAAACACGCGACAACCTGACGGGAACAGTAGAAAGCCTCCGGAATACCATGGCCAATCTTGAAAGTGCCACGCTCACCGTGGATACCCTGGTTGAAAGCCAGAAGATCAAACTGGCCCGGATTATCGACAATGTAGAATCCATCAGTGCCAACCTGAAGCAGAACGGGAACAATTTCAGCAGGATACTTTCCAATACCGCCAGTATCAGCGATACCATCGCCCGGTCGAATATTTCGGCTACCCTCTCCCGGCTGACAAGCGCTGTTGAAAGCCTTGAAAAGATAACGGCAGGGATTGAAAGAGGGGAAGGCACTATCGGTCAGCTTGTCAACAACGACAAAATGTACAACGAACTGGAAGCTTCATCAAGGGAGTTGAAATTACTGCTCGAAGATATGCGCCTTCATCCTGAACGTTACGTGCATATTTCCGTTTTTGGCCGCAATCCCAAAAAGAATCCCTATCAGCCACCTGCTGAATAAAGCATCTGTAAACAGTTCACTATACCCGGAAATCATATTGATATTCAGGCAATTATTCCTGAATTTACTACAAGAAATGTGTTCTGTAAAAATCCTTCACACAAGGGGCTGTCAATAGCAGTATCTTATCCCTGTAACTTCAGGTAAATGCATTTCCACAGTTCCAGTGCTGTTGGGATCACCGCATCAGGGAAGTCGTACTCAGGATGATGCAGGGAGGGGTGATCCGTTCCGGATCCTATGCCAAATAATGCGGCCTTGCTTTCCATCGCAAAATGGGCAAAATCCTCGCTCCAGCGGAAAGGCAGCCCAGCCTCAATCAGCGGCAAATCCAGTGAGCGGGCGGCATCACATACCAGCTGAACTGCTTCAGGATGGTTCATTGTTGCCGGGAATTCTTCGGTGAAACCGATTTCGCAGCCCATGGCGGCGGCATCCGAGTGCCGGCGGACAAGTTCAGCTGCTGTGTTGCTGAGCAGTTCCATATCCCCGTTCTGATAGGCTCGCAGGGTTGCCATCAGCACGGCCTCACCGGGCGATGTGCCGAATGCCGGAGATCCCAGGTTGCCATAAATCAGGGTCAGCAGTACAAAATCCCGGTATCCTTTCAGGTCGCCGTTGTTTGACAAACCGGGCAGGTCAACCATCAGGCGCGCCATTACGGCCGCCGGGCTCATCCCTTTCTCGGGCTCTGAGGCATGCGAGGTCCTGCCCTTTAGCCTGATGACCATCCCGCGCGAAGCTGCTGCAAAAGTTCCATTTCTGACAATCACCGAATTGAGGGGATAGCCAGGCAGGTTGTGAAGGGCAAAAGCATAATCCGGGCTGAAACCCAATGCTTTAAGCGCCATAAGCATGGCAGCCGCCCCCTGCCCCGTTTCTTCGGCAGGCTGAAACAACAGCAGTACCCGCCCCTTAGCGGGCCGGTGTATGGAAATATATTCTGCCAGGCCGGCGAGTATGGCCGTATGCCCGTCATGACCACACTTGTGTGAAACCCCGGGATTCTCCGAGGCATAATCCAGTTGCATGGATTCATTCACCGGTAAGGCATCCATATCGGCCCTGAACCACACCTCAGGCCCGGGCCTGCCGCTGTCGAACAGCGCTACCACCCCATGGCCGCCCACCTTTGTCAACAACTGTTCAGGCTTCAGGGGACGAAGGAAAGCGCGGATACGCCGTGCCGTCTCCTGTTCATGCCCCGATAATTCCGGAAATCGATGCAATTCGTGACGCAATTCAATAAGAGGCGTGATCATTTACAATATTTTATGGCAAAGATAAAAGCACTATCCTTTGAATTTTCCATTTATCCAGTTTAGACGCGTTATAAACTGCAGGAGCCCGGCAGGGATAGCTGGTGAAGCACGGACGAGACGTCAGTGCCAAAACCTCCCCATCAGCTGGCGTGGACGTCTCGTCCGTGCCAAAACATCCCCATCAGCCGGCGCGGACGTCCTCGTCAGTGCCAAAACCTCCCCATCAGCTGGCGCGGACGTCCTCGTCAGTGCCAAAACCTCCCCATCAGCTGGCACGGACGTCTCGTCCGTGCCAAAACATCCATCAAACGGCTGACGCGGACGTCTCATCCGTGCCAAAACATCCATCAAACGGCTAGCGCGGACGTCTCGTCCGTGCCAAAACACCCTCATCAACTGGCGCGGACGTCCTCGTCCGTGCCCCTGCACCTTTCATTTTCTACCAGTAAATATAGGCTCCACCCCGGCAACAATACCGGCGCTTTCAATGCAATTACCAGATGAACTTATCATTTATCAAAACCAGAAACCGGACTCTGTCAGGTTTTTTTTGTATATTTGAGTTTCCGCTTATCTGGCAACATCATCGCTGATCCGGTCCGGAATCATAAAATCAGGTTTTTTTTAACCACTGAATAACAGAGCCTGTTCTGCTGAAAAACACGGAAATTTTATTGAATTCCCTGACAATCAGCATACCGGCAGCATCAATTAACTGCATCTTTGGATTCACCTGATGATCAGTGACCAACCGGACAAACCGGATATTCATTTATTGTTTAACCTTAAAATCAAATCACATGGCAGTATTAAAAGTTATTGAAATCCTGGCCTCCTCAGAAGTGAGCTGGGAAGACGCAGCAAAAAAAGCAGTGGACACCGCATCGAAGACCCTGAAAGGCATCTCATCAGTTTACATCCAGGATATGAGTGCAGTTGTAAAATCAAATAAGATTACCGAATTCAGGGTGAATTGTAAAATCACTTTCGAAGTTATCGACTAAGCATCAGTAACAGTATGGGGCCTGGCAGGGATGACTAACGTTTCCGTGCCAGGCCTTTTGCATAAATTCCGGTTAGCGCATATCAATGTCTCTTTTACACCAACTGGCGCGGACGTCCTCGTCCGTGCCAAAAC
>DJGZ01000087.1:21153-24849 GCA_002433025.1 Bacteroidales bacterium UBA5833
AAACACCTCCTTCAAACGGCTGGCGCGGACGTCCTCGTCAGTGCCAAAACACCCTCATCAACTGGCGCGGACGTCTCGTCCGTGCCAAAACATCCATCAAACGGCTGGCGCGGACGTCTCGTCCGTGCCAAAACACCCTCATCAACTGGCGCGGACGTCCTCGTCCGTGCCAAAACCTCCCCATCAGCTGGCGCGGACGTCCTCGTCCGTGCCCACATACCTACTACTTTATCTTTCATTTTCAAACAAGAAACAAAGGTTTAGCACCTAACACAACAACATCCAGATAACTGCTTAATTCAGCATAATTTCTTGCAGAACTAAAAAGGTAATCCTCCGGCTTTTCTACTATTAAATCTTTAACAGGGTTTTGATGAATATAATTAAGCTTTTCATAAATAAATCTGTTACCATACAAAACTTTAGCATGATTTCCAGGCTGCCAGACCTGAAATTTATGATTTGTATTTGCGGTTGATTTTTTGTTGGAAAGGAGTTTTAGCAGCCACTCCTTTCTGCTTTCAGAACCTTCAAGTATTTGATTTATAATGTCTTTTGAAGTAAATGATTTGAAGTCACGAAGTATGTCCGAAAGTTTTGCTGGTTCTTCAGCCTGGCAAATCATATGTAAATGACCTGGCATCAGGCAATAAGCATAAATAATCAAACCTTTGTTTTTCTGGCAGTATTTTAACGATTTAATAATCAGTAGTTTCTGTTCCAAACGCGTAAAAATATCAACCCATCCGGTTACTGTAAGTGTCAAAAAGTAAGCTTTGTCATTATCCCGTATTCTGTACTTATCCGACATGATATTATGATTTAAGACCGTAAATGCTTCTCTAAACAGTTAATAAAATTACATATACATAAAATTAGTTGATATTTAATCAATTGTCAAGGATAAGTGACCATTGATTTTGTATACTTCTTTTTTTGTAAACATCTAAATATGAAACACAGACAAGACGTCTGCGATAACTGTTGATAACAGTGTCAGATCCTGCCATAATGAAATCTTAAATCATTAGTTCCTGAATATTCAGCGAATCCTCTTAAATTTGCACCCACAAAATATTTACCATTCAACATCAATCCTATGGGCAGAGCATTCGAATTCCGCAAGGCGCGAAAGATGAAACGCTGGGGAAATATGGCAAGGGTATTCACCCGGCTGGGTAAGGACATTGAAATGGCCGTTAAGGCCGGTGGGCCGGATCCCTCCATGAACCCAAAGCTCAGGCTGCTGATCCAGAATGCCAAGAGCGAAAATATGCCCAAAGATAATGTTGAACGGGCCATTAAACGGGCTGTTTCAAAAGATTCCGCAGATTACAAAGAGGTGGTTTACGAAGGTTACGGCCCTCACGGAATCGCCGTAGTGGTAGAAACTGCCACCGACAATCCTACCCGTACCGTCGGCAATGTGCGCAGCTATTTTACCCGCAATGGCGGTAGCCTGGGCACTATGGGCATGCTCGACTTCCTTTTCGAACGGAAGTGCTCCTTTAAGGTTGCCATGAAAGAGGGCATCGAAATTGAAGAACTTGAACTCGAACTCATCGACTACGGTGTGGAAGAAATTTTCGTGGATGAGGGGGAAATCCTGATATATGCCGATTTTGCCTCATTCGGCCCGATTCAGAAATATCTGGAGGAAAACCATTTCGAGATCAAAACCTTCGCCTTTGAGCGCATCCCCAACGATACAAAATCGCTTACCCCGGAAGAGCAGGCCGATGTGGATAAAATGCTGGAACGTATGGAAGACGACGACGATGTCACCAACGTATTCCACAATATGCGGTGACAGTATGAAATGTTGATTAACCATAAAAAATGCCGGACAAAATCCGGCATTTTTTATGGTGCCATTATCATACTTCAGGACTAACGGATCAATGAGATGGATCCCCTAACGGGGTTAACTGTTGTGGTATTGATGTATCCGGGCACTTCAAACGTGATCATATAAACATATACGCTTGATGGCGCCGGAGATCCGTTCACTGTGCCATCCCAGCCAGCGCCATAGTCGTTGGTTTCATAGATCAGCTCACCCCATTTATTGTATATCTGCATAAAGAACCTTGAAGGCGTCACATCTCCCAGCAGCACAGGACGGAAAATATCGTTGCGGCCATCCCCGTTGGGAGTGAAGGCATTGGGCATAATCAGCTCCAGCGAACAGGGAATCAGCCAAACGGTAGATTCTCCGGTACAACCATAAGAATTCACCACCTGCACCGTGTAAATCCCCGCATCCGATTCGGTGCGCGACTGAATTACACTGCCGTCCTGCCACAGATAGGACTCGTAACCAGGACCTGCATCCAGCAGATGCGGTGTTCCTGCACACAAGGTGTCGGCCTCTGCAATGTTGAGCCATGGCTTAGGATTCACTTCAAGCGTCATCGGGATGGTCTGCGGACAGCCATCGCTGTTGGTTGCAACCAGCGTATAGGTGCCTGCATCGGTGAGGCGGAGGCTGGGGAATTCCAGATCCTGAAGCGTGCTGCTGAAACCTGAAGGCCCGGTCCACAGGTATGCAAGCTCCTGCGCATCGTTGGACGTTATATCCAGCATGGTGGAATCGCCTTCGCAGAATGTACCCGCCCCATCAGCCAGGATGTCCGGTGCAGGGAAAATCAATGCGCGTCCGTTGATCAACAGCCTGGGCAACGCATATCCGGCCGAAGCATAAATCACACTCTGGCTCGATACCCAGTTGATCTCACTGTTGCCCGGAGCCAGCGCGGCAAAATTCAGCCCAAACAACTCGGCATTGGCAGGAACCGTTGCTGAGTTATTGGCAATGGAATAACGGATACTTAGTGTATCAAGCGTTTGCGATAATGAATAACTAAACACACCACCGGCAAGGCCCGGATGGATGTTTATCAGGTTAATAAATGAAAGCACCGCGGGATCAAACTGGATAACCACTGTAAATTCCACAATATCAACAAAATTCTCCGCATCCACAGGAATTACCACCGGGAAATTCATACAATACTCAACGGTATCTGCAGATACTTCCACTTCGTTTACCAGGACATTGCCTACAATAAACATCCGGGAATCGATACAACCATTTGCATCCCTGACCCAGGCGGTATGCGTACCTACAGCCAGACCACTGAATTGGGAAACAGGCTGCCAGCCAAGGTTATCCACCTGATATTCCAATGGCTCCAGACCTCCGTTTGCAACAATATTCACTTCCCCGTTGGCCTGTCCGTTGGTGGCATCAATGATTTCGAGATTTACAATTACCGGTCCCGGCTCACTCTGAATGATAAGCGCATCCGGCCACACGGATATACAATTGAATGCATCCCTGACCTGAACGGTATAGCTTCCGGCTGAAAGGTTTCCGAAGAAGGGATCATCCTGCCAGCTTGCTCCATTGGTAATGCTGAACTGCAGCATATTTCCCACGGCTGTGATACTGATGGTGCCATTGGCCTCTCCGCAGGTGCCATCGGTTACCATCACACCAGTGATGGACACTCCGCCGGTATTGTTGATGATCACTTCATCCGGCCAGAGGGTCTCGCAGAGGGCGGCATCGCGCACCACGATGTTGTAGGTGCCCGGGGTCAGGCCGGTAAAGACATTCAATGCAGACCAGCTCAAGCCGCCGTCTATGCTGTAATCCAGCGGAGCGGTGCCGCCGGTGGCCGTGATGGTGAT
>DJGZ01000087.1:24889-25871 GCA_002433025.1 Bacteroidales bacterium UBA5833
CAATGACTTCCGTGATCACGGCGCCACCAATATTGTTGATAATCACTTCATCCGGCCAGAGGGTTTCGCAAAGGGCGGCATCGCGTACCACAATGTTGTAGGTTCCCGGAATTAGTCCGGTAAAGACATTCACCGCAGACCAGCTCAATCCGCCGTCGATGCTGTATTCCAGCGGAGCCGTGCCGCCGGCGGCTGTGATGGTGATGGTACCGTCGTTGTTGCCACAGGTAGCGTCAGTGGCAATGACTTCAGTAATCTCCGCGCCGCCGGTATTGTTGATGATCACCTCATCCGGCCAGAGGGTAGCGCAAAGGGCGGCATCGCGCACCACGATGTTGTAGGTGCCCGGAATCAGGCCTGTAAATACATTCGTTGCTGACCAGCTCAAACCGCCGTCGATGCTGTATTCCAGGGGAGCCGTGCCGCCGGTAGCCGTAATGGTGATCGTACCGTCGTTGTTGCCGCAGGTAGCGTCGGTGGCAATGACTTCCGTGATCACGGCGCCACCAATATTGTTGATAATCACTTCATCCGGCCAGATGGTCGCGCAAAGGGCGGCATCGCGCACCACGATGTTGTAAGTGCCCGGAGTTAGTCCGGTAAAGACATTCACCGCCGACCAGCTTAATCCGCCGTCTATGCTGTATTCAAGCGGAGCGGTGCCGCTGGTGGCCGTGATCGTAATCGTACCATCATTGTTGCCGCAGGTAGCGTCGGTAGCAATGACTTCCGTGATTTCCGCACCGCCGGTATTGTTGATAATTACTTCATCCGGCCAGAGGGTTTCGCAAAGGGCGGCATCGCGCACCACAATGTTGTAGGTGCCCGGGGTCAGGCCGGTAAAGACATTCACCGCCGACCAGTTCAAACCGCCGTCTATGCTGTACTCCAGGGGAGCGGTGCCGCCGGTGGCCGTGATGGTGATCGTGCCATCGTTGTTGCCGCAACTTGCGTCGGTGGCAATGACTTCCGTGATCACGGC
>DJGZ01000087.1:25976-26120 GCA_002433025.1 Bacteroidales bacterium UBA5833
TTCCAGCGGAGCCGTGCCGCCGGTGGCCGTAATGGTGATGGTACCGTCGTTGTTGCCACAGCTCGCGTCGGTGGTAATGACTTCAGTGATCACGGCGCCACCAATATTGTTGATAATCACCTCATCCGGCCAGAGGGTCTCGCA
>DJGZ01000011.1:0-29523 GCA_002433025.1 Bacteroidales bacterium UBA5833
ATCACTTTTTTCAAAGTTCCGTTTTCAGGATTGTATTCATTTTTAATGGTGAAACCCGATGGGTAGGTATATTCTTCGGGGTTGCCTTTGGAATCGTAGGTGTAAAGGTAAGTAAAAGACCTGTTGTTATTATCGGTAACGATGTTTTTTTGTGATAATTGTGCATTATCGTTGTATAGGTATTTTTCACGGGTGATATTACCATTTTCATCAACAAAATCAGCGTAAGCAATTGCTCCTCTCCGACCTTTTGCAGCAGTAGAAGAATAATACGCAAATACCTGTTTAGTTATCACCGGGCTTTCTTCATCTTCCTTTTCAACTTTTTCAATTAATCTTCCGAGTCTATCATAATCCAAATAAAATTTAGCACCATTGGCATCTTTTTGAGATAAAAGTTGGCCATATGCATCGTAATCATATTCAATTAATCCGGCATCGGGGTCGGACAAAGTCTTTTGTCTGCCATACTCATCGTAAGTTATAGATACATTGTTGTCATCGGGAGAAACAATTTGCTTTATTTGCCCATCGCTATAATACGTATAAGTAAGTGTACCTCCAGGGTCAGTAGCGTAAATAAGTTTGCCTGTACAATCAACCTCTTTGGATGTAGTAATACCAGTGCCGCTATTGGTAACAGTAGCGATCCTTCCCGGGTTTTCAGGGGTAGGTGTAGTGCTTGTAATAATTACGCCTGTGGGTAGTGTGGAGGAAACAGGGAAGCCATAGTCAGGATGATAAACAGTAGTTGTGAACTTAGTAGGCGTTTCTGAATCAAAAAAGGGTTCCGAAACACTTACCACCTGTCCTTTATGATTATAATCGGTTTTTATACATGATACTATTCCATTGGGATCAGTATTTGCAGTATATAAAGTACGACTTAATTTGTCGAAATATTCTATCGTGGTTGTCCCGTTATTGGAAGTGGTTTCAATGAAGTATAGCGCATTTGGTTTGTTGGTACCTGTGTACCATTTAAACTCGGTTTTTTTCCATACACCCAAATCATCTGTTTGCCTGCGAAGTGTGCCAAAACCATCATATTCCTTTGTAATTGTTTGCTCGTTGGCATTAGTAATTGAAATACTATTGCCAAATGCAGGTTCAAGTATTATTGAGGAAGTATAGCCTTCGGCATCGGTTTGTGAAGTAACAAAACGATATTTGTTATCGAATTCAACATGGCTAATCCTGCTCTCGATACCTGTTGCCGATATTGTTGTAGTTCTATGCAATCCGACTTCTGTAAAATCTGAATAGGTGGTTGTTACTTGTTTGGGCAAATCAAAAAAATCAATTGTACTTGTAGTATTTCCTTTGTTATCGTATGCAATCTTACTGGTTTTCGAAAGCGAAGGTTGTCCATTTCGGTTTGCTGTAATTGTAATTGTTTGGGGTTTAGAGGGAATATTTCCAGGGGCAGACCAATATTGCTGATATTCAGTTAAATTTGAGGCTGTTTCGGTAATAGCAGAATGTGATTCATAAAATTTCACTTCCTGAGTTAATGGATTGCCGTAGTTATCAATTGTTAGCTCAGTAGTTTTTTTATTACCCGTTGAAAAATCTTTTTCCGTAACGAGCGACTGCCATGGCAAAAACACTTTATTGGTAGATTCAAATCCGGTTTTCACCTGATTTATGCTATTTGAGCTATGTATTTGGACATCAGGCCCCAAACTGCTTTTATAAGAAAATGCTTGCTCAGGTTGCAAAAAATAATAGTTTGGATTTAATACAAATAGTGTTGATGCTTGAACTGGTGAAATTGAGGAGGTTGTACTAATTTCTTCGAAACCTAAAAATCCCTTTCCTTCGAGGTGCAATATTCCATTCTCATAATTATAAGTCAAAGAATTAAAATCACCTAAGCCATTATCTGAAAATTGTGTTTCAACTACTTTAATTGGATAGATAAAGTGACGAATAGGATAACTTAATTGCCCTGATGTTGAGTAAATTTCTTTATCGGCGAGCGTATTATATTGAAATTTAGTTTTTATATTAAGTCCGTTAGTCAACACTTCCATTACATTTTTATTATTCCAGGGCGTGTTTAGGATTAAGTGAACATCATCAACTATTGTCAATCCAATATCATTAATTCCGTCACCATTAAAATCAGTAGTTTGATAAAAATTTCCACGACTAGTCCAATTCCAACCCGAAATATATCCGATTAAGAAAGGGGTTTGTGGAAGGAATGAATTCTGAAAAGAATAATATATTTTTGAAGATAATTTTATTGATGTACCCCCATCTTCTCGAATATAGGCAAGTACATCTGATTTGCCATCCATATTATAATCAGCAATATCAATATCATCAATTCCTGTTGGCAAAATATCAATGATTTCGTTTTCAATGAAACCGTCTTCAAGCCAAAAGCTAACATACCACCTTACCTGATTTTGTGCATCATTAACTTTTGTAAGCAGATCAGCCCGTCCATCACCATTATAATCGCCAATAAATATTTTGTGATGTTTTGAAGGGAAACCATCTTCATATATCTGTTCAGAATAGTATTGGTGATTTTCCTTTCTAAATTCATAAATTTCTGATTTATCCTCTCTTACAATTAATAACTCATCCTTAGTATCACCATTAAGGTCAAGTGCATAGATGTTTTGCGGCTGATAACCAGAATATAAATAATCATTATAAAAGATATTAGTTGGTGCAATTTCATTGCCAATCATTTCAATTACAAAAATATAGATGTCATGGTCAATATCATTAAAGTTAACACCTGTTCGCCATAATACAAATTCATCTTTATTGTCTCCATCAACATCTAACACTCTCAGTTGATCATTAAAGTTTTTGTATGGCATTATCATATAATCATCATTATCTAATACGTGATAAGATACAAAACCACTACCTGTATTATGAAGAATATCAATATCAAAAGCATCGTATCCAGTCACATAGTTATCAAGGTGTGAATAAACAAGAATATCCATAAGGCCATCACCATTATAATCCATAGGCAATAATTTGTTAGTACGATTGTTAAGCAAATTACCATGGTAATCAGAATTTCCATTAAATATATTCTCAGAACCTTTATTCAGGTATACTTCCCATCTCAAATCTAAGGGATATCCACCATAACCAACTCTTAGAATATCAGTTAATCCATCTGCATTAAAGTCTCTGTAAAATGTTTCTCCGCTGGGTACGAATGTTGGTTTCAAAACAGTTGGTTCTTCGCTCTTTCCATACCCAAACACAATTGAATTAAAATGGGTTCCATCAGAGCCGAATTCTTCAACTTCGTTAAGTTTTGAATAAAAGTCGAAGTAATACTTTAGTTTATAGAATTTAACAATGTTCTTCTCGCTAACCACATCAATATGATCAAGGAGCATGGTTTGTTCAATTCTTGATCCTGAAACAAATGCTGTTGCGTTATCGGTACGGTCGCTATAATAGAACTTAATTGAATTATAAGGTTCAATTGCAGTTGAAGCAACATCATTACCCGTATATTTTATCTCTTTGATATTTATTTCAAGAGCTCTCTTATCGTAGATAAACAGAATATAGTTCCCATTGGGATCAGTAATCTTGTTTATATACCATGTTATTGTGGTTTGGTCAGGTCGCTGGCTTGTCAGGCGCGAATTATTCGTATTCCCATATTCAATAATACTTCCATCTTTTCCTATTACCTCAAACCATTCCGGGCCCTGTCCCACTGTTCCGTGTGAGATAACGGTACTTCCATTGAAGATTTCAGTAAAATACTGCGTACCATCACCTCCATATTGTTGACTGGCAACTTTTTTAATAAGCCTCTGCCCATCAAGTGCAAATCTATCATCTACAAAATCAATGCCTTTAACTTTACCATCATGATAAATACTTTGGCCTGTTCGTGTTATTGCACTTAAGCCTGCAATATTCCAGCCATAACCTGCTATTCCGTTGCCAGCCTGGCTACTGTAAACCAACGACAATGATGGCTGCATTCCGGCGGTGCCTGGCGAAGAAAAAATAGGAATTGTATAGGTTGCAGCACCGGTGAGTGACACCGAAGCCATGCCGGAAGTTGAACCAACCGGTAACTTAAAATCCAACTCCCTTGTTTCAGGATCAATATATTCCTGGTATGATACGGGTAGCGTTGTACTCGCGTTTTCATCAATATACGCCCTGTAATAGTTTTGTGATTCTGGTTTGTAGCCAAAGCCAGGCATCATTCTTATATATTCCGGCGCGGAAATTATTTTTGTTGTGTTACCGGGAATTTCTTTATCAATTAATATCTGGGCGCCGGAAGTACCAACAAGTAAAAATGCAGACAGTGTAAGAAGGATGTTTTTCATAACAATGTATTTATTGTAGGGCTGTACTCATGCTCCCGCTATGTGTTTTTTATTGTTTCCCGATTCTACTTACTTTCAAAGACGATTGTACAATGCTTATATATACCTCAGGTTGAGCCCTTAGTTGCGGATTCCGCCCCTTCCACCTGTTTTGAAGCTATTTTGAGCTAACCAGCGATATGGGCATTCTTACTGTTTCACAATCTTAAATTTTCCTTTCTCCTCGCCGTTTACTATTTGAAGTATGTAGGTTCCTTTACCCAAGTTTATCAGGTTTAGCTGTGTTTGGGTTGAGGTAAGATTACCCCTCACTATCTGGGCTCCGTTCATGGAAGTTAGTATGTAATAGGCCTTTGGCTCAGGGGGCAGGCCAAAATCAATATTTACCAATCCATCCGTAGGGTTTGGGTAAACTGAAATTCTTTGAGCTTCGGTTTCTTCATCTGGTTGAAGTGTCTTTAATTCGGCAATAGCAGAGTCTGCTTCACTCATTTTAAAGGTTGAGATTGTACGCCGCGCCCTGTTGCCGGCATCATCGTATTCAAATACCACACTTGTTTGAGCTATTGTTGCCAAAGGAAACAGAAGGTAAATACATAGCAAAATCATAAAGCCTTTCATGGTTATTGAGTTTTGGATGAAGAAACAAGTGATTTCAGGTTTTCGATTTCTGTGCTCATTTGCTCATTATTTTTTTGCAGTTCTATCACATACAATGTCAATTCCTCAATCTTTTTCAACAACATCGCATCCATTTCACCCAGGTTTACACCATTTTCTATCACGGTTGAAGCGGAAGGAATATCAGGAAGATGACCATGGGTAAGAATAAAATCTTCAACATCTGATAATTTACGCAGATTATATCCTGGTTCAAACACATAATCTGACCAGCTTCCTAAACTTACCTTAACTTCCCGGGCATTTACAATTCCATATACGTTTAGTGCGGTCGGGATGTCATCAGAGCCCATCTCAACTTTGTTAGACCGGACACGCATCGCCATTTTACTGTTTATAAAAAACTGATAATCTGCAGTTCCGCCCTGAACTAGGAATTTTATACTTCGCCAGTTATCACCAGAACCATCACAGACTTCTATTTTTGCTGCATCTATTAGTGTACTTCCGAAAATCTGAAGTTTATTCCAATTCTCGCTACCTTCAGGAGCATATCCATAAATACCTCCCTTTACCGCAATATTTTCATTTACTGCCAGATTTTTGGGAATATAAATATCATTGGTTTTTGTTATTTTGAGGCTTGCTTCATGATTCGGATTGTATGTTAACCCATACTCCCCTAGTGATAATTTTTGTGTAGCTATGTGATTTCCGAGGTTATCGCCAGGAACCTCACTATTTTCAATTGTCAGTAATCTTCCGTTTTCATCAGCTGCTACCAGCCGATTACCCTTTAAGCTTTGCAAACTACTGACATATATTGACCCAAACAAATCAAGCCGTGCCGCCAGAGAAGGTGTTCCAACAACCATTTGTTCCTTGAAAAAGGAATTTCCTTCAACATGGAGTTTAGCTTGGGGGATTCCGGTACCTATACCGACATAACCATCGTTGGCTAAAAACAGGTTAAAATTAACACGCGTAGCTGTAAGCTGCGAAACCGGGTTGAAAAAATTCAACCCACCTCCACTCAATACGCTTTCGTATTCTATACCCCATTTGCCGTGTTTGTTAGTAGCATTATCACTTGCCCAATCAGAAAATAATATAGCTCCATTTCTGGAAGTAGGATTTATATCAGTTATTGCACCAGGTCCATTTCCACTGCATAATAAAATATTTCCCCCTTGAATCTGTAGTTTCTGAAATGGAGTAATATCATTATAATAAGCACCTGTTGAAACATTTCTATAAGGAGCAAGGGTTAAATACCCGGTATAATAACTTGTTCCATTTACTGAAACTGCTTTCCTAATATATTTCATATAATTCTCGGTATTGCCAGATGGGGTCAATTCAAACCCGTTCAGCTGAGCATAGCCAAAATGGGTAAAAAGCAAAACTATAGCAATAAGTATTCCGATTTTTTGAAGTCTAGTTTTCATCTTTTTTTGGTTTTTGTTGTACTTGAATATTCTTGAGATGTTTTATTGTTTGATCCATTTACCTGTTTCAATTACTTTGTTTCCTTTGCTTAATGTCCAGACATAGTTTCCGGGGGGAAGTTCACTTGTTAGGGCTTGTTGAGTAGTTGAATTTACCGTTTGTTCCATCAGTTTTTGTCCATTAAGGTTATGAAGTGTAAAGATTGCGCCCATATTTTGTTGGCCGGTTTGCAACATCAGATACTCATTGCCTGGGTTTGGATAAACCACAGCCTGCATAACTCTTGTGCCGGGTTTGTTGGTTGAAGTAATCAATCCCTCGCTGTCAACCTTAATAATAATTACATCGGTTTTATGAGGATTTGAATTCGGCGACAATATAGTTCCTGCCATAATACAGCCCCCATCATCAGTGGCATCTAAATCCATCATATAATAGCAGGCTGTATCGCTGCCATAATATTTTGTCCACCTGTTGTTTAACAGGCTGTCGTAGTTGCAGAGAATAAATGTCTTCGGGTGTAAAAGATTACATGTATGAAACCCTCCGGTAGGATACCCATTACCGCCAGTATAAATAATATTCTCATCAACTGAGGACATACATTCCAGCCATGCAGGCTGATCCGGTATATCACCAGGGAGCCCAGAGTGATTCGATAATAAAACTATATTAGAAGTATCAGTTTTTTGTACAGCAACTTCGGTATAAAAACCAGTATAATATACTTCACCTGCTAAAAAATAAGATTGATCATTTATTTTTTCTGCGGTCATATAACCGTTCATACCATCTGGAAGAGGAAGAACTCTGGTTATATTAAAGTTTGTATCTAAATCTAATCTCTCACTAAATCCCATTCCGGGAACAGGCAAATAAGATGAAAACCCATCTACAAAAGCATAATAGCCATTACTGTGACTAATAATGGAGTAACCATTTGTAGTATTTGGATTTCCGGTAGTCTCGTATCTGCTTCGAAGAAATTCACCATCAATTGACAATTCAACAAAAAACATTGAACTAATATAATTTGGTACAAATTTTGATAGTGTAAGAATCATAACTATATTACCCGAGTTGTTAACTGTATATCTTATTCTGTTAAGTTGAAGAATGTCTGTCTGGAATTTTTTATCCCAGATTATATTTAAAGCAGTATCCATTTTAATAACCCAAATTGACATATTACTTTCTTCTGTTTGCCTATGTGCCCCAAAAACCAGAAATTCAGAATTACTTAAGGGATGGATTTTTCGCAAAGGTCCTGAAACCTGACCTTCTGTAATTAATTCAACCTTTTTTAATATCTTTCCGTCCATGTTGAACTTTATAATTTCACCATTATTACCAAAATAACTTGGCAGAATAAAATCACAGGAGGCAAAATAGTAGTAATCATCAATTTGTTTTATACAGTTAGGCCTTTTCGATTCCTCGCCCCCATAGACCAAAGTAAATGAATTTTGTGCAAGCAATCCTGTTGCAAAAGTTATAGAAAAAAGAACCAGTAGAGCGTATTTCATTCTAATTCAATTAATTGGTCAAAGTGCAGTTGATTTACAAAATCATTTAGAAAATTCAGGTGCATGGAAAAGATATATCAAGATATACCTTTTCCATGTACCTATAATGTTATTCATTAGTCCAAAGTGTCTCTTGGGTCAGGCCTTTGCCTAACAAATCCGTAATTTACACGTGCCTGGTGGTAATACAATTGATAACCATTGGGGTTTAAGCCATCCTTCCCCCACAAATCTATATTTATCAGAGCTTCGCCAATGGGTCTAAACCCGTTATTGCCAACATCTGTATAAATATATTCCTGGATTCTATAAAGGTAAAGATTGAGATAATTGGGTGATATACAGCCATCGAAACCGGGGTACTCACTGCAATTCCAATAAAAGTAACTATATCCGTAGTTATTTGGAGTGCCTGAACCAATTGGATACAGATGATCAGTAGGATCAAAGATATATTTAATTGAAGCAGGCTCATAGTAATAATTACTAGGTAGAACTCCTTTGCAGCGCATGATTCGTTTCTGGATTTCTTCAGCAGCATCACTTTCCAGATTTGTACCAAAATTTGGGCCGTCACAAATACCACCTTGATTAAGCCACCAAAATGACCAATAGTCAATAGAGTTAAAATTACAAATATTAGCTATTTGAACCGGGGAATAAGTAAAAACTGCGCTTGCTTTGCAAATCAGGTTATCATTGTCCATTGAAACTGGTTCAAGGCTAACAGTGAGAAACTGTTTATTTTCTTCGCTTCTGGCTGCATAAGAAGTTCTAAGGTTTTCAATCAGCAGTTCATATTTCGCGTAAACTTCGGTAAGGCTCACCTTGGTGTTGGTTAGAGAAATGTTGATAAAAAACTCATCAGTCCATGTTTTCTCGTTTTCGGCAGTAAGATCGCTGTAAGTGTAATTCGCGGTAGTGGTAATATACCATAAGGCTTCTTCAATATCAACTTCTTCGCCACTTTTAAAACCAGAATTGCCCTGGTTTTTAAAGTTTCTGATTTTGTCGGCGACTTCGTTGTCTTTAAGCCCGGTTGGAGCCTGATCTGTTTTGTCCTGTTCTTTCTTACAGCCATTAAATACTCCTCCCACAATTGCAAGGGCGAGGAAAAGCATTATTGATTTGTACTTCATAAATAATTAATTTTTGGGTGAGTAAATGTATTGGATTTTGAAAAATTGTGCAAATAAAAATTGCACCCGCGAAATAAAACGGGGTGTAAAAAGCATTTAAAACTCTTTGAAATGAAATTGAAATGGTGTTTAAAAAAAAGATTCGCTTTAATAAAAATTGAGTTAAGCTGCTTGCGAAATAATGTAAAGGCCTGATAAACATGCAGATGGGGGGGGGTAAGCCCTTAGATATTAAGGTATTATATAATACTTTGTTCATATTAATTACATTATTTCGAGGCAAAACTAAAAATAAAAAATGAAAAAGCAATTTAAAAATGAAATAATTTGAAAATAATACAGGTAATAACATTAACAACAAAACAATTATTTAAAAAAGCATCAAATAAAAATAATCCAGTTAACACTTGTTTCTTGTTTTCCAGACTGATTGTTCAATATATTATCACCAGCATTTATTATCTATGCACAGATCCGGAAAATTGAAGAAGGTAATATCGTTTTTCAATATTTTTTTTAAATAATCTATTATGTCGTTCAAAAACATTATTTTAACCTGTCAAAATTAGAAAGAACTTATAACAGATTTTCAATTCCGGCATGACAAAGGCGCAACTGCAACATGCAATTTCGTCAACCGTTTTTATGTGCCGGTTTCAGGATGCTGATATCTGTTGCTGCCGTTTGCCTGACTTCTGGTCAATTGCTTATGACTATTGGCAATATCCGGGTTTCCCGAAAATAGTTATTTTTGCTGCCGAAGTAGCTGCTGTTTCCGGGAGTTTAAAATCTGTCTTTATGAAAAAGAAAGTTGTCGTGCTTACCGGCGCCGGAGTCAGCGCCGAAAGCGGCATCAGAACATTCCGCGATGCTGACGGGCTTTGGGAGGAATACAGGATTGAAGAAGTCGCCACCTGGGATGCCTGGCAGCGGAATCCCGCCCTGGTGCTTGAGTTCTATAACAAACGGCGCGTCCAGCTCGGCACCGTTGTGCCCAATGCCGCGCATCTGGCCCTGGTGAAGCTGGAAGAGAAATTCGAAGTACAGATAATTACCCAGAATGTTGACGACCTGCACGAGCGGGCGGGTTCAGCGAATATTCTTCATCTCCATGGTGAACTGGTAAAGGTGCGCAGCACCGCTGATGACGAACTGGTTTACAATATCGGATACGGAGAAATCGGGTTGGGCGACCATTGTGAAAAGGGTTTCCAGCTCAGGCCGCACATCGTGTGGTTCGGGGAGGCCGTGCCCCTGATTGAGGCTGCCGCTGACCTCGTGGCGGAGGCTGATATCCTGCTGATAATAGGCACTTCACTTTTGGTGTATCCCGCCGCCGGACTTATGCATTATGCCCCCGCGCGTTGCATGAAATATGTTGTGGATCCGAACAGCCTGCCGGTAGGGGGAATATCAAAGCCCGAAGTATTGCAGATGAATGCCGGTGCCGGTGTTCCGCTGCTTGTGAACAGATTATTAAGTGACAATTAAGCATATTTTAAACCTTTTGAAATGAAATACCTGAATTATCACAAACACAATCTCTTGCTTATCATTCTGTTGTCGGCGGTATCCGTCCTCAGTTCCTGCAAAAAGGAAGAAGATATCGATGCTATAGACGATCAGATTATCCGTGATTACCTGGCCGCGAACAAACTTGAAGCGGACAAAACGGCCTCAGGCCTCTATTATATAACGGAAGTAGCCGGTACTGAACAGTATCCGACCCTCAGCAACGAAGTCAGGGTGCAGTATAAGGGTTATTACACTGACGGCGAGGTATTTGACGCCAATACGCTCACCTTTCCGCTGTCGGGCGTGATCTCGGGATGGCAGGAGGGCCTGCAGAAGTTTGGCAAGGGAGGTAAAGGAAAGTTACTGATTCCCAGCAGACTGGGATATGGGAGCAATCCTCCTGCCGGAATCCGCCCCGATGCGGTGCTCATATTTAATATATATCTGATTGATATAAAATAATAAAAACCGGCAACTCAGTGTTTTCAGCATTTTGGATGAGAAATATTTGGTTTTCCGCGGGGATAAATCTATATTTGCATTCAAAATAAATGTATAAACATTCAAGATATGAAAGAACTTGATAAACAATTATCAAAAATCCGCCGCTGGTGCGCCATGCAGGAGCGTTGCCTGGTTGAAGTAAAGATTCACGCCAACTCACTCGGTTTTCCGGATAAAAATACCGATAAGATCATCAAGCAGATGATTGATGAGGGTTTTATCAACGAGGAACGTTATGCCAAGCTTTATGCAGGAGGCAAGTTCCGGAATAAAAAATGGGGCCGCTCGCGCATCATCGGCGAACTGAAAGCCCGGCAGATTTCTGATGCTGCGATTAAAGCCGGCCTCAGCGAAATCGACGAAGAGGAATACCGCAATGTAATTGTCGGGATGGTGGAGCATAAGATTGCCGTTACCGACCGTTCGAATATGATGCTGTTCAAGCATCGCCTGGCCAAACCGGCCATCGCCAAAGGGTATGAGCCGGAGCTGGTGGGTGAGATTATTGATGAACTGATGAAAAGGAAGAAAATATAGGAATGGTTCAGAAAGAGCAAATGACTGACCTCTCGAAAAGGCTTGACGCCTTAAGGAGGTTCCTTTGACATTGAAGGTAAAAAGGAAAAAATAGCGGAGGAAGAGGCGCTGACGCATCAGCCGGGCTTCTGGGATGAGCCGAAAAGGGCTGAAGCCCTGATGAAACAGATTCAGGAGAAGAAAAAATGGACCACCGGTTTTGATGTCGCTGAATCGGCGGTATCAGATATTTCGGTTCTGTTTGATTTTTATGAGGTCGATGAGGCCACGGAAGAAGACCTGGACCATCAGTATGCCGATGCCCTGAGTAAAATTGAAGACCTGGAGCTGCGGAATATGCTCAGCAACGAGGAAGACCGCCTGAATGCCATCCTGCAGATCAATGCGGGGGCCGGTGGTACCGAAAGCAACGACTGGGCCGAGATGCTGATGCGTATGTACGTCAGGTACGGCGAGCGCAACAACTATAAGGTAAAGGAACTCGACCTGCACGAAGGCGATGTGGCGGGCATTAAGTCCGTGGCCCTGGAGTTTGAGGGCGATAACGCATTTGGTTACCTGAAGAGCGAAAACGGCGTTCACCGCCTGGTGCGCCTTTCTCCTTTCGATTCGGCCAACAAACGGCACACCTCCTTCGCTTCCGTGTATGTGTACCCGGTGGTTGACGATAACATCGACATCCAGATCAATCCGTCGGATATTACCTGGGATACCTTCCGCTCAAGCGGACCGGGCGGGCAGAACGTAAACAAGGTGGAGACCGCCGTAAGGTTGCGGCACGAACCTTCGGGCATTATCGTGGAATGCCAGGAAACCCGCTCGCAGGGACAGAACAGGGAGAAAGCCATTCAGATGCTCAAATCGCAGCTCTATGAGATAGAGCTTCGCAAGAAGAAAGAAGCCATTGCCGTGATTGAAGGCAAAAAGAAGAAAATTGAATGGGGTTCCCAGATCAGGAATTATGTGCTGCATCCTTACAAAATGGTGAAGGATCTGCGCACCGATCATGAAACCAGCGACACCACCGCGGTGCTCGACGGCGACCTCAATGATTTTATCAAAGCCTATCTGATGGAATTTGGCCGGGATGCCTTATAAAACGGGTTATCTGTAACTGACCGGGCCGGGGTGGATACTCCGGCTTTTTTTGTATTTTTACCTGAATTGCTGATTTCCCCCAATACTAAAAATTTAAATCATTCCTATGATCACCATCTATCACAATCCCAAATGCCGGAAATCAAGGGCCGGACTTGAATACCTGAAAACTAAAGGGGTGGAATTCGAAATCAGGGAATACATCCGAGAAGGCATTACCGTTGAGGAGCTTCGGTCAATGGTTGACAAGCTGGGGATAAAACCCTCCGAACTGGTAAGAACCCAGGAAGATTACTACAAGGAGAATTACAAGGGAAAAACCCTGAGCGACGAAGCCTGGCTCGAGGCGCTGGCCGCTTATCCGCGCCTGATCCGCCGCCCTGTAATTGTAAAGGATAACAGGGCCGTGCTGGCCGATCCGCCGGAACGCACGGACAAACTGGGGATTTAATCGGGATTGCTTTCTGAACGAATAGAGAGGTTTTTACCGGTTAATTTGTCTGGTGGATAAAACATCAACCCCCGCATCCTCCATACGTAATGGTACATTACCAACACATTGTTGCGGTAAACGGGAATGGTATCCGGTTGTTCTATCCGGATAAAAAAATCTTTGTAGAGTCCGTTGGGATCGGAAAAAGCATAGCTCGAAGAGAAGTAGTAGGCATCCATGCCCGGGTGGAAACCGCCGCGCTGCTGCGTGATCCAGGCGTATTTGTGGGTGCGGTCGATTTCAGCGAGGGTCAGTACCGTTAATCCCAGCGGCCTGGCCACGTAATAGTCGAGGTTGGCGGCCGGAAACCACCGCTGCTGTATGATCACGGCATCTTTGTGCATCCTGCCGGAGGCCGTATCCTGCCGGTAAACAGGCTCAAATCCTTCCCGGAGCTGCCCCCAGCCGTACATATCCAGCGTAATGTCTTTAATTCCGAGCCTCTTTCCGGTGTCAGGATTAATGCCTTTATTCAGAAACCACCCCTGGCTGATCTGCAGCAGGGCCAGTGTCAGCACCAGCGCCAGAAAGCCGGCCGCTCCTTTCAGCAGGGGCGGCAGCCGGTTGCCCTCCCGGCCTTGCGCGGTTTCATTCCTGAGGTATAATGCGGCCAGCGGCATCAGGGTTGTCCATGCGGGACCGGTCCAGTGGGGGAGGGTGCGCCTGAAAAGCGAGAAGCCGAGAAAAAGTAAAATCACCGGCAGGGCGGTGGTCAGCAGCAGGCGTTGCGCATCCCGGTTAACGGGTAAGCGCTTCCTGTAAAAGGCAACAATTCCGGCAACCCCCAGTCCGAAAACGAAGGGATTGTTGTAAAAGATTTGTCCACCCAGCTCAATGGCAAACAGATCGGGGCGCAGCAGGGTTTTTACCACTTCCACCCGTTCGCTGTGAAAGCTGAAGCTGATGAAATCGTACCGGATATTCCAGATGATGACCGGCGAAAATATCGCCAGGGCAATCAGGATGGAGGCATAAACCTCCCATTTCCGCAGCCAGCGCCGGTTATACATCAGAAAATACAGTCCCGCTCCCGTAAACAGAAATACGGATGTATATTTCGACATCAGGGCCAGCCCACCGCTTACGCCGGCCAGTAAAACCAGACGGCCTGCCCCCGCACCCTCAGGTCCGGTTTTGACTGCCTTCACGACGAACAGCAGTGTGAGCATCCAGAAGAGCATCTGCGGCCCGTCGGGCATCATAAAGGTGCCGGAAATCACGAAAGTGTAAAAGGAAACGGTATAGAGCAGGGCGGCATACCAGCCGGTGGTTTCATCTTTTAATTCCTTGCCGGTCAGATACATCAGCCAGGTGTTCAGGGTGCCCGCTACCACGGCGCCCAGGCGGATAAACAGCTCGCTGTCAAAAAGCAGGTTCAGGCTGAACAACTGAATAAACCAGCCTACCATGGGGGGGTGGTCAAAATGGCTCAGGTCGGGATAAAGCGCGTAATTGATGTAGTACACCTCATCGTTGCCCAGCCCGGTAAAAGCCGCGATCAGCAGGCGGGTGAGCGCTGAAACGGCGAGCAGCAGCCAGAGGGGATTTCGGTATGAGGAGACCTTGTTCATGAGCATAGGCGAAATTACGAAAAGATGGATTATCGGCAGTTTTAGACAGGATTTTCAGCCCTTATGTCAAAAACATGACCGCTGGCATCGCTGTAATACTTTTTGATAACATTTTGACATCCATATCATTGCTTAGTACAAAGGAGTGTATCAATGGTTTATCAAGCAATGTTTCCAGCCCGTTCAGGTGTCGTGCATCTTCACTCCTTACCCGTTGCGTCATTTTTATTTCTACCGCGATGTATCCGTTTTCAAGCTCGATAAGCAGGTCAATTTCACGTCCATCAGCGGTTTTTAAATGATATAAGTTTCCGGTAAAGCCAGGGAACCGCGTTTGTTTATAGATTTCAGCAATAACTGCACTTTCAAATTCATTTCCGGTGAGTTCCCCCTGTTTCCGCAATATACCCCGTTGGATGCCCGGATCCAGGTAATGAAGCTTTGGTGTTTTTGTCAGCCGTTTCAAATTGTTTTTGGCCCAGGGTTGCAAAAGAATAACCTGATAGCTTAATTCCAGATAATTCAGGAACCGGCGTGCTGTATTGGCTGCGATATCAGCCTCACGTGCCAATTGTGAAAAATTCACCAGGGAGCCGGTTAACAGCGCTGTTGTTTTTTGAGTCTTTACAAAGGGGTCAAGGCTTCTGAAATCGGCAAGATCCCTTATATCCCTTTCAAGATAGGTGCGTATGTAATTGTATAACCACTCCCTGCGATCATCATCGCTGAGGCTTTCATCTGCGACAGCCGGGTAACCGCCGAAATTCAGATAATGGCTGAAAGCCTGAATGGCTGCGGCATGAGTTGGATAAAGCAGGAATGATGGTAATAATTCAGTTAATGATTCGCCGGAAATTAGTTTTCTGAACATAGACTCCTGCACCGATGTGTCCCATTCATTGGTCATTATTTCGGGTAATGTAAGCGGCATCAGGTCATAGATGGTGCATCTGCCGGCAAGACTTTCTTTCACCTGCCGAAGCAACAGAAACTGACTGGAACCAAGTAGTATGTATTTTGGTGTTTCAAACTGATCATACACTGATTTTATGCTTTCGATAAGCACCGGTTCTTTCTGAACTTCATCAAGTATGGCCTTTGGGTATTGAATTGCCCATTGATCAGCGCTCAAACGGGTGAATGGTTCCCGGGTTATGGGATCTTCAATGGATAAATATTTGTATTCAGGAAAGCTTAGCCGTGCCAGCGTGGTCTTTCCCGTTTGCCGGGCACCTGAAAGTATAATGATACGGCCAGATTTGTGTTTGCTTTTCTGTACTACAACGTCTTTGAGTGTTCTCGCTTTCATGTAATTGACGTAAAAATGTCATTGCAATGTACAAATATACGCCATAATTGGCAATTGTATTGCCAATTTTACGTTTTTATAGATTTTTATATACCGGATGAAGATTATTGTGGTGATGTAAATTGTTCATAATATTCTACTTACTTCGAATTCCTGTTCAACAAAACCCTGATTTTCCTGTTGTCTCTTTATTCCAAACTATTTTTTAAAAATGGCGGTGACTCCAGATCCGATTTTTCAGTTTATCCGCCCGGCCTCGCAGGGAGATGCCGGTGCCATGCGAAAGGTATTTCCGCTGATTTACAGTGAGCTTTTTGCCATCGCAAGGAACATCCGTTTTAATTTCCATGGAATAGATACTTTTAACACCACTGCCATTATTCATGAAGCCTATCTGAAGCTTTCGTCGAATGAGGGACAATGGGAGAGCAAAGCCCATTTTTACGCGGTTGCCGCCAAAGCCATGCGCCAGGTAATGCTGAATGCGGCGCGCAACAAACAGCGGGAGAAAAGGGGAGGCGGTGCGGTGGCTGCCAGTCTCGATGAAGTGGAGAATCAGCTGGTGTTATCGCCGGCGGCATCCGAAAAGCTGATTGACTTTGATGCCTTGCTGAAGCAGCTGGAAGAAAAAGACACCCTTTACGGGCGCATCGTTGAATGCCGCTTTTTTTCGGGGCTGAGTATTGAAGAAACCGCCGATGTCCTGCAGGTTTCGCCTGCTACGGTAAAGCGAAAATGGCAGATGGCCCGCGCGTGGCTCTATGTGCATCTGCCCAGATATGGCGTCTCCTGATATGGCATATTCTCTGGAATTACTTGAGCAGCTTTATAAGCAATGTCTTTCCCTGCCCGGGGAAGAGCGGCTTGCTTTTATCCGCGGGGCCTGTGGTGATAACGAAGACCTTCAAAGGGTGCTTCATCTGATGCTTGAGCACGGGCAACAGTCAGCAGATTATTTCGGAGCACTGCAGCAAACCATTATGGGCGGGCTTGTTGATGAGGAATCCACCCCCGGGCTTGTTCCCGGCGAGAAAGTAGGCAACTATAATGTGGCTGCCTTTCTTGCAAAGGGTGGAATGAGCAATGTTTATCTGGCCGATCGTGATGACGGACAATACGAACAGCGGGTTGTCATCAAATGCTTTTCGGCAAAAATATTCAGCCGGAAAGATACATTATCTCAAATAGGTGAGCAGCAGATTCTTGCGCGCCTCAGACACCCTGCGATTGCCACACTTTATGATGCAGGGGTAACCGGATCCGGAGTGCCTTACTTTATTATGGAATACATTGACGGACTTCCGGTTGATGAGTGGGTTGAACAGAGAAAGCTGAATCTTACGGCAAAACTGCGTTTATTTGAACAAGTCGCCGGCGCTGTCGCCTATGCGCACAGTCACCTGATCCTTCACCTCGATCTGAAACCGACCAATATTCTGGTTGATAAAAACGGTCAGGTCAAATTGCTTGACTTTGGTATAGCCACTGCCATCACATCCGGAACAGGCGGGCCGAGGCCATTCGTGGGGACGCCAATGATAGCGGCACCCGAGCAATTGATGGGTGCAAACCTCACGGCAGCTACCGATGTTTTTCAGCTTGGAATGCTGTTGCACAAAATGATTACCGGCCGATATCCGGTAGCGGATTCATCTTCATCAGCAGAAGGATTCACGCGTTTTAACCCTGAAAAACTGATCAGGAACCCGGAAATCTCCCCTGAGATTGTTGCCGAGCTGAAAGCCATCATTGCAAAATGTCTGAATCATAACCCCGAAGAAAGGTATTCGTCATTGGCTGATCTTTTGCAGGATATCCGCAATTACCAGCAACATTACCCGGTGACGGCTCTTCCCTATACTCTTAAATACCGGTCCTTCAAGTATTATCAGCGACACAAAACGCAGGTAGTCAGTGTAGTCTTTATTATGCTTTCGCTGATTGCCGGAACCGTGATCAGCCTCTGGCAGGCCGGTCAGGCCAGGGCGCAGCGTGATCTTGCCGTGAAAAGTGAAGAAGTGTCAACGGCAACCAGGAATTTCCTGCTCGACCTCTTCATGGCGGCCCATCCTTCGAAAACGAAGGGCGATACCATGACGGTTTTTCAGTTTCTTGACAGGGGTTATCTGGAGGCAGAAAAATACAAAGGTTCCCCTGAAATAAAACTGGAGATGCTTACAACCATCGGTAAATTGTACCGTTCACTGGGTGATTACCGTAAATCGAAGGATGTGCTGGATAAGGTATATGCCATGGCAAAGGACTCTTCACTTCCCCTGTCATTGTCATATGTGCAGGCAATTCAGCAACTGGCGCTTTATCAGCGCGATATGGGCAACTACGATTCCGCTTCTTCAATCATGAAACAGGTATTCCGGCTTTACAGCGGGATCGGTTATCCTGCAAAGGACAGTCTTTACACCGCATCACTCAAGTACCATGCTTACATTTACCGGAGTCTTGAAAACAACGACAGTGCCACAGCCCTTATCCGCAGAACCATTGCCCTTGAAGAGCAAATCTGGCCGGACCGCAACAACATCAACCTGGCCGAAAGCTATTACATTCTCGGGGTGATTCAGCGGAATCAGGGTCAGTACGATGAAGCAATTGAAAACATATCCCGTTCGCTTGAACTTTGCGAGGGCATTATGGGAACCTACTTCCCGGGCACCATTGCCAATCTCAACATGCTTGCATCCACATACAATCTGTCAGGCAATCCGAATTCAGCGCTGGAACATGGCCGCAAGGCAAAGAATATCGCTTTCAGGCTTTATGGTGAAAACCATATGGAAACTGCGACTACGGTTGATAATCTTGGAGGATTTTTTCTGAAACTGGGCCAGGCGGACAGTGCCTGTCATTATTTCATCAAAGGGCTGAATATCCGGCACAAACTATTTCCCGAAAGAAATAATGTGCATGTAATGATTTCAACCAATAACCTGCTTTCACTTTTTGTGAAAACGCAACAGCCTGATTCGGTGCGAAAATATCTGGCAGAGGCGTTGAAAGTAGGGAAATCACCGAAGGTTCAGCCCAGGCAGCGGGCAGTAACTTACTGGCAGGCTGGTGAATTTTTTGTAACAATGGCAAAGCCGGATTCTGCACGACATTATTATCAGAAGGCGCTGTCGGAAAACCGCTCGTATCTTCCTGAAAGCGACGAGCGGGTGATCAGCGTTGTGAACAAGCTTAAAGAACTGGATAATAAGAGTGCTGTAACCACTAACCATCCGTAAACCGGTTACCCGGAACCAGGTTCAATACCAGAACACGGTTGTCATTTAATCGCTCAGTCCGTCATCGCCGGGCCTCAGCTCAAAGTCGAGGGTCAGATAGATGAGCCGGTTATCTCTCGACTGCAAGCCCAGGGACCTTATTTCTCCCTTTAGAAGTTTACCTTCCCTCCATAGTTTGACCTTCCCGCTCATGGATTCAGGTCTGTTGTATGAGATGTAATCTCTTCGTTCCGACTCATCCCAGTAACTCACAATAGCATATTCCTCAACGTATTGCAATTGTGCAAAATATACTGTGGTGTATTGTTTGTCCCGTGTCCATGGTTTTGGGGCATTGGCTTTTATCTGCACCGAAATCACATCATCGCTGAAAGGGTGATCATCGGGCGGATAAAAATTGAGAACAATAAATGGATCATGGTCTGTTCCTGTGATGGAAAGATATTCACCTGAATAATCACTCAGAAAATTTCCGGCTGCTACGATCTTGTCTTCATCGTACACTATTTCTGTTTTTAGTTCCCCGGTAATAACCGCACTGAACTTTTCAGGGTTTACCACACCCGATTTATTATTGGAATTATCCTTCTCACAGGACAATATGAAAAGAGCGGCGAAAAGCAACCCGGTAATTGAAGTCAGTATTTTCATTGTATTTTTAGATTTTGATGTCAGGAATATGCAATTGTTCATTTTTTACCTGCAAAAAAACGCAGCATTCAATAATAAGTCCGATGGCTTAAATGTTTCCTCCAATGTCACCTGAAGCATTGTTCTGGAAAACATTGTTGCTCTCGGTCAGGTCGGTACTACCCGGAGCTTTGAACACGCCCCAGGTCTGGCTGTCGGAAATTGTGCTGTTTGTCAGTGTAAGTTTCGAAGGATTAAACATGTAAATATTGGCTTTTCTGCCGCTGCTGTTGCCTCCATAACTGATGATGGCGTGATCTATGCTGTTTTCCGGTGAAGCAGATGATAATTCAATGCCATTCCAGGCGCCCGGACTTGAGAATATCCCTGAAAAGGTGATTTTTTCGGACGGAGTTCCGTTTGCGACCAGAACTCCGGTGGAGGTAACCCACAAACGTGTTCCTGAGTTGAAGAGGCAGGTTACCCCGGGCTCAAGAATGAGTTTTGTCTGCAATTCGGCGCTGCTGCGAAAATGATAGTCGATACCCTGTGCTTTGATAATGCCGGTTGAAGTGAAACGTGCATTGGTATTTCCGGGCGCTTTCACCACAATGGCCTGAATTCCGTTGCCGGTATATTGCGATGCATTGTCGAGCGTATAAAGATTTTCAGCCCCTACAATCATTGGAGCTTCGGTGTTGTCGGTAAACCTGTTTTCTGAAAATTCAATCAATCCGTTTTCATTCCCGTCAATAAACAGTCCGTAACCATCGGTCATGGAAATAATAGTATTGGTAATGGCGGCCCTATACGAAGAGTTGCTTTTTATATAAACCGCAGCCTTGAAACCGCCGGTAGCTGAGCTTCCTGCATGCAGCACCTTAACATGATCAAGTTTGTTCAGAATATTCACTGAACTGAAGTTGATGTTTTTCCACCAGCCTTTAATTTTTTCGCTCCCCCTGAAGATAATGTTTCCGGATGCGGAACCGCCGGCGTTCAGGTAGGCATTGGATCCGTTTACAAATATCGATACGTCTGAGGCACACTCAATAACCACTCCCGGTTCCAGGGTCAGGCCTGCCGTGATCTGTACCGACCGGTTCGCATAATAATCGGGATAGGCTTCATCGGCAAAAAGATCGGGAAGGACAGTGTTTGAGCTGATGTTTGAAGGCAGCTCTCCGCCGATATAAAGGCTCACATTGGCAACGGCCTGGCTCCCCTTATTGTCTTTAACCACCACTTCAACCCTGTAGATGCCGGGAATGGCTGTTGTGAAGTCGGCACGGTTCATCTGTTCTGTCATTATTGGCGCTGATCCGGCCGGCGAGGTTACCAGCGTCCAGGTGTAGGTGAGCTCATCGCCGTCGGGATCGGTGGCCCCGATCTCAATGCGTGTGGTAACACCGGTTATTCCGATGATTATTTCATTGTAAACCAGTACCGGCTTGTTGTTATCCGGATCGGTGTCAGGATCGGTGTCCTTGTCTTTTTTGCACGAACTGAAAATTGTTAAAGCTGCCAACAGCATCATTGATAGCAAAAATAAAGCTGACCTTTTCATGATTTTTCTGGTTGATTTGGTTATTAACTGACTGTTAATACACCGTTTTTAATCAAACAGGCTCATGAAGAGATCATTTTTCAAAAAATTCCGCAATCGTCACAAAGATTCATCCTTACCCTTATAAAAGTACACCGGTATAGGCTTGCCAGTGAAATATTCGTTTAATTTCGTTGAGCTTGACGAAGTGTTTGTTTGAATAACTTTCATAAAATAATAGCCATGAACAAGGCTGATGAGGCCGCACAATTGTTTGCGAAGGGCAGCAACTGCGCCCAATCCATTCTTTTTCCATTCGGCCGTCAATTTTTCAGGGGCGATGTTTCCGCTTTCAGGCTGGCTTCCGCTTTCGGCGGGGGCATTGCCTCCAGGGGTGAAATCTGCGGGGCGGTGAGCGGATCCCTGATGGTCATCGGACTGCATTTCGGGTACTCGCCGGCGGATGAAGTATCAGCAAAAGCGGAGGTCAGGCAGATCTCCAATGAATTTCTTCAGGCCTTTGAGCAGCGTTTTGGCGATCTGCACTGCTGTAAACTGCTGCAACATGACCTCAGCACAGCGGAAGGCCGGGAAGAAGCGAAACTCAGCGGGGCTTTTCAGTCGGTATGTCCTGCTTTGATTGAAGGAGCGGCCACGATCCTGGAGGAAATCCTGCTGAAGTATTCTGCTGCAACCCGGCAGAGGATAACGGGACCGGGGTAGAAGCTCCCCGGCTGTCAATAAACGTATTTTGAAATCATTGTTGTCCGGTTAATTTATGAGATTCTTCGCTAACGCTCAAAATGACTTTGACTTACATGGATTTGAGGGGGAGGGGGCCTGGTGGCGGCTATTCCGCCACCAGGCCCCCTTTAATTATCGTGAATGTATTGTCATTCTGAATCCCGCACGTGCGGGATAGTGAAGTGAAGAATCTCATAACTCCTTCCAAAGGTTAATCGGACAATAATGATTTTGAAATTTATTAACTGTATGTCATCAGCAAACTCACTTTATGAAAAAAATCGGATTGATCGGCGGCACAGGCCCCGAAGCGACGGTGGACTACTACAAAGGCATTATTGATGCATTTAAGGATGAAAGCGGAGGGCTTAACTATCCCGAGATCATCATCTACAGCGTAAGTCTCGGGAAATTGCTGGGCTTTATGCAATCAGGCAATTTTAAAGGAGCAATCGATTACCTTGCTGATGCCATTAGGCGGTTGAAGGATGCAGGAGCTGATTTTGCCGCCATCACCGCCAATACGCCCCATATTTTTTTCGATGAAATCAGCGAACGAGTTGATCTGCCGCTGATCAGCATTGTGGAAGCCACCCGGACCGAAGCCCTGCGCCTGGGGCTGCAACGGCCCGGGCTGTTTGGCACCGGCTTTACCATGGATGCATCATTCTATCCCGACGCTTTCAGGCAGAAAGGAATGGAAGTGGTAATCCCCGGAAAGGAAGAGCGGGATTGGCTGCATCATAAACTCTTCAGCGAAATCGAGCTAGGGATTTTCAGGGATGACACCCGTGAACAGCTGATCAATATCATAGAAAAAATGGTGCAACAGCAACAAATCGACAGCCTGATCCTGGGCTGTACCGAATTCCCGCTGATCCTCACCCAGCCGGCTTATGCCGGTATCCCGGTACTGAATACCACGCAGATCCATGTCGAAGCCATAGTTGCCCGTTGCCGGGAATCGTAGGTTTATGAGATACCGGCGAGCTTGTGGTATCCGGTAAAACTTCAGGCTTCCAACTTTCCCCGTAGCTTTTTGTTATAGTGACATTCTTCTGAAACCGCTATCCGGATGAGCGATGATAATCTGAAACGCAAAATTACCCTGCCCGGCCTGCGCCGGCTTTCGCGACTGTTTCAATACCTGAAGCCTTACAAGTGGGCCTATGGCCTGGGATTGCTGTTTTTATTCGGGTCAAGCGCCACCAGCCTGTTGTTTCCAAAATTGCTGGGCGAACTGGTTGAATATGGCAATAGCGGGAAGCTGGGCGCGGAGATCAACCGGCTGGCGCTGATCCTGGTGCTGGTACTGGTAGCCCAGTCGCTGTTTTCATACTTCAGGATTTATCTTTTTGTGCAGGTGGCTGAGCGGGCGCTGGCCGATCTGCGGCGGCACACCTTCAACCACCTGATCCGGCTGCCCATGAAATTTTTTCAGCAGCGCAGGGTGGGTGAACTCAACAGCAGGATCTCTTCAGACATTACTTTGCTCCAGGACGCGCTCACCAGTACGCTGGCTGAATTTATCCGGCAGATCATCATTATCAGTGGTGGTATTGTGCTGATGGCGGTAACTTCAGTCAAGCTTACCCTCTTTATGCTGGCGGTAGTTCCGGGAGTATTCCTGCTGGTAGGTTTCTTTGGAAGGTATATTCGTAAACTCAGTAAAAAGGCTCAGGCCCAGGTGGCCGATTCCAACACCATTGTTGAGGAAACCCTGCAGGGGGTGCAAAGTGTAAAAACCTTCACCAATGAGTTTTTTGAGATGAAAAGGTATCGGACAATCACGGAAGATATTGTACAAACCGGCATCAAAAACGGGCGTGTCCGCGGCGCATTTTCATCCTTTGTTATTCTCGGCATTTTCGGAACCATGGTGGCCGTAATCTGGAAAGGCGCGGCCCTGCTGTCATCCGGCGAAATTACAACCGGAGAACTCTTCTCTTTTGTGATTTATACCGTTTTTATCGGGGGTACCATCGGCGGGCTGGCCGACGTTTTTGCCAGGGTGCAGAAGTTTATCGGAGCCACCGAAGACCTTTTCGAAATTTTTGGAGAAACACCCGAACCGGTGGCAGAGGTCGGGGAAATTCCCGCGTCCGGACTATTAAAGGGGCATATCCGGCTGGATGAAGTCAGTTTTGCTTATCCTTCGCGCACCGCTGTAAATGTCATCGATCGCATCAGTGCGGAGATCCGGCCGGGTTCGCTGGTTGCCCTGGTAGGGCCGAGCGGTGCCGGAAAGTCGACGCTGGTTAACCTGCTCCTCCGGTTGTATGACCCGGTTTCCGGCCAGATATCGTTTGATGGACATAAAGCAGAGAATATTCCGCTTTCGGTTTTGCGGGCGCAGATGGCCGTGGTGCCTCAGGATATCTTTCTTTTCGGGGGCAGCATACGCGAGAACATCGCCTACGGACGCCTGGATGCATCTCCTGAGAAGGTGGAGGAAGCCGCCCGAAGGGCCAACGCCTGGGAGTTTATCTCAAAATTCCCTCAGGGGCCCGATACACTGGTGGGAGAACGGGGCACCCAGCTTTCGGGCGGACAGCGGCAACGCATCGCCATTGCCAGGGCGGTACTGAAAGACCCGCGCATCCTGATTCTGGACGAAGCCACTTCTTCGCTTGATAGTGAAAATGAACGCCTGGTGCAGGACGCCCTGGAAAAACTGATGGAAGGCCGCACCTCTATCGTAATTGCCCACCGCCTGTCGACCATCCGCAAAGCCGATCTGATCCTGGTGATGGATCAGGGCCGCATCGTGGAAAAAGGGACCCATGAGGAACTTATCAGATCAGCAGACGGGTTATACCGCGGCCTGAACGAACTGCAGTACAAGTCGTAAGTCTGAAGGGGTAACGTTTTTTCCTGGTAATAAATTCCTGAATTGTATTTTCCTTTGATTTACAAAGGAATATTTCCGTGTTTGCGCGGTGGGTTGCTTTTGCGTTTGTTGGAACACATCTCCAGCGCCTGTATCAGCTTCCGGCGGGTATGTTTGGGATAGATGATTTCATCGATATAACCCTGTTCGGCAGCCTTGTAAGGGCTGGCGAAGACATCCCGGTAATCCTTCACAGCTTTGGCTTTATCTTCATCGGTAAGCTTGTCGCGGAAGATGATGTTGACCGCACCTTCGGCGCCCATCACGGCAATTTCAGCCGTAGGCCAGGCGAAGTTCACATCGGCGCCGATGTGTTTGCTCGACATCACATCATAAGCTCCGCCATATGCTTTGCGGGTAATCACCGTAATTTTCGCGACGGTCGCCTCTGCAAAGGCATACAGCAGTTTGGCCCCATGCTTGATGATGCCGCCGAACTCCTGCGATGTTCCCGGCAGGAAGCCCGGTACATCCACGAAGGTGATGAGCGGTATATTGAAGGCATCGCAGAAACGCACAAAACGAGCGGCTTTTACCGAGCTGTTGATGTCGAGCACTCCTGCCAGAAAAGCCGGCTGATTGGCCACAATTCCGACAGGTTTGCCATTGAGGCGGCCGAACCCGGTAATCATATTCTGCGCGTAATGCGGCATTATCTGCATGAAATTTCCATCATCCACCACGCTGTGGATGATTTCCGTCATGTCGTAAGGCTTGTTGGGATCAAAAGGTACGATATCCTGTAGTTTTTCCTCTTCGCGGTTGGGATCGTCGGTGGTTTTCACCACAGGAGGTTCCTCCATGTTGTTGGATGGCAGAAAACTCATCAGCTCACGGATCATCATCATGGCCTGTTCTTCATCCTCGGCCATCAGGTGCGCTACCCCGCTTTTTGCATTGTGCGTCATGGCGCCGCCCAGCTCATCTTTGGTCACTTCTTCATGGGTCACCGCTTTGATCACATCCGGCCCTGTTACGAACATATAACTCGATTCTTTGGTCATCAGGATAAAATCGGTGATGGCCGGGCTGTAGACAGCTCCTCCGGCACAGGCACCGAGAATGGCCGAAATTTGCGGAATAACCCCGCTGCTCATCACGTTGCGGTAGAAAATATCGGCATAACCGGCCAGGCTTTCCACCCCTTCCTGAATTCTGGCACCGCCCGAATCGTTCAGGCCAATCACAGGAGCACCCATCTTAAGCGCCAGATCCATAATTTTAATCACCTTGTCGGCATTTGCCCGGCTCAGGGTGCCGCCAAAAACGGTGAAATCCTGGGCGAAAACATATACAAGCCTGCCGTCGATTTTCCCATGACCGCTTACCACGCCGTCGCCCGGAATCAGGGTTTTTTCCATATCGAAATCGCGGGCGCGGTGCACCACGAAACGGTCGAATTCAACAAAAGTGCCCGGATCAAGCAACATCTCTATCCGCTCGCGGGCGGTCTTACGGCCCGTCTTATGCAGTTTGTCAATGCGTTCCTGACCACCGCCCAGTTCTGCCTGACGGTTGCGCTCTTCGAGCCTGCGGTAAATTTCATCCAGATTTGACATATTCTTTATTTCAGATTTCGGATTTCTGATTTCGGACTTCGGATTTTTTTGAGGCTAAGGTTTAGGTTAAGATTAAGGTTAAGGTTAAGGTTAAGGTGTTAATTTTAGAATTAGAAATTAAAAATTAGAAATTTCCTCCCCTTTCTCTTCTTCAAACCCGTGAAAACCTAACCTTAACTTTGTGAGGCCCGTCCCTCGTCCCTTCTTCACGTCCCTCGTCCCTTCTTGGCGTCCCCCGTCCCTTCTTCAGCGTCCCTCGTCCCTTCTTCGCGTCCCTCGTCCCTTCTTGGCGTCCCCCGTCCCTTCTTCGCGTCCCTCGTCCCGGCCCCTGAGCGGAGTCGAAGGGCCGTCCCCCGTCCCTTCTTCACGTCCCTTATTCAACCACCACCAGCACCTTGTTTGCCTCCACCGTATCGCCTTCGGAAACATGAATCGATTTAACGGTTCCTGCCGATTTGGATTTGAATTCGCTTTCCATTTTCATGGCTGAAACGATGATCAGCGTTTGGCCAGCTTCAACCTGATCGCCCGTTTTCACTGGAATTTTCACAATTTTCCCAGGCATGGGTGATACAATGGTATTCCCGCTTTCACCATGATCGCCGCCTGAACGGCTCATACGGTAACGGGTTTGTGCATCTATCACTTCCACCTGATAGGAATTATGGAATGAATTCACCGTGTAATGTCGGGGCGATCCGGCATCAATCATTTCAATGTTATACGATTTTCCTTTGTAAAGCACCGAATAGAGGCCTTCACCCACCTTCAGGGCGTCAACCTGGTAGATTTCATCATCCACCTGCAGGGTGATGAGGTTGCCTTCCCGTTTCAGTTCGGTAACCCTGGCATTCCGCCCTTCAATATTGATTTCAACTGACATAGAACCGGTTTTAGATATAAGCAAAGCGTTGCGGGTCTTTCCAGCGGCTGGTGGGTTTGTTTACATTCTCAGATAAATGGACCTGCTGCAGCCGCGAAGTATATTCAAGATATGCGGAGATCAGGGCGATATCTTCACAAACCCCGTCGCAGTCTGGTTTCCCGAAAAGGAATTCACTGTTCTCTTCAATAAAGTGCGTATTGTATTTTCCTGATCTGAAGGCTTCGGCCTCCATGATTTTTGCAAGGAACGGAATGGATGTTTTCACTCCGGTGATCTTATATTCTTCGAGGGCCCTGCTCATCCTGTTGATGGCCTCCTCCCGGTTACCGGCCCATACGATCAGTTTGGAGATCATGGGATCATAGTAAATGGGAATGGTATAGCCTTCGTAAACATATCCGTCATGACGGACGCCAAGACCCAGCGGCTCGGAAATATGCCGGATGGTTCCCGGACTGGGCATAAAGTTGCGGTCAGGATCCTCGGCATAGATGCGGCATTCAATCGCATGGCCGCTTTGTTTCAACTCATCCTGTTTGAATGGCAATTCAAAACCATTGGCGATGTTGATCATTTCCTTTACAAGGTCAACGCCAACCACACGCTCCGTGATGGGATGCTCCACCTGCAGGCGGGTATTCATTTCGAGAAAGTAGTAGTTCAGTTGGTCGTCAACGATAAATTCAATGGTTCCGGCGCCGTGATAATTACAGGCTTTTGCTGCGGCAACGGCATGGGCGCCCATCTCGGCCCGAACTTCAGGGGTAAGCAGGGGCGAGGGGGTTTCTTCCACCACCTTCTGATGCCTGCGCTGTACCGAGCACTCGCGCTCGAAAAGGTGAACGGCATTGCCGTGCTTATCGGCCAGTATCTGAAATTCAATATGGTGAGGCGATTCAATATATTTTTCGATATAAACGGCATCATCGCCAAATGCGGTTTTTGCTTCGGAACGGGCGCCACGGAGCGAACTCTCAATGTCTTCCTCCCTTTTTACCAGCCTCATCCCTTTTCCGCCTCCGCCGGCCGAGGCTTTGATCATCACCGGCAGACCGATTTCCCGGATGGTTTCCAGGGCTTCACTATAGTCGGTAATCATCTCAACGGTACCGGGCACTACGGGCACACCGGCGGCAATCATGGTCTTCCGGGCCGTAATCTTGTCGCCCATCTGGCGGATGGCATCCGGGCCAGGCCCGATAAACTCAATGCCTTCCTTGCTGCAACGTTCCGAAAAAGCGGCATTTTCGGAGAGAAAGCCATAGCCCGGATGAATGGCATCGGCTTTGGCTTTTCTGGCAGCCTCAATGATACGGTCAATGTTCAGGTAACTCTCTGCTGAAGGCGCCGGACCTATGAGATAGGCTTCATCGGCATACCTTACGTGCATGGCTGCACGGTCGGCTTCCGAATATACGGCAACGGTCGATATGCCCATTTCGCGGCATGAACGCATGATGCGGAAGGCAATTTCGCCGCGGTTGGCAACAAGAACTTTTTTGATCATAAATAACCGTTAGTGACTGTAAATGAACCGAAAGCTTTGAAAATCAATACTTCAAATGCCTGATTGCTGACGCTGACCCATTATTAACGCTTTATTAACAAAAAGTTCAGCGTATTGTTTAGGTAACAGGATTATAGGTTGACGGACTTCGGATGGTCAGGCATGTTCAGGATTATTTGTTAAATGATGTACTGTTTATTCCAAACCATACAGGCTCCATCCCGATGGTCCCGATAGCTACCCGGATAGGGACTCCAAAGAACACCATATAGTTGCCGGAAGAACTAATTCTATAAGCCTGAAAAAAGTAAATTGACTAGCTGCCATCTGTTTTTGCAGATATGCTCAATACTGAAGCCGGTCAGATTCATTCAACACTATAATCAGGTATAAGAAATTGATATGCTGCGA
>DJGZ01000011.1:29648-75321 GCA_002433025.1 Bacteroidales bacterium UBA5833
CAATTTATCAGGTATTTCAACAACGGAGACAATATTCTATCAGGCGTTTTTGCGTCCCGATGGTTACGATCACCGGCAACACAGCGATTTCGAGGCTCTTTTAATACCAGTGTCAAATTAATATTTCCGGCACGACAAATAACGGATTACCCTGCTCAGCGTAATTAATTAGAAAAACTTTGTGAGCAGGATTATCTAATATGCATCAGTTCAAAAAGTCATTTAAATATCATATTGCATAGCCAAAAGTGTGGATATTGTTCAGATTTGTACCACTACTGTCCTTTTTCGATCACTTTGTTTGAATTATTCATTGCGATTAAGACTGTATAATTTACATTATCAGGCAATTAAAATTGTGGCTTAGAAATTGGTATGGAGTTGAAAACTTAATCGCTGACATATGAACAACAAAAGCTTACTATTCTCATTTTGCCTGATTTTTCAGGTGGTTTCAATCTTCGCATCTCAACCTGTAAAAGACAGGGAGTCTGCCCCTGCTCACATGAAATGGGACCTCACGGATATATATTCGGGATGGGATGACTGGCAAAAGGATTTTGAACTGGCAAACGTTTCGCTTGAAAAACTCTCTGCAATGAAAGGCACATTAGGCAGTTCGCCTGAAGCATTGCTGGCATACTACAAAACCAATGATGAGTTGAGTAAACTGGGAACAAAACTTTTCTGCTACCCTTATTTACTCAGGTCGCTGGACGCGCGTGACAAGGAGGTGAATGAGCGGTTTCAGACAATTCAGGCCTTCTTTGCAAAGGTGGGGCAGCAGTTGTCCTGGGTTTCCCCTGAAATGGTTGAGATACCGCAGGAAAGAGTAATGAAGTGGATGGATTCAGACAAAGAATTTGCTCCTTATAAATTCGGGATTCTTAACAGGTATCGGCTTCAGGAGCATATTCTTCCGGCTGAGCAACAGGAGTTGGTGAGTTATTTCTCGCTTTTAGGGGACAGTCCGTCGGCTATTTATACAGAGGTTGCAGTATCTGACAATAAATTTCCTGAATTTGTCAGATCAAACGGAGAAAAGGTTACCCTTACCTATCCGGTTTTGTCTGAAATACTTGCCTTTTCAACAGACAGGGAAGAACGCCAGAGAGCTTATACCGATTTTAACAGCAATTTCAAATCCCGCGAGAATACCATGGCAGCATTGCTATCTGCAGTCTGTAAATCTGATTGGGCATATGCCCGGGCATATCGATTCCCCGGCGCACTTGAATCTTCACTCAACGCAAATAATATTCCGGTATCGGTATATGAAAACCTTATTAATGCTGCAAAGGAGAATGCTTCAGCTTATCAGCGTTATCTTGAACTGCGAAAAAAGGTGTTAGGATACAGCGATTACAATTCCTGGGATGGATCTGTAAGCCTGGGTGAATATACCAGAAAATATTCTTTTGACGAGGCCACCCAACTGATAAAACAGGCATTAAAACCCCTTGGAGCAGAATACAACAACAATCTGAACCTTGCATTAGAAGGTGGTTGGATTGATGTACTCGAAGGTGAAGGCAAGGAAACAGGAGCATATTCCATGAGTGTTTACGGGGCACATCCCTATATTCTGCTTAATTATGATGAAACCCTGAATTATGTTTCAACGCTGGCGCATGAGCTTGGGCATTCAATGCATTCAATGCTTTCGTCAGCATATCAGCCTTTTTCGACTCATCATTACAGCACCTTTGTGGCTGAAGTTGCCTCTAATTTTAACGAAGAGATCCTGATAGATTATTTGTTGAAAAATACCAAAGATCACCACGAGAGGATTGCATTGCTCGACCAGGCCATTGTTAACCTTACGGGATCTTTTTACCGTCAGAGTCAGTTTGCTGATTTTGAGTTGCAGGCTCACAGGCTTGTGGAGCAGGGTAAGCCTGTAAATGCAAGTATTCTTAATGGTATTATGGAGGACTTGAATCACAAGTATAATGGAGATGTTCTGTCTCCAAATGAATTGAGAAACAGTGCCTGGGCTCAGGTAATGCATTTTTATAACCTGCAGTTTTATGTGTATCAATATGCCACAAGTTATGCTGCTGCAATTCAGGTTTTACAAATGACAACAACAGGCACTGAGGCACAAAGAAAAGAAGCAACTGAAAAATATCTTGATTTGCTTAAATCTGGAGGAAACGATTATCCTGTTGAGCAACTGAAAAAAGCCGGAATTGATATGACCTCACCCGGGCCGGTGCTGGCTGTAGTTGACAGGTTGAATTATCTTATTGACCAGCTTGAAGCCGAACTTAAAGCAGTAGGGAAAATTTAATCAAAAGTCCTGAACAATAATTAATAATCACCCGGCAAAGCATTTTTTGCCGGGTGATTATTAATATGGTAAAGAACAAGGGTTTAAAATATAATTCAGATCCCTGATAAAGAAAACTAAAGCTCCTTTCTGAGCCTGGCAACCGGTATGTTGAGTTGCTCGCGGTACTTGGCAACAGTGCGGCGGGCAATGTTATAACCTTTCTCCTTCAGGATGTCAGTCAACTGTTCATCGGTAAGCGGTTTGCCCTTTTCCTCCGCCTCAATGCAATCGGAAAGAATTTTCTTGATTTCACGGGTGGAAACTTCCTCACCCGAATCGGTCTGCATAGATTCGGAAAAGAAGGTTTTCAGCAAAAAAGTCCCGAATGGAGTCTGAACATATTTAGAATTGGCGACCCTTGAAACGGTAGAAATATCAAGTCCCACCAACTCGGCAATATCCTTAAGGATCATCGGCCGCAGCTTGGTTTCATCACCGGTAAGGAAATAATCCCGTTGATATTCCATGATGGCCGTCATGGTTACATAAAGGGTATTCTGCCGCTGTTTGATGGCATCGATAAACCACCTGGCAGAATCTATTTTCTGCTTTATAAACATCACCGCCTCTTTCTGGCTGCTACTTTTCGACTTGCTTTCGGCGTAGGTTTCAAGCATATCCACATAAGTACGGCTAAGCCTCAGTTCGGGCATATTCCTGGAGTTGACCTGAAGTTCAAGATCACCATCTTTGTTGTAAACAAAGAAATCCGGCATGATGTAGTGATTTGTCCTTGATGTTTCTCCCATTGAATTCCCCGGCTTGGGATTCAGTTTCAGGATTTCATTCACCGCATCGCGCAGTTCTTCTTCGGTAACCCTTGCTTTACGGGTAATTTTATCGTAGTGCTTCTTGGTCAGCTCGTCAAAATACCTTTCAACAAGGTGTTTGGCCAGTTCAACGGCGGGGGTATAATCCAGCCGGCGCAGCTGAATCAGCAGGCATTCGCGCAGGTCACGGGCCCCGATTCCGGGCGGGTCAAACTCCTGAACCACTTTCAGCAGCTCATTCAGTTCCTCCACATTGGTGGAGATATTCTGTGTAAACGCCAGGTCGTCGACCATGGCGCTCAGGTTCCGGTTAAGGTAGCCGGAATCATCCAGGTTTCCGATGATATAAGTAGCGATGGCTACCTGTCTTTCATCGAGATGGCGCAGGCCCAGTTGGGAGATAAGCATCTCGTGAAAGCTGATTCCTGAAGCATAGGGAACCTCCCGGTGTTCATCGTCGGCGCTGGTATTGCCCGAATTCAGGCGGTAGGCAGGGATATCATCATCGTCAAGATAATCCGTAATGTCGAAATCATCCCGTTCACGTTCCAACTCCTCCACCGGATCCGGTTCGGTGTCGGGCAAAGGTTCTTCGGCATCGGTACTCATCTCGGGGTCGGCCGCGTCTTCAAGGGCCGGGTTCTCCTCTATCTCCTGTTTGATCCTTTGTTCCAGGGCAATGGATGGAATCTGCAACAGTTTCATAAGCAGAATCTGCTGCGGTGACAGTTTCTGGAGAAGTTTCTGCTGAAGTTTCTGGGTTAACATGCAAATTCCTGTTTTTATCCGGCGAATTTAAGGGAAAGTTACGAAATAATCCCTTTTATCAATAACGTTTCAGGTTCCTTTTTATTGAATTTTCCGGTACTGAACCTTTTCCCGGCAAATGCCTGAACCCTTTTTCCACGGATAATCCTGCAACATCACAACATCATCAGAACTCGGCATTTTGCGGTGTGCGCGGGAACGGGATTACATCGCGGATATTGGCCATCCCGGTAACAAAGAGCATCATACGCTCAAAACCAAGCCCGAACCCGGCATGCGGTGCGGTGCCAAAGCGACGGGTATCGAGGTACCACCAGATGTCCTTTTCGGGAATCTCCATTTCCCTGCAGCGCTGTATCAGTTTTTCGAGTACTTCCTCACGTTGCGAACCTCCAATGATCTCTCCGATTCGCGGGAACAGCACATCCATCGCCCTCACGGTTTTGCCGTCATCGTTCTGCTTCATATAGAATGCCTTGATGTGGCTGGGATAGTCCGTGAGGATAACCGGACGCTGAAAATGCTTCTCTACCAGGTAACGCTCATGTTCGCTCTGCAGGTCAGTGCCCCAGTCAACCGGGAACTCAAACTTCTGACCCGAGCCTTTCAGGATGTCAATGGCTTCGGTATAGGTGAGCCGCTGAAAATCGTTTTCCACAACAAACTTAAGCCGGTCGATCAGCTCATTGTCATACATCTTGTTGAGGAATTCAAGGTCATCCATACAATGTTCCAGGGCATAACGCACCAGGTACTTCAGAAAGTCCTCGGCCAGGTCCATGTTGTCGTTGATGTCATAGAATGCCATCTCGGGCTCAATCATCCAGAATTCGGCCAGATGACGGGGTGTGTTTGAATTTTCAGCCCTGAATGTAGGTCCGAATGTATAGATGTTCGACAAGGCCAGTGCACCCAGTTCACCCTCTAACTGACCTGAAACGGTGAGGTTTGTGGCTTTCCCGAAAAAGTCCTGGCTGTAGTCCACTTCACCGGTACCGGTGAGCGGCGGGTTCTTCGCATCGAGCGTGGTTACCCGGAACATGGCGCCTGCCCCCTCGGCATCCGATCCGGTGATGATGGGGGTATGCAGGTAATAAAATCCGTTATCGTTGAAATATTTGTGGATGGCATAAGCCATGGCATGGCGCATACGCAGCACGGCCCCGAAGGTGTTGGTACGGGGACGCAGGTGGGCGATTTCGCGCAGAAATTCCAGCGTATGCCCCTTCTTCTGAAGCGGATAGGTTTCCGGATCAGCGGTTCCATAAACCTCTATTTCTTTAGCCTGTATTTCGACAGCCTGACCCTGCCCGGGCGATTCAACCAGCGTACCGTTCACAGAAATACATGATCCCGTAGTAATCAGCTTCATGGAGCCCTCATCAAATCCGGCCAGTTCAACAACAATCTGAATACTGTGAATTATGGAACCATCGTTCAGCGCAATAAAAGCAACATTTTTATTTCCGCGTTTGGTACGCACCCAGCCTTTGAGGTTAACAGTATTTCCGATACCAATAGATTGCCAGTTGTACAATATATCAGCAATCCTCGTTCTTTTAATTGATTCCATCCGATTCAGAAGTATTTAATTGTCAACAAAAAAGATTTTCCACTCCGGGAAAAGCAGCGGCAAAGTTATGAAAAAACACCTATCTAATAACAGAAGACAGTATGCCGGTTTAAGAAGTTAAACGTCTTATTATCCTTTGTTTGGGCTTGCATTTCACTGATACCGGGTTGCAGGGTTTCCGCCTCCGGCATGAGACCATAACTGTTGGAAAAATGTTGCATTGCGAACAAATTGCCGGCATCTGTTTGGCGGATTCCTGCCATGGCGCTATCTTTATGCGGTTAATTTCGCTCACCTCACCGATGGGTTTAATGCATGAGAAGACCTTCTGTAAAAACACAAAAGCATTGCTGCTTTGTTCAGCAGTCATTTCTTTTCTTTTAATACCCGGCCAACTTTCAGCACAGGAGAACCATCCCGGCAGAAGAGCAGACTCACTTGAACTGGTCAGGCTTGAGAAAGCATTTGACTCCCTTTTCAATTCAAAGCACACCGGAGCAGCCCGCACGATTGCTGACTCAATGATCATCCTGGCAAACAGATCCGGGATCTATAAATATGTCGCTGCCGGCTATTTCAATCTTTCCATGATAGAAAAGTCACTTGACAATACTGAGGGTTTTACTGAAAACCTGGAGAAGTCCATCCCGTGGTTCCTGAAAGGGGGTGAGCCAGCCGGTGCAGCCATGGCACATACCATTCTGGGACAGGCAATGATGCCCGGAAACCAAGTTATGGCGCTGGAACATTTCTCTGCTTCGCTGGAGATCAGGCAACAGCTGGGTGATAGTGCCGGGTTGGCCGGCAACCTGGTAAATGCCGGGGATTTCCACTATAATAGTGGCAACATGCCGGATGCTCAAAATTATTACCGGCAGGCTGCCGAAATTGCCGGCATGACGAAAAATGACCGGGTCAGGGCTTATGCCCTCACCAACCTCGGGGAAATCAATCTGAAAATGAAACGTTTTGAAGTTTCGCGCGATTATCTGCGCGAAGCCCTGGCAATACAGATGAAGGCAGGCAACAATATGCGTGCCTACCCCATAGTAAAAGCTATTGGCTCCGCCTACTTCGAAGAAGGAAAAACCGACTCTGCCCGCACAAGTTTCGAAGAGGCCCTCATGCTGATCAGAAATACCGGTGCCGGTGAAAATGAACTGCCGCAGATCTACACTCAACTCGGAATAATTGCCAAAGCGGAAGGAGATACGGCCGGAGCCGGACATTACTTCAGACAAACACTGAGTATCAGCCGTATAACAGGAGATGCCGGATATGAGCAGCTTGCCCTTGCCAATTTGCGTACCATTGTCCCACCGAAAGTATGGAAAGATCACGCGCTTGAAAACCTGCTGGGAGGTTTGAGCAATGCCATTGCCGCAGGTGACAGGAACGGTAGGCTGAAGTTCTATGCTGCACTGCGCGATCATTACAACAGCAGGGGAAAGCCCGGAACAGCCGACGCATATAGCCGCAGGCTGCAGGCCCTGAATGATTCGATACAATCAGAAATCAGGGCTGAAAAGCTTGCCTTGCTCAGGACAAAATATCAGGCCCTCCGCACCCTGAGCGAATCACTCTTCTTTGACCGCGAAAGAATTAACAGCACCCTCAGGGCACTTGAAGGCAGGCAGCGAAAAAATACCCTTACGGGTTTGGCAGCGGCACTGCTTGTTATTCTGGCACTGGCAATCTTCGCAATCCGCAAACGCTTCATAGGCAAGGCACAATAATCGATAACCCATTTCATAATCAGGCCTGAAGAATCCATATTTTGATAGTGAACGGATAGCCCTCACATACTTTCATTTTTCGCATTGAATGCAGCTGGTAATTACCGAAACTAATGTCCATGTTAATGCAAAAAGTAATGACAGAAGAGCGCATAACAGGGATTAAAATTACATATTCAAGCGATTCCGGGCAGGCAGAATTTAAAAAGCCGGAAATCCTATGCAGCAAACTTGCATAATCAATTCAAATAATATATTTTTATACAGAATTTAATCCGCGGACAGATTATGGCCAGGCTGAAAAAATTTCTGAGCAGGGCGGGCAGACTGATCTTCTTCATTTTATTACCGGTCATGGGAGTGTCTCCGGCGGGACTGATGGCGCAAAACCATCCGACAAAGCAAAAAGCCGATTCCCTGGAAATTATCAAATTGGAGGAGAAGTTCGAGATGCATTTAAAGGGCAATCAGCTTGTTGCAGCCCGCAGGCTTGTTGATTCCATGCTGAATCTGTCGATGAATGCAGGTTTGCCGCGCATGGCAGGCCGCAGTTATTTCAACGCTGCCATGATTGAGAAAGCGGCAGGGAACACAGAAAGCTTTATCACGAATCTGCAAAACGCCGTTGACTGGTATATGAAAGCCGGCGCCCGCCTGGCAGCCGCCAGGGCATACACGGTAATCGGCCAGACCATGATGCAGGATAATTTTCAGGAAGCGCTGAACAACTTCATGGCCTCTCTCGCGCTGAGGAAATCAGAGAATGACAGTCTGGGCATCACCAACAACCTTGTTAACATAGGCGGAATGCATTACCAGATGGGGAATTATACCGAAGCAAATCACTACTTCTACCAGGCACTCACATTTGCCGACCGCATCGGGAGCACCAATCTGAAAGCTTATGCATTGCTCAACCTCAGCAACATTCATAATAAACTGAAGAATTTTGATGTTTCTCATGATTACCTCAAACAGGTACTGAATATCCACAGGAAAACCGGAAACAGAAGAAGTGAGGCCAATGCCCTGATGGCCATCGGCAATACATACTTTGAGCAGGGCAATATGCAGGAAGCCGGAAAACATTACAACGAGGCGTTGATATTGATCAAAACACTTAATGACAGCGAGCGCGGGCATATTCAGGCATACAATAACCTGGGGCTGGTAGCCAGCCGCAACGGGGATACGCTGAGTGCGATCAGCTTTTTCAATCAGGCCCTGGCCTTGTCAAAAAAAACCAACGACAAGCAGGGATTGAGCATTGCCCTGTCGAACCTGGGTCCCCTCATGAAAAAGGAGAATAAGAAATCATCCCTTGCCCAAATACGTGAAAGCCTTGATGAGGCGAAAGCACTGAAGTTACGCAAACTGATTCTGAGCAATTACGGAAGTCTGAGGGACTACTACGGGGAAGCCGGAGATTATAAAAGTGCTTATGAATATGCAATGAAGTACGAAGCATTGAATGATTCCATCTACAATGAAGACAACGCCAATACCATCATCGGCCTGCAGAAAAAATACGAAACTGCAGAAAAAGAAAAGGAACTGGCTGTGGTAAAAAAGGAGAAGCTGGAGCAGGAGCTTGAACTGAACAAAGCCAATACCATGAAGTACGGGATGCTGATTGTATCGGGGCTTTTGTTATTGCTGCTCGGCACCCTTTACAGCCGTTACCTTATCAAGCGCAGAACCCAGTTGCAGCTGGCAGCCATCAACGAAAAATTAAACCTGCTGAACACTACCAAGGATAAACTGTTTTCCATTGTTTCTCACGACCTGAAAAACTCCATGTCAGGTTTTTCGGGCATTGTAAATACCCTCAACAGGCAATACGACAATTTTTCGCCCGAAGAAGTCAGGTACTATTTAGGGGAAGTATCTTCGGCTGCCGGAGCGATGAAAGTGCTGCTGCGGAATTTACTCGACTGGTCACGTTCGCAACAGAATCTGATTAAAGTCTGCCTGTCTGAATTTGACGTGAGGCGGGTTATAGCCGATTGTGAGGCCCTCGTTCAGCAACAGCTCAGGCGCAAGAACCTTCAGCTTGCGGTAGAATGCCCCGAAACTCTTATTGTTACCACTGATGCCAGCATCGTGACTACCGTTTTGAGAAACCTGCTGGTGAATGCTGTAAAATACAGCTTTGAAAATGGAACGGTAACCATAAAAGCGGCAAAAGTGAACGGTATGCTCAGGATTGACGTGGGTGATGAAGGCGTAGGAATGGAAGCTGATGAAGCGGAAACGCTGATGCAGCCGGGCGCATTTGTTAAGAGTAAACCGGGAGTTGAAGGCGAAAAAGGGGCCGGCCTCGGGCTGATGCTTAGCCGTGAATTACTTGAAAAACTGCCGGGACACCTGCTTGTCAGCAGTCAGAAAATGAAAGGAAGTACATTCACCATAATGATTCAACTGTAAAATAGAAGCTGTATGGCTTCGGTTTAACTAACTATAAAGGCCACCCATGAATATAAAAGTTGCCATTGTTGATGACCACCGCATTGTAAGAGACGGCCTGAAGGCAATTCTCAGGGGAATGAACGGTTATGAGATTGTGTATGAGGCCGCTGATGGCGCCCGGTTGAAATCTATCCCGCAGAATATTGCACCCGACCTGGTTTTACTCGATATCGGGCTTCCCGATGTTTCGGGTCTCGATCTGATTGAATTTATCAAGCAACAGCTGGGCAGCAGAATTCTGGTGCTGACGGCAGAAATGGATGAAGAGATTATCTGTACCTCACTGGAGCGGGGAGCGGATGGTTTTATGAACAAAGACGCGTCGGGCGATGAGCTTCTCCGCGCCATGGATGCAGTAGTTCAGGGAGAACCATACTTTGGACAGAACCTGTCATCGGTGATTTACCGCAGCTATAAACGGAAAATCAATGAGCTGAAAAATATCTATGGAATGCCGGCCCTTACCGATCGCGAAAGAGAGATTATCCAGGCGCTGGGCGACGGCCTCAGCTTCAAGGAAATCGGGGCCAGGCTTTTCATCAGCCCGAGAACCGTGGAAAATCACAAAACCAACATCCTTGAAAAACTCGGACTGAAAAACACCATTGAACTTGTCAAATACGCCATCAGGCACAAAATTATCCTGCTTGAATAAAAAAAGCCAGGCGCTCCTGTCCGGAATGCATGGCTTCATAAACGGATTTCCCGTAAATCCTAGTTCAGTCCCAGCCGCTCGGCTTCAGCCGGCTCCTGCTTTTTAAGGAGCTCATATTGCGTATATTGGGTAATAATGTTGAATGAGGCAATCAGGGCAGCCAGCCCGGGATCTGATTTTGCATAATGAATACGGGCATCGTTCTGAGTCCTGCCCCAACCCGGATTCTTCGATATGCCAATCATTTTAGAACCCAGCTGGGCCGAGGCCGATTTCTGATCGCTTTCGGGCATCTCTGCCCGCATGGCTCCCAGCGGCAACAACCTGGAAATCACCGACGCTTTCAGCGTTTCAACTTTTTCTTTTAATGCGGCATCCGGTTCGGGCTTTTCGCCAACCAGTCCGTCAAGTTCTGTAATGCAATCATCATAAATGGCGTACACTGCTTCCGCCCATTCAAGTGAGTTTAGCTTTTTCATCTTTTTCTCCTGATTTTTGTTGGTTTGACCATTGTTGCAGCCGGCAAAAAATACCATCAGGGCTACTGTAATGATTAATTGTTTCATAACGCGTGGTTTTGGGGGTGAATTAATCTGATAAGCAAACCTACAACCTTAAAATACACGTGTTGATGGGTGATTCTCCCTATAAACCATAAGGAAAATCTTTCATTTTAACATGATCACGGACGAATCTGATGAAAACGGTTATAATTTAGCATGCAGGTTCTTGCGTCTGAAAGCTATTGTTAACGCATAACCAGCATGTATACATTTGTTTACCTGTCATTTACCTTATAATAGTAAGAAATGCCTGGTCAACAGTCATCCGGTATAAAAACATATGAACGATGAAAAACAGTCTTTTAATCCTGATTATAGTCATGCTCTGTGCAACAGGCAATGTTATGGGGCAGTGGGAACCTCAAACGGTAATCAATCAGCGCGCCATCAGCAATCAATTCGTTTCGGATGCCGACGGAAACCTCGATCCTGCCGACGTGATGCAGCTGAACCGCATTTTACAGGAAACTGAGCAGGCAACAGGTGTGCAGTTTGCCATTGTGATCGTGAACGAAATCAGTGAAAAATGGGATATCATGAGTTTCGGGGTTGAGTTGTTCAATCATTGGGGGCTGGGACAACGCGAAAAAAACAACGGGCTGATGCTGCTGATTGTGATGAACACCCGCGAATGGCGCTTTTTCAGCGGATATGGCGTAGAGGGCCAGTTGCCCGATGCTTTGCTCATCAGGCTGGGCAACAACCATATAGTGCCGGCGTTCAGGGATAATCAGTATGGCAAAGGCCTTACAGAGGTAAGTGAAAAAATCAGGAAAATCCTGATTGACAGGGACAAAGAGGCCGCAGTTGCCTACCACATGAAGTATGAACCCTGGTGGGATACCTTTCAACTGACACTGTGGCTGGTCTGGCTTGCGATAATGGGAATTGCCCTGTATTCGGATCAGAGGAAAAAGAAAAAGCAGCCCAAAGCGCCTGAAACGAAGAGCGTGTTTAAAACGGAGTTGAATGCAGCGGGAGTGATGGTGCTTGCACCTGACAAACCGGCAAAAACCGTGGTTTGGGGACACGACAGGCTGACCCGCTTTGTTTCGCTCTATTTTATGGCCGGCATTGTACCCGGAATGGCATCCTATTATGATGAAGTATTCAGCAACCCGGTGGGCAATGCATTTATCGGAATGTACATTTACCTGCTGCTGCTTTCGGTGATCGTGCAGTACAAAATCAACAAAAATGCGAACCAGGTGTCGGCCGATGGCCCTTCACGTTTCCTGAACCTCAGCGGGGCCAACAATGCAATGATTCTCAGAATTTTACTATTTCCGATGGCTTTTCTGCCCTATTATTTTCTCTATAAAAAGCGTTTGAACCGGTTAAAAGACCAGGCAATAGATTGCGGGCAGTGCAGCCTGAAAGCCCGCCCCCTGCAGCGTGAGGTATATCCTGAATACCTTTCTCCCGCCGAGCTTGTTGAGATAAAGGAAAAGAGCCGCGACACCCGGCTTTACCAATGTGATGAAGGACACATCACCAAAATCCTTTTTGAAGGCAAACTTGCTCCGGCCTTCAGGATGTGTCAGAAGTGCAAAACGCTTACCATGGTCAAAACCGGGGAGGAAACCCTGGTATCTGCAACATACACCTCACAGGGCAACGGCCGGCGCGAGTTTACCTGCAGGCACTGCGGGGCGAAGATGCTTGTTCCGTTTGTTATTCCCGTTAAGCAGCGAAGCAGCCCTGGGTCAGGGTCCGGCTCTGGAGGATCGCGCGGGGGCTCATGGGGCGGAGGCCGCACGGGCGGAGGCGGCGCTGGAGGCCGGTGGTAATTAATTGCCGGCGCCATTACCCATATATTCCATATTCCAGGATACATTTCAAGACAGCTTGCCCCTTGACTGCAGGCATTTTCATAAATTACAACCTGCCATTCCTTCCAGCCAACTGTAAGATTCCAAAACCCGGGCAACAAGCTTCTACCCCGGCATTAAGGTCATCCATGCCACCCGGCAGTCCGCCATCACCAGGGCAAAGCCCTCACAAAATCCGTCAGCACCCACCCTGTCAGATGGTTTGATCCCATTTGCTTAAAGCTTAACGGCGGTAGTTTTCGTTATTTCCCCTATATGAAATGGGGGTTTTAACTCATATGCCAGACCAACTCACGGCGGTAATTTAGCATCACTGATCCATCCTCTGTATGCCTCCCCTGCTTCTCACCCAAATAGTTTAACCGGTCAATGTTCAATCAAAAACAGATATTATGAACCAGATTTATCAGATTCTTCACTCAATCAGGCGGGTTTTGAGCCTGCCCTCCATGATCTTCGGCACAGCCAGAAGTGTAAAACGTGATGCCGGAATGGTTTCAAAAGCCTTCAAAAAGAAGGAAAAAAATCCATCGGAAAACAAATAATTGGTCAACAGTTAAAAAAGCAGCAATGGAAGATTTCAGAAAAGTAATTCAGGAAGCCTCAGGCTATCTGCGCAAAGCGGAGAACAACATGTTTAGCGGTAAAAATCAGGAGGCTGTAGAGCTTCTGATCAGCGCAGATGAGTATACCGAAAAGGCTGCGCAACAGAATCCCGAAGATTATCAGGTAAAATCGCTCAGGCAGAAGATTGAAAAAATCCGCAAGGATCTTGAGCGTAAAGGTATTTCAACCCGTCCGGGAAGTGGAAACGGGCTGCCTTTTGAGGTGGAAGCTCAGCTGGGACACATCCGCGAAAGTGTACTCACTAAAAATCTGGAAAGGGCCAAAAGAGAGCTGGATCTTTTTCATACAAAATTTGCCGGCTCCTATACCAACATCCCGCAGTTACATGAACTTCAGGCTGCGATTGCGGGTCTTGAAAAAGAAGCGGAAGCAGATGCAGCCCTAAAATCGGCAGCAAACCAGTCCCGCGCCGAAGTACTGCAGCAGAACGAGGCCCTTTGCCGGAAGTGGGAAGACGAATTCAGAAGCATTCCTTACTTTAACGGTACAGCCCGCAATGTACCGGGCCTGCTTCTGGAAAAGCAGTATTACCAGAAGGCCAGGGAAACTGTGGAGCGTTATTCGACCGAAGTATTTCAGGCTGAAAAATCAATTACCCTTGAGAGTCTTGCCCGCGATGTATCGCAGCGCATCCACGATTTTGAGGCCAATATGGCTGAGACACTGGCTGAGATGGCCGGAGAAATTACCGAATCCATTGAGGAGAGCATAGATATGCTGAATCATGACACTGCCTGGCTCCATCAGCCGGAGCTGAAGCCGCACTTTACGGGCAGGCGCGAACTGGAGTCTTTTGAAGCGCGCATCGATGAAATTGCCCGGCTCTTTGATAAGCAGGACCCGCCATTTGAAAAACTAAAGCATACCTACGCCCGGCTTCAGAGCATGAATGATGAGCGCAAAACTGCACGCAGCAAACGCATTCACTTAAGGCCGGCCGTTCTCGATGGCCCGGATGCCGCAGACGCAGTGAAAGCTGCAGAATCAGCGCTTCAGCAAAACCAACCCGGAATCAAAATTCTGAAGGCTGCGGTTGTAAAACCCTGGGAGAACAAGCATTCCGAAAACTGGCTCGACAATACGAGAACACAATGGGTGGTAAGAAAATACCAGGAAACCGTGGCTGAACTTGCTGCGCAGTTTGATGACGGTTCCTGCCGCCTATATTGCATGAATGTTGAACGCGACATAAATGCTGACGGATCATTTGGCAAAATTACCAGCCATGTGATGTACGATGAGGTGATCGCTTACGAAAACATCTCCTGACCTTGTACTATAGCAGCAACCGTCAGGGCAGCTTTTTACAAATCGCTGAGACGGAATTTATTCAGGTACTTCAAAAAACGGATAACAATAGCCTTTCCCGTGGTTGGTGCCCTGCCTGTTGCTGCTGCTTTTCTGGTATTCCGGCACCAACCCGGGACGGGCATTGCCAATAAAGCGGACGTATAATTTTTCGTGCAGCCGCGGCAAACTCAGATTATTAAAATGCACGGATAAAGCTTTCTCAAAAACATCACACAGATTGACAAAAAAACAGCAACCAATTAACCAAACAAAAAGTAGCAGCAATGAAAAAATTAAGAACCGCTTTTGTACTGGCCGTTTCAATTGCACTGGCCATTCCTGTTTCGGCACAAACCGGAAACCTGAAAGATGTAAGGAAAAACGTGCCCGCAACAAAAAAATTAACCGAGGTTCAGAAAGACACGCCCGCGACAGGCAAGTCGTCTGAAACAAAAACCGGAAGTACAGCAACCCCTCAGCCCGGAGGCAAAAAGGTCTTATTTGTTTCGAATGTTTCGGGCAGCAACAGAAACGATGGCAGCAAATCTGCCCCCTTTAAAAACATCGATAAAGCAATCAATGTGGCACAGCCTGGCACTGAAATATGGATAGCAGGCGGGGTGTATATGGGTACGCTGAATGTTGGCTTTATAGAAAGTGACAAGCCTGTTAAGCTTTATGGCAGTTTTGATGAAGAATTTGGGGTACAGAACCTTGCCCTTCATCCCACCGTAATTCAGCCTGACAACGAGAGCGCGCGGTCAACGCGCAAAGCGGTACTTAAATTTACCAGGGATGTAGCGGGAACTGTTATCGATCATATTGTTTTCGACGGAGGAGAGCGTAATGCCTACCATCCGACAGATGGAATAGTTGATGGCATTGAAGGTGGCCGGCTGATGCCGCCAACGGAAAAGCCGAAGGATAAAAACCCGACGGTAGGGGAGCCCCTGTTGCAGTTTGTAAGTGCCACCACCGGCGGTGATGTAACCATCCAGAACTGTGTATTTACCAATGGAGCCAGTTTTGCCCTTCAGGCCGGCCATCGCAGCGGAAAGTTTACAGTAAGGAACAATGTGTTTGCAGGAAACAAAATGGCGGCTGTCGAAATTTACGGAACCTGCGCCAGCACCGGCGGGCCCAACACCATGTCGAACTGCGGCGAAGTTGAAATCGCCAACAATACCATTCTTTTTACCTGGAGCCGTCTTGCCGACTTTCTTGACATGGGCTACGGGATCAGAATTATGACCAGGTGTTCTTACAACATACACCACAACATTGTCGGCGCTTCCATCCTGGCCGGAGTCGATCATACCCGGTTTAACAAGGATGAGTGGATCAAGGTTGACAACAACATCTTTTTTGTAAACAAGGACAAAGATTTTCATTACAGCCCGGCCAGTAATACCCGCCTGAGGATAGATGCATCCGACTTCGGCGATCTGGAGATTGCCAGTGTTGAAGGCAACAAAAATGAGATTCCGGAAGGGCTGAAAGTAAACAAGGCCTACCTCGAAGGTTACCTGAATGCACGGTACAGCGAACAGACCGATTTCGACCGCAACTCTCCCGCCAACCAGTGGCGTGCAGCCCTGGGCATGAATATGCAGGGAACCATGAAATCAAGTGTTACAATGTTTGCCAATAAGTATCCATGGCGCGATGCCATAAGCTTATTCGGAAATGTAAGCGGGTATGGCGCCCAGTAATTTCACACGTAAAAAATTAAAGTCATGAAACGGTTTTTCACCCTATCCCTCCTGCTTTACGCCATTTACGGAATGGCGCAGTCTCCGGGAGAAATTGTGTTTTCTTCATCGCCCGTCGACCCGCTGAATCCGGCAAACCTGAAACAGTCGTTCACCACCGGTGAACATATCTATGCCGTGGCTTACCTTCCGCAAACTGTTGGCGATTATTATTCCCATGTGGCTCCGGAAAAGAAGGTAAACCTTGAGTTGTTTCTCTATTCAGTGAAACCTCCGCTTTATTCATACCAGACCCAGGACCGGGAAGAGCAGCTTACCTATGCCAATATTATACTTTCGGGCACGCTGAAGAATAACAAGTACCTTGTGGTTGACCTTGTCCCCGACCCGGCCACAACCAAAGTATACGCCAACCCGGAATTCACTTATAAGGTCTTCGGAAAAAAATGGGATGGGCCTGCCAGCTTCGCCGAAGTGCTTGCGTCGCTCGAAGACAGCGAAAATGTGATCAAAGTAGTGCTGAAATTGTATTATAATGATGCAGCCACCGGGAAGTTTACCCTTTCAGGCGGGAATTACGGAGTATATGCAGGCATGGCAAAACAGCTCAATGACGGTGCCGCCGATGCCGGGGCACGCAGTGCTGTATTTCCCAAAGCCGAGAAATCAGACCAGGCCCTTGAAAGCAGGATGATTACAGCCCTGAAAAACTCAAATGACTGGAAAAACGGCAGACTGGACGCTACGGAAGTGCTTAGAATTGCCATTTACGATAAAGACTGGTATATCCGGCGACATGAAATATCTGGAGCCATCCTGCACCGCTACATCAGGGCTGCCGTTGCCGTGAAAGGCAAAACAGGACAATGCGGATACTACATCGTTACTTACCAGGAGGATTATGCCGGCGGAAAATTCCAGCCCCTGAAATACGACGGAGCCGGCGACCGGCATGCAATAAGTTGTGAAAACATCGGAAAATAAACGACAAAAGAACTAAGCTATGAAGGCAACACAAATAATTTTAATCAGTCTGCTCATTTTTGCCGCGGCTTTGTCGTCGTGCAAAAAAGATAAGGATACTGATCCCGGTAACAAACCACCCGTTGAGAATCTTCCCCCCGATGATGATCCGGTAACCGGAACCATCAGCGGAGTCATAGCTGAAGCTTCATTCGATGAGCTGCAGGCACAATCTTCGGTAGGCATCAACCGCATTCCCCATACCCTGCCAAAATTCCTGGAGCTGCGCAATCAGATAGCGCATACGCCACAGGGTGCGGCAATGATGATACTGGTGGCCATGCGCATATACCAGCAATACCCAGTTGAGGGCATGAAATGCCTGACGGCAGCCTGTACCAGTCCGCTCATTGTCCCTTCGGGCGAAGCAGGCAATTTTGAAGGTTATGTGATGGGCAATGTGGCAGAACTTACCCGTAAACTGAAAGATCTCAGCTACCTGCCTTTCGTCTATTACCAGGGCGCCTCGCCGGCCAACCAGTACACCCCTGCAGCGCCTCCATATACTTCTGTGATGCAGGTTAATCAGTACAGCTATATGTCGTCCACCGACGGGAGCACACGGATAAAAGTATTTATCCAAACACTGGGGGCCGACAGCCCCCGGCCGGTGGTGGTACGGAAGACAGGTGACCATTACAGGGTTACAGAATACAGCTCACTATACCTGGCGCCAAAACCCCCGCTGAATTAGCCACAAAGCAGCACAACCTTCACGATCACAGAATGTCCAATCCAAAATTATAAAACCATGAAAAATCTGATTATTATGCTCAGCATGCTGATGCTGATGAGTTGCGGGCTGCAGGCTCAGAACCTGGACCGCTTTGCTGACAAGAATAAAAACCGGGCAATCAGGAAAACCGAAATGCGTGTCAACAGAAAAATTGACAAAGGTGTTGACAAAAGCCTTGATGCCGCTGAGAAAGGCACTACAAAGGCAGTAAAGGGCGACCCGCAGAAAAAAGAAGAACGCCGTAAGCGCAAAGCTCAGAAGCAGGAGGCGAAACAGGAAGAAGAATAGCCTGTGTATTTGTCTGGCAGTGGCTGATTCAGCTTCTGCCAGACAACTTTGACAGTGAAACAGAAAGTATCTGAACATACATCTTTTAATGAAGCAAAATGAGCTCCCTCAACCTCCTGATCAAAGCATCAATGGTAATTATCTTCTGTTATTCTCATGTCAGTGCACAAACACTGCATGAAAGTATGAATACTTCCGGCGCAAGCTTTGCGGGAAGCGGCGGATCTGCATCCCAGTCTGCCGGACAGGTATTCTATACCATTGTCACAGGCGCCGGCGGCTCGGCCAACCAGGGCATTCATCAGCCTTATGAGATTTCCGTTGTTACCAAATTAAAAGACGGGCCCGCCATCAGCCTTACAATCGCTGCATTCCCCAATCCGACGACTGGCTTACTCAGATTAAGCATAGATAACCAGCGGTTTGAAGGGCTGAATTATCAATTTTTTGAGGGCAACGGAAAATTACTGGAAACCGGAGAAATATCCGGCACTGAAACCGGAATCGACCTGACATTCAGAGCGCAGGCCGTTTATTTCTTGAAAGTTCTCCGTCATAATGAAACTCTTAAAACTTTTAAAATCGTAAAGTCTCATTGATTATGAAGAAGATATCCTTAATGCTTGTATTTGTAATGAGCCTTACAAATGCCATTGCACAAATTCCGGGAAATATAAGTTATCAGGCTGTTGTTCGCGATGTAAACAACAATCTGGTTACCAATCAGAGTATTCGCATCAGGCTGAGCATTCTGAATGCACCAACCTCAACAACTCCCCTGTGGCAGGAAGTGCACATTGCGAATACCAATGAAAGCGGGCTTATCAGTCTTCAGTTGGGGCAATACGTTGCGTTTCCGGCCAATCTTTTCCGGGACAACAGCACCCTTTTCCTTAAAACGGAAATCGATCCTGCCGGAGGTACAGCATATAGCATATCAGGCAGCAGTCAGTTGCTGAGTACACCCTACGCCATGGTTGCCAGGGATGTAGAAAACGTGAATGACGCCGACGCCGATCCGACCAATGAGTTACAAACCATCAGTATCAGCGGAACAGTTCTTACCCTGTCGCACGGCGGTGGCTCCGTTGTACTTCCTTCAAGCGGCGGAGGCGGCGATAACTGGGGCACGCAGGTTGCTATCACCAATAGTACCTTATCGGGCAACGGAACAACAGCTTCTCCGTTAGGAATCGCAACGCAATCAGCAACTGCAGGACAGGTGCTGAAATGGGACGGAACCACCTGGACCCCTGCCGATGATGAGACCGGTTCAGGTGGCGGCCCCCCTTCAGGTCCTGCAGGAGGGGATCTGACGGGGAATTACCCGGATCCGCTTTTCAAACTCCCCTTTCACAGGGCGGTTACTTTATTTGAAACTCCATTCTTTATTCATAATAATGCATCCGAAAATTATTCCATTCATGGAAAATCAAATGGATATCATGGCATCTTTGGTGAAACGCATTCAACCACCAGTTCAGGGGTTTTGGGAAAAGGATCAGGCTATGGAACATCACCAGGTGTGGAAGGCAGATCTGGTGAAAGTGAATATCCCAATCCGCCTGAGGCCATAACCGTTGGCGTAAGAGGCACAGCAAATGCAGGTGCCGGCATCATGGGACTTGCAAACTCAGGCTATGGGGGATATTTTAGGGCCACTAATGGGAAAGCATTATATACAAGCCAAGGAGGAGTGCAGTTCCGCAACCTGGGCGAAGCTCCAGGTCGTGTTTTAACCTGTGATGGCTTAGGAAACGCAACCTGGGAGGCCACGCAATGGACCAGCAGCGGAAACAACATCTATTACACCAACGGCAACGCAGGTATCGGAACCACCAGCCCCGGATCAAACCGCCTGAGAGTAGTTTCTGATGTTTCAGGTGGGACTAATGCCACTGCACTTTTTCAGAATCTGCATGCAGCCGGACTTGCCATGCGCGCCTCTACCAACTCTACAGACGGAACTGCGCTCATCATTCAGGAGGGGAGCGGCTATATGCTTCGATGCGACGGTTATGACCCCAACTGGTTTGTCGGAATGATTGTCAAAGGCCGCAGCGTTGGAATCAATACCGACAATACAGGAAATTTTAACCTGGTGGTTAACGGAACAGCCGCAAAGCCCGGCGGAGGAAGCTGGTCAACTTGGTCGGACGGCAGACTTAAAAATGTAAAAGGGACTTATAAACGTGGTCTCAGCGAAATCACGGCGCTTGAAACTGTTGTATTTTCATACAAATCCGGAAACCCGCTTAATCTGTCCTCTACGCCTGAATATGTTGGTTTTATTGCTCAGGATGTTCAAAAATATATACCTGAAGCAGTTGCAGAAGGGGCTGATGGTTATTTGAATTTCGATATGCATGCCATAAATGTGGCGTTGGTTAATGCTGTGAAAACGCTTGATTCGAAAATCAAAAACCTTGAGCAGGAGCTAGAGCAAGCAAATGACAAAAATCTTACATTGAAAAATAAGTATGATGATATATACAACAGGGTGAACGAAATTGAAAAACTCCTGATCTTAAGTAAGAAATAGGTTTGCGTCAATTCCTGCTCAAAAGCCCTGCTTATGTAATTGTAAGCAGGGCTTTTTAATTTATTCAGCTTAAGTATGTTGTGAAACCAATTTTGGTTTATGAGGTTTGCTTTTGCCGGCATCAGATTTAAGAACAATTTCCTGTTTGAATTATCTTCCTTCTTTTTACCGATTGGTTAAATTATTGTATTAGCACTGTTTTTAAGCCATGGTCGGTATTTCAATATTTGTAAATATCATATAATGAGGTACATGAGAGTATATTTGCTTTAATTCGACCATTCGACTAAAATATTCGATAATTTTCTTGCTTTTCGGAAATCGCCGGTGTAATTTTGCAGCCGCAATCAAAATCAGGAAAATTTCCGGATCATGCTCGATAAAGAAGAAGTAAAAAATTCAATCATTGCAGTCGCAAGGCAGATTTTCAGCCGTTTTGGTTTTAAAAAAACCACTATGGATGAAATTGCTATTGCCTCGCGCAAAGGAAAGAGTTCAATCTACTATTATTTTGAAAGCAAAGAAGATATTTTTCAGGCTGTCGTCGAAAAAGAGGCATCCATGCTCAAGCGGGAATTACAGGAAGCAATCAAACCCATCAGCGACCCAAGGGAGAAACTAAAGGTTTATGTGCTTGTGCGGATGAATACGCTTAAAAAGCTGGCCAATTATTACGATGCGATCAGGAGCGAATACCTGAGCCATCTCGATTTTGTGGAAAACATCCGTAAAAAATATGACGATGAGGAAATTTCAATGGTGGAAGCCATCCTGAAGGAAGGTGCCGAAAAAATGGAATTCAATATAGAAAACACCCGCCTGGCTGCCATTGCTATTGTCACTGCCATGAAAGGACTTGAAATTCCGATGTTCTGGCAGAATAATGCCGATTTCGATATGGAAAAACGCCTCGACGACCTGATTAATATTCTTTTTTACGGTCTGGTACGCCGCTGATTTTTTTTACAACTATATCGACTAAAAAACTAAAACAGTCAAAAACTAAAACAGTCAAAAAATTTTTTTTTTGATTGAAAAACACAGAGTAAAACCAAACAATGATTAACCAACGTTGAATTATGAAAAAAACTGTTTTGCAAATAAGCCTGCTTTTACTGCTGTTCTGCCAGCCAGTGATAATTAAGGCACAAATCAGCGGGCTTTCTCCGGAACTTACCGAACTCATCAGGCTTTCCGTTGAAAAAGACCGTAAACTGGCTGCAAATCAAATTGACAGGGAAATCACCCTGCAGCAGCGCAAAGCGGTCAGGAATTCTTATTACCCAAAGCTTGAAGCCGGTGGCAAATATGTTTTTGCCAAATCGCCGCTTAATACTGAATTGGGCGACATCACCGGATTTGAAAGCTTCGGGAAAATCAGCCAGTTTATGCAAAGCCCTGCTTTTCCGCAAATGTTTCCCGGCCTGGCTGGACTAACCGGCGAGTTGATGCAACTGGAGCAGTTACTTGCTTCTCAGGGAATGGCATTGCCGGCTTTCAGCAAAGAAATTGAAGGTGATTTTTCAGGCAATTATTTTGGAGTGGATGTAACTGCCAGCATGTTGCTATTCAGTGGTGGAAAAGTTCCCAGGATTTCTCAGGCACTTGCCGAAAAAGCTGCGGCACAGCTACAACTTTCGCGCAAAAGTACAGCCGATCTGATTGCCGAAGTGATCGCTGCTTACGACCAACTGACACTTCTGGACCAGTCAGGTTTGTTGATTGATGAATCATCGCGCAGGCTTGAAGCCGAAAAGCGCTTTGCCACCTCAGCCCTGCGAAATGGCTTTGCCACGGCATACGATACTTTGCGAATTGCCGCCGCCCAAGCTGCACTTGATGCAAAGAAAGCAGATTTTGAAGGGAAAAAGCTGCTGCTGTCACAAAACCTTGCCAGGCTCACAGGACAGCCATCCAGTCGCTTTTACAATATGTTTCCTGATCTTCAGCCCTTACTTCCGGCGGTGAATGCATCTGAAATTGCCAATCGTCCTGAATTGATGGCTCTTGAATCGGGTTTGCAGGCGCAAAAATATATGCTAGGTGCCGAAAAGTCGCATTACCTGCCAAAAGTACAAGCGTTTGCATCTGCCCGCTACGATAACATTTTTAATGCAGAAGCTAATTTCAAATCGCCTATGAATATTGGTGCAGATATAAATTCAATGACACTGGGACCGGCATTTATGGCAGGGGTAGGCTTCAAATGGGACATTTTCGATTTATCCGGAGGTAGTTCGAAAGTCAAACTGGCTAAGCTTGAAGTAAAAAAGGCAGCCAATGCCCTGGAAGAAGCACGCGAACTGCTGGAACTCAACCTTACCAGAACCACTTCGGCATTAGAAACAGCCAATGCACAGGTAATTCTGAAAAGCAAAGAGAAAGCCGTTGCTCAAAAAGCGCTGGAAATGGCATCAAAATCCTACAATGAAGGCCAGATAAGCATAACCGAACGTCTGGCTGCAGAAACCGGCTACCAGCAATCGGCACTTGAGTATTACCAGGCAATATTTGCCCAGCGCCAGGCTGCCATTGAGTTATACAAAGCCACTGGTGACCTCGGAATTGAAAAAATCAAATAATTTCTTAAATCTTTAAAAAAACAACCAAAATGAAAACGCTGAATAAACGCAATGCCGGAATGTTGGGGGCATTTATTACTTTCCTGTCAATCATAATTCTAGTAAGTATTGCAGGTTGGTTATTTCTTAAACCTCAGCCCGAAATGTTACAGGGCGAAATTGAAGCAACTGAAACCAGAATTTCTGGAAAAGTACCTGCCCGGATTCAGAAAATTTTAGTTGAAGAAGGCGCGCAGGTAAAAGCCGGGGATACACTGGTAATTCTGGAAAGCCCTGAACTTGAAGCAAAACTCATGCAGGCTTCATCTGCCGAAAGTGCAGCCATGGCACAAAACAGAAAAGCAATCAAAGGGGCGCGTCAGGAACAGGTAACTGCCGCCTACGAGATGTGGCAAAAAGCTGAGGTAGGTGTAGGATTCGCAAAAAAAACCTTCGACCGGGTACAGAATATGTTCAACGACGGTGTGGTTTCTGCCCAAAAACGCGATGAAGCGGAGGCAGCTTACAATGCTGCTGTTGCTACTTCAAAAGCAGCACGTTCACAATACGACATGGCTGTGAATGGCGCCGAAACCGAAGACAAGCAGGCTGCTTTGGCTTTGGTTGACCGTGCCAGGGGAGCTGTGTCGGAAGTCCAGGCTTACCTTTCCGAAACGGTATTGGTGTCGCCGGTAAACGGCGAAGTTTCAGATATTTTTCCCAAAACCGGCGAACTGGTTGGATCCGGCGCTCCCGTAATGAGTCTGGTGGATTTAACAGATGTAAAGGCAATCTTCAGCATACGCGAAGACAAAATGCAGCTTATTCAGAAAGGAAAGGAATTTGAAGCGGTAGTACCCGCTTTAGGGAATAAGAAAATAAGGCTAAAGGTCAGCTACATCAAAGCCATGGCAGGTTATGCCACATTTAAACCCACCAAAAGCAACGGAGGTTTTGATGTGAAAACGTTTGAAGTTCATGCCCGACCTGTGGATGGAAGCACAGGCCTGCTGCCGGGAATGAGTGTGCTGGTTGATTACAGCAGCCTTGAGAATAAACTTGCCAAAGGCATTTCTGCCAGGTAGCAGCCTGCAACTAAATCTTATACGGATTATGAATACTTACATCAAGGCTATTGCAGGTGTATCGGGCAGAGAGATCAACCGTATGACATCCAGGCCGTTGTATTTTCTTGCGGTGGTGCTTTTGCCCTTGCTGAGCCTGCTTTTTTTTGTGTCGCTCATGAAGGAAGGTGTGCCGGTAAAACTGCCCATCGCTGTGGTTGATTACGATCACACTGCATTATCGGCAAAATTCAGGCGTACCATGGATGCTACCCCGGGAAGCAGTGTGGTGATGACTCCTGCCACCGAACATGAAGCCCTGTCAGAGCTCAGAAAGGGCAACATCTACGGTTATGTGGTATTGCCTCACAACCTGCAGGCTGATATCATGAATGGCTCACAACCTGTGGTAAGGTTTTATTACCAGAACGGATTACTTATTGCGGGGGGGCTGATACAGAATGATTTAACTGTAACCCTGCATACACTTTCTGCTGGTGTGAACAAGCAGAAACGCGAGGCCATGGGGCAGGATGAAGTTACGGTGTATGCTGCAATTCAGCCCGTTAAACCCGATGCCCATTTACTTTTTAATCCTGAAACCAATTATCCGGTGTATGTTACCAGCATTATGCTCCCCATTATGCTGCAGATTTTTATTCTGATGATTACCGTTTACAGCATAGGTATTGAAATAAAGGAGCGCACTTCGCGGGAATGGCTCAGAATCTCAGGAAAATCTGTTACAGTTGCACTTACAGGCAAGCTATTGCCTTATACGGCGATTTTCTTCATCCTGACAATGTTTTCCAACCTTTTACTCTTCAGGGTACTGATGATTCCTTTAAACACAGGTATAATTTACCTGGTATTGTTGTCATTGCTGTATGTGCTATCATATCAGGCAATTGCTGTATTCTTCGTCGGATTGTTGCCCATGATGAGGCATTCCCTGAATCTGGCAGCTTTTTACGGAATTCTGGCACTTACACTTTGTGGCTTTTCTTTTCCCATCGAACATATGCCTGAAGTTTTCAGGCTGTGGGCAGAAGCATTTCCTGTAAGGCATTACATGCATATTTTTCAGAGTCAGATACTTGCCGGATTTGATTTTGCGTATGCCGCTCCCTCTTATCTGAAGTTTCTGCTGTTTCTGCTGTTGCCGTTTGCCATTATTTTCAGGTTAAAATCGGCACTTATCTATCAGAACTTTATTGAAAAAATTCAAATCACAGATGCTGCCTGAGGCTTAGGCTCCTGAAAAAACCGAAATCAATGAAGAGCTTACTAGTTAAAACTTTCGAAAGGTTCAGAAGTGCAATAAGCAATACCGCGCTCATTTTTCAGCGTGAACTGCTTCTTTTACTATCTGACCTGGGCGTAACCATTCTCCTGCTGATTGTGCCGGTGGTGTATCCTTTTCTGTATTCGCTGATTTATTATCCCGAAGTGGTTCGCGATCTCCCGGTGGCTGTAGTTGATCTGTCGCAATCTGCTGACAGCAGGGCCTTTATCAGAAAACTCAATGCTACACCCGATCTGGACATCAGGTATGAATGTATTTCGATGGAGGATGCTGTGGAAAAGTTCAGGAAGCGCGAAAACAGAGGCATTATTCTGATTCCTGAAACCTACTCATCCGATCTGGCTTTGGGCAGACAGGCGGTTGTGTCATTGTATGCCGATATGGAATTTTTTCTGTATTACAAGGCTATGGTAATGGGAGCCGGGTTGGTTTCCATAGAAGAAGGCAACGACATTCAGGTAAAAAGGCTTATGAATTCCGGTCTTTCGGAAAGACAAGCCGTGGTTTTCAGCAATCCGTTTGTTATCAGCGGAAACGCCATCGCCAACCCTGCCGGAGGATTTGCCTCTTACGGAATACCAGCTGCCCTCATGCTTATCATACAGCAAACCCTTGTGCTCGCCATAGGCATTATGGCTGGCACCGCGCGCGAACGTCACAAGCTGGGTACACTTATTCCCTGCGATTTGCGCCGTATGGGAACCCTCAGGATGGTGCTCGGCAAATCAGCCGCCTATTTTTTAATTTATGCCGTTATGTGCATTTACATGCTGGGTGCAATTCCCGCCTGGTTTGGCTATCCCGATAAAGCAGGTTTCAGTCAAATGGTGTCATTGATGGTGCCTTACCTGCTGTCAGCCATATTTTTCGGGTTAAGCCTGTCTGTATTTTTCAAAAACAGGGAGACCCCCATGCTTCTGTATCTGTTTTTGTCGTTTCCGCTGTTGTTCCTTTCCGGTATTATCTGGCCATTGTCGAACATGAGTCCTGTGTGGCAGGCCGTGAGGAGCATCTTTCCATCGTCGCACGCCATGCTGGGTTACATAAAAATGAATTCGCTGGGGGCAGGAATATCCGAAACCAACCATGAAATTGCCATGCTGTGGAGACTAACCGCCTTTTATTTTGTAATGGCCTGTCTGGTTTACAAGACCCAAATCACAAAGGTTAAAAAACTTGTGCTTAATGCCGGTCATAAGCATAATCCGACTATTCCGGCACTTTAACTTAAAAATTAATTTATTCAAAAACTAAAACAATGAAAACCAAAATCTTAGCATTGGTCATTTTTACAATGGCAATCATTCTGACTGTTCCTGTGTATGCACAGGTTTCTTTTGGCACCCGCCACGGGCTTGCCATCAGCACGCTGGCGAAGACCGGAGATCTTTATGATAACGATGAGATGCACTTCTCGTACACCGGTGGAATCTTTGTTGTTGCGCCAATCAAAGGCGTATTTGCTGTCCAGCCTGAACTCAACTACATCTGTAAAGGCCGCAGTAATGAAACAACAGAGTTTATTGAAACATCTTACCAGAGTCGTTATCATTACCTGCAGATTCCGGTATTGGCAAGGTTCAATACCAACCTTTCCATGACTGAAAATACCAAAGTGTATTTTAACGCCGGACCTTATGTTTCTGCGTTGTTAAAATCACAAAATAAACCGGATGGCAGCAGCGAATGGAAAGATGACAGTTACAGCGGAGTTGACAAAGATCCCGACCTGGGTTTGGTTTTGGGCATGGGTGTTACTTTTCCGGTGAAGAAATTAACCTTACAGGCTGATCTGCGTTACGATATGGGCTTATCTGAAGTTAACTTTCAGCCGGAAGATTATCATACCAAGGCGCTTAGCCTGACCATCGGTATTATTTTCTGACGCTTCTCAGAAATATATCATCAAGAGCAGCCGGATCTTAAATCTGATATCCATTGCCATGTAATCGCGATGGTTAAGAGATCCGGCAGAATTTCAGTTCTTCTTCCGGGAAAGCAGCCTCCGTGGATGCTTCCCGGAATTTAATTATCATCCCGGGATATCCGTCTGTTTCATGCGGAATTGGTATTTTTGCATAAAATTTATCCGATGAACTTCCCTCCCCTTCAATCCTGGATCCCCGGCTGCCATCGCCCGCTGGTAATTGCCGGGCCTTGCAGTGCCGAATCGGAGGCGCAGGTGTTGCAAACCGCTCAGGCCCTTGCCAGACAACCGGGTGTCAGCGTGTTTCGGGCCGGGATCTGGAAGCCCAGAACCAGACCCGGCTTGTTTGAAGGTATCGGAACGGCAGGGCTGGTATGGATGAAACGGGTGAAAGAGGAAACCGGCCTGCTTACTACGGTTGAGGTTGCCAGGCCCGATCACGTGAAAGATGCGCTTGCCCATGAGATTGATATTTTATGGATAGGCGCCCGCACGGTAGTGAACCCCTTCTCTATGCAGGAGCTGGCCGAAAGCCTGGCCGGGGTGGATATACCGGTGATGGTTAAAAACCCGGTAAATCCGGACCTGAAACTTTGGATGGGAGCCATAGAACGGCTGCACAAAAACGGCATCACCCGCATAGCAGCCATTCACCGGGGTTTTTATCAGTCAGAAAAAACACAATACCGCAATGCTCCTCTGTGGGAAATTCCCATTGAGTTGATGCGGCAGATGCCCGGGCTGCCAATGCTGTGCGACCCCAGCCATATCAGCGGAAACCGATCTCTGATACAGCAGGTTTCGCAGCAGGCCATGGATCTGGAAATGGACGGGTTGATGATAGAGACCCATCCCGATCCCGACAAGGCCTGGACCGACCCGGTGCAGCAGGTTACCCCTGAATCGCTTGGCGAAATACTGAATCATCTGATTCTCAGGGAACAAAAAGGCAACCGTGAATTTGAAAGAAACCTGGAGGAACTCCGCCACGAGGTTGACCTGATCGATTATGAAATGATCCGTCTGCTGGCAAAACGCATGAATATAGCTGAAGAAATGGGCCGTTATAAATATGCCCACAACATCACCATCCTGCAGCTTCAACGATGGAAAGAACTGTTTGCCGACCGCATAAAAAAGGGAAATAAGGCCGGATTAGATACGCGTTTCCTGGCAGCACTGCTTCAACTGGTGCACGAACAGTCCATTCAGATACAAACCAATGTAATGAGCCGGGGCGATGAGCAATAAAGCATTCAAAGGGATGCCGGGTTTGTAAAATCGGGTAGCAATCATTAATTCTCCGTTCATTCCGCTTACTGACTCCGTTCATTGCGCTTTATGTAATGCGCGCAATTCCATTATCTTTGCACCCGCTAAAATCTCTGCATGATCGAAATCACCCATATTACAGAAACCGCCGTACTTGTCGGATTGATTACCTTTCGCCAGGATGAAGCAAGGGTGCACGAAACCCTTGACGAACTGGAATTCCTGTTTGAAACCGCCGGCGGAACGGCCGTGAAACGCTTTATCCAGAAACTGGAGAAGCCAGATACCCGTACTTTTGTCGGATCGGGCAAACTGGAAGAGATTAAGGCCTTCATCACAGTCGAAAACGTTGGCACTGTCGTATTTGATGATGAGTTAAGTCCCTCCCAGCTCAGAAACATCGAAAAAGAACTGCAGTGCAAGGTGCTTGACCGTACCACACTGATTCTTGACATATTTGCCCGCCGGGCGCGCACCGCCACAGCCCGCACCCAGGTTGAGCTTGCCCAGTACCAGTACCTGCTTCCCCGCCTTTCACGGATGTGGACGCATCTCGAAAAGCAACGCGGAGGTATCGGTATGCGCGGCCCGGGTGAAAAGGAAATTGAAACCGACCGCCGGATAATCCGTGATAAGATCGCCCTGCTCAAGGAGAAACTGAAAGATATCGACAAACAGAAAATCACCCAGCGCTCCGGTCGCGAAAGGCTGGTAAGGGTTGCCCTGATCGGCTATACCAACGTGGGCAAATCCACCCTGATGAACCTGTTGAGCAAATCGGACGTGTTTGCCGAAAACAAACTTTTCGCCACCCTCGACACCACGGTGCGCAAAGTGGTAATCGACAACCTGCCGTTCCTGCTTACCGATACCGTCGGCTTTATCCGCAAACTCCCGCACGGGCTGGTAGAATCCTTTAAATCTACCCTCGACGAAGTGCGGGAGGCCGACCTGTTGCTGCATGTGGTGGATATCTCGCATCCGGGATTTGAAGACCAGATTGAGGTGGTCAATCAGACACTTTCCGAAATCAAGGCCGGCGATAAACCGGTGATGATGGTTTTCAACAAGGTGGATGCGTATACTTTTGTGGAAAAAGACGAAACCGACCTGAGCCCTGCAACCCGCGAAAATGTGACCCTCGAAGATCTCAAACGCACCTGGATCGCCAAGGTTAACAGTCCTGCCCAATTTATCTCCGCGACAAAAAAACTCCACCTCGAAGAATTCAGAAGCGCGCTCTACAGAACCGTTCACGATATACATATTGTCAGGTACCCCTATAACAAGTTGTTGTATTGATTGAGAAAGTGAAGGAATAAACAATTTCGGATGGCGGATGGCGGATGGCGGATTGCGCAATAATCAAAATCTCAACCTTAACCTCAACCTCACTTTCTCTCAGATTAATCCTTCCAATTCATACCTTTGCACCTGCCATCAAGCTAATTTTATTATGATCATCTTAGGCATTACGGGCACCCTGGGTGCAGGCAAAGGCACGATAGTGGATTACCTGATCAGAGAGCGCGGGTTTGTTCATTTTTCGGTACGGGGTTTTATCAGCCGTGAAATTGAAAAGCGGGGCATGCCCGTAAACCGCGATAGTATGGTGATTGTTGCCAATGAGCTGCGTGCCGCCCATTCGCCCAGCTATATTGTTGACTGCCTATTTGAAGAAGCCAGGCTAACCGGTAAAAATTGTGTAATTGAAAGCATCCGTACCCCGGGTGAAGTGCTTTCACTCAAAGCAAAAGGCAGTTTTTATCTTTTTGCGGTGGATGCCGACCCTTATACACGCTATACCCGTATTACCGCCCGTAACTCGGAAACAGACCGGATCGACTATGAAACCTTCCGGGCCAACGAGGCACGTGAAATGACCTCTGAAGATCCCAATCATCAGAATCTGTACAGATGTATAAAAATGGCTGATTTTGTATTCAGCAATGATCAGACAATCGCCGATCTTGAAGCACAGGTAGCCGCAGTACTGGATCAGATATGCAAATAGACAGGCTGGCAGGTCTGTAATCCATCAAACATCATAATTTACCTGATGAAATTGTTCTCTGTTTTTGCAGTTTCGGCCCTGAACCTGACACTCGCAGTATATTATTACCGGCTGATTTCCAAAAACAAAATCAGGCCATCGCTGGCCATGTGGGTTTTCTTCACCCTGGCTGTGGGTATGAGCCTTTTTACTTATATCAGGGAAGATTCGCACAGTATATGGGATAACGTACTCAACACCACCGACCTGCTCTTTGTAAGTGCTGTGACCGTTTCCATAATTCTGTTCGGCGATCACACCACCCGCTTTAACCGTTTTGATTTGTTTTGCCTCGGAGCGGTAGCCATGATCATTGCCTTCTGGCTGATAACCCGTAAACATCTGATTACCAATCTGCTGGTTCAGGGAATCCTTGTAATTGCTTACTTCCCGGTTGTAAACCGCATGCTGCGCACAGGAGAAAATCATGAAAGTTACCTGATCTGGGGCGGTATGCTGCTAACTGCGCTGCTGGCGCTCCTTTCCGTTGACGGGGAACTTGCCCTGATCTATACCCTCAGGGCAGTGGTGAGTATATCTTTGCTGATGGGATTGATGTACTATACTGATCGTCGTAAATAACAAGGCGAAGTCCCGGGCGGGACTATCTGAGAATCACGAAAATTTATATGTGTTGAAAATAAAACGCACGGCCCCGGGGTCCGGTAAGCCGTGCGCTTTTTACAGATAAACCCTGCAATTTTACAATTTCACCGGGTTGCCTTCAATGTCAACAAGCAAAGGCTCGCCGAGACCGGCTTCTTTCAACCGGTCAAGCTGGGTGCGGGCATCGCCGACCACCACATAAACCATTTTTTCAGGCTGAACATAACGCGCATAGATCGATTTCGCCTCATCAAGGGTGATCTTTCCGGCAACGGCCTCTTCTTTCTTCACATAATCGACAGGTAGATCGAAGGTGCTGATTTCCTGTAACATGCCCATCAGGCTGTTGATGGTTTCAAACTTACCGGCATTGCCCCTGATCATTGCATTGCGGGTAATCTCAAGGTCGTTTGAACTGTATTCTTTGCCATACGAACCAAGGATTTCCCTGAACAAATTCACCGATTCAAGGGTATACATTGACTGAACGCTGGAACTGGCGACAAACGGGCCGTTCACAACCCTGGGCATAAAGAATGAATAGGCTCCGTAGGTGTAACCTTTTTCAAGCCTGAGCACACCAAACAACTTCGAGCCTGAACCATCACCAAGTTTATAATTCACAAAAGTTGCGGGAAAAAATTCAGGATCATTGCGTTGCATGGCAAGGGAACCGATCATGATCACCGATTGTTTGGCATCGGGGATATCTACAAAATAGAGTCTGGGCGATTCAACCTTCGAAGGAAGGGTATTAAGGGGCAATTTTACTTCCCGCGGAGCCCATACTGAACCCAGGCGGCCGACGGATTCCAGGGCGCGATCGCGCTTCAGGTCTCCGGCTATATGCACACTTGCCAGTGAAGGGGTAAAATTGCGTTTATAATAATCTTTCAGGTCATCAAGCGTAATATCCTTCACCGACTCCACAGTTCCGGTAATGGGACGGCCTAGTACATGAGCATCACCATACAATTTTTTATAGAAGACATTCCCGGCAATGGCATTCGGATTGGCGTTGCGCTGAGCAATAATCCCATAGGTCGACTGTTTTATGCGATCAAATTCCGCCTCGTCCCAGCGGGGTTCCAGCAGGATTTCCTCAACAAGTTTGCGAACGGCATCATAGTTCCTCACCAGGCAATTAGCCGTTATCGTAATAAATTCAGCCGATGCATTCACGTTGATGGTGGCGCCCAGCTGACCGATGGCTTCTTCAAGTTCTTCGGGGGTGCGGTTGCGTGTACCTTCCATCAGCATTTCGGCAACAAGCCTGGCAACGCCCGGTTTGGCGGGATCGTCAAGTAACTGTCCGCCTTTGATCCGTATGCTGAATTGTACCAGTGGCAACTCGGTGCTTTCAATGCCAAAAATCTTCAGGCCATTGTTCATTGCAAGCGTATAAACATCGGGCGTTTTCAATAACGGGGCCGGGCCGAGCGGGGGTTCAACCGTACGGTCGAAAGTGGTCGGGGTGCGCGGATAATCTTCCTCTGTCTCTTCCATGCCGGCAGCCTGGGAACCGGTATCTTCAATGGCTTCTTCCACTACTTCAGCCCTTTGTGATCCGGCCAGGGCGAGTTCAGTCTTGCCCCTGGGGACAAAGCTGGTAGCCAGATACTTCTCATCCTTGAGGTATTTTTCGTATACCCGGAGTACATCGCTCATGGTCACCGCATTCAGCAATCTGACCTCTTCCATCATACGTGAGGGATCACCCCCGAAAACATTGGCCTGTGACAGCTGGAATGATTTTCCCAGCAGGCTCGAAATACTGTTGTAGAAAGCCGTTTCGCGCAGGTTTTTGATGCGCTGAAGATCACTTTCGGTAAAGCCGTTCAGTTCGAATTGCCTGAAACCCTCCATCAGGGCATCATATACATCATTCAGGTTAACCCCTTCGAAAGCCCGCACGGTGATGTTAAACTTCCCGGCCAGCTCCATCGGATTGTTGTAAACCGACAATCTTGGCGCCAGCTTTCTCTTTTCAACAACCTCTTTATATAAGGGGGCCTTCTTGCCATCTGCCAGAAGGTCGGCGAGAATTTCCAGGGCATAGGCATCCGGATGATAATTTTCCACCGTGGGGAAAATCATGTTAAGCTCCGGCAGTTTTGCGAAGTTGTCCTCGTGAAAAAACTTCATGGTTTCAGTAAGCCTCGCAGGCATAGGGCGGAATGGTTCCGGCTTTGTGCGGGCTTTGAACTCACCAAAATACCTGTCTATCAACTTCCTGACTTCTGCAGCATCAAAATCACCGGCAATCACCATGGTAGCGTTGTTCACCCCATAGTACTTATCGTAAAACTCACGGACATCATCGAGGGTGGCAGCCCTGATATCGTCCATCGATCCGATGACCTGCCAGGAATAGGGATGACCATCGCCATAAAGGTTTTTGTCAATAACATAACCGGTATGTCCGTAAGGCTGGTTATCAACCCGCTGGCGTTTCTCGTTGATTACAATGTCTTTTTCACGTTCCAGGGCGAGCTGGGTTACGGTATTGATCAGAAATCCCATGCGGTCGCTTTCCATCCACAGGATTTTTTCGAGGGCATCTTTCGGAACCACCTCGTAATAAACGGTTCCGTCGTTCCAGGTTCCGCCGTTGAAGGTTCCGCCAAGATCGTCAATTTTGCGGAAAAACTCGCCTTTGCCGACATTTTCGGAATTCTGGAAAAGCATGTGCTCAAAGAAATGCGCAAAACCGGTCTTTCCGGCTTTTTCTCTGCTGGATCCCACATGATAAAGGATGGCCACAGCCACAATCGGATCGCTGTGATCCTGGTGTAATACTACTTCCAGGCCGTTGTCGAGCCTGTACTTCTCAAAATCAACGCGAAATTCGCCTGAGGCACCTTTCCGGGCTTCAGCGCTTGTGTTTCCGGTGATCATCAGGCCTGTCAGCATTGTCATGGTTAAAATTTTGGATAGTCGTTTCATAGAACAGATATTTGGATTCCCATTTTTCACTTGCGTGACAATTTCTCAGCAATCATTAAAAGCCTACCACTCCACGGGCGCTCTTCGAACCGGCATGGTCATGCAGCGGCAGCCTCCGCCACCCCGCGACAATTCAGCACCCTCAATGGCAATGACACATTTTTCGTAATCATGCATGTCAGCCTTTCCGGCGATCACATCCCTGGCCTTGAGCACAGCAAAACCATGCTTGTCCATCTCTTCAAGGGTATAGATATTTCTGCCGTAGCCCATTACTTTGCCGGGACCCAGGGCAAAGAAATTTGCCCCGCTGTGCCATTGTTCGCGCTCCTGCATTACCACATCGTCGGCGCCGCCGCAGTTAATGGTCCTGATATCCATACCCAGGCCGCGCAAAGCGGCAGGGATGTTCAGCTCCTCGGCAATTTTCACTTTGCCGTTGTCAATGGTGATATGAATGGTAAGAAAACGGCTGGAGTGCATGATCAGCGGTTCATAAATCATGCAGATATCCTTGTCGAGAAAGGTAAATACCATGTCAAGGTGAATGAACGATTCCGGCTCGTAAGGCAACTCCTGCACAATAATGTGCCTGGTCTTTCGCTCGGCTTTGTAATGGTCAACCAAAAAATCAATGGCTTTGGGGGTTGTGCGTGATCCGGTACCTACCAGTACGATATCTTCGCGGGCAACCAGAAAATCTCCGCCTTCGAAACTGAAGTCCTTGCAGAGGTGCCTGCTCGAAAGGGGATTGACCGTTTGGGTGGAGAATGCAGGGTGATAATCGAAAATGGCTTCCATAATCATCGACTCCCTGTCGCGCACACGGCTGGCCATCTTGCTGATAAAAACCTGATCACCGATCGAAATGGAGGCATCGCGGGTATAGAAGAAATTATGCAGTGGCTCCAGTTCAAAGCGTTCCTTGCTGAGGAAACGCGAAAGGTTGTCGCGCCTGAGCTCCACCCCTTCGATCAGGGCAGAAGTGAGGGTAACTGCATCCATCTCGAGCAGTTCATCGCGCAGGGTGTCCACCCGTTCGTGATCAGCAATTCTGCTGACCAGCCCTGACTTCACTTTTTCGTTTTCCAGTATCCGGCAAAGGAGGTTGCGCACTTCATAAACCGTTGTATATTTTTCAAGCACGCCTCTGAACTGGCTGTATTCCTTTCCGGCCACGGTCAGGTTCAGGATATCGCTGTAAAGCGCCCGCTGAACCATATTGGGTGTCATATTTTCCACTTCGCTCCCCGGAGAGTGAATGATTACCCCCTCCAGCATCCCGATTTCAGAATTGATCTCAATCGCTGTCTTTTCCATATCCTGATTCATCAATGAAAGAATGACCGGCAAAGGTAACATTGTTTTTCAGTTTCTTAAAACCCGCCCGCTTCAGCGCGGATTTCCCGAATATTTCTCCGAAAACAGGTTTCTCCAGTTGTTCCCAGACATCGCGGCTCCATTCCACCCATACGCCCGCCGGGCTGAACCGCGCTTCCTTATTGGTCAGCGAAAACCGGTTCCAGGGGCAAACGTCCTGACATACATCACAACCGAAGATCCATCCATTTACTTTTCCATTGAATTCGGCAGGAATATCATCTTTCAGTTCAATAGTCAGATAGGAAATGCACCTGGAAGCGTCCAGGTGACGGGGGCCGGTGATGGCTCCCGTAGGGCATGCATCGATGCAGCGGGTACAGTCGCCGCAATAGTTTCCGCCGAAAGGTGCATCATAGTCAAATTCCAGATCGGTGATTATTTCTGCAATAAAGAAAAAGGAGCCATGCCGGCGGGTAATCATCATGGAATTGTTACCAATCCAGCCCAGGCCGGCATTTACCGCCCAGGCCCTGTCGAGCACCGGGGCCGAATCGGTGAAAACCCTGAAATTAAATTCCCCCGCCTTCTCCTGCAGCAGCCCGGTCAACACGTAAAGCCTTTCCCTGATAACCGTGTGGTAGTCTTCGCCCCAGGCGTATTTTGAGACTTTCAGGGGCGAAACATACTGCTCTGCTCCGGCGGGATAATAGTTCATCATCAGCGAAACCACCGAACGGGCACCCTCCAACAGCAGGCGTGGGTCGAGTCTTTTGTCGAAATGGTTTTCCATGTAAGCCATTTTTCCGTGCCGGCCTTCCTTCAGCCATTTATCCAGCCGCGGCGCTTCCTCATCCAGTCGCCTGGCCCTGCTGATGCCGCAGAAAGAGAAACCCAGCTCCCCGGCTTTGGTTTTGATCAGTTGTGTAAGTTCGGTCCTGAGATTCATATCAACCGGCTGATTAAAAGCAATATCCACGCAAAACCATCAAATAATCATAAAATGTGAAATAAACAGTCAGCAATGCCATGCCATCCGGCGGCTTAACCATTCTTCAAAAGCGATTTTCAGACAAATTCCCGTTAATTAAGAATCACTCCGGAAAAGTAATTGCGGAGAATCAGTCCGGGTCAGAATAATTCAGCCTGATTGCCCGGTTTAATCTTCCCCAGGTGGGAGTATGCCATGGGGGTTGCCTCCCTGCCACGGGGTGTGCGCATAAGATAACCTTCCTGAATCAGGAAAGGTTCATACACCTCTTCGATGGTACCCGGATCTTCGCCCACCGCGGTGGCTATGGTTGTAAGTCCGACCGGCCCGCCACGGAACTTGTCGATGATGGTCGCCAGGATCCGGTTATCCATTTCATCCAGTCCGTTTTTATCGACCAGCAATGCCGACAGGGCAAATTGAGCAATTTTCAGGTCGATGGAACCATTGCCCTTAATCTGGGCAAAATCGCGCACCCTGCGCAGCAACAGATTGGCAATACGGGGCGTTCCCCTGCTCCGTCGCGCGATTTCGGAAGCTGCATCAGGGGAGATGTCAACCTTCAGAATCCCGCAGGAGCGCATGATAATTTTTTCGAGTATTGCAGCATCGTAATAAGAAAGCCTTGCATTGATGCCGAAACGGGACCGCAGGGGGGCGGTGAGTAATCCCGAACGTGTGGTGGCGCCAACAAGGGTGAAAGGGCTGAGTTGTATCTGCACACTGCGGGCATTAGGACCGGTTTCTATCATAATATCAATCCGGTAATCCTCCATGGCCGAATAGAGGTACTCTTCCACCACCGGACTGAGCCGGTGAATTTCATCGATAAACAATACGTCATTCGGTTCCAGGTTGGTGAGCAATCCGGCAAGGTCTCCGGGTTTGTCGAGCACCGGCCCCGAAGTGATGCGGATATTGACACCCATTTCGTTGGCAATGATGTGCGAAAGGGTGGTCTTGCCCAGTCCGGGAGGGCCATGCAGCAAAACATGATCCAGGGACTCTCCCCGCAACCTGGCAGCCTGCACAAAAACCCTGAGGTTCTCCACCACACCGGGCTGCCCCGAGAAGTCGGCAAAGTCACCCGGACGGAGCACCTTTTCTATTTCACGCTCGGCAGCGCTCAGGTGTTCAGCAGTGGCATCAAGGTTCGTGTTCATCTTCTGATTTTATGGAATGACAAAGGTAAAGAATAAATGGATATTGATGCCGGCCCCTGTTCAGGATAACCTGAGAGGAACAATAATTTCACAGACAACATCCGGTTGATACCGTAAGAGATGGTTCAATTGAACACTGCAAAATCCGGGTGGATTCCATGTTCTTCAGACCCCCGCACTTTTTCCGTTTACCGCTAAAGGCTTTCAGAGGGCATGACGTAACAGCCATTCAGGCAAAATTATTTTGATAATCAATGCCGGTTTCATTCCAATAAAATTCCATACCTTAGCCCCAGATAACAGTGCCGGTCATTTCAATCCCAACATGCCATGAAAGAGATAGTTGTTGCCATTGATTTCTCGAAGGGCTCACTGCATGCCCTCGATTATGCCATTGCTTTCGCCAACCATGTAAAAAGTAACGTCATGATGGTGTGGGTTGACAGCCATACGAACCAGGACTTTGCCTTTTCGGCGGAAGTGAACGAATTCCGTGAGGAAGCCATTAAGAATATGGAAGAGATCATGAAGTCGAAAAAAGGGCAGCTCAAACATGGCAAATTATCTTACAAACTTCGCAAAGGAAAGGTTTACCAGGAAATCGCCAATCAGGCTAAATATAACGATGCATCCCTGATTATTGCCGGCACTCACGGGGTGACCGGTTATGAGGAATTCTGGATCGGCAGCAATGCTTACCGGATTGTTTCGTATGCCCCATGCCCTGTTATTACCGTCAGATACGATTTCAATATTGGCCCTGAAGGCATTAAAAGCATCGTTTTGCCCATCGACAGCACCCTCGACACCCGTCAGAAAGTTCCTTTTACAGTAGAACTGGCAAAATTATTCAATGCCGATATTCATATTCTGGCCTTATATTCCACCTCAATCAAGGCTGTTCAGCGAAAAGTTGACAATTACGCCCGCCAGGTGCAGAAATATATGACGGATGCCGGAATCAACCACTACATCGAGAGCCTGCAGGCTGACAACATCACCAATATTTCCATTGATTATGCACGGAAGGTGAATGCCGACCTGATCGCCATCATGACCGAACAGGAGACAACTGCATCGAACATTCTGCTTGGACCTTATGCCCAGCAAATGGTCAATCACTCTCCCGTGCCTGTACTCAGTATTCAGCCAAAAGAAATATACTCGATCTCAACGCGTTAATCATTCATGCGGCTTGTTACTTTAATTATATCATTCACCCTTTGGGGGTTTATTGCTTTTGCCCAGCAGGGGCGGGTTCAGATTATCGGGGACGAGCGCATCGATCTGCTGATCGAAAAGCATAAATACCTGAACAGGCACCAGAGCACACTTGACGGGTGGAGAATACAAATTTTCTTTGATTCGGGAACCAATTCAAAACGCAGGGCAACCGAAGCACTCAACCGTTTTTCATCGCGTTATCAGGAGGTAAAAGCCTATTTATCATTTAAAGAACCTTACTATCGTGTAAGGGTAGGTGATTTCAGGACCAGGCTGGAAGCAGAAGGGTTTTTGCAAAATATAAAGGCAGATTATCCCAATGCATTTACGGTAAGCGATAAAATAAACCCGCCTCCCCTGGTTATGCCTGCCAACAGTGAATAAATCTGGACCATTTCCTGATTAACGGTGCGGACAAATATATACCTGATTATTAGAAGCTTGCATCAAACAGGTTTACCCGCTTTCAGTGCAAATTGTTTACGCCATGCTTATACAAGTCAGATTCATTGAAGATTTTCCAGGAGTTTTGCAATAATTATAAATATTTCATATTTTAGCATGACCGTAATCCAACCCGCCATGAAAACCATTATCTCCGCCATCGATTTTTCTGATTGTTCCATCAATGCCCTTGAGCATGCAATCAGCATAGCCGCAAAATCAGCGTCGAATTTACTGATGCTATGGGTGAACAACCCCAACACGACCAAAACCATCCTATCGTCAGATCTTTCTGATGACCTGCTTGAGGAAGTGGAACACCAGTTTACAAGGCTCATCAATAAATATGAAAAAGATCTTCCGAAATCCAGGCTTGACTACATCATCCGGGAAGGAAAGGTTTACCGTGAAGTGGTTAATCAGGCCAAGGAGTCAGATGCATGGCTGATTGTCGCCGGCACCCACGGGTCTTCCGGTTTTGAGGAATTATGGATCGGAAGCAATGCCAACCGCATTGTTTCGGCGGCGCCCTGCCCGGTGATTACCATCAGGACAGGAATCCATGTTGAGCGGGAACTGAAAAAAATTGTGCTGCCGATGGACAGCACCATGGAAACCAGGCAGAAAGTCCCGTTTACGGCTGATCTGGCGAAAATGTTCGATGCTGAAGTTCATATACTGGCCGTGTATACCACAACCATCGAAAATGTAAGGGGTACGGTTATGAGCTATGCTAAACAGACCGCCAAATACCTCAAAGAGCATGGCGTAAAGCATTTTATTGTTGAACTGGAGGCCGATAACATTGCAACCACTATTATGGAATACGCCAAGCAATCCGATGCCAACCTGCTCTCCATCATGACTGAACAGGAAAAGTCTGCCTCCAACCTCTGGCTGGGGCCTTACGCGCAACAGATGGTGCACCACTCACCCATCCCGGTGCTCAGCATACACCCCAAGGAAATTTTGATTTCGATGGGATATTGATAGTTTTTAGCCCTCAAAGAAATTCAGATCTGACCAAATCTCAAACCCCCGGACGAAAGTTTCGGGGATTTTTTTGCACTGTATCAGGCATCTGACAATGCCTGTAGGCCTCTGCGCGGTCGCCTTTGAGCCAAAAATTTATCGGACATATTGCAACCATTGAAACTCAGAGAAGAAATTCATGAAAATTTGCCGGGTGAATTAATGAGAAATCGTCTCCATAATTTTCAATCCAGGTTTTAGGTGCTGATGATTTCTTGTTTTTCAGCTTGATTTCGAAGGCACTCAATTTACCATTACGCTCTTCAATGTAATCAACTTCGGCACCTGTGTATGTTCTCCAGAAATAGGGATTAACGTTTATATTGCTATAGGCCTGATACTTGAGTCGTTCAGCTATAATAGAATTTTCCCAAAGCGCACCGGTATCGGTTCGGTATTCAAAATGTGAAAAATTATTGATGACACTGTTTCGTATTCCTGTATCCCAAAAATAAATTTTACTTTTGGTGACTTCTTTCCGCAGGTTTCGCGAATAACCACCCAGTCTGAAAACAATAAATGCCTTTTCAAGCAAATCAATATAATTATTAACCGTCTCCTGACTAATATTGAGATTCCTGCTAAGTTCAGGGATTGACACCTCTGAACCTGTCTGAAAAGCAAGCATTCGTAGCAGTTGCCTGAAAACCGACGGATTACGGACAGATGAAAGTTCAAAAATATCCTTAAATAAATAAGCCGTGGACAGTTCGGTGAGTAGCTTTTCCTTACCCATTGCATTGGTAAGTAAATGTACTCCAGGATACATCCCATAAATCAGAAGATTTTCGAGATTGTCCTATATCTCAAAAATACTTTTTTGTGCGCGTATTTCAGTCAAAGAAAAAGGATACAGTGTGTAGGTTATGGTCCGGCCTGTAAGAGGTTCTGAGATTTTGCCGGCTAAATCAAAAAAGGATGAGCCGGTAACCAATATTTTCAGCTCCGGCAAGGCATCTTGAAGAATCTTAAGGTTTATTCCAATATCGGGAATGCGCTGAGCTTCATCAATAAACAGCAGGTCTTGCCCGTCGACCAGCAGGCTCATCTTATTAAAATCTCTTGAAGAGAAAACATCAATGTATTTCAGCTCGTCGGCATTTATCTTTAATACCCTGCCCTCAAATGAACTGATAATCTGATCGGCGAGCGTGGTTTTCCCTGTTTGTCTTGCTCCATACAATACAATGATCTTGTTTGAATGAAGTAAGTCGTTTTTGAGATTCTGAAAGATTGCTCTGTTTATCATTCCATAGTTTTTCAGAAAATTTAATAAAAAATTCGTAAAAATAACAGATATACCCAATCAATTAACGCTTATATTTAATATATACTTGTTATATTAACGCTAAAACAGCAGATATACTTTTGATTCTTGCGGAATATCATGATCAAAAGAATGACTCCGGCTTGCGGTAATGGATAGCCCTGGCTAAACATAAAATCTGTAAACCAATGATTTGGGTTGTCATTGCAGATGCCAGCGTGATGGCTATAAAAAAAGCAGCCCTTACAGGCTGCCTCTTTCTGAAATGATTAGTAAACAGGTCGTCGTTAATTTCTGTCCTTGCAGTTAAGGTCCTCAAAAGCAACCTTCAACCGGGCGATCATCGACTTCTGAGCTTCATTGAGCCACTTACGCGGGTCGTAATACTTTTTGTTGGGCTTGTCGTCACCTTCCGGATTACCGATCTGGCCCTGAAGGTAACCTTCATTTTTCTTGTAGTAATTCATAACGCCTTCCCAGGTAGCCCACTGGGTGTCGGTATCAATATTCATTTTGATCACACCATAGGAGATGGCTTCACGGATCTCTTCGCGGCTGGATCCCGAACCGCCGTGGAATACAAAATTCACCGGCTTATCCGTTGTATTGAATTTCTTTTGGATGTAATCCTGCGAATTCTTCAGAATGACCGGCTGCAATTTGACGTTACCGGGCTTGTATACTCCGTGAACATTACCAAAAGAAGCGGCAATGGTAAAACGGTCGCTTACCTTCATCAGCGCTTCATAAGCATAAGCCACATCTTCGGGCTGGGTGTAAAGCTTCGAACTGTCAACCCCGGTGTTGTCCACCCCGTCTTCCTCTCCGCCGGTTACCCCGAGTTCAATTTCGAGGGTCATGCCCATTTTACTCATACGGGCCAGATATTTACTGCAGATTTCAATATTTTCCTGCAGGCTTTCTTCCGACAGGTCAAGCATGTGCGAGCTGAAGAGCGGCTTCCCGGTTTCGGCATAAAATTTCTCTCCTGCATCGAGCAACCCGTCAATCCACGGAAGCAGTTTCTTTGCCGCATGGTCGGTATGCAGAATAACGGGAACTCCATAGGCTTCGGCCAGCATGTGCACGTGCCTGGCTCCGCTGACTGCGCCGGCAATGGCCGAACGTTCGCCTTCGTTGCTCAGAAATTTGCCTGCGTAAAAGTGCGCGCCACCATTAGAAAACTGAATGATTACAGGAGCATTTACTTCCCTGGCAGCCTGCATCACCGCGTTCACCGAATCGGTGCCTACAACATTCACGGCCGGCATGGCAAAGCCGCTGGCTTTTGCAATCCTGAAGACTTCCTGCACATCATTACCGGTAACGACCCCCGGTTTCACTTTATCGAAAATTCGTTCTGACATCTTAATAAATGGATTAATTTGAACTGAATGGTTTACTTTTGCAAAGGTAATCAATTTTGACATTAACACCTTTCAGCTACGCATAATAGTCTGCTTCGGTATTTCTTTTTTTCGCTGTTATTCAGATCGTTAAGTAAAATGTCATTCCAACTGAAAATTCGGGAACTCCTGTCGGATAATTATTCCGGTTCAGCGGCAATTCTGGAGAAAATAATCAAAAGTATACAGACTTATATCAACGGACCAGATATAGATCATAACTTTTTGCGAACAAATCTTGACAAGGTAATCAATCATTTTCCCGATCTGGCGGTACTCCATCATTTCATGCAGCAGTTTTACGATCTGCTTGATCAGGCTGACAGCGAATCCTGGACACAGGAAAAAACGATTGCCCGGATTACGCGCTTTATCAGCACTTATACCCAGATGTGGAGTGATAGTATTGGTCAGGCAGCAGAAAGAATGGAGCGAATGATTGGTTTTCAGGGCAAAAAGATACTATTACACAGCAACAGTTCCAGTATCCATATCCTGTTTGAGCATCTGGCTACCCACAATATTTTCCCCTCAATTTACCAGACAATGTCAGGCCCGGTATATGAAGGCAAATTACAGGCTAGAGTACTGAGCGATTTCGGATGTAAGGTTCATTTTATCAACGAAGCAGCTATTGGCAGGTTTATTCATGAAATTGACTTTGCCGTCATGGGGGCCGACAATGTGTTTGAAGACGGATTCACCAATAAAATCGGTACTTATCCGCTCGCCCTTGTATGCCGCGAAGCCGGCAAACCGTTTTATGTGATCTGTGATTCAAGGAAAAGGTCACCTGTCGATTTTAAAAGCCGCATCAAGGCTATTTTCGAGCCCGAAGAACCCTCGGGTGAATTATGGCAAAATGCACCCCATGCCATCACTCCGGTTAATTACTATTTCGAATTCACGCCAAAAGAACTTGTCAGCGCATACTTCTTTGAAGATACCTGGCGGGACCTTACAAAAAAATAAACCGCATAAAATTATCACTCCCGCTGCTCTCAGGTTTATAATTGTGTAGTGCTGAATACAGGCATGGTTCAAGACCTTTTTAAGCCTGAACATATTGACTTTTTCTTAAAATTTGCTATATTTGTGTTGATATATCCGGTCCGGGTTTCACTGCACAAAGCTCCCCCTTCCTTCCATCACGAGATTTTCAAATTTACTTTCCCGGAATAAATACGTTTGGCATTCCTGAAAACCCAGTACTAACCTAAATTCTATCGTAATGAAAATGAAACATTTAACCATTGTTCTTTTTCTTGTTCCCGCCTCATTAATTATAGCCGGATTGCATTCCTGCGACAAGAAAGATGATTCAAACAAAGGCCCGGTCGTATCTTCCGTCACTGTTAATCCTCCGAGTGTCAATGCCAATGGCATTGCATCCGTCACCGTAGTGGCAACCGATCCTGACAATGATCCGCTGACTTACTCGTATGTAGTTACAGGAGGAGCCATTACCGGCAGCGGCGCCACTGTTTCATGGACAGCACCTTCGGCCGAAGGCGCCCACTCCGTAACAGTTACGGTTTCCGATGGCAAAGGCGGATCTGCAACCGGTAACGGCGCCCTGACCGTTCTTCCGGCTGTAACCCAGGTTACCGGTACGGCCCGCTTCCCGGCCGGCGTGTCAGGCGACCTGTCGAACGCCAAGGTAAGCCTCTACACTTCCTATGACAACTGGTTGTACAATCAGCCTATCAAATACGGCGCTGTTACAGGTTCCGGTGCAACAGTTTCGTTTACCCTTTCAAATGTTAATCCTGGTAATTATTACCTTGATGTATGGAAAGACATCGACAACAGTGCTACATGGACTTCAGGCGACTATGTGGGCTGGTATGGTTCCGGTGGCCTCGGCAGTCCCCAACTCACCGAATTCCAGATTGCCCAGGGCCAGACCTTCAACTGCACGGTGGATATGTATATTATCGCCAAAAGCGCCATGAGCCCGAAGCTCAATAAGTAAATGCCGCGCTTTACCATTAAAAACCGGGTTCCTGCAATCCGGTTTTTTTATTACCTTCAACCGTTACTTTTACCGGAGGCCAGGAAAACAGCTGGAGAAAAATGCACAGAGAAAGCTATAGGGATGTAAAAAACTAAATATTCTAAAAATAATCACTGTTATCCGGAAAAACCGGATAATGAACTTAGAGATTACCT
>DJGZ01000065.1 GCA_002433025.1 Bacteroidales bacterium UBA5833
TTTGCGCAGATTATAATTCCGGTGGATCTGTAGTTAGCTGCGAGAGAAAGAGGGCCTGACAGGTTGGAAGAAAACCTTTCGGGTGAATCCTGGTGCCGGTTGGGCCTCTGACGGGAGACGTGCAGTCACTCATTGCATTCTTACATTTGTGCATTCATGGCCTCTTTCGTCTTCTGCCAATAAAAGATTTTTCAATCAGAAATCCGAAATCCGGTTTCTTTCCGTCATCGCACGGAGCACCTCCTCAATAGCAAAGGCAGCAGGTTCCAACCAACGCCGGTTTTGATTATTTTCGCAACCTAATACCCGCCTATGCTGAGCACCTTACGCGAACTGATCAGAACAGGAAAGCTCCGCCCGGTGACCGACGCCCTGCTGGCCGCCGTGATCACCTACGGATTCCACCTGCTGTACCGCCACTTTGCCGCTGAAATCAACGCCGTGCCCCTTATCCGCACACTGACGGATATACTGTCGCAGGCGGTGTTCGACCAGAGCCTGTGGATCAACCGTCATGTGTCGGGACTGCAGATCACCACCTCCGACCCGCTGACCATGCACTTTACCAATGGCGGGATGATCTGGATCAACAGCGGCTGCTCAGGCCTCAAACTCTTTATGCAGGTGACCGTGCTCTTCCTGCTCTTCCCCGGCCCCTGGAAACACAAACTCTGGATTATCCCCCTTGGCTGGCTGCTGATGCACCTCTCCAACCTCTTCCGCATCGTCTCCCTTTCGGTGATCGTACTCTGGAAACCCCAGTACTGGGACTTCAGCCACGACTGGATACTGCGCCCCTTCTTCTACCTGGTGATCTTCGCGATGTGGGTGTGGTGGGTTGAGCGGTTCAGGAAAGTGAGGCTGAAAAGTAAAAAAGGCTGAGGATGAGGTTGAGAAAAAGAAACAGGTTGAGGCTGAGGTTAAGGTTGAGCAGCATCCTCCTCAACCTTAACTTTAGCCTTAACCTCCGCGTAAGCGGACACGGTTTGAAACAAAAAACCCTGCGACTACAGGGTTAGTTTATCAAGGTTTAAAAGACTCTTTTACACCTGTCAGGTTGGAAGAAAACCTGTCAGGAGAATCCTGGGAGCGGTTGGCGCGGATACCGGTTGGTACGAGCGTCCCGTCGATGCTTGAAGTTTTACTTATCAAGGTCTAAACGTCCTTATTACACCTAACAGGTTGGAAGAAAACCTGTTAGGTGGATTTTGGTAGCGGTTGGGGCGGATGTACCGGCCGTACCGACCGACCACCGCCCGACCATCCCTGCATAAAACATCCTACTACCTACTTCCTACTTCTTACTTCTTACTTCCTACTTCCTACTTCCTACTTCATCTTCTCAAAAAAACCAACACCAACTTCCCCTGATTCTTCACATTCTGCCACAGCAGCTCCTTCGCCCAGGGCAAAAAGGCGTCGTTCCATCGCTGGGGATGCACGGTGATCATCACGCGGGCGGGCAGGGCGCCGGCACGGGCAGCTTTGATAATCTCCCCGGTGCCGCGGAAAACCAGCCCCTGCTGAATCCAGCGGACCTGATGTAAAGGGATTTTGTCGCGCACGCTGAACTTCCAGCCATCCCAGCGGCGACCGGTATCGGTGAGGTAGAGGAATTCGCTGAAGTCGAAATCGAAGTAAGGCTCGGTGAGTATGCCGAAGTCACGGTAGTGATAGAAGGGACGGGGGACGAGGGACGCTGAAGAAGGGGCGGGGGACGAACTTCGACTTCGCTCAGTGACCAAGGGACGCACAGCCCAGAGATCGCGGTTGTCAAACTTAGAGAGCGGCGCGCCCTCCATGGTGGCAGTGGTTACCGGACCAAACTGCCTCAGGTATTCCAGGTTTTTCTGAAAGCGCCGGATGGCTTTCTCATAATCACCCCTGCACTCGGTGAGATCATCGTAATGGTAACCGATTTCATGGCCCAGGGCGACAATTTTACGGATTACCGCCTCATTGTCTTTATGCGGATAAATCCTGAAATAATAGGTGCCTTTGATGCCCAGCCCGTGCTGCAGCTGTGCCAGCTTAAGCGCGTTTCCGTACCTGGCCTCCACATCGTGACGCAAAAGAATTATAGGCTGAGGCTGTGCTTCGGCTGGTCTCGGCTGGTCTCGGCTGGTCTCGGCTCCGCTCGACCACCGCCGCTCGACCACCGCCGCCCGACCACCGTCGCTCAGCTGCCAGGGCTGTGTAGGATCTCCCTCAACCTTAACCTTATCCACAACCTTAGCCCTTGCCTCCGCATATGCGGACACGGTCTGAAACAAAAAACCCTGCGACTGCAGGGCCTTCAGGAGTTCCTGGTAGATTTTCAGGTTAAAATCCATGAGTGCTTGGTCTGAACAGCGATGCACCCGCAAAAGTCCTAAAAATAAATGGATAACCATTAAAAGGAATAAGAAATTCCCATCGTTACACCAGGAAGAATATCCTCGTCACCCTGATAGATATCCCAACCCACTATGGCAGAGACATCCAGAAAACCTTTCAACCGGTTTGTCAACAGCAGGTAGTTCGAAATTCCGAGGTTCGCGCAAATGTTCGGCCGCTTGTAATCCTGACTGTAATAATAACCCGCGCCCGCATGTAAAAGCAAGTGCCAGAAAGCAGCAGGATCATAATCCGGAAACAGACTGTTTATGTTCATCAGCGCCTCACCATACAAAAAATAATAGTGGTGCTTTTTATCATCCGCAATAGCATTGTAATAAGGCCCTTTGTAACCGGCCTGAAGGGCAAGTTCCTTTGAAAACCACTTTCCTGCGGTGATATTTATCAGCGGTGCAATGTTGTGACTGACAAAATCTTCATCCTTTATTCCTGACATCTGAACCCCGATTCCGGCATTAACAAACCATGCTGAGCCACCATGATCAGCCCCTGCCTTTTCAGCTTCCTGAGCAACCAAAAAATTAAAACGAAAGAATAAGAGCAGGAGGAATAAAAAAACCTAGCGAAATGCTTTCACCGGATATATAACAAAAGTTTTGTGAACACATTCAGTTGACCAGGCAGGCTGGCGATAATCATTTCAGCCTGATGCAAAATGCCTTTCAGGATATTTGTGCCGGAATTCTTCAGAAAAAATCGGAAATAACTGAGTTAAGTAAAAAGCCTTTTACTGCTTGCCGGCTTTACCGGAAAAATTAAACGCCGGAAGGACAACCGGAGGTATCCCCGCGTTTGCGGTAAGTGTATTGATAAAGCTTCTTAAGAAAGGAAAAGCGATTGCCGGAGAATTGGTCTGTACAAAAGCCGATTGCCTGAACTCTTCATCTATAGGCGAACTTGCTTCAAACAACGCAACCGATTTGACTGAAATTCTGATGTTATTGTTCCTGGCAGAAACCGAGACCTCGAAATTGATGGTATAATGTGTCGGGTCATCATCACTAAATCCGATACTGACACCAACGTTCACATCCATGCTCTGTTCCTTTACAGCGGCGAATGGGTTCTCCACATCCATAACGACCGATGTTACCAGAAAATCAACCAGACGAATGGCGCTTTGCTGCACAGGGTTATCCATAATCTCAGGCGGCCTTGTAAATGTTATCCTGCTGCCCGAATTCCTCGGCCAGATTGCTATAAAAGTGCTGTTTGCAAATCAGCTTGTTGAGAAGGTTAAAAGACTCAGATAAAAAACTCAGGTCTTCAACTTCATAATTCAATGTTTGAAACACCGTTTCATTGGTTTGAAACCATGCTTCGCAGGGATATCCGAGTGTGAATTCAGCAAAATACTCATCCGGGGCGGGGCCATCCACATGCAGGCTGTCGATCTTTGCCAATTGCTCCTCCACTACCGAAGGGTCGGTATTGACAAAGTAATCATCCAGAAGTTGAAGCGATTTTTCAAAGACATCCATGGCAGCCTCCCGAATCTCTTTACAGAGACTCATAAACAATTTTTTTCGATTGCAAAATTAGCGCATTCTTCTCTGTAATACAAATAACTATGCGCGGATCTAACAAGGTATAGTTCCTTTTACCTGAAACAAAGTACCATTTTGAATGTTCATCGCGCGGCAACAGATCTACTGCCCGTATCACTTTAAAAGGAAATATCCCCGGCCTGTCCTTTTCAAGCATTTTCAGATGTTCTATAAATGAACCCAGGGACCATTTTTCACGGGCATACCCTGATTCAGCATATTTTACAGCTACATTCCGGAAATAGCGCATGTGGCTTCTGTTGCCCACCAGATCAAGAAAAATGCCGCCCGGCATATTCAATTTGCATTCCAGAATGCAGTATTCGTTATTATAATGATCTTCACCCCATTTGGTGGCCATTTCAATGTTGTCGTCCCAAAAATAATAACCCGCTCCCAAAAACTGCAAGCGATGTGTCTTTTCATTAAATCCGGCAAAAAAAGGCGCATGATCCAGAATATATGATCTACCATTTCTTTTGCTACAGGTGTGATGCCCCGTTGTTTCCATATACTAATATATGTAATTAATATCTAATCTCTTGCAACAAGCTAAAGGGGCTGATGCCATAAATATTCAATGATACGGTTACCTTATACCGGATAAAGTTTCGGAATGGCATTGACTGTCCTGATCACCTCCGCAAAATCCAGCCCGATAATCTCCAGATACCAGCGCAGGGTTTCATAGCGGGGCCGGTTGTCTTCCTCTATCAGGGCCATGGCCTGCTCACGCGTAAACATACCCCCGCGTATCTGTGGATTAATCGTCGTTTAAATACCTGACAGATCAGAATTAAACCTGTCAGGAGGATCCTACTCCCCTGACCGGGTGTTCGGGTGTCCGGGTACTACAGTCAGGCGAATCCCTCTCTTCCTCACTACTCACTTTTAACTTCCTACTTCCTACTTTCTACTTCACTTCTCAAAAAAACCAACACCAA
>DJGZ01000014.1 GCA_002433025.1 Bacteroidales bacterium UBA5833
GTCCTTCCCGCTCTACTCTACTGGTTCTCAGTGAAATGAAATTAATTTAAATCTGGTGGATTGACAAGATCCTGTGTAATCAACTTAATTGAATTAAGCAATGGAGTAATATTGAAGCTAATGCGGAAATTATTTTCACTGCACTGGTAAAAATGCCGGATATTTTGCCCCTTGTTCAGATTCACCATATATTTGAATAGGCTTAGTAAGGTTTTTAGATTGGCTTTACAAGGATTCATTTCTATGAAATAATGACTATGAAAATAATACTTCGCATCTTTTGCCTTTCGTTTCTGATTCTGTTTTCAATTATAAGCCCAGTTACTCTCAAGTGCCAGGAAGCAACCCTTACCCTCCACCTCCGTGGTGTCTCCGGGTCGAAAGTAAGCCTGCTGCCTTTGGCCGGACCAAAAGCATACCGGCCGATGCTGGAGCTGCCAGCAGTAAAAAGCGGGGATATCACGGTTTTGAACATTCCGCCTGAATATCTGCCGGGAGAATTTGTGCTCAGGTTCGACTATAAAGAAAACCCGGAAAGCACCCCTTACCCCTGTGAAAGACATATTGTGGTGGGAAGGCAGCCCCTTACGCTGTGGCTGAATCCGATGTATTGCAATTCGTCCGATAGCAGCAAATTTCAGCCGGGTGAGCTTGAGAATGCGGCATTACGAAGGTTTCAATCAGAGCTGGGCAACAGAATGCAAAAAATAGGCCTGCTGCAGCAGTTTTTAATGGGCTATGATGAGCCACAAAGTGCGTTTTACCTTCAGGGAATAGCAGAATACGAGCGACGCCGCTCTGAATTTAATGCCTGGCTTGATCAACAGGTTGAAAAGGATGCTGCCTTGTTTGTTTCGAGCACCTACCGGTTTCATTTCCTGCCCCGTATAAAATTTACCGGAAGTGAGCGCGCCCGGCTGCTCAACCTGATTGATGGCTATTTTGAAGGACTTGACTTCAACGATCCGCTGATAATCCGCTCGGCTCAAATGAACGAGTGGATGAATGCCTACGTGAACTTTCACGGGCAAATGGCCACTACAGTAGCATTGCGGGATTCACTGATTCCGGCCGCAGCCTTTAAGGCTATAGAAAAGGCAAAACAAGGCAATCCACTCGTTTATGGCTGGATGGTTGATTATTTTTATCGTGGCTTCGAGAGCAACAATATGCCGCAAGGCATGAAAGTGCTGCAGCCTTACCTCGATGATCCGGCCTGCCTTACCAGCAAGCGCATGGAAATTGAGCGCAGACTGAAAGGGATGGAAACCCTTGTACCAGGCATAAAGGCCCCGGACTTTACACTAAGCGATGATGCCGGAAAGGAATTTACTTTCAGTAAATATCGTCCGGTGGCGAAAAATCTGCTGATCATCTTCTGGTCTGCCGATTGTGCACACTGTATGGAAGAAATCAATCAGTTGTATCCCTGGCAACAGCAGGCGGGCATTTCGGATAAGCTGGAGGTGATAGCCGTCAGTCTGGATGAATCGGCCACCGAGGTAGCTGCCTGGGAGCGAAAGATCAAAGAGCTGAAAGGATGGAAGCACCTCAGGGCAAAGGAGGGCATCAACAGTCAGATCGCGAACGATTATTATATACTTGCCACACCGGTAATGGTTTTAATCAATGCCTCAACAGGGGAAATAACTGCCATGCCGCCGAACCATCAGCAAATCGGGAAGTATCTGCAATAATGCAGGCCTTCAATACAACCGGAAGTCAATCTTATAATGTATTCACGGTTGCCCTTTTTTATGAGATAAAAGTGACTGGTCACGAATGGCTGCAGCTTGGCGGCCATTTTTCCAGCCATGAAATAGTATTTATATTACCAATTATGCTGATAAAGAGATATTTATAGATGCAGGATTTGTTAAGCCCCCTATATCATACCGGCCTGGATTTATCTTCTTAGGTTTTGTCACAAATTGTCTGAATCCGGTACTAACCATCAGAAACAGAAACAAAATCAGCACATGAAAACGAACCATTACATCCATGAATTGCCGGCGTTAATAATTTTTATAATCCTGAGTCTGGCTCAAATGGCATTTCTGTTTTCAGGCCCGGGCCTGGTAACCGGGATGATAAATTTTGGTGAACAGGCCGCCGGATCAGATGATCGCGGGAGTAAGTCATGGATTAAAACCAAGCCTGTCGTAAAAACAGGTGTGGTAAACTGTGGTGGTGTCATACGATCATTTCAGGATTACTGTTGTCTTCTTTTATGGACAGTTGAATGGAGTGCCCCCGGCAGATTTGTTTCAGAAAACTTTTTGAACAGGATCCCGAAAAAATATTCCCGGAATAATAGCATTCCGGAGTTATTTTCTTAAATTTAATCCGATATTTATTGAAACAGAACCCTGGTTCAGGTCTACCTCCCCTACACACAGCTATACGCAGTAAATTCACAAGATTCAAGGTTTCAGGCGGATTACAGATAATTTTCACGTTAGTAACTTTATTACAAATTGCGATATGAAATCATACAGTAGATTAATCACGGTAAGTTTGATTGCAGGGTTGCTTGCAATGGGTAGTATTCCCGGTTTTGCACAGATCATCCGCACCCGCAGTACAGGAAATGTATATATCACTGCTTTCGCAGCTACGCCTGACGGGAAATACTTTGCCCTGGGCAGCAAATCAAAGGTGGAAGTCATCAATGCCGAACTGGGAGAACCGATCACCAATACAACGACCCTGAAACCTGTTAAAGCCCTTGACCTCAGCAAGGATGGAAGTTTACTGGTTATAAGTTACGACAGCCGCGACGCATCCAACAATCTTACTTTCTGGGATCTTTCCAACGGCTTCAGGTGGCCTGTAGTACATTCACATAAGGACAGGATATTATCAGTAGCCATCAGTCCGGACAAAAAGTTGGTTGCCACCGGGTCAAAAGACAGAAGCATCAGGATATTTGATGCAAAATCAATGCAAGAACTGGTAACGTTAAAGGGGCACGAGGGGAGTATAAGAAGTCTGAAATTCAGCCCTGACAGCAGGTTTCTTTTATCTGGCAGCGAAGACAGGACGATGAAACTGTGGGATATGGACAAAAACATTGATTTGCTAACCTTTAAGGCTCATAGCGGTGCAGTCAGCACTGTTGCATTCAGTCCGGATTCAAAATACCTTGCCAGTGGGGGAGAAGATAAAATTATTACTGTTTGGGATATTTATGACTCCCAAAAGCCGCTGGCAACCCTGAGCGGACATTTACAAGCGATAACGAGCATTGAATTTACCCCGGACGGGCGATTCCTGGGAAGCGGGTCGAAGGATCAGCAGTTTTTCATCTGGGACTATTTAAATGAGAAAGTACTGGATCTGCACTTTGGGACTGGTGTGAACCATACGGATGCTGTTGATTATATTTCTTTTGTAGATAACGGACGGCTTTATACCTGTTCAGCTGACAAGACGATAAAATACTGGAACTGGGGTTTCCCCATACTCGAAATAAATAATTTCCGCTTATCCGATAAAAACGGCAATCAAAAAATTGAGGGATCAGAAGATGTTAAAATCCGGTTTAACATTGAAAATACCGGTGACGGTAATGCTTTGAGGCTTAAGTTCAATATCAGTGAAGCAAAGAATATTGAAGGGCTGACCTTTCCCCGGGAGTACACCATAGATGAAATTCCGGCCCGCGGCACCCATGAAGTTGTCATTCCGTTGATTTCGTCTTCAAAATTAAAGAGTTCCATTGCAAAGTTTACGTTCAGTAATTTCACCGTGGTCAGCAATACTCCCTTTCCGCTGAGAGACACAAGTTTCTCGATTGAGACTGTGGCAACACCTTATCTGGAGATTGACACAATCTATTTTGCGAAATCGGATACCGCGCACTTTCTTTCGGGACGGGAATCGGGGATTTTTAAAATTCATCTGCGCAACAACGGGGTAGGTCAGGCAAAGGACGTCAGAGTGAATATTTTTAACGACAATCCCGGAGCCGGGCTAATTCATGATACACAGGCTGACTTTGGTAATCTTGGCGTATACTCTTCCCTCGTTCTCAACATTCCTGTAAAAGCATCGCAAAAGACAGAGGACGGGCTGGCAAACTTCCGGTTTGAGATTACCGATGCCTCGAATATATCAACAGCTTTGGCAAGCTATCAGCTGATTACGAAAAAATATGACCCAACCATTGTGGAAGAAATCAAGGAAACCGTTGAGCGAAAAATCAATGAATGGCAGAAAAAGGGAAAGTATGAGAAAACTGAATCGTATAAGGAAAGGGTGAATGACAAAACCCGTCAGAACCAGATAGCTGCCTTTACGCAACAGACCATGGATTCGCTTGTAAGGACACAATTGGACTGGTCAAGGGCTACCAATGATTATGATCCGGACAATGAGAGTTTCAGGATATATCTTCCTGGTTTTGATCCCATTGTGTTGAAGGTGCCTTATGCTGAAGCGCCCGAATTTGACAGAAAGTTTTCGTCCCTGAAAATCGCTGGAATGAATTATGCGATCAATGCCCGTACCAACAAATTTGCTTTTGTTCATCTGTCACTGGCCGATACTGTTTCAGGTAACAGACATTATAATTACGATAGTCAGGAATTTACCGCTTTCAATCCAACACAGCTTGACTTTAATTTTGAACCTGTCAATATTAATATCCCTACAAGCTCCATGGCAGTGGCAGGATCCGGAGAGGCAAAAAGGATAGCCATCGGTCGTTCGGATGTTGATCTGAACATCCCTGAAACATTCACAAAAAATGACAACATATTTGCTGTTGTGATCGGGAATGAGGATTACAGCAGTCGCCAGCCGGGGCTGGGTAATGAAATCAATGTTGAATTTGCCGAGAATGATGCAAATACATTCAGGAATTATCTGATAAACACTTACGGTGTCCCTGAGGAAAATGTAAAACTGTTACTAAATGCTACTTTTGCTGAAATGAGCAGGGAGATCAAATGGCTTGCCAACCTGGCCGAGAGCCGCAAGGGCGAAGCAGAACTTGTCTTTTATTTCTCTGGTCACGGGTTGCCCGATGAGAACAGCCGCGAAGGGTACATCATCCCTGTTGACGTGACCGGCTCCGATATCCGGCTGGCCATCAAGCTCAGTAATCTCTATACTGAATTGTCGAAATGGCCGTCGAAAAAAGTAACGGTGTTTCTTGATGCCTGTTTTTCGGGCGGAGGCCGCGACCAGGGCCTGCTGGCATTAAAACAGGCCAAGATCAGGCCTAAGGATGAAACCATCAATGGCAACCTGATCGTTTTTACCTCTTCAACCGGCGAGGAATCCTCAGGCTTTTACAAGGAGAAACAGCATGGCTTATTTACCTACTTTCTGCTGAAGAAGATTCAGGAAACCAAGGGTTCAGTCGATTATCAAAGCCTTGCTGATTATCTGAAACAGGAAGTTAACCTTAAATCACTGATATACAATAATAAGCCTCAAAATCCTCAGGTAATTGTGAGCAATGAACTGATGAAACCCCTGAATCAGTTGAAGATAGGGAGCATAAGCACAATGGATGAAGAATGATATGCTGTCATTGGTTGAACACTTTGAACCTGGTTAATTTCACGATCGGTAATATGACAAAATTTAAAACACTCCGGGATTGCTATTCTCTCCTGCTTGTGGCATTCATCATTATTTTACAATCATTAAATCTTAATGCACAACAGGTAAAGGACATCAAATTTGTACAGAGAGGCAGCCAGATTTCAATCACGTATGATCTGGACGGCCCCAGGACAAAAGTATGGTATATTGAAATATTTGCCAGTGATAACGGCGGGCTTACCTGGGGACTTCCCTTGAAACATGTGAGCGGAGAAGTGGGCAGAACAATTCAGCCCGGATGGAATAAAAATATTATCTGGGAATGGCATAAGGAAAGGTTGCGCATCCCGGATTCGCTCAGATTTATGATTGTTGCCAGGCCGGATGAAATCATTGAAGGCAACTCAGGCGTATTCACAGATTTCAGAAATGGCATCAAATACAAATGGGTTAAAATCGGGAGGCAGATATGGATGGCGGAGAATTTAAACTACGGTAATCTTGTTCAGAATCCTGAAGATCACAAGAACAACGGCGATTGCGAGAAGTTTTGTTATAATAATGCGCCGCTCTATTGTGACCGGTATGGGGCTTTATACAGTTGGGATGAACTGATGGGATATGTTTCAGCGGAAGGTGCACAGGGTATATGTCCTGAACAATGGCATATCCCGACCTCAGCAGAGTGGGAAGAACTGATTCTATTCCTTGGCGGCAGAATGGCTGCATATTTAAGAGTCAGACAACTTGGTGCTGATAACTGGAGGCAGGGTACGAAAGGCATCACCAATGAATCTGGTTTTACCGCGCTGCCGGCCGGAATGAGAAATTCAGGGATTAACAGCTCATTTTTGGGCGACGGCAATCATGCCTGTTTCTGGACTTCATCGGAGAGTGGGCCGGAACAGGCAAAAGCTGTCGGAATGAACAGCCAGATGGTAGAAATCTTTATCTTTAACGGTTTAAAAACGGATGCTTATAGTGTCAGGTGTGTGCGATAAAAAAAAGTCTGGATATTCTGTCACATTATGATAAACCCCGGTACTAAGAAGAAAAATCATTTAATTTACCCAAAAACTATAAATCATGAAAACAACGATCAAAATTCTTGCAGTGTTAACCGTTTTCCTTTTTGGCGGAAGCGATCTTTGTGCACAGAAAACGGAAAAACAGCTTAAAAATGATGTCACCTCCAAGGCCATCAAATCAGCCAGAAAAGAGGCCAAAAAGTATAAGAAAGAGGGATATTATGTTGCTCCCGGCGCCCTTCCACTTGACAAACAACTTGAAAGTGCCTGGATGAAGCAATACGAAACCAATGACAAAGATGAGCAAAAGTTCATCATGGCAACTGGTAACTCAGTGGCAGAAACCCAGACAGCCGCCAAGTTACAGGCAACCGAAACTGCCAAGCTCGAACTGGCAGGGCAAATCAATACGCAGGTGGCCGCATTGATTGAGAACAGCATTGCGAATCAGCAACTGAACACCGAAGAAGCCGCTTCAATCACCAAAACTGTTGCCGCTTCAAAGAACCTCATTGCCCAGGAAATCGGCAGGATAATACCGGTAGTAGAGATGTACAAGAAGATAGGAACCAATGTGGAAGCCAATGTGAGGATTGCCTACAATATGGAAACTGCATTTGATGTAGCTAAAAAAGTAATACGTAAAAGCCTGGAAGAGGAAACCAAAATTGCCCATGAAAAATTGGAGAAATTGATGCAGTTTGATCGATAGAATAAGTTAGGTAATTAACTCCGGGCAGGAATGTCCGGAGTTTTTGTATTTTTAATGATTCTTATGGTTAGGTAGCAATTTTAAAGCATCAAAAATATGAGGTGGAGGTACATTTTGCCGGTTTTTTTTCTGGTATTGACCCTACAGGTCAATAGCCAGCAGGTAGTAACTGCTGTCAGTGAATCAAAGTATGTAAACATTACCAAAGACCCGCCCAAGCCGCCTTATCTCGAAATCGTGCCCAATTCCATCACCTTTGATGATCAGGGTGGCAACAAAATGATTGATGCCAATGAGCAGGCTACGATCAGGTTTAAACTGACCAACAGCGGTTCGGGGCCTGGCTTGGGATTGAAATTGCTAATAAGTGAAACTAACGGCACTCCGGGCCTGGAGTTTTCACGTGAAAAAGCAATTCCTGATGTTGATGTGGGTAAAACCGTTGAGGTGAATATTCCGGTGAGTGGTAAAATGAACACAACCGACGGACTGGCTAAATTTTTATTTAGAATTTCTGAACCCAACGGTTTTGGTGTTGATCCTTTTCAGCTCGAAGTCCGCACACGCGCCTTTATTGCCCCCAACCTGTCAGTAGTATCAAACAAAGTGAGCAGTCAGAGTGGCACCTCTATTCAAAAAAAACGCCCTTTTGATCTTCAGATTCTGGTTCAGAACATTGGCAGAGGTGCAGCAGAAAATGTAACCGTTAAACTGGAACTGCCTCCAAACATGTTCTGCCTTTCAGCCAATGAAAATATCAGTTTTCCGGAAATGCAATCAGGTGCACAGGAATTAATTACCTATAACCTGGTAACAAATAATGAGTTTAATGCTGAGGTTATTTCATTGAAAGTGAGAATATCAGAGAAATATGGGAAATATGCCGAATCAAAAAATATTGAAGTAAAGATAAATCAGGCCGTTGACAATACCCGTATCAGGATTGAGGGTGAAGACATTACTTCTCCTGAGGTGGTAATCGCCTCATTGTATTCTGTTGTTGATCAGAATATTCCGGTTAACCCTGTAAAGCACCCCTCACGCATTGCCCTGATTATCGGTAATGAAAACTACTCGGGAAATCTGAACGCAGAGGTAAATGTGGAATTTGCCCGCAATGATGCATCGGTTTTCAGGTCGTATGCGACTTCTGTACTTGGAATCATGGAGGAAAATGTTTTTTATATGGCCGATGCAACTTCAGCGCAAATGCGTCGCGAGATAGACCTTGTAACCGAGTTGGTAAAACGCATAGGAACCGGTGCTGAACTTGTTTTTTTCTATGCAGGCCACGGTTTCCCTGATGAAGCCTCAGGTACACCCTATCTGATTCCTGTTGATGTGGATGGATCTAACCTTGCTGCAGCGATACCATTGTCTCAAGTTTATAGCAAACTCAGCAATACCGGGGCTTCACGGATCACAGTATTCCTTGATGCCTGTTTCTCCGGCGGTGGACGAACCCAGGGCCTGCTGGCAGCCAGGGGGGTAAGAATCAAACCAAAGACGGATGCAATTTCGGGAAACATGGTAGTATTCTCTGCTTCGTCGGGCGAACAGACAGCCTTGCCCCTGAGATCAGAAAAGCATGGGCTTTTTACATTTTATCTGCTCAGGAAACTACAGGAAACACAGGGAAGAGTGACCTATGGAGAATTGGAACAATACCTCAGACAAAATGTTGGCCAGGATGCACTCCGAAAAAACGGTAAGTCACAGGATCCCGAGGTGCTTTATAGTCCTCAAGTAGCTGAAACCTGGAAAACATGGGAATGGTAAATAACAAAAACTGTATTGCTTTGAAAAAATTCCGGCTGTTGTGCTTTGTATTTTTTTTTCCTGTTCTGTTATACGCTCAGGATATCTCAAATCTTAACTTCGAAACGATCGGTAAAACCATTCAGATTAGTTATGATTTAAGTGGAGAGAAGAATGATTTATTTAAGGTTGACGCTTATGCCAGCCAAAACGATGGCAGGTGGGAAGGTCCGTTGCAGTTTGTAAGCGGTGATGTGGGTGAAAATGTAAAGCCCGGTACAAATAAGCAGATTGTCTGGGAGGTATTAAAAGAAGAGGAAAGACTCTCCGGAAACCTCAGGATTAAACTCGAAATCAGCACCACCGGTGGCTGCAGACCTTTAACTGTTACGCGTACAGCAGGATCAGTTGCGCCTGTCACTAAAACAGTTACTTACGGTGTAGTTGAAACCAACCTGACCGGCAGCAAAAAATGCTGGATTACCCAAAACCTTGGTGCAGACCGACAAGCACGGCATGCAACTGATGATTCCGAAGCCTCGGCCGGTTGGTACTGGCAGTTTAACCGGAAGCAGGGGTATAATCATGATGGTACAACCCGAACTCCAAACTCAAACTGGATTACTTCCATTAACGAGAACAGCGACTGGCTGCCGGCCAATGACCCCTGTACCCTTTTGCTGGGCAGCGGCTGGCGCCTGCCTACTGGCACTGAATGGGAAACGACCGATGATACCGGCGGCTGGGACAATTACAACAAAACGTTTGGCTCGGTATTAAAATTGCATGCTGCAGGCTTCCTGAGCACCAGCGATGGTTCGCTCTACGGCCGTGGTTCGTTCGGCTCCTACTGGAGCAGTTCGCAGGGCGGTTCAGGCAACGGCCGCGACCTGGGCTTCGGCAGTGGCTTCAGCCTCATGGGCAATCTCAACAAGGCGAACGGCTTCTCAGCCCGTTGCCTCAGAGACTGACCATTTGATTTATTCGTTTATTTGACCATTTTCCGCGAAGCGGGCGAAAAATTTTAAAAAATGGAAATATCGGCAGCCATTGCAAAATCGGAAACAGATTATACTGTATTTATTGTTAAAGAGACACTGTTCTGCAAAGTTTACGAAAAAAGTGCCTGGAGATTCAACGAATTGATAAAACCCTATAAACCCATTAAAAAGCATATAAAAAAATTTACAAAAGATTTGTTACGCTTGGTTTTCCGAAAGCTTTGCTTAACGACATTGTGAGCCTGGCGCTTGAAAAAAACTTTACAGTGGCAGAAGATACAGCAGCATATATAACCTTATTAACCGGCAAAGACCCGACAACCCCATTTAATGAATGGAAGGACCGGCTCCCGGTTGTTAAACCAACCTTGCAAAAGGTGATTAAGAGTAGTAGTGAGGAGAATGAGAAAAGTGAAATTTTTAATGAAATTGAACAATTTTTTGTGGCAAACCATACGCCAATGCAGTGTATGGAGTTTATTATTAACCTTCAAACGAAAATAAAACGGTAAAGCAAATGCCGGAGTAAGCATGGTTACGGCTGTGCTTAGTGTGCAGATGGTTGGTCTGGTTGCCCGCTGGTGGTGTAAATACCCTTGAAGCATTGAATAAGCGGTCTCCGTTAGCTAAAAAAGATGGTAAAGTGTCATTTTACATTTTATCACATATTGAGTGGCAACTGATTGTGTTGATGCTGCGGGCAACCTGAACTACAGCGATGGTTCACTCTACCGCCGTGGTTCGTACGGCTGGTACTGGAGCAGTTCGCAGTACGGTTCAGTCACCGGCCGCAACCTGACCTTCAACAGTAGCAGCAGCTTCATGAACAGCAACCGCAAGGCTTACGGCTTCTCAGCCCGCTGCCTCAGAGACTGACATATTTTTATAATGCGGAAGAGCCACTTTGTTTGTCAAAATGTTTGTTGTGAAATAAAAAAGCCACTCACAGATTGTGTAAGTGGCTGATTTTCTTGCTCCCCCTGCTGGACTTGAACCAGCGACCCTCTGATTAACAGTCAGTTAATTTTCTATATCGATGTTTATCAATAATTTTCAATGCATTGAATAACAGTATATTATAAATAAGTATTATTTCGATGTTTGTCTATGTCTGCCCTTTTTTACTACTTTTGTATGTTGATTTGTATGTTGAAAATCCGACCCTATGAAAAAGAACCAAACCCAAGCTACTGCTTATGTTATTCTTGAAACCCGGTGGCCAAATTCCAAGGGTATTTATAAGCTTAAATTGAAGGTAACGCATAAAAGGGTTCCCAAATTTTATTCAATAGTTATACCTGAAGTTCCGGCTTCTATGACAGAGGAGGAGTTTAATAAGATTAAATCAGAAAGGCCACGTTCCCCTTATTCTGATTATCGGGATAGAATAAATCAGGTTGAAACAAAGGCAAAAAACGTAATTATCAGCATGGGAGAATTTACCTTCGATAAGTTCGAACGGAACTTTTTTGAACCAGATGACGAGGAAAAGAATTTTTTAAATGCGATAGAATCTTATATTAAAGAGCTTAAAAAGCAGGAGCGGGTTGGTACTGCAAGTTCATACAACTGTACACTGAATTCATTAACAAGATATTGTGAAGCCAAAAAAATCAATTATCTCACTACCGATGAAGTCACAGTTGAATTCATGAATTCCTGGGAAAAATGGATGCTATCTGAAGGTAATTCCCTTACAACTGTGGGTATTTATGCAAGAAACATCCGAGCTATCTTGAATAAAGCTATGGTTAACGGGTTAATGAACGAAGGAAATTATCCTTTCGGTAAAGGCAGATATGAAATCCCGGCTGGAAGAAATGTCAAGAAAGCATTGGATCTTTCGGATATTAAAAAAATGTTTTATTATGAAGCTCAAAAAGGCAGTCCTGAGGAGAAAGCACGTGATCTCTGGATATTTAGCTACCTGTGCAATGGCATTAATATGAAGGATATTGCACGATTAAAGTTCAAGAATATTGATTCCGATTCGATTGTATTTGTAAGGGCAAAAACAGAGCGAAAACAACGCAGCAACCAAAAAACCATTGTAGTGCCTCTAACACCAGAATTAAAAGATATTATCAAACGTACAGGAAATAAAAAGAAAAGCAATGATCAGTTTGTTTTCCCGATTTTGAGCGAAGGATTAAGTCCAATAAGAGAAAGGGCTATTATTCAACAGGCGACAAAAATCACAAATAAGTATATTAAGCGTATTGCAGCAGAGCTTGGTATCAAGAACAAAGTCACAACCTACACAGCCAGGCATAGTTTTGCTACCATTCTGAAGCGATCAGGGGCTTCAGTTGAGTTTATCAGCGAGAGCCTGGGTCATTCAAGCCTGACTACAACTGAGAATTACCTTGCAAGTTTTGAATTGGAGACAAAAAGAGAAATGGCAAAGAATCTTACGAAATTTGGAAAAGATTAGTTTTGCGATAATTTTGTTATTATTAATTAACTCAGACTATGCTGGAAGAAATTTTCGAAAAATTTGACGATAATGATAAGATTGAGTTGAATTTGCCAGAACCAGAAGAATTGCTACCTGTGCCTTCGAGGACACAAATGAGCGAAGAAAAAGGAATTAAGGCGTCCTACCTGCTTATGATACGTGACATGGAGGAATTCCTCTCTTTTATAAATAATAAATTCAATATTTTTCGAATAAATGAGCCTGCAACAGAATTAGGAAAGGAAGATATAATTAATCCCGATCTACAAGATCAATTCGGTAATAATCCTACTATGGTACCTGAGTTTTTCATTAATGCTTCGGCAAGTATTCTAGATTTAGAATTTTTCAAGCTTAACACTCGTCAAGTTATTTATCAAGAATTATTTAGTCTGCAGGAGCTAAGGAATATACTTATATCTTGTTATCAAAAATCACATGATAATTCCAGAGATTATTTACAGCTTTCATCGCAATATTCGATGCTATTATTTTTTCTGAAGAATGCAAATAAGGTACAACCGGCTCCTGAATTTAATCCGGATGGCTGTAGTTTAGAATAGCGT
>DJGZ01000023.1 GCA_002433025.1 Bacteroidales bacterium UBA5833
ACAAAACAAACTGATTAGTTACTCTGAGTTTAATCAGGTGTTCCGGTATTTTCTCACTTCCGGTTACCGTTTCCAGTGTTTCGTGTTCCCTGATCAAGTGGGCATTCCCGTTTTCGCCGATCAGCACCACGTTTGGCCTGAGAGTAATAAACTGCATCCACTGGGTCACATTATACGCGCCTGTATGGTGGATGACAACCTGATCGTTGATGTTCAGCATCGGCAGGTTGACGCTTTCGCGCACGCAATCAATGTTCATGCACAGGGGGCCGTAAAGGGTGGTGTCTTCGCGATGCTGCGAAACGCCCTGGGCGACGGTGACCGGGTGCTGGTACCAAAAGGCGGTGAAAAGAAGATTAACGCCGGCGTCGATGATGGTTGCCCTCCTGCCCGATGAAAGCCGTTTATTGGCGATCACGGATGAGATGATAAAACCTGCTTCGTCAATCAGGGCGCGGCCTGTTTCAAGTATCAGCAAAGGCAATTCCCCCGGGCTGAAATGACTGTTAATCAGCGCGCTGCTGATAGCCTCTGCATATTCGTCAAACGAGGGATTGGTATCACTGCCTGGCAGGTATGACCCTTTGAGCGTATTTTTTGAAGCAAAACCGCCGCCGATGTCGATGTATTTCAGCTGGTGGTTGAATTTCTGCTGCAGCGACCGCGCCAGGTCTGCAAGCTTTGTGGCGGCAATTGCATAAGCAGTTGCTGTCATGATAAAGGTCCCGATGTGGGTGTGAAGCCCCATCAGCTCAAGTTTGCCTGAATGCATGATTTTGTTCAGGGCATCCCACGCCTGTCCGTTTTCGTAGTTGAACCCGAAGCGGTCCCACATGGGGTAAATCCCGGTATCCATATTTACCCGTATGGCCACCCTTGGCTTCTGCGTGGTGGTTTCAGCCACTTCAATCAACAGGTACAACTCATCCAGGTGATCGATGTGGATCAGGCTGCCCTTTTCAGTTGCCAGAATTAGTTCCTCTCGGCTTTTACCCGGCCCGTTGAAGATGATTTTTCCCGGATCCACTCCGTTGGCAATGGCTTTATCGTATTCGTAACCGGATACCACTTCCGCCCAGGCCCCCTCCTGATGAAAAATATTGCATACAGCAGCAAGATAATTTGTCTTATACGACCAGGCAAACTGTACTTTGGGATACCGGGTCGAAAATGCCTTGAAGGCTTTGCGGTAAGTGCTTCTGATCGTATTCTCGGAAATCACGAACAGGGGAGAGCCATATTTTGTTATCAGTTCCTTAACAGCCATACCATCGATATGGGTGGTCGGTGCCTGTTCGGTCCTTATCCCTGATTTTCCGGGCATACCTGCTTCCAGCTTTGTTATATGCGGACGTTCATAATGTTTCTTTTCCATGTTAATCTTTATTAAAGTTCCCCGTTTACTGAGTAGTTTTCAAATTCGCTGCGGTCGACAATCATATCCCAGGCGTACCGGATAAAAAGTTTACCCACTTCGTAGCTTGTATAAGGTCCGACCTTCTCGCCGAGGGCAAGCCTGGTGAGCGCTTCCGGGATATTCTGACCCACACCGACCGCCAGGTAAACCCAGGCCGGAATTCTAGGGTTGATTTCCATCAGAAAATACCGCCCGTCATTTGATTTCATCATCTCCAGCTCAAATCCCCCTCTCCATCCCGTTGATTCAACAAAACGGCGGGTCAGGCCCAGCAGGTTCTCATCGTCAATGCTGATGCCGGCCCAGGCTTTTCCTTTGTCAGTAATGTATTGCTTGCGCATGGGCACCGCAGCGATGGTATTCCCCCTGCCATCGCCAAGTCCGGTTACATTGTATTCGGTACCGTGCACAAACTTCTGGAGGATCACCGGATATCCCCATTTCGCGACAATTTTGTTAAAATAGTTGCGGGCCTGTTCCATATTATAGGCAATATAGGCGTCATACCACTTTCCTTTAACCATCAGCGGGAAGTCCAGTTCCTTTTCATGCTTGTAAATCTCAGTCTGATCAGTGATGGCTATGCCCAGGGGAACATCAATCCCGTATTTTTCCCCGAATTTGGTAAGGTTGACCTTGTGACGTTCTTCGAACTGTTCGAATGTCGGCAAAAACATATGGATGCCCATCTGCTTCAGCTTTGGCTCCAGTTTCATAAAGGAATAAAGCTCAGCATCGAAGTTTGGAATTATTACATCGATGTTTTCCCGGCCTTGAATATAGGTAAGCCGATCCATCAGCTCATCCGTTCCGGCGGTGGGATATGGAATCTGATAGGTACGGTGGGTGAGGTTGGGCATATATATGCCTGGCTCCAGCGATTCATAAGCGAGTCCGATGATCCGGGCGTCAAAGGATGCAGCTTCGAGCAGCCCCCTGATCACGGCAACACCCGGGCCGGGACTGTCGATGGCGTTCAGACCTGTCACTGCAATGGTATAGCAGGGCTTATTCATCCTTATCAAGAAGTTGGTACATTTTCATTATTCCTGCAAATTCATGCAGGTCTTTCTCAAAACTGTTCCGCTCAACCGCATAACTTCCGGTAATTTCGTCAATAATCTGCTCCCGGGTAAAACCCTGGCGAAGCAGGTTGATGATTTCGGCCCCGACAGGATTCACGGTAAATGATTCCCCTGTGGAAGGGTTGAATAGAAACCCGGTGTCGCTGATGGCAATCTGATGTTTGATTTTCATAACCTTTTTCAATGGTTTTGCACTGTATGGCAAAGTAACGCAATAACAACAGTCTGTGGTTTATACAATTCCGTGAAAAGCGTATAAGATTTTATTGCCTTCGCAAATCCGGCCTGGGCCAGGGAATTGCAGTTTTTACAATTACTCCTTCTTTGGGTGTGCCGGGGCTGTCTGGCGTCCTATCAGATCAACCGGCGTCCGGGAATAACCGCCTTTTTTATATTCAGTTACCGATATTCCGGTCACCTGCCTGAACTGTGCCGAAAGGTACTGAACAGAACTGTAACCCAGCTGAACAGCAATCTCGCTCAGGGTGTATTCGTCGTATTCGATCAGTTCCTTCACTTTTTCAATTTTATGGAGAATGATGAATTTTTCAAGGGTGATGTGCTCGTACCTTGAAAAAAGGTTGGCCAGGTAAGCATAGGAGAGCCCCAGCCTTTCTACCAGGTAATCGGAATTCCTGATCATTGAATTCACGTTTCCCGCTTTGTGAACAAGTTCAATTACCGCAAGTTTTATTTTTTCCACAATCTGGTGTTCCCGGCTGAAGACAGGCTCAAATCCATGGGCTGCAAGCAGTTCTGTATAAAACTCTCTGTTATGCAGCAGCGGATCATACATGATTTCCACTTCGCCGGGTTTGATATTGAGAATGGTAGCCCCCTCCTTATCAAGAAGTTGCCTGATCACCACAAAACAGCAACTGCAAATCATGTTGCGCGGATATAGGACAGCCGTTTTCTGCATCTTGTGAAACTCAGGATTTATCTGGCCAATTAATTCAATTTCATGATCTGATTGGTGTTTCAGGCAGTTACCCGGTTGGTGTTGCCCGTTACCGGAATTCATAACCTGTTGCATCAATCTGGTTTTGCAGGCATCCTCAATGAAATATCTGAGGTTATTAGAACTGCTTTTAGTAACAGATGATGATCAGATAATTGAATGTGCATGTTTGCATATTTGTTTGACACGAAACTTTTCAATTTCCTGCGATCTGTTTAAAAAGATGAACTTAATCCGGTCCGGTGATTAAGCGGGCTTTGTTAACATACTGGAATTCAATATTCACGGACACAGAAATCAGTTTTTCCCTTCTTGACATTCGCCGGATCGACTGGCATGAATAATTCAATGACCAGCACGAATAACTGAATTTGGTCAAAGCGGGCGTAATCAACAATAAATTGGTAAAATTGCAGTTTAATAGTTCAGGTTTAATTACTGGCCCCCAAACCGGAGTAATGTTAAACCGGACTAATTGATTTGTAGTGTGAAGTTAATGAAAGTACGGGGTTTGTGAAACAAAGTTCTGTCTTTTTCTTTATCAAAAAGGTGCATTGTAAATAGCGGGCCGGTGTTTCAGCAGGTCAAAAAAATTAAATTATCAGCGAATGAGAAAGTTTGTATTCTTTTTATTTTTCGTTTTTCAGTTTTTGGTTATTCTTCCGTTCTCCGGACGGTCTCAGGAAATCGGGATCGGACAATGGCGCGACCATCTGCCTTATCGCAAGGTAATAGCAGTAGCCGAAGGCGATGGCAGGATCTACGCGGCCACCCCTTACAGCCTGTTTTATTACGATATCAATGACAACAGCCTTAACCGGCTGAGCAAGAATAACGGCCTCAGCGATGTCGGAATCAGCAGCATTAAATACAATGAAGATCTGAAGACACTGGTCATCGCCTATACCAATGCAAACATCGACCTGCTGAAAGACGGAAATATCACCAATTTGTCGGATATCAAGCGAAAGCCCATACTGGGGAATAAAACCATCAACCGCATTGTATTTATAGGCAAGCGGGCTTACCTGGCCTGCGGGTTCGGGATCGTGGTGCTCGATATTGAAAAGGAGGAGTTTCCGGAACCCATCTATTATATCGGAAGTCAGGGCAGGGCCATCAATATCAACGATATTACCTATAATCCGGTGGATTCCCTGATTTATGCAGCGACCGATGAAGGGATTTACCAGGCGTCGTTCTATGGCTCAAACCTGGCAAACTTTGCGGAATGGACGCGCGAGAGCTCGTTTGTTCTCCCTTCGGCTCCTTATAATCATATTGCAGCTTTTAACAACAGGATTTATACAAACAAGAAGGGACCTTCTTATGCAACCGATGCCATGTTTGTGAAAATCGACGGTACCTGGGAGGCATTTCAGCCGAATAACACATCCAACCGGTCCAGTCTGGAGGTTCATTATGACCATCTGGTCGTTTGCAACAACCTCTCCGTTGAATTATTCAGGCCCGATGGCTCACTTAAGCAGAAACTCTATACCTATAATCCCGGAAATATTATACCTAAAGATGCCATTCTTGATAAAGACCTGAATGTGTGGGTAGGTGATGAATTTGAAGGATTGGTAAAAATTACGGATTATACTGTTGCTGAACGCTTTCTTCCCGATGGTCCTGATTTCCCTGATGTTTATGCGATGGCCGCCGGAAAGAGTGATGTGTGGATTGTTCCGGGTGGCAGGAATTCTGCCTTCGCGGCGATATACCGTCAGGCCCGGTTTGCCGGTTTTGTTGACGGGAAATGGAAAACCACAGATCATAAAAAGGATGCTTTCCTGAGTGATATGCGCGATGTTTTATCGGTTGCCGTTGATCCGTCAAACAACAAAAGGGTCTATTTCGGCACCTGGGGCTACGGGCTGATGGAGTATGTGAACGAGGAGTTTTCGCAGCTCTATACCAGTGAGAACAGCAGCCTCGAAGGCACCGCCTATGAAAGTACCTGGTATGGTATTGGCGGGCTGACCTTCGATGATCAGAATAACCTGTGGGTTACCAATTCAAGCGCCTCCTCGGTCTTATCCGTAAGGAAGAGCAGCGGGGAATGGAAATCATTTAACCTTGGCCCTGTGGCAACCGGTGTTGATATAGGAAGGGTTATGGTGGACAAATCGGGTCAGAAATGGCTGATGCCGCGCGATCATGCACTGATTGTTTTTAACGATAACAACACCCTGGATGACCCCACGGATGATAAGACAAAGAGACTTACGTCCGTCGCCGGCAATGGCAGTCTGCCCGGCTCGTTTATCCTGAGTATGGCAGTCGACCGCGAAGGGCTCGTGTGGGTAGGTTCCAACGAAGGGGTGGCGGTATTCTATTCGCCGGCCAATATTTTCAGCGGACAGAATTTTGATGCGCAGCGCATCCTGATAGAGCAGGACGGCTATGGTCAGTACCTGCTCGAAGCTGAAGCGGTGACCGCCATCGCCGTTGACGGGTCGAACCGGAAATGGTTCGGTACCGACCGGGCAGGCGTTTTTCTGATGTCGGCCGACGGCACCAAAGAGATCCTGCATTTTACCGAAGATAACAGCCCTTTGCTCAGCAATTCCATTACCGATATCACCATCAATGAGTCGGGAGAGGTCTTTTTCGGCACTTCGCAGGGCGTAATCTCCTACAGAAGTGAATCCGTCACACCCACACAGGACCTGAAAGAGGTGGTGGTATTCCCCAATCCGGTGCGCGAAAGCTACGAGGGGGCCATCGCCATCCGCGGCCTGGTTGAAAATTCCAGCGTAAAAATTACCGATATCAGCGGGAATCTGGTTTATACAACGATGAGTGAAGGCGGACAGGCGCTCTGGAACGGGCGCAATTTTAACGGCGACCGCGTTAAAACCGGGGTTTACCTGGTTTATGTCACCAACAGCGATGGTTCCAAAACTACGGTTACTAAAATCATGTTCGTTAACTGAAGCATTGCATGTTCTGTTTCACTGAACTTTGTTTTTCAGGCCCTGCCATGGACGGGAATCTGTCACTATAATCCTTATTTTTGACCCATGCTTATTTCAACGCATGGCATTGTATTTCACACCACCCGATATGCCGATTCCGGGGCTGTAGTGAAGATATATACTGAAAAATTCGGGTTGCAGTCATTTCTGGTGAAGGGCCTGTACAGCCGCAAATCAAAGTTGAAAGCCGCCCTTTTCAGCCACCTCAGTATTTTGGATCTGGTGATTGACCACCACGGGCACAGAAACCTGCATTACATCCGTGAGGCCGGTGTTTATATCCCGCTGCAGCGGCTGCAGGACGATATGTCGCGAAGTTCCCTGGTGCTGTTTATCAATGAACTGCTATACAAATGCATCAGGGAGGAAGAACCCAATCCCGCCTTGTTCAGTTATCTGGTAACCGTGCTGCAACTGCTCAACGAGCCGGGGATTTCCCTGCATTCATTCCATTTGCTGTTTATGCTGCGGCTTACCCGTTTTCTGGGGTTTAGTCCCAGGTTCGCCAAAGCTGGTTCAGGTGAATTTTTCGATATGGAAGAAGGCCTGTTTCTGGATTCTGAACCCATGCACCGGTACTTTATTTCCGGGCCACCGGCCGAAGCCCTCGAACGGCTTCAATTACTGGAATTTCAAGACTTGCAGGGCTTTGAAATTCCCAGGTCCGTACGCGATACCCTGCTCGACCGGCTGATAGATTTTTACCGGCTGCATATCCCCGACCTGGGCGAAATGAAATCGGTGAAGGTGTTGCAGGAAATTCTCGGATAGAGATCAGACTTTCCGGTACAACCGGAAGTACTGGTTTCGCCAGATCAGTTCGATTTCCCTCCGGTTCGTTCTGATATAGTTCTCCAGCGCCGGATCGGGCAATTCCGAATACAGCAGGAAATGGGTCGGGCCTATAGCCTCAAATTGTTTATAGACTTCCACGGGGGTGCTTTCGGGCAGGTGTGCCATGCTGTTGCGCCCGGTAAACCGCGCCAGCGCTCTTGGCTTGATAAAAACGATCAGGGCATCTTCGGGCGTGATGGCACTGATCTGCTCAAAGGCATTCTGCGCATGCACGGCATAAGGGCCTTCCTGGATTTCCGCCGTACGCTCCTGCAATTCCTTTAATGCCGGCATATACGTTACCAGCATCATCGCAGCCGCCAGGACTGACAGCACAATTCCGCCCCTGCCGGGATCCATGACACCGACCGCCGTGGCAATATAATAAAGTATCAGGGGCGCGAGGGGTAGCAGGAATCTGAATCCGGAGTTGTGGTAGGGATAGACCAGCAACAGTCCGAGGTACGCAAGCATCACCCATTCCGCTATGCCGGGGCCACGCCTCAGGGCAACGATCAGCCCGGTAAGGGTAAAGGTGACCGCCGCGGAGCCGGCAATAAAACCAAACCAGAAAATCCGTGAATCTATACTGATAAAAAACATACGCAACACCTCAGTATAAGTGTAGAGATTCATGGCAACGGTTTCCGACAGGCTCCCCAGCGAGAAAGTATTCAGATAGGAAGATGCGCCGGAAGCCCCGCGCATAAAAATCAGGTTCAGGAGCAGCACAATGCCCAAGGCAGCTCCAATGGACAGGGCGGGATCTGCCGCAGATTTCCACAGGTTCTTTATTGCTCTTTTATCGAGGAGCGCCATTGTCAGTTGCCAGCCTGTGTACATTACCAGTCCGGCCGCAAGGGCGAATCCTGCCGTTTTCACCGAAACTGCGACCCCTGTGATCACACCTGCATGCAGCCATTTCCGACGGAATGAAAGCTGCTGCAGGTCCGGAATCATTGTCAGAAACAATACAAACAGGAATGCGAAGGGGATATCGGCCATTACCTCGGCTTTCAGCTCCAACACATAAGGGTTGTAATACACCATCAGGCTGAGGGCAAGCGCCGGGATCAGTCCGAAATACCTTTTCAGAAAGAGGACGGTAAGCAGGGCAGTCGCCAGAAGGATTACAGAAATAAGATAATTGTAAGGCGGAATATAATTGCCGTATTTGCCCGTTATGGCTGAAATCATTAACGGAAATCCCGGCGGGTAGGCTTTCGGGCCCAGGCTTGGGTAAAATTCGTTGTAAACATAGCCGGTCTGAAGCATGGGATGGAAACGGGCGATATTTTCGGCCTGGGCAAGGTATTGGGCAAAATCATCGCCCCAGTCGTGGTCGGCCCGGATATTCAGGAAAAGCAGCGGCAGGAACAACAGCAGGGCAATGGCCGCCGCAACGGATTGCCTGTTAAAAAGAGCCTGTAGTTTCAATCCTGATCTCATGATACCGGATTTAATGCAAAAACAAAGGTAATGAAACCTGTGTGAACTGAAAACCGGCGGGGCGCAATTACTCATCATCGCGCCCCGCCGGAATATAGTCACAACTATGTTTTACCAGTTCAGGATCTTCCTGAAGTCATAATTTTCGGGATCGGAAACATATTTCCGGGCGGCCTCGTAATCGGCCGGCTCAATGTACTGCAGACTGTCTTCAAACACCATTTTCGACTTCTGCCCATCCATATTCACCAGGCGGGGCTTCACTTTGCCGTTTTCGTCTTCCACGTCCTTCAGGTAAAGGGGCGTGATGTCGCCGTTGGGGCCGCTTACCACCATACAACTGGTCAGGCCCTGGTCGAAGAGGTGCTTCACGCCTATGCCCATCAGGGCACAGTAGAGCATATCGAAAGCGATGGGCTGCACGCAGCGTACCTCGTAACCGATTTCTACCGGACGGCTTTTCACGTTCAGTTTCAGTTCCTTCGTTTTTTTCTGCAGGAGTTCGTTGAAGATATGCGCCTTGCTTACATTGCCCAGTTCCGGGTGCCCGTGGTCGTCGAAGGTAAAATGAATGCCCGAAGAGGTGATTTCATCGTCGGTCATAAAGTGGAAGACCCCCTCGCTGATGATGGCGACGCCGTAGCTGATGCCCAGGATTTTACGCTTGATCATGGAGGATATCACCAGCCTGAGGATGCGGTCGAAGGTAACTTCGGCCTTGTTGAACATTTCAGGAATGATGATCATGGGATAATGGCAGGCAGCGCCAATGCCGAAGGCCAGGTGGCCGGCTTCGCGGCCCATGGCCGAAACCACAAACCAGTTGCCGCTGGTGCGCGCATCTTCATAAACGGTGGTTGCCAGCCGCACCCCTTCCTGTTTGGCACTCTGGTAGCCGAAGGTAGGAATACCGTCGGGCAGGGGCAGGTCGTTGTCGATGGTTTTCGGAACGTGGATGTTCTGAATCTTCACGTTATTGGCGGCAAGGAATTTCGATATGCGGTTGGCGGTGGAAGCGGTATCGTCGCCACCGATGGTGACCAGCAGCTTCACATTGTTGCTGACGAAAAAATCCGTATTGAAATCAGCATCTTTGGGTTTGTGCCGGCTCATAATCAGGAATGATCCGCCCTGGTTGTGGATGCGGTCGGCCATCTCAAAATCGATGTCGATGGTTTTCGGACTTCCTGTAAACAGGGTCTTGTATCCTTCGTGCAAACCGATGATGCGGTAGCCATCCTTCAGAAAAACCTTGGCCACCGAGGCAATTACTGAGTTGATTCCGGGTGCGGGGCCGCCGCCTGCCAGTATGGCAATTGATCCTTTCATATTAATGCCGGGTTATATTTTACAGATTAGTTTATGCCTCTGATGCAGGCAGGCGCAAATTTAGGAAGATTTGTGGTTTTATTTCCGGAATCATTTACCGTTTGGTCAGCAATCGCATGACCGCGGGGGTAATTCGTTATTAGATGTGCCGGAGTTAAAGATGTACCTGGTAATATGTAATGTATTTATAAAATAGTTTCACAGAGATGCACAGAGATTCACAGAGAAGGCGCAGAGATTCAAAGAGGGTTGTATTCTTCTCAGTGTTACACCGTGATACCTCGGTAAGTTCTGTGTAATTGTTTATTTTACAAGGATCCAACGAGTACCATTTTGAGAGATAAACCTTTAACCTGTAAGGATTATTATTTTCTGATAAATATTTGGTTTTTAATGACCTGGTAGTAATCCCGATGGGAAAACCCAGCGCATCATTTAACGAAAAACCCTAAATATCCTGAATCCTTGAGACTATCCTGAAAGAAATGTATTGATCCAACAATAGCTTCATTCCAAAACCTGAAGTTTACGCTCCCTGTCGGAAGCAAACAGTAAGCATGCCCTGATGTCTTCCTTTGTCAACTCAGGGTAACCGGCCAGAATATTTTCGAATGACATGCCTGATCCCGTGAGGGATTGACTTTTTGCGACAGCTTCTGTCAGAAAGGGTGAAGGCTATTGTCTGGGCTTCAGGTAGCGGTTATACAACAGCAGCCCGATGATGGTGGCGACGCCTATCATACTGAAGATAAACCACAGCAGCCCGGGGCGTCCCATACCGTCGACAAATTTCACATAAAGCGTGGCGCCGAGTATGCCGCCAATGCCGCTGCCGATGACTCCGTAAAGGAAGGAGTAGCCCAGGTAAAGCGCCTTTTTGTCGGGCGGGGCAATCAGTCCGATGTAGGAGATAAATTTCGGGTGGGCGGTCATCTCGCCAATGGAAAATATGATCAGTCCGGCAACAAATACCCAGGCATAGGTACTGATGGCCAGTATTCCCATTCCCAGCGTCCCCAGCGCGATTCCTGTGATCATGGTGGGCAGGGCGGGAGTTTTCTTAACAATGGAAGAGACCAGTAGCTGCAACGCGATAATGGCCCCCGCATTGACCACCGTTACATGCTCGGCTTCAAACTTCCAGGACGGGTTGCTGACAAACAGCCCCAGAAACCTGTTGATGGCATTGTTTACCGGCGTCATGTCCATGTAATCGGTCAGGTACCAGAGTATGGTATCGAACATCTGGAAATAGAGAATCCAGAAACCGCTGTAAATCACGATCATCAGCACAAAGCGATAATCCTTCAGTACCAGCAGAATGCCTTTCAGCACTTCCGCGAGGGGTTTGGTGCTGGCCGGGCGGGGCGGTTCTTTGTAAACGAACAGGTTGAGCAGCAGCATGGAGCCGGTGCCCACGGCAGCCATAATGAAAATATAATTCCATCCTATCCCTTTCAGGAAAGGTACCAGAATAAGCGGGAAAATAAATGCCCCCAGGTTAATCGACCAGTAAAAAATGCCGAATCCCAGGCCTGAATTGTTTTCGTCGGTAACGCGGGCGATGGTCCCCGAAATCACCGGTTTAAAGAACCCGGCCCCGATGGCCATCAGGATCAGGCTCATAAATACAAGTACATAGGAGGAGGAGAGGCTGGTAAAAAAGTAGCCGGCGCTCATCACCGTAAAGGCCATCATCAGCGTGCGGCGGTAACCGAAGCGGTCGGCCAGCGCCCCCGAAAGTATGGGCAGCAGGTACAGCAGCGGCGTAATGGTGCTTTTGATTACCCCCACGCCTTCCTTGCTGAAACCCAGCCCGCCATCGCCCACCGAGGTGACGAGGTAAACCGAAAGTACCGACATCACACCGTAGTAGGAGCCTCTTTCAAAAAACTCCATCACGATCGCTGTCCAGAAATTACGCGGGAAGGACTTGAAACCCGATTTGTTCGCAGGGGTGCTGTTCATGCCTGAAAATTTGAGTGATGCGCAAAAATAGGAATTTGCCGTTAATATTCAACGGCATGCAGATTGCTGGGTGAAGCCGGGGTTCATCTAAGGTCAGGTTTTTGCAGGCCACCAAAACACGGAAACACAAAAAATCGCTGGTATCTTTATACAGCCGGGAAACTGGGTTCCTGTCCGGTCAGTTAAGTTTTGAATCAGAAATGTCCGGAAAGAGTTTAAAAAGTCCGGGAAACCCGGCATTCAACTTATGGACCAGCAGGGTGCCTCAGATTGGCAATACGGAAGCCTGCGGTTTTTTTTATTTTGATTTTTGGGATTCAACCACCAGCTGTACCGTAAGCCGGCTTTTCTGCTCCAGCAGCACCGGACGTTTGTTCACGATTTTATCGGTGATCTTTTTGTTGTAGTAACGAATGGTGATCAGTTCAAGGCCGCGGTTGTACTTTACCCTGAAGTCGCCGCTGAGGGCCTTGAAGAGCCGGTTCAGCTTGTCGGGATGGTCGTCGATACAGATGGAAAAACTGATGGCTGAGTTCTGCATCAGGTTGATGCGGATGCCCATGTGCGAAAGCAGTCCGAAAATGGTGTACAGCCCGTCTTCGGCGATAAATGAAAAGTCGTTGGGCGAGACGGAGACCAGCACCTGTTCTTTTTTTACAATATAGCAGGGGGTATTCAGCGGCTGATCTTCGAAACTATGGATCAGGGTTCCTATTTCCTCCGGTTTTTCAAAGGACTTCACGTACAGCGGAATATTCTTGTTCTGCAACGGCTGAATGGTTTTCGGATGTATGACCGAAGCCCCGAAATAAGCCAGCTCGATGGCGTCGCGGTAAGAGATGCGGTTGAGCAGCACGGTGTCGTCGAAGTAACGGGGGTCGGCATTCAGTACGCCGGGTACATCCTTCCAGATAATCATTTCGCCGGCATCGAGGGCATAGGCAAAGATGGCCGCACTGAAGTCGGATCCTTCCCGGCCCAGCGTTACCGGGTGGCCGTTGGCACTGCTGCCGATAAATCCCTGGGTGATGGTAACCGGGGCAAACTGTTCAGGGTTGGATTCATCGAAGGCTGCACGGATTTTCCCGGAAGTTTCTTCCCAGCTCACGCGGGCGTTGCGGTAGGCCTCGTTGGTAATCAGCACCTTGCGGGCATCAAGTTCCTGATTGGTCAAGCCGCTGAGGTTGAGGTAATCGCTCACAATGGCGGTTGACATCATCTCCCCGTTTGAAACCACCAGGTCGTAGGCAGCATCGTAAAGGGCCGGAGGAGCCGACTGCAGCAGTTGCCTGATTTCGCGGATAATCAGCTTAAGCTGCTTTGAACCTGCACCGTCTAGCGCTTTTGAGATCTCCATATGAAATGTTTCAATTTCATTAAGGAGGGTAATGGCTGCCATATCCTGTTTAACCCAGGCATCCGCCACTGCTTCAAGTGCGTTGGTCGTTTTACCCATTGCAGACAGGACAACACACAGCTTTTCACCGTTGTAACGAGAAAGAATCTCCCTGACATTTTTGACTGAAGCAGCATCTTTTACGGATGCACCGCCAAATTTGAATACTTTCATACACCAAGGTTTGATGACGCAAAAGTACTTAATTTGTGAGGATGAAGGATAAAATCCATGCCTGATTCAGGATCGGAAAGTCCTGAAAATACATTTGTCATAGCTGGTGATAGTTTATTTCTTAACTTCCGTTATTGCAAAGCAGGCATTTTAGAGACGATTGCAAACAGATTATTGTAATTTTGAAAACTTCAAAAAGCGTCAGATATGAAGACCCTTGTCCAGTTTATTTCCGAAAAACAGGCTGATTTTCCTTATGCTACCGGTGAGTTTACGCGATTGCTCAACGACATCGGTATTGCCGCCAAACTGGTGAACCGGGAAATCAACAAGGCCGGACTGGCCGATATCAACGGGTATTTCGGGCAGCAGAATGTGCAGGGCGAGGATCAGAAGAAGCTGGATGTGTTTGCCAACGATTGTTTTCTGACGGCCATGCGGCACGGCGGAATGGTTTGTGCCGTTGCTTCTGAAGAGAATGATGAGTTATATACCTACGACAATGCCTTTTCGCAGAAGGGGAAGTACGTAGTGGCCATGGATCCGCTCGATGGTTCGTCCAACATAGAGGTAAATGTGCCCATTGGTACCATCTTCTCCATTTACCGTCGCAAAAGCGAGTCGGGTCGCGGAACCGTGGAGGACCTTCTGCAACCGGGCAACCGGCAGATTGCGGCCGGATATATTATTTACGGCTCATCCACCATGCTGGTTTACACCACCGGGCATGGCGTGAATGGCTTTACGCTGGACCCTTCGGTGGGGCTTTTCCTGCTTTCGCATCCCGAAATGACCATCCCGGAAGGAGGGAATATTTATTCCATCAACGAAGCCAACTACATCTATTTTCACGAAGGGGTCAAGCAATATATCAAATACTGCCAGCAGGACAACCCGGCTACGCTCCGGCCATACACCACGCGTTACATAGGCTCCCTGGTCTCCGATTTTCACCGTAACCTGATCCGGGGCGGAATTTACATTTACCCCGGCACGCTGAAGAATCCTAACGGAAAACTGAGGCTGCTGTATGAATGCAACCCAATTGCATTTCTGGCTGAGCAGGCGGGTGGCAAAGCCTCAACCGGGTATGAACGCATCCTCGATATCCAGCCCGGAAGCCTGCATCAGCGGGTGCCATTTTTTGTCGGAACGCGCCATATGGTAGAAAAGGCGGAAGAATTTATGAAAAATTATTCCTGATACCGGGCAGCAGCAACTATTCTTTTACAACGAGTTTAAATCCGATTCCGTGAACATTGATCAGTTCAACGTTGTCGTCGCCTTTCAGGTATTTGCGTAATTTGGCAATGTACACATCCATGCTTCTGGCGTTGAAATAGCTGTCGTCCTGCCATATTTTGTTCAATGCGTAACTACGGTCAAGCACCTCATTGATATTTTCGCACAAAAGCCTGAGCAGCTCATTCTCCTTTGAGGTAAGCCGGTGTTCCTGCCCGTCGCGGGTGAGCACCTGCCTGTTGTAGTCAAGGGTAAAGGAGCCGATGCTGAAGATTTTACCCCCCTGGGTGCTGTATCCGGCACGCCTGAGAATTGCTTCGATGCGCAGCAGCAGTTCTTCCATGCTGAAGGGCTTGGTGAGGTAATCGTCGGCCCCGGCCTGAAACCCTTTCAGCTTGTCCTCTTCCAGAGATTTTGCCGTAAGGAATAAAATCGGGATATTCCGGTCAACCTGCCTGATTTCACGGGCAAGCGTGAATCCGTCTTTTACCGGCATCATTACATCCACGATGCAGAAATCAAACTGCTCTTTTGAAAAAAGTTCAAAGGCCTCCTGCCCGTTCACCACCAGACGGGTGGCATATCCTTTGGCATCCAGGTATGATTTGAGGATATTGCCCAGGTTACGGTCATCCTCGGCCAGCAAAATCCTTGTTTTTTCCTTTTCCATTGCTCTTCACACTTTTTTAGTAACTGATTTTAAAGGAATAAGATCCCTGTTTACTTCTCTCCCGAAGGCAACCAAACCCTGAAAGTTGAGCCTTTGCCCGGTTCACTTTCAACACTCACTTCGCCTTCATGTTTTTCAACTATAAATTTAACATAACTCAGCCCAAGTCCGAAACCTTTCACATTATGCACATCGCCTGTGGGCACACGGTAGAGTTTATCGAATATTTTTTTCTGGTTGGCTTTGCTGATACCCATACCATTGTCGCTTATGCTGATCAGCACCCCGTTGTTCCTGTTCTCGGTTGCAATAATGATCAGTGGCTTTTTAGGGGTATATTTATTGGCATTGTCGAGCAGGTTGTTGATCATATTGGTAACATGCACCCTGTCGGCCAGTATTACCGGGTCCTGTGCATTCAGCCCGGGGGTAATACTTCCGTCGCGGATCTGCACCTGTATGGCGATCTTGCGGACAATGTCGGAGATCACTTCGTGCAGATCAATAGCCTCTTTGCGCAGGTTAAGCTGTCCTTTTTCCAGTATGGCGGTCTGCAGGATTTTTTCGGCCAGCACGCCCAGTCGTTTGTTTTCCTGACTGATGATGTCGATGTAGGAGTGCAGCAGATCATCGGTCTTGGGCACATCGGGGTCGTTCAGCACCTCACAGGCCAGTGATACGGTAGAAATGGGGGTCTTGAACTCATGGGTCATGTTGTTGATAAAATCGTTCTTCATTTCCGAGAGTTTTTTCTGACGGAAAATGGCGATAATCACCACGGCAAAAGCGATCACAATCAATATCATCAATCCGCCTGAGATGATGAGCATGCCGCTCATCTGCAGGAGCAGGTAACGGGTTTGCCTGGGAAAGTGGATCAGGAGGTAGTCGCCTGAAGGGTAGCCGTTTCCGGCAAACATGGGGAAGAACAGTCCTTCCTCCATCAGTGTATTTCTGTATGCCGCATCCTTTTCGAGGACCATGATATTCCTGGCTTCACTGAAGACGCCAAATTCATACTCGGCATCTATTCCCTTGGCTTTGAGTGCGATATTGATCAGGGTATCCAGCTGGCCCTTGCTTACCCGGCTCTCGATACTTGGCGCAAAAGGGGTGTTAAACATTTCATCAAACACCTGATTGAGCAGAAATGCTTTTTTCCGGTTCAGTTGCCTCGCCCTTTCGCTCAGGTCGGAGCGGGCAATACGCACAGAATCGGATCCCGGAAAATTCATGCGCGCGGAATCGGATTTCTTCACAAGCTTCCACTGGTTATCCTCAAACACTTCACCCCATTCCTGTTGCCGCTGGTAGTTAAACGATCCGCCGGATTTTTCATCGTCAGGCATCCTCCCGGTCTCCTGATAAATCAGATAATCGAGCGAATCTATCGCCCTGAGCAGGTTGTTGTATTCCTTGTTTTTTTTCATCTGACGGCTCATTTCGGCCTTCTCCAGACGGCTCATCACATCTCCCATGGCTTCGGCCACGCTGCGCTGCAACCCGGCTTCGCGCAGTTTCACGGCACTGCGGATCCAGTAAGTCTGTATACCCGTCAGAATGATAAGGGCAACCCCTACCAGTGCCGTAATCAGTATGATGTGACGTTTATTCATATGTGCAAAGGTAAGCGGGCTGAAGGCATAAACCTCAGGGCATTAACAACTTTTAACGTTTGTTTTATTTCATTAACATACTGCCCGGGGCTGATGGTGTATTTTTGCTTTGTGAAAAATACAACAGTAGTGTTCTGACCCTATTGTGTTTTGTTTTGGTGTGTTTTGTGTGTGTAAATGCTACCAATGTGTTGTGTGAAAAAGTGCAGTCTCCCCACAGGTCTGCACTTTTTTTGTTGAGTCTGATGTATCTTTGCCAAAACTTTTCTCATTCAATATTGAATTATGGCTGATTTGAAAATCAATACAGATAAACTCGAAGGCTTTGTAAGCAAAGCAGAAATTTATTCATACGAAAACCAGCTGTTGCTTCATCAGGGCGCACTCCTCAATAAAACCGGCAAAGGAAATGATTTCCTCGGATGGATCAACCTTCCTGATGAAACTGATGATGCATTGCTTGAATCAATCATGCAGGATGCAGGGAGAATATCAGACAAGGCGGAGATTTTTGTTGTGATAGGCATCGGAGGTTCTTATCTGGGCGCCCGGGCAGTGATAGAAGCGCTGCAGCATAATTTTGCCGGTCTGCTGACAAAGCGGGAACGGAAAGCGCCCCTGATCGTTTATGCCGGTAACAATATTTCTGAAGACTACCTGGCCGACCTGATTGATTTGCTTGACCGGCATGATTATGCCCTGACCGTGATCTCAAAATCGGGTACCACTACCGAGCCGGCCATTGCATTCAGGGTGTTGCGCAGGCATCTGGAGCAGAAGTATGGAAAGGATGAAGCACGTCAAAGGATCATTGCAATTACTGATAAATCCAGGGGCGCTTTAAAAAATCTGGCCGATGCCGAAGGGTATAAAACGTATGTTGTTCCCGATGATGTCGGAGGACGATATTCGGTGCTTACTCCCGTGGGCCTGCTTCCAATTGCCGTTGCCGGTTTCGATATCCGCAGCTTTGTGGAAGGCGCCCGTGCGATGAAACAACTGGTAACCACTGCCAAAACCATGGACGAAAATCCGGCCTTCCTCTATGCCGCAGCGCGCAACGCGATGTATGCCTCCGGAAAGCCGGTGGAGATTATGGTAAACTATCAGCCATCACTGATTTACATTACGGAATGGTGGAAACAGTTATACGGTGAAAGCGAAGGCAAGCAAAACCGGGGCATTTTCCCGGCGGGCGTCAGTTTTACCACCGATCTTCACTCCATGGGCCAGTATGTTCAGGAGGGGCTTCGGATTATTTTCGAAACGGTACTCAGCATCGAAAAGCCCAAACGTGAATTAACAGTTCCGGCTGAAACCGACGATGCCGACGGACTGAACTTTGTTGCCGGAAAGCGTCTCCACGAGGTCAACCGTCAGGCGGAGCTCGGCACCCTGCTGGCCCACGTCGACGGACAGGTTCCCAATATCGTCATCAGCCTGCCGGCAATCAATGAGCATACCCTGGGCCAACTGTTATATTTCTATGAATTCGCCTGTGCCCTTTCAGGATATCTGCTTGATGTGAATCCTTTTGATCAGCCCGGCGTGGAAGCATACAAGAAAAACATGTTCGCGCTGCTGGGTAAACCCGGATTCGAAAAGCAGACCGAAGAGCTCAGAAAACGTTTACATTGACCGGATTCCGGGTTGATTGTCCCGTTTAAGAATTATCCTGGCAAACAGGGATTTCCCGCTTTGCCGTTTTTTTTTATTTTAGCATCTGCCGCCTTCGGGATTATTCCCCGCCCACCGCAGGTGAATACCTGGAATTCTTCTCCGGTTTTACTACGAATATCAGCAAAACGGGTACGCATGATAAAAAAAGCCGTGCGCTTGATAATTTGTCCGGTTCCGAACATTATTCTGACACATATTTGCATGCACTGGATGATGCATGATGCCTTTTTATGCAGGACTATCTCAAAGATATATTGAACAGGGTTAGTTTTGATAAAGAACTTTTCCTGAATGAGTTTAAAAAACACAGGCGATGGCTCACCCCGGAAGAATGTGAATTGCTCGACGCCTGGGTATTAGAAAACCATAGTGAAATTATAGGTGACAGGACGATCAATCCGGTTGCCGGCTAAACAAAGATCCGGTTTTATGATGTCATGGTTATGTTTCTAGACCCATCAGAAAAAACTAGTTTATAACAATGAAGGCTGCCCGGTTATCAGGCAGCTTTCATTGTTTTCAGGGGTCAGTTATCCCGCTACGTTCCGGCCGGATTGATTAACCGGATTACCATGGATTCTTTTGAACAGCCTGAACCCGGATTGATTATCGGAAAGCAAATCAGGACATAACCCTGAATGCCATGAGGGCAATCCCGGTGCAGTACTTGTTCAGCACAATGATAATTATACTGATTATAAACACAATGGTCCGTTAAATTTAAGAATCACGCAAGTACCCCGCCACAGCGGGGCAAGCTGTAGAGACCCCGCAAAAGTGGCGGGGCAGGCAACAATGGCTTGATCATGAATTATTTGTAATCTTTAGACAAGTTTATAAACCGCTGTAAATCAAATTATTAAAAATTCTTAACGGACTACTGTATAAAATAACTGGTCGTTTAATCGTTGTCATATCCGAGAGCAGAGTTAAATAATTATAAAACAGTGTATTATAGCCGTTGATTAATTATTGTCAGCGGTGTTTATCTTAAAAACGCCGGGTTTTCTTTATCTTTGTTGCGCAGGCATTGTTTTTTTATGTCATTCATTGGCAAGCCCGGTATTTTTAAGCCTTTTAAACATAAAATCATTTCAGATGAAAAAGTTATTTCTGTTTTTAATTTCATTTTTTGCATTAAATGCAGTCCTCTTAGCCCAGAAACCTTCGGAGAGCCTTTTTTCTGATAAGTTTGCAACCGGCATAGATGTTTTCAATGATTTTGTCATGGATGCCCCCGACGGGATCAAATTCCGCGCAATCAATCCGGGTGTCAATATTTACGGCATGCGCACTTTCCCTGTGAAAAAGTCAAATTTTGCTTTTGCCATTGGTCTGGGGCTTGGCATGCATAACCTGTTTAGTGATGCCACCCTTCAGGATACATCCGGTATTTCGTTCTTTCAGGCTATTCCCGATGACCTGAAATATAAAAAGAGCAAGCTGAGCCTTACCTATCTGGATGTGCCGGCTGAAATCCGGTTTAAAACGGAAGGCGGATTTAAAGTTGCCTTAGGGCTGAAGGTTGGTCTGCTCATCAATGCCCATACCAAATACAAAGGCAATGATCCGGCTGATGGCAGTAAAACGAAGATTAAAGTAAGTCAGCTTCCCAATCTGCAGACGTGGCGTTTTGGCCCGAGTTTTCAGATTGGTTACAAATGGATAAATCTTAATGCCTTCTATTCCCTTTCGAAGATATTTGAAGAAAATGCAGGACCGGAGATTTATCCGGTTTCAGTAGGAATCTCCCTGCGCCCCTTCTGATTCAGAGCAGGATAAAAATTCCTGACATGATCAATGCACCCGCAACATAGCCTGTATAAACCTGGGCTTCGTTGTGGGTGTTTAATTTCAGGCGGGCAAACCCGGTTATTCCACCAAGCATGATCAGGAGAATGATCAGCAGCGGGGCGTTCAGGTGATGGGTGAACATCAGCCCGGCGAATCCACCCGCCAGGCCTCCGATGCCCATCATGTGGATGCTGATCTTCCAGAAAAGATTAATGATGGCGGCAACAACAACAAGTATGGCACCCCCCAGCAGAAAAAGCAGGAAAACCGATGGCAACCCCATGTTGCCAAGCATGAAATATGTTGCGAAATATGAAATTGCCGCAATCACAAACGGGAAAGTCCTTTCCTTCCTTTCGGGGAGTTGCAGGCTGCTGATGAGTCCTTTCTGAAGCATCAGCCAGATGATCACTGTCGGAAGAATAAATGTGTTGCCCAAAATCAGTCCGGTAAGTGCCCATTTCAGCTTCTCAGGAAGAATCAGCACATAGTAAGTGTTCTGGTTAAAGAGCAGCAGCAGCGCATAGGTTGGCATCAGCAGCGGGTGCAGGATATAGGAAATCAGCCGGGCGATTTTCGATTCCATGGTGTAGTTGGATTACCGGGGCAAAAATAGTGATTCCTGTCAAGGGAAGGACAAACAATTACCAGGGAAGCAGCAGGTAAGGGTCATCTTCCGGATCCGGCTTCTGCTGCATGACGGTGTCCTGATCGTATATTTCAAAGCCGGCTTTCTGATAAAGTCCCAGCGCTGCAGGGTGATCGAGGTTGCAGGTGTGCAGCCACAGGCGTTTAATTGGTCTCTCCCATGCTTTGCCGATACACCAATGTAGAAAAGGTATGCCCAGGCCCTTTCCGGTGAACTCGCAGGTGAGTCCAAAATAAACAATTTCAGTTTCGTTTGCTGCCGACAGGTCAAATTCTGCGAAACCAGCCGGTACACCCCTGTAATACAACACCCAAATGCTGTTAGCAGGATTGTCGAGCATTTGCTGAAGCTCGCCGGCCGGGCACATGAGGCGGTTGTACCATTGGTATGGACGACCCACCGAGGTATATAAATAGAGATAAAATGAACGTACCGGTTTAACAGCCTGCATTACTTTGCACCTTTTCGGAAGGGCTTTGCCCGGTAGATCCGCCGGTGACGAATTCATCTGAAGCCACCAGGTAGTGGCTGCTATTTCATTCATGGTCTTTGTTTTTCAGGATGACTTTCAAGGCTTCGCGCCTGCTGAGCGGCGACAGGGGGTTGGCTTCCACAAAACCGGTCACGCGTTCGGGCCTGGTTTTCGAGTACTCGCGCAATGCCCACCCAATGGCCTTACGGATAAAGAATTCCCGGGATCCGGCCAACTGCCGGATGGCCCTGAAAAGAAGCTGTTCATCGGTTCTGTCGCGGTACTTCAGCTGGAAAAGCAGCACGGTGCGCTGCAGCCGGAGGTTGCCTGAATTCAGCCATGATTCCGTCAACTCCGCTGTCCTCTCAGGATAAAGCGACATCCACGGACCAACCAGGTTGCTGGCGATGTAATCCACCGTATCCCACCAGGAGCGGTTGACGATCATTTCTTCGAACAGATGAATACGCTCCGGATTTCTCAGGCACTGCTTTGAGGAAATGATTTCCATGATGACATATTGCAGCTCCCTTTCTTCCATTTCCCAGATCAGCCTGACTGTTTCATTAAATTGTAAGGGATCCGGCAGGCCACATTGTTGTTTGAATTCCCTGGTCAGTAGTTTTCGTTCAGGCGAAGGAATCCCGAAGAAACGAAACTGATTGAGCATATACCTTTCCATTGCCGGGGCATGTAACGGATTGGCCTTCTCCTGAAAAAGTGCCTTAAGAGCGTTTGCATAAAGAAAAGCATCCATAGTCAGCCTGTTTGTTCTGAATGATTTATTCGCTGAATGCTGCAGACAGGCGGGGCTACCTGGCTATTATCAGTCTGGCAAAGGATTTCTTCCCCTGTGCAGATACAAAATTTACCGGATAACTGCCATTGCTGAATCCTGAAGTGTTCATCCGTATTGATTTATCTCCGGCGGATACTTCCTTGTAATAAATTACCCTGCCGGTAGAATCGTGTATGGTCAGCCTTCCTGCTTCCGGTTTTGCCAGAATTATTTCAGTCATATATGTTGCCGGGTTGGGTGCAATTTTCAAAAAGGAAGTATTACCTGGCTCTTGTGATCCGGCATTTACAAAAAGTTCGTCCCAAACGGCCAGGGTGTACTCCCCGGGGCGGAGGTCGGGCACATAGATTATGCCCAGTTGCCAGGGTCCCTGCCGGGTGAACGGAACGGATTGCCATTCATGGCCTGCGCCCGGCCGGAAAAGAATTACCAGGGAATCGGCCGATGAGGTAATAAGATTATTGTCAAGTGCATTGCCCCGGTTGTAGGTGAAGCGTCCGGTTGCCTGAAATCCTTCAGGGAATATGCCTTCAACACTCCAGTAGCGGTAATCGCTCAGGGTCAGCCCAGGCCGGGGTTCCAGCATGCCGTCGGGGGCTACCCAGTGGTGGGTAACCCTTACAAAGGCAGAATCACCCGGATTGCTTACCTCCATTTTGAAATAGGTGTCGGGGAAATCGAAAAGGCCTGTGGCCCGGATGGTCTGGTAGTTATCGGTGGTGGCATCGCCGTTTCGTTCGAAAAGGTCGGCCATTACGAGCGCCGGTTCAAACGGAAGCTGAAAAACCGAAGATCCCTGCCATCCCGAAAAGGTGATGGTGCGCGTTTCCACGATGCGTTCACTGCTCATAAATGCGAGTTCGCTGCGACAGTTTTCGGCCGGCAGTTCAGCGCCTTTAAGTTTTTGCCGCACAAAAACCTCTACATCAAAATGGCCGCCTGCCGGTGTTACATGAAATGAATCCACGGAAACGTGGTTGAATCCCGGGCCGAAAACATGAAAATCGAAAAACCCGTTCAGATCGGTGCCGGTATACTGGTTGAGGAAGTCGCGCAGGTTATAAGAGCTGGCCGGTTGATAGGCATATTCCTCCAGGTACGCCCTGACCCCGTTGAAGAAAAGGCTGTCGCCCAGGTAGCCCCTCAGGGCATAGGTCACCATACCGCCTTTGTCATAGACATGGGTTCCGTATGTCAGGTTGGAAGGCATGGGGGAGAGGGGCAGGTAACCCCCTTCGCTGATGTGGGCATAGCGGAGCACTTCGCGCGCGAGGCTGCGCATGTTGTCGCGTGCTGCAGATGCACCGTAAAGGTGTTCCCGGTAAAGTGTTTCGCACCAGCGCGCCCAGCCTTCGTTCAGCCACATATCGGCATCCGAAGCACAGGTAACCTTATTGCCAAACCACATGTGCGACAACTCGTGGGCATAAAGCCATTCGTCGGAAAGGCCGCCGTTGATGCTGCCATTCGGATAGGCAATGTTTTCAGCATGCTCCATGGCCCCCAGGGCAGTTCCGGTGAAACCGATCCGTTGAAAGGGGTAAGGCCCGAAACAGGTTTCATAAATATGCGTAATCTCTTTTAAGTTCTGAAAGCTTCCGTTTACCCGGGCAGTATCCTGAGGCCGTACAAACCAGGTGATGGGTACATTCTGTTCCGTTCCCGGGAATGTATCCGTAAGCATCACATAAGGTCCCACTGCCACAGAAGCCAGGTAGGTGGGCAGGCTGCGGTCCGATTTCCAATAGAACTCCTTGGTGCCGTCGCACATGGTAGATACCGACCGGAGGAGTCCCCCGCAAACGGCAAGTTTGTCGTTTTCCACCCTGATCCGGTATTCGTAAAAGGCCCGGTCGGTAAAGTTGTCATTACAGGGGAACCAGGCTTTTCCGAGATTATGCGGAATGGATTCAAAACCAACACCCAGATTAAACGCGTATGAACCGGAAAAATGAAAGCCCCCCCATGATTCATGGAATGGGACTCCCTGGTAATAAATCCTGACAAGGCTGGTATCGCCGGCCGATAATGGTTGGTCAAGCTGTATGCGCAAGTAATCACCTGTATGGGAAAAGGTCAGGTACTCATCATTTTCCGTCTTTACAGAGTCAACCTGCAACTGCTTTAAAGCCAGTGGCAGATGGCTGATATTGCTCAGCGGGGTGGTAAATCTGACTTCGGTCATTCCCTCAATTTGCTGTGATGAAAGGTTGACAATTGATAAATTGATCGCATAATTTACCACATCAACCGTGTCATTCATTGCCGTTGTGCTTATGTTTTGTGCTTTTACGTGTAACCCTGCACACAGGTTAAGCGTCAAAGCGGATATAAAAAAGAATTGCAGGAACTTCCTCATCATATTCGTAAAGTTTGTGTTGGCCGGATGAAAATGAAAACCGGCGGTTTGCAAATTTTTGTAAATTTAACTCAATGTGAACAACCTATCGCATAAATTTGACCAAAGTTTACTTTAAGATGTTTGTTCACCATTTAAGGCCGGTTTATGTGTTCATTATTGAACCTGAAACTGAGCGAAACCGAACAGCAGTCAATAAGAGTGAATTTGTAAGTTGCTATAAAACAGAGTGATATTTTCATGGCACGATCTTTAATAATTGTGTGGTGAAATCATTACAAGGCTTTTTTAATGAACTCCGCATATTACGGATAGCTAATTGTTTCAAAATGATAAGAAAAACCATTTTATTTCTCCTGTTTGCCGGAATGATTTCCGGCAGGGTTACCGCACAGCAGGTATGGACCCTGGAGCAATGTATTGATCATGCCCTGACCAACAACCTGCAGGTGAAGCAATCGATGTTGCTGGTTGAAAGCGCCAAAGCCGATGTTTTGCAGTCGAAACTCGACCTGCTTCCGGGGATTACCGGAAATGCCTCGCATGCATACAATTATGGTCAGACCATTGACCGTTATACCAATCAGTTTGCAACCAGCCGGGTGCAGTCGAACAACTTTTATCTTCAGAGCGGAGTGACCCTGTTCAACGGTTTTCAGAAAATGAACCTGATCAGGCAGAATCAACTGAACCTGCTGGCCAGTGAGAAAGATGCCGAGAAGTTTATGAACGACATCTCCATCAACATTGCCACATTTTACCTGCAGGTGTTGTTTTACAAGGAACTTGTGCAGATCCGTTCAAATCAGCTGGATATAACCCGTCAGCAGGTGGCCCGTATGCAGAAACTGGTAGATGCAGGTACCATGGCTGCAGGGGATTTGTTTGTTGTAGAGGCACAGCTAGCCGGGGAAGAGTCAAGCCTGGTGAGTGCCGAAAACAGCCTGGAAGTTTCCCTGCTTACGCTGGCCCAGTTGCTCGACCTGCCCTCGACCGATGGCTTTGATATTGAAATCCCTGTGCTTTCAATTGAAGGGGATCCGGCACTCGCCGGTAGCCCTGATCAGATTTTTAACCATGCAGTTACCGGGATGCCTGAAATCAGGGCAGCAGAATACCGATTGCAAAGCTCTGAAAAACAGCTTTCGCGTGCCCGCGGGACTTTCTATCCTTCACTTGCACTCAGCGGAAGTTGGGGGACCGGATATTCAGGCGCAAGGCAGGAAGTGGATCAGGTAATTCCTGCAGATCCTGCACTGATTGGTTTTGCCCGGAATACAGGAGGTGAAAACCTGGATGTTTATGCATTTAATTCGGATTTTACCTATAAAACCACCTCATGGGGCGATCAGATCAGGGACAACAACAACCAGACAATTGGTTTGTACCTGACGCTGCCCATTTTCAACGGCTGGCAGACCCGCACCATGGTGAGCAAGTCGAAAATAGCGCTCGAAAACTCACGCCTCGACCTGGAACTTCAGCGTATGGCCCTGCGGAAAACCATTCAGCAGGCCTGGGCTGATGCAAGGGCTTCGCTGAAAAACTTTCATGCATCCGAAAAGAAACTGCATGCCACGCAGGAGTCCTTCCGTTATGCCGAGCAGAAGTTCAATGTCGGGGTGATGAACTCCGTGGATTACAATAATGCCAAAAAAGATATGACCAATGCCGAATCGGAGGTGCTGCAAAGCAAGTTTGACTTTATTTTTAAGACTACGGTGCTTGATTTTTATATGGGCAAACCTCTGACGCTGAAAAAGTAAACATCGTTCATGCTTACTGGTATTTTCCGTCCGGAGTTCTCCGGGCGGTTTTTATTTTAAGGGTAGGTTTGGTGCTGAAGGGGGGTGATTTGCTAAACATGATATTTTCAAGGAAGAAAGCCGGTATTTGAATATTTGTAACTAATCAGTTTGTTTTG
>DJGZ01000050.1 GCA_002433025.1 Bacteroidales bacterium UBA5833
AAGCCACGAATGCACGAATGTAATTGCCACCAAAGCACGGAAACACGGAAACCCGAAGATTTTTTTGAATCCTTGAATCCTTGAATCTTTGAACTGATCCCGATCGCTATCGGGAGAGTTCAGCGTAGCTAATCTTTGAACCTTAAATCACCATTCCTTAAAAATAAAAAACACCGCCATCACGATAAACCCGAATCCCACCAGGTAATTCCATTTCATAGGCTCCTTCAGGAACAGCACCGAGAATGCACCGAAAACGATCAGGGTAATCACTTCCTGTATGGTTTTGAGTTGCGCTACCGAAAAAGTACCATGTCCGTAACGGTTGGCGGGAACCATCAGCATATATTCAAACAACGCAATGCCCCAGCTTACCAGGATTACCTTCCAAAGGGCGGCTTCCTTAAATTTCAGGTGGCCGTACCAGGCGAACGTCATAAAAATATTGGATGCAATCAGTAGCAGTATGGTTCTCATTGCCTGTTTTTTTGCGTCGCGAAATTAGCGAAAATCGTTGTTGCCCGGAAGATTTGTAACTTTGAAAAAACAGCATATAACCAATGATGCCCGGAAGACTTGTTTTCTCAATTGCCTTGCTTTTTTCATTTCACGGGATTGCTGCATACTGTCAGTCAGTGCCGGGGGCTGATACGCTTGCCGCGGAAAAGTTTTTCTATGCAGGCGCCCGGGTTCATTATGGCTCCATGATCATCCACAGCAGGGCCATCAAAGATATCGGCAACGCCTATCCGCTGGGTATTGAACTTACCCTGGGCCGGCACTCGGCAACCGGGCAGGCCCGGAATGCATGCAATTGTTATCCGAAATCCGGCGTGATCATAGGGTTCTGGGATTTCGACAAACCTGAGATACTTGGCCGCGGTGTTTCGGCTACAGCATTTATTGAGCCGGTTTTCGGGGCCGGTAAACGGTTCTCATTCTCCATCAGGGCGGGCGCCGGATTTGCATGGCTTTCTCATCCCTACAACCCGGTTACAAACCCTTATAACTTCTCCTACAGCACCCATGTCGCTTTCCCGCTGTTGCTCGGCGCCGTGCTCGATTACCGGATTTCACAGGGAACATTGCTGAACTTCGGGATCCTGTACAATCATATTTCCAACGGTGGACTGCGCGAGCCCAACAAGGGCATCAACTGGCCGACAATTGCGCTCGGACTCGATTTTTTCAGACAACCTCCACGTTTTCCGCAACGCACCGTATCTGACTGGAAGCAGGCAACTCCGCAGCGGAAACAGGCAAGCCTCACCCTTTTTGGCACAGCCAGACAGTTGAATCATGAAGAATTGAAGAAGTATCCGGTATTGGGTATGGAGGCCTGGGTCAATTACAGGGTAAGCCGGTTGAGCAGGCTTGGAGCCGGAACCCTGTTCCTATACGATGGTTCCGATGGTGTAGAAATCCGCCGCAACCCGCTGAGTAATGCCCATCCTTACCGGGCCGGTCTGATGCTGGGCCACGGGTTTCTGCTCGGACGATTTGTCTTCAGCCAGGCTTTCGGAGTCTATCTTTATGATTCTTACAAAGCCGCCGATCCGGTTTATCAACGATACAGCCTGACGCATCCGCTGGGCAAACACCTTGAAGCCGGCGTCAGCCTGATGGCCCACCGGCATGTGGCTGATTTTCTTGATTTCAGGCTTGGCTGGCGGTTTTGACGAAGAGACAAGGAGGATGAGAGAATCAGAGGATTAGTGGATGAGAGGATTAGAGGATGAAAGAATGAAAGAATTTAAAATGAAAGATAGTTTTTAGTGTGCGGGGGCGAAATGTTGTCGCCAGCCTGTTCCAGGATCCACCTGACAGGTTTTCTTCTAACATGTCAGGTGTAAAAATGATTAAGCCTTGATCAGGTAAATTCTGCTCATAGAACGTAAGCCCGCGCCAGCCTGTTCCAGGATCCGCCTGACAGGTTTTCTTCTAACATGTCAGTTGTAATAAAGACGCTTAAGCCCGGGTCAGGCAAATGCTGGTACCGTCCGGAACATCCGCACCGGCAGGGGCATTGCAACGCATCGTTTAACGAATAACCTGCAATCGTGCAGATTAAGGATAGCGTGTTATTGCCAGCAAGCCCTTCCGGAGATAATGATTAACTTTGCGGCTGAGTTGAAGCTAAAACACCGCATATGACCAAGCAGGAAATCATTGACTCCTTTGATCCGAATGCGCCCGCCGCGGCTGAAGGCGGTTTATACGGATTGCCTTTCGATGCTGAACAATCGGATATCATCATCATCCCGGTGCCCTGGGAGGTTACGGTGAGTTTTGGCTCCGGCACCGGTGAGGGGCCGGACTCGATTAAGGAAGCTTCTGCCCAGATAGACCTGCATCACCACGATTTTCCTGAGTTGTGGAAACGGGGCATTTACATGGATACCTGCCCCGGTGAGCTGATAGCGGCCGGAAGACGGGCAAAGGAACTGGCAGGGGATATCATTGCCGCCCTCGAAGAAGGGGAGGATATTCCTTCGAATTCCATTCTTACCGATAAGCTTGAGCGCGTGAATGAAGCCTGCGCCAGGATGAACGAATGGGTAAAGGAAAGAGCCGCCTTCTGGATAAAGAAAGGGAAACTGGTGGGCCTTGCCGGCGGCGACCACAGCATTCCGCTGGGATATATACAGCTGCAGGGGGATATGCACGAACAATTCGGCATACTCCATATCGACGCCCATATGGATTTGCGGGAAGCCTACGAAGGATTTACCTTTTCGCACGCTTCCATCTTCTATAATGTCCTGGAAACTGTCCCACAGGTTTCACGCCTGGTTCAGGTTGGCATCAGGGATTATTGCGAACAGGAAAACAATTATGTGCGGTCAGATGCTGAGCGGATCAGTGTCTATTTCGACCGTGAAGTCAGAAAGCGCATGTATAAAGGTGAAAACTGGGATAAGCTCTGTCATGAGATTGTGGAAAGCTTACCTGAGAAAGTCCACATTTCAGTGGATATTGACGGGTTTGACCCTAAACTTTGTCCCAATACCGGTACTCCTGTCCCTGGTGGACTTGAATATGAGGAACTGATGCATCTGTTGAATGTATTGAAATCCGCTGGTAAAGAAATCATTGGCTTCGACCTGTGCGAAGTGTCAGCAAGCGAAGATGGTTGGGACGGCAATGTGGGCGCCAGGGTATTGTTTCACCTTTGCGGGGTGCTGGCCGGCTGAAAGAATTGAGTAGCCAAAGAATATATGGAGGGGCAATCGAAACGGTTGCGCCAGTGGGGTTGTATGTTTTCATCAGCCGGGGGTAATGTGGTTTCTGGCCCTGACGCTGTCGGATCTGACAGCTTATTGAATGCAGGGGATATCCGGCCCCGGAGGGGCCGCTCATTTCATTTATACCTTTTTTTTATTAATATATGACTCCTCCGGAGTCTGGTCTGTTGCCAGGTTTGTATAGATGACCCCAAAGGAGCGTTTGTTGTACCCGGATGGTCTCGGCTCAGTGGTTCCGGATGGTCTCGGCTCCGCTCG